>NZ_JAELXR010000010.1:0-248156 GCF_016427455.1 Hymenobacter miniatus
CATTGTAAAAATTTCTACACTCACCCGAAGATGAGCTGATGTCGAGTGCGAATCCGACCCGCTTTAACGAGCTATATGTATTCGTGTTACGCTTGTAATTTCACCGCACTTCTTGCGAAGCCGCGTCCTTACTATTTGTCTTTTCCAAACATTCAAAGAACGTGTGCAACACCCAGTTGGTGAAGCAGTGAGGCTTATTGTGAGCCTACTTTTCTTTTTTTTAAACCCCTTTCTTGCGATTGGGAGTGCAAAGGTAAGAGGAACCTTTGAATCGACAAGCAAAAGGTGAAAATTTTTATTTTTTCTTCTTCCGCTTTTCAAACTCTTTCCGCCTCCAATCGAAGCGGGGTGCAAAGGTAAGGCACTTTTTATGCTTTTGCAAGGCCTTACGAAAATTAATTTTTAGGACTTTGCGAAGCGGGCACGAGAGACGATACAAATACGGCAAGCGTGAAGTTCCGAACCTTTCAATTTTTCTACACAGCAGTTGTTGTGGCAGAACCCGTAGCCCTATTGGCGATTGGGAGTGCAAAAGTAGGAGGTTTTTTTTGGGATAGCAAGGGCTGTATAAAAACTTTTACTCGGGGCAACCGTAACCAAGCCGCTTTTTGTACGCCGGGGTATTTAATATCAAATACTTAGGATACCGGGCCTACTGCACAATTTTAGCGGGTGAGTTCAGAGATAAAGAATTCGGCGAGGTTCGGACGGTATAAGCGGGGGCGTTGGCCGTCGTATTGATGAATCTGACGGCCTAACTGGGCGAGAAAGGGCTGGCCTATGCTGTCGTATTCGTAAACGCCGTCGTTGATGATGCCGTCTTGGTTGACGTAGAGCACGGCGCTGAGGAGGAATTCGGACTGGTGGAGAGAATCGGCGAAGTAGGCAACATCGGCGAGGTAGCCGTGCGACATGCCGACGATGTTGTAGATGCGGAGGTTGGATTGGCGGGGAGTGGTGGGGTTGCGGCCGTAGTAGAGGTACTTCTTGTAGGCGTCGAAGTAGCGGGCAGGGCCGTAGGCGTGGAAGCCGGACTCGTGGGGTGTGGCGTGGAGGTAGCGGCGGAGGAAGGCGTAATCGGTGGGCGTGAGACGGAGCCGCTGGGCAGTGGGGACAGATTCGGGGAACAGAATGCTTTGGAGGAAGGAGGAGATATCGGCGAGCGGGAGATGATTGGCGGTGGTAAAATCGTAGGGTTCGGGGATGACGCGGCGGCCAGCTTGGTATGCGCGGCCTTTAAGGACGCGGCCGAGTGGGCTGCGGTAGGCGGTAGGGTTGTACTGGGCCGGTTGCTTATATAGAGTATCGCCGCGGGAGGTGTGAAAGCTGATGGGATTGGTGTGGCGGTTGGCGGCGGTGTCGCAGGGGGCAAAGCGGCGGGTGATGCGGGCACTGGGATGGCCGATTTCCTGGAGGCGCTGGTTGAGAGGACGCTGGCCGAGGAATTCGTAGAGGCGGTTGTAGGCGACGTTGTCGCTTACGAGGAGCATGCGCTTGATGTAGTTGCCAACGGTGGCGGCGCGGTCGCTGTCGGCAGGAGCCGCGAAGGGGACGGGGGTTTGGCAACGCCAGGCGGTGCCAGTGGCCATAATGGTGCGACGGGTTACCCCTGGCTTATTGAGGTCGTTGAGTTTTTCGAGAGAAAGAGCGACGACGGGAAGCTTGACTAAGCTGGCGGGGTTGAAGTATTGTCCGGGATTGAGGTGGTAAGTGTGGGGAGTGAAGCTGGGATGGTTCTGGGCGTCTCGGTTGATTTGGGTATAGATGATTTGGAGTTCGTATTGAGGATTGAGGGCGACGCGTTTTAACAGCGGGTTGGCTTTTAGAAGAGAGTCTAAAAGTGGAGAATCGTCTGGGGTCGACCTTATCGCCCGGACCTCCCTCCCGTGGCGAAAGGGAGCCAGCCGGATACTGGCAGCAGCTAAGGTTGTTATGGTTAGCAGGAATACCGTTCCTATTATATAGTATAGTGCGGAACGAGGCTGATGAGTTGCTTTCATAGGATGGTGCAGTCGTGCAGACATATTGATTACTCCGCCCTGGCTGTAAAACAAACAAGGCCGTGATGTTGCCACCACGGCCCTGTGGGCTGGTTTTATACGCAGATTAGTCGGCTAAGGGAACCAGACGTTTGGCGAGGAGGAGGTTGGAGTCGGTTTGGCGCCAGTTGTAACCGGTGCCGAACGGGAGAGGCTTGGGCGGGTGGATGGTGTCGTGGTAGGCGGCCGTCAGCTCGGGCTGGTATTGCTTGGCGAAAAGGTTGATGGGGCGGCGATAGGTGCCGTAATAGTTGAAGTGCCAAGCACCTTTTTGGAAATACTTCATGGCGATGCCGGAATCGTCTTGCAGGATGTAGCGGCTGCGGCGCAAGACGGTGCGGCGCACCTTGTTGAAATACGACTTGTGCATGAGGTAAGTGGCCGACTTCACGTAGGTGGTGAGGGGGCCGAGGTGCCGCACAAACTCCAGCGGGGCACTTTTGGAGCTCAGTTTCCAGTCGCTGAGGTCGGCGGAGAAGTAATAGACGGTTTTGGGCTGGCCGTCGGGGCCGCGCAGCTTCATTTCGACGCCGGGGATGGACTTAGGGTCGAGCGTCTGGGTAGTGTCCGTTGGGGCGTCCTGGAGTTGGCCGGTGGCGTTGAGCTGCACGGGGCGAATGGCCATGATTTGGTTGCCGGTGCGGGCAGCGAAAAGCATCATCAAGGGCAAAGCGCCATCTAGCTCAACAGACTTCAAATCCACCGCCATGTCGTTGGTGCGGAAAAAGCTGAAATTGAGCACCGACCAGAGGGAGGTTTTGACGGCGGGTAACAGCTTGGGGTTTTCGAGCGTGGCGCGGGCCGGGACGCTGCCGACGGGTTCGAGGCCCATGAGCACGTAGGTTTGGCTGGTGGGGAACATCGTGACGACGTTCAGGAAATCAGGGCCGCTGAAAGGGTAAAAGATGGTGGGACTGCTGGCGTGCACCGAATCGAGCTCGGTATTGGCCCACTGCGTCATGCGCGTGGTGTGGGTGGCGCGGTATTTCTCCCAGCTTTTGTCCTGGTCTTTGGCGAAGGCCTGCCAGGCAGGCGTGGCCGCCAGTTGGGTGAGGTTGCTGTGCTGGCTGGGCTGCAGGCCCCCGAGGAAAAGGGCCACGTCTTGCGCGTAGGCGGTATCGGGGGCGGTGGGCCGGTTGGGAGCAGGCGCCGCGACGGGGGCTTTGCCGTTGGCGCGGGGCGCGGCTGGCTTGGTGGGGTCGATGGCATCGGCCGTGGTGGCCATGGTTTCTTCCTTACCGGAAGTAGCATCAGTTTTGGGGTTCGACTCGGAGCAGGCGGAAAGCAAGAGCAGAGCGGCCGGCAGCAGCCGAAGCGCAACGGTGCGAAGGAGCATTATATAGTGTACACGTAAAAAGCAGCACTACTGGCTGCCGGATTGAAGCCGCAATTTACGGCAGCGCTTTGGCCCGGGGCGCGGCACTGGACCGCGTAGACCGCATCATGACGAAATACACCAGCAGGCCCGCCGCCAGCGTGTAAAGGCCATAGCGGGACTCTACCGGCTTGTCGCGCAGGATGAACAGCAAGGTCCAGCCGCTCAGGCACAAGAAAAGCAAGGGCGTGAGTGGGTAGCCCCAGGCCCGATACGGGCGGGCTAGTTCGGGCCGCCGCCAGCGCAGAATGAATAGCCCCAGCACCGTGAGAAAGGTGAACAAATTCAGCACGAAACCCGCGTAGACCAACACTTCCTTGAAGCCTGGCCGGAGAATGAAGGCCAGGGTAATGACGGTTTGGAGCAGCAGCGCGCGCACGGGAATGCCGGCGCGGCTTTTTGGCGCCAGGAAACGGAGGGCCGGAATATCTTCTCCCATGGTTTGCACGATGCGCGGCCCGGCCAAAATCATGGAACTGACCGTGGAAACCAACAGCGCCGCAATAATGCCGCTCATCAACCGTCCACCTACCGGGCCAAACAAGGACGTGGCGGCCACAAAACCGACTTCGACCTGGCCTTCCAACCCGGCCAGCGGCGTGGAGCGGAGAAACACGTAATTCAATCCTACATATAATAGGAGCACCACGGCGGTGCCGGCCAGCAGGATGCGCGAGAGGTTGCGCCTGGGATTTTCGATTTCGCCGGTGACGTACACGGCCGCGTTCCAGCCGGAGTAGGCGTAGCTCACATACACAAGGCTGACGGCAAACGCCGGGCTGAGTAGCGCGCGCCAGCCGGCAGCATCGGGCAGAAAACTGATGGGCTGCCCCTCCCCTACCACCACGCCCGCCCCAATGAACACCACCAGCACGCCCACCTTCAGGGCCGTGATGATGATTTGGAGGCGGCTGCCGACGCGGGTGCTGCTGCCGTGCACCAGCGTGAGCAGCAGCACCACGGCCACCGAAAGCCAGGTGGGCTGCAAGCCCGGCCACACGCTTTTGGCGTATTGGCCCAGGGCCAGCGCGGCCAGGGCAGTGGGCGCTGCAAAGCCCACCGTGGCCGAAACCCACCCCGAAAGGAAGCCCAGCGCGGGGTGGTAAATCTGGCTCAGATAGTGGTATTCGCCGCCCGAACGGGGCATGGCCGAGGCCAGCTCGGCGTAGCTCACGGCCCCGCAGAGGGCAATGAGGCCACCCACCAGCCACAGCATCAGCAGCGCAAAGCCGCTGTGAATGCCCATCACTTGGAAGCCTAGGCTGGTGAAGACGCCCGTGCCTACCATATTGGCCACCACAATGGCAACGCCGGTGAGGAAAGTAATTTTATAAGGAATGCGGGCAAGCTCGGGCATGGTGCAAAGATGCGAACCAATGCGGGAGGCCCAGCTTAGCTGTCCTGCTGGACGCAGTGAAGCACCTTATCACGTCCGAACAGGTCGTCCTGACGTGATAAGGTGCTTCACTGCGTTCAGCAGGACAGGCGGAGCAATTATTCCACTACGCTGGCGGCCTTCGGCTTTTTGTAGAGCGGCACGGTGCTGCACGGCTCGCCGTACATGATGCTGCTCGTGACCGGCAACAGCTTTTGCATGATGGCCACGTAGGCAAAAGTGGGCACGGGCTTGTCGCCGCAGCCTTTCACCACCACCTTGGCGTCGCGGTATTCTTCGGGATTGAGGGCGGCAATGGCTGCTTCAAAGAGCGACTGCTCCAAGGCGTCGAGGTTGCCGAACACATAGCGGTGGGCGTGGCCTTGCAGCTTGGTGGCGAGCAGCATGTAGGCCCAGGTGGGCACAATGGCGTCGGCCGAGCAGATAATAGCCACGTTCTTGCCGTCGTACTGCGCCCAGTCGTGGGTTTTGACGAACTCGCGGAAGTCCTTTTCGCGCAGCATGAGGCCGTGGAAGAGGTTGTCCTTGATGTCGTACACCACCCGCTCGCCAGGGTGGATGAATTCTTCCAGGTTTAGGGTAACAAGGCCTGAATTGGCCACGCGGTTGACGAAAAGGGGTTCCATAGTGTAGCGCGGACTTATAGTCCGCGATGATAAAGCATTTACAAACAGACTGCGCTTTCGGCCCATACGCGCGGACTACAAGTCTGCGCTACTTCGCTTTCGGCGTGGTGGTGTACACTTCTTTGAGGTAAAACGGTTCGTAATACGCCACGTCCTGAAATTCCTGCCGGTGAAAAGCGGCCACGCCCAGCTGCCCCACCGAAATCGCCGAGGGCTCAATCCCCGCCAGAAAACCCGCGTTGGAATGCTCCCCTAGCACTGCCCGAAATTTCGCCGCGCCGTGACCAAAGAACAACACGGAACGGTGGGCCAATTGTTCGGCCAGTGTATCGGCATCGAGCAGCAGCGGCGTGGGCGCCAGCACCTCCTGTCCCTCGTGCGTATAGATGGCGGCGTACACTTCCGTGCGCCGGGCATCCAACATGGGACAATACCAATAGTTTTTGGGGTGAGCGGTGCCTGCAGCCACCTGCGCCGCCAACGCTCGCAGCGTGCTCACGGCCACCAGCGGAATATCGAGCGCGAAGCACAGGCCCTTGGCCGCGGCCCCGCCAATGCGCAGGCCGGTGTAGGAACCGGGCCCGTCGCTCACGGCCACGGCGGAGAGGTCGGCCAGCCGGTGGCCGGTGTTTTCGAGCAACTGCTCAATTAAGACGGTGAGGTGGGTGGAGTGCGACTTATCCAGCCGCAGTTCGGACTGGCCGATGAGGGCGCCGTCGGCCACGCGGTGCAGGGCTACCGAGCAGACGGGGGAAGAAGTTTCAAGAGCGAGGATAATCAAGAGTGTCGGCTTGGATGGCGTTGTGAATGCGATTAAGGCGCGGTTGAACAAACCAGATTCCAATCGGCCAGAAGAATACTTGCAGCATCGTACCCGCGTACTGGCTAAATTCTGGTTCACTTCTGGTTTCAATAGCAACTAAAGCCACAGCTGGAAACCAAAACAGATGACCGATAGCAAAGAATAGATAAAAAATGGGAAGCGTAGCCAGTCCACTTACCTCCCATGTCCCATCGAAAACAATGGCAGTAATCGCATAAGCTATAATTACGACGAAGGCATCAACGAGAAACCAAGTAACGTTGTGATGAACTTTCCTTGGCAAATAATGAGACAAGGCATTGCCAAGCATAGCGTAGTAACCCACGTAGAGCACCAACAACACTAAGAAGACGCAGCCGGCTGTAATTGGGTCGGTTTGCAAAAAGGTGTAGATGAAATATCCGATGGCAAACGCCAAAAATATCTGCCAGTGCTTCGCCTTTAGTAGCCAGTCCGCCATAATCTATCCAACTTGTACCAAAAAAGCAGGCGCCTCTCAGCGCCTGCTTTTCCATTTAACGCAACTCAAAATTACTTCGTCCCCGCCGACTTGCGGGCGCTGGCGGCCTGTCCCGAGGGCTTCAGCAGCGCGGCGTAGCGGTTCGGGTCGTTCAACACGGCCACGGCGGCGATGATGTTAGGGTCATCGTCGAAGCCGGCTTCGGTGCGGCCCTTCTCGAAATAGTAGCGCGACACAATCTCCTGCTCCAGCAGCTCCTTGATTTCGGGCTTGAAGCGTTGCAGGTCGTTGGCCTTGTTCACGGTCACTTTCTTGCGGATGGCTTCGAGCTCCAGCTTCACGTCGTCGTAGTGCTTTTCTTCCTTCACCTTCTTGCTGAGGTCGGTGAGGGCCTTTTCGGCGTCGGTGCTGTAGCTGATGTTCTTGCCTTGCAAGAAGGCCACGAATTTTTGATACTCGGCATCGGTGAGCTTGAAGGCGCGGGCAGCCGGAATGCTGGCGTGCTCGGCGCGGTAGCGGGTGGCGTAGTCGAAAAGGTAGCTTTTCTGAAGCAGGATGCGGGTGATGTCGGCAATTTCGCGGTCCTGCACCTCAATGTCGGGCGCCACGCCGCCGCCGTCGTACACGGTGCGGCCGGCGGTGGTTTTAAAAGCCGTGCGCAGCGAATCCGGGAATTTGCCCAGCGTGCCGTCATCGGCGCGGTGCGCGTAGTCGATTTCCTGAATGCAGCGGCCGCTCGGGATGTAGTATTTGGCGGTCGTCACCTTCAGCTGCGAGTTGTAGCTGAGGGGACGGGTGGCCTGCACGAGCCCCTTGCCGAAGGTGCGCTCGCCCACGAGCACGGCGCGGTCGTAGTCCTGCAACACCCCCGACACGATTTCCGAGGCCGACGCCGAGCGGTTGCTTGTGATGATGGCAATCGGAATCTGGGTGTCGAGCGGCTGGTCCAGCGCTTTGTAGGTTTTGTTCCACTCCGTCACCTTGCCCTTGGTGCTCACTACGTCGAGGCCTTTGTCGATGAACAGGTTGGAGATGTTCACGGCCTCGTTCAACAGGCCGCCGGGGTTATCGCGGATGTCGAACACGATTTTCTTCGCGCCCTGCTCCTTGAGCTTGGTCACGGCGGCGCGCACTTCCTTACCCGCGTCCACCGTGAAGCCGCCCAGCTGGAAATAGCCCACGTCGCCGGAAATCATGCCGGTGTAGGGCACGTTGTCGACCTGAATTTTATCGCGGGTGATGTCGATTTCGATGGGCTTGTCCTGGCCGTAGCGCGTCACCATCAGCTTCACCATGGAGTTGGCCTGCCCCTTGAGGAGCTTGCTGATGTCGGCGTTCGACTTCTTATCGACCACCACGCCGTTGATGTCGAGGATTTCATCGCCGGGGAGCAAGCCGGCTTTTTGGGCCGGGTAGCCTTCGTAGGCGCTTTGCACCACGGTTTTGCCGTTGCGCTTCACCACCGAGGCCCCGATGCCGCCGTACTGCCCGGTGGTCATGGTGCGGAAATCTTCGATGTCGTCCTCTGGAATGTAGTTGGTGTAGGGGTCGAGCGAGCGCAGCATGGCGTCGATGCCGGTTTTCACCAGCTTGGCGGGCGTCACCTCGTCGACGTAATACGTGTTGACCTCCTTGAAGAGCGTGGCGAAAATGTCCAGGTTCTTCGCGATTTCGAAGTACCGCTCGTTATCCGAGCCGGCGCGAAAGGAAACCAGCCCCAGGGTGCTCAAGGCCAGGGTAGCGAGTAGCTTTTTGCGGATAGTCATACAGAACGGGTAGCGGCTGGCTAATCTACGGGGCCGACGGCGGAGCGGATGCTTCCACAGTCGTGCCCATCAAACGAAGGATACCGGAAATTAATTTTTTTTCCACCAGGGCCAGTGGACTTTTTTCCTTCCCCGTGAAGATAATACCTAGCAGAGCGACTTGGTGCCCGTTTGGTTGCTCCGTGAGCCGATATTTATTGAGCCGATACGCCTCCCGAATGAGCCGCTTCAGCCGGTTGCGGTCGACGGCCCGCTTGAAGGTGCGCTTGCTCACGCTGATGAGCACCTGCGGCGGGGCCGTGGTGGGCGCTTCGGTTTTTGTGTAGACGAAGCGCAGGGGGTAAACGCCAAAAGAGGAACTCTGCTTCCCAAAAAGCTCTTCGATGAGCTTCTTGCGGCACAGGTGTTCCTCTTTCGGAAAGGTATGGCGGCGCGAGCGCGGCGCGGTACCGGTGGCCTCATCCCCCGGCCCCTTCTCCGGGGGAGAAGGGGGACCAGGTGATTGTGGGTCTTGCATTTTCAGCAGTTAGCTAACAGCTATTAGCTAATGGCTAACAGCTTAATTCCTAGCGCTTGTGCTTGCCTTCGTCGGATACGGTGAGGCGCTTGCGGCCTTTGGCGCGACGACGGGCCAGTACGTTACGGCCGTTGGCAGTTTCCATGCGGCTGCGGAAGCCGTGCTTGTTGACGCGCTTGCGCTTCGAAGGTTGGAAGGTACGTTTCATATCAATGAATCTTAAAAAGACGAGTTTCGAGTTGGGCCGGCAAAGGTACGGGCTTCGGCTGGAAAAGACAAGGGCCTCAGCCACTTTTACGCAGCGCACGTTAGCGAGCCGTAGCTTTAGGCCGTTCTAACCCGTTTTGGCGATGATTCACTACCGCGTTTCCTACGAGAACCCGCTCACGTTTTACCTGCAGATTGAACTCACGCTGGACGTGGCCCCCGATGCGGCCGCGCCCCTGGAGCTGCAGCTGCCGGCCTGGCGCCCGGGCCGCTACGAGCTGCAGAACTTCGCCCAGAAAATTCAGAGAGTCGAGGTAGCGGACGCTGTTACCAACGAGCCCCTGCCCTACCGCAAGCTCACCAAAGACCGGTGGGAAGTGGCCTCTGCCGCCGGCCGCACGGTGCGGGTGCGCTACCATTTCTATGCCCACCAGATGGACGCCGGCGGCTCCTGGCTCGACGAGTCGCAGCTGTACCTGAACCCGGTGCAGGCGCTGATGTATGCCGAGGGCCGCCAGCAGGAGGCGTGCGAGCTGACATTGGTGCTCCCCGATGCGTGGCAAGTAGCTTGCGGCCTGCCCCAAACCGCTCCTAATACGCTGTCGGCGCAGAATTTTGACCAGCTTGCCGATTCGCCGCTCATTGCCAGCCTTACGCTGGCGCACCACGAGTACGAAGCCGGCGGCCTGCCTTTTCACGTGTGGGTGCAGGGCGAGGCCGACGTGAACTGGCCGCAGCTGCTACACGATTTCAAAGCGTTTTCGGAGGTGCAGCTGGAGCTGTTTGGGGGGTTTCCAGTGGCCGACTACCACTTCCTGAACCAGTTTCTGCCCTACAAGCACTACCACGGCGTGGAGCACAACAACTCCACGGTGATTACGCTGGGGCCGGCGGAGCTCATCATGAGCGAGGGGTTGTACAAGGAGTTACTAGGCGTGAGCTGCCACGAATTGTTTCATACCTGGAACATCAAGAGCATCCGGCCGGCCGAGATGCAGCCCTACGACTACAGCCGCGAGAACTACTTCCGCACCTGCTTCATCGCCGAGGGCATCACCACGTACTACGGCGAGTACCTGCTGGCCCGCAGCCACGTGCGCACGCCGGCGCAATATTTTGAAGAGTTGAACACCGTGCTGCGCAAGCACTACGACGATGCCGGCGGCGAAAACCTCTCCCTGGCCGACGCCAGCATGGACCTGTGGCTGGACGGCTACAAAAACGGCGTGCCCGACCGCAAGGTATCGGTGTACCACAAGGGCGCGCTGGCGGCGCTGATTTTGGATTTGACCTTGCGTCAGCTCTCGGGCCACGCGCGCAGCCTCGATGATGTGATGCGGCGCCTGTACGAGGAATTCGGCAAAACCGGCATCGGCTACACGGAGGACGACTACGTGCGCATTGTGAACGAAGTGGCCGGGCGCGACATGCACGCGTATTTCGACAAGTTCATTTACGGCACGGCGCCGTTGCAGGAGCCGCTCGACCGGGTATTGCACACCGTGGGTTGCCAGCTGCTGGTGGGCGAAAACGCCTCGGCCTCCGAAGGCCTTTTCGGGTTTAGAACCGTGGTGAAAAACGAGCGCACCGAAGTCACGGCCATTTGGCCCGGCTCGCCGGCCGCCGCGGCCCTGACCGTCGACGATGAAATAGTGGCCATCAACGGCCGGCGCGTCGACATGAACCTGCAGTCGCTGCTCAGCAGCGGCGCGGCAGAATTTGAGGTGAGCGTGTTTCGCCAAAACCGCTTGCTGACCGTGCGGCTAGCCGCCACGCCCGGCGTCAGCTTCGGCCAGCGCTACGCCATCGACAAGCTGGAGACGGCCGACGCCGCCCAGCAGCGCGGGTATCAGCAGTGGCTGGACTGGGAATTTTAGCCACTGTTGCCAACGCAAAAAGCCCCGCCATTTGCAATGGCGGGGCTTTTTGCGTTGGCATGCAGCGGGGTTAGTTCGCTTTTTTGCCGGGGCCTTTTTTCGCGCTGTTGGTGTCTATCGACATCGGGCTATTGCCTTGCGGGTTGCTGCGCGGCTTGTTGGCCTGGGTATGACGGGTTTCGTTGAAATTGCCGCCGGGCGTGTTGCCTTTGGTTTGGTTGCCCTGTTGGGTCAGGTCGCTCTGGTTCGGGTTTTGGTTCATCGTGCCGCCGGTTTTGGTGTTGGCGAACGGATTAACCGAAGTCTGCTCGTTGGTCAGGTCAGATTCTTTTTTGGTGGCCATGGCGTGGAAAGGAAAAGTGGATGGATAATCCTTGTACCCACACTGCCGCCAAAGAGTTGTCTGCCGCCGACAGCGGCGAGCCCACGAGCTATTTCCTGGCCCTAAACGTTGGCCACGGCCGCGGCCGGCACCACCTTCACCAGTTCAGCAAACTGGGCTTCGCGAGCTTCCACCTCCTCGTCGGTGAGGTTGAGCAGGCGCTCCGAGCCAAACTTCTCGACGCAGAACGAGGCCATGGCCGAACCGTGAATCACGGCGCGCTTCATGTTTTCGAAGCTGATGTCGTCGGTGGCGGCCAGGTGGCCAATGAAGCCGCCCGCAAACGTGTCGCCGGCGCCAGTGGGGTCGAATACTTCTTCCAGCGGCAGGGCCGGGGCGTAGAACACCTTGTTTTTGTGGAAGAGCAGCGCGCCGTGCTCGCCTTTCTTGATGATGAGGAACTTCGGGCCCATGGCCAGGATTTTCTTGGCGGCCTTCACCAGCGAGTACTCGCCGGAGAGCTGGCGGGCTTCTTCGTCGTTGATGCTGAGCACGTCCACCATTTCGATGGTGGCGATGAGTTCTTCGAGGGCAATGTCCATCCAGAAGTTCATCGTGTCCATCACAATCAGCTTGGGCCGGTTCACGAGGCGCTGAATGACGAGGCGCTGCACCTGCGGGGCCAGGTTGCCCAGCATGAGGTACTTGCAGTCCTGGTAGCTATCGGGAATGATGGGGTCGAAATCGGCCAGCACGTTGAGCTCGGTCACGAGCGTTTCGCGCGAGTTCAGGTCCTTGGAGTACTTGCCCGACCAGAAGAACGACTTCTCGCCCTGCTTTACCTGCAGGCCTTCGGTGTCGACGCCGTGCTCTTCCAGCAGCAGGATGTCGGACTGCGGAAAGTCGTCGCCCACCACGGCCACCAGCTTCACCGCTTTCAGCGAATAGGAAGCCGACAGGCTGATGTACGTAGCGGCGCCGCCGATGATTTTATCGGTTTTGCCGAAAGGCGTTTCGATGGCGTCGAACGCAACGCTGCCGATGACGAGAAGACTCATGGATGAAAAGTGTGGTGAGTAAAAACGGTCGAAATTAGCTCCGCATTAAAACGGTGTTAAAACAAGCAACAAAAAAGTCCCCGGATAATTCTCCGGGGACTCGTTTTTGGAGGGTAAATAATGGGGCTCGAACCCACGACCTTCGGAATCACAATCCGACGCTCTAACCAGCTGAGCTATATCTACCGTGTTTGTTTTGGTGGGGCAAAGATAGAAAAAGAAGCGGGAATCGACAAAAAAAGTTCTGCTGATGCGTTTGCTCTTTGTTCAGGGACATCGTGCGGAGTGCAGTCGAAGCCTCTCTACCGCAGTAGTAATCAAGACCGCTACAACGAGGCGGTGGAGAGGCTTCGGTTGCGCGCCGCATGACGTTCTTTTCTGATGCCGAAGGAAAACGCGCCACAAAAGCCCGACCTTTGCGGAATGGAACCCAACACTGCCCCGTCGTTCAACGATTTCAAGCTCAACAAACAATTGCTCTCGGCCGTGGCCGACGCTGGCTTCACCGAGCCCACGCCGGTGCAGCAGCAAACCATTCCGCTGCTGCTGGCGGGGCACGACGTGCTGGGCATTGCCCAAACCGGCACCGGCAAAACGGCCGCCTTCGGCCTGCCGCTGCTGATGAAGGTGAAATACGCCCAGGGCACCAACCCGCGGGCGCTGGTGCTGGCGCCCACGCGCGAGCTGGCCATGCAGATTGAGACCCATCTGAAGGCGCTGGCGGTGAATACCGACCTGCGCATTTTCGCCATTTACGGCGGCTTGGGGCCTAAAACGCAAATTGAAACCATTGCCCAGGGCCTCGATGTGCTGGTGGCCACGCCGGGCCGCCTGCTGGAAATTTACCTGAAAGGCGCCGTGCGGCTCACCGACCTGAAAACCTTCGTTATGGACGAGGCCGACAAGATGATGGACATGGGCTTCATGCCCCAGATTCGGCGCATTCTGGAAATTATTCCGCGCAAGCGGCAAAATGCGCTGTTCTCGGCCACCATGCCGGAGCGCGTGACCACGCTGAGCGAGGAATTCCTGGAATTTCCGGTGCGGGTGGAGGTGAGCCCGCCGGCCAAAACAGCCTCCACGGTGAGCCAGGTGCTGTACGAGGCGCCCAACCTGCTCACCAAAATCAACCTGCTGCACTACCTGCTGCACCGCGACGCCGAAACCATGACGCGGGTGCTGCTTTTCTGCCGCACCAAAGAGCACGCCGACCAAGTGGCCCACTTCCTGGAGCGCAAGGCGCCGGCCGGCGAGGTGCGCGTGATTCACGGCAACAAAGGCCAGAACGCCCGCATCAACAGCATGGACGCGTTTCGGGCCGGCGAGGTGCGCTACATGGTGGCCACCGACGTGGCCGCGCGCGGCATCGACGTGCCGCAGGTGACGCACGTCATCAACTTCGACGTGCCCATCGTGCACGACGACTACGTGCACCGCATCGGGCGCACGGGCCGGGCGCAGCACATCGGGGCGGCCATCACCTTCGCCAACGAGGCCGAAATGGTGCACATTGGCGAAATCGAGCAGCTCATCAACCAGCAGATTGAGCTACTGCCCCTGCCCGAGGAAGTGAAGGTAGAGGAAACGCCTTTTGAGGAAAAGCAGAAGATGGGCCGCGAGCTCGACGACCGCCGCAAAAAGCTGGACCCCGAGTTTAAGGGCGCTTTCCACGAGCGCAAAGAATGGATTAAGCCCGGCGTGACCATCGACAAGCGTACGGGCAAGCCCTTCGTGGAAGGCCAGAAAAAGAGCCGCAAGGGCGCCAAAGCCTTTGTGGGCAAGAAAGGCGGCTCGAACCCCGGCCTGAAGGCGCTGAAGCGGCGCGGGCGGTAAAGGAGTCAAGTTAATAAAAACCAGAACGTCATGCTTCTGCTGCGCTCAGCATGAAGTTCTTTCTTTCTCAATTGTCAATTCAGCCAGCTACTTGCCGTGGTGGAACAGGTGCCCGAAGTGCATGCTGGCGAAGGTGAGGGCCGAGCCCCAGAACACCGCGCTTAAAAACATGTGCAGCAGGATGCGCTGCCGCGGCACGCCCAGCAGCGTGGCGATGACCGTGCCGCCGATGGGCGACAGCAAAATGGGCGTGAGGAAGGCAATGCCGCCCATGCCAAACTTGCGGAACACCTTGATGATGTTGCGCGAGCGTTTGGTGAAAATGGGCTCGCGGCGCAGGCGTCGCTGCTTCTGCCGGTGTTGCATCCAGGCGCGGCCCACGCCGGAGAAGATGAACACGCTGGTCATCATGCCGGCCACGGTGAGGGCCAGCGTGGGCCAGAAGTGCAGCCCCATGGAAGTGCCGGCCAACGGGCCGCCCAAAAACTTCACCGTGCTCAACAAGAACACGGACGCGCATTTAACGGCGGGATGAAGCACGGGATGACGAAAGGCAGGCGGTGGAAGGGGCAACAAACGCGGGGTGGGCGCGTGGCAAAGATACCCATTTCGAAGAGCCGGGGTTCAAAAGCGTGGAAAGGATTTTGAACCCCGGCCGCCGCTACAGCTTGCTGCCGTAGCTCAGGTCGCCGGCGTCGCCGAGGCCGGGCACGATGTAGGCCTGCTCGTTCAGGCCTTCGTCGATGGCGGCCACCCAGAGGTTGGCTTCGGGTATTTCGCGGGCCACGTAGGCCAGGCCTTGGGGCGAGGCAATGACGGCCGCGATGTGCACTTGGCGCGGCGTGCCGAAGCGCAGCATGGCCCGGTACGTTTGCACGAGGCTTTTGCCGGTGGCCAGCATGGGGTCGGCCAGGATGAGGACCCGCTCGTCGAGGCTGGGGGCCGAGAGGTAGTCGACCTGCACCTGCACCTGGGCTGTGCCTTCGATACGGTAGGCGGCCACGAAGGCGCTGGGCGACTGGTCGAAATAATTCAGAAAGCCTTGGTGAAACGGCAGGCCGGCGCGCAGCACGGTGGCCAGGATGGGAAAATCGTGCAGGAGTTTGCCGCGGGTTTCGGCCAGTGGTGTCTGGATAGTCTGCTCGGTGTAGCTGAGGTGGGCGCTGATGCGGTAGGCAATGATTTCGCCCAGGCGCTGCAGGTTGCGGCGGAAGCGCAGGCTGTCCTTCTGCACCTCTTTGTCGCGCAGCTCGGCCAGGAAGTGGTTGGCAATGCTGGGCTCGGCGCACACCACGTGGATGTTGGCCTGCGCCTCGGTGGCGGCGGTACCCTGAAGGTCGGCGGGGCTGGCGGAAGTGGAAAGCGGGGATGTGGCCATGCGAAGAAGAATTGGGGAATGACGCTGGGAGACAGAGCCCGGCCGGGCCCCGAAGTTGGCACAAAAAGCGGCGGCGGGCAAGAAACCGCTGCCTAATTCGTCTTACGGCCGAGCACGTGTTGGGTGGCGCGAACCGGGCTGCCGCACAGGACCCTTCGCCCTTGCCAACGCCTTGCTGCGTAGGTTTGTTAAGAAATTACCGCCAGTGGCCAGTGTGTGGCCCCGCCGTTCCGCTTATCAGGCGTCCTATCTCTATTTATGCATAAATCTCTGCTGCTGTGCGCCGGATTGGCGCTATTGGCGGGCCCCGTGGCGGCCCAAACCGACCCCACTCCTCCGGCGCCGGCGCCCGCCTCCACCCCGGAAGCCAAATCGCCGTGGCTGGTGTTCGACCAGCCCGTGCCGCCCGTTGATACCCCGCCGGCGAAGGCCAGCAAAACCACCCAGGGCGCCAACTACGTGCCCCTGGACGTGAATACCTACCGGCTGATTGACCGGTACGCCATCAAGTTCGGGCCCGACTCGCTGAACGACCCGCACACCAGCGTGCGCCCCTACACGCGCGCCGCGGTGGCCCGGCTGGGCGAGCGTATGCTGTACGGCGACAGCGTCACGCGCTCGGGCGGCAGCCTCTCGCGCGCCGACCGTTTCAACGCCCAATACCTGCTGAAAGACAACTGGGCCAACAGCGCACGCGGCGCGGCCAGCAACCAAAGCCCGCAGCCGTTCCTCACGTACTTCTACCGTAATCAAACCGACCTCTACCACGTCGAGACCGAAGATTTTACGCTGCGCGTGAACCCGGTGCTGCTGCTCGAAGCCGGCAAGGACAGCGAGCTAAGCGGCCTGCGCTACGTGAACACCCGCGGCGTGCAGCTGGAAGGCACCATCGACCAGAAGCTAGGCTTCTACACCTTCCTAGCCGACAACCAGGAAGCCGTGCCGGGCTACGTGCAAACGCGCATTCAGCGCGACAACATTGTGCCGCACGAGGGCTTCTGGAAGTTTTATAAGAACAAGCCCGACCAGTACGACTTCTTCACGGCGCGGGGCGGCATCACCTACGCGGCCAGCAAGCACATCAACCTGCAACTGGCCCACGACCGCAACTTCATCGGCAACGGCTACCGCTCGCTCATTCTCTCCGACTACAGCACGCCGTATTTCTTCCTGAAAATCAACACGCGGGTTTGGAAATTTAATTACCAGAACCTGTTTGCCGAGCTCACGGCCCAGAAAGAGCAGGACGACCAAGTGTATCCCAAAAAGTACATGGCGCTGCACCACCTCAGCTTCGACGTGACGCCGAACTTCAACATCGGCGTGTTTGAGAGTACCATTCTGGGAGGGCGCGGCGTGGACAGCACCATCGTGAACGGCCGAATTGTGCGCCAGCGCAAAGGCTTTGAGCTGCAATACCTGAACCCCGTCATCTTCTACCGCGCGGTGGAACAGCAGGTGGGCTCGGCCGACAACGCCATTCTGGGCCTGGATTTCAAATGGAACATTGCGCACACGGCCCAACTCTACGGCCAGCTGGTGCTCGATGAGTTCAAAATCAGCGAAGTACGCGCCGGCAATGGCTGGTGGGGCAACAAGCAGGCTTTCCAGCTGGGCGGCAAGTACATCGACGTGGCCGGCCTGCGCAACCTCGACCTGCAGGTGGAGTTCAACTACGTGCGGCCCTACACCTATCAGCACGAAGACATGTACACCAGCTACCAGCACTACCAGCAGCCCCTCGCCCACCCCATGGGCGCCAACCTGGCCGAAATTCTGGGCGTGCTCAGCTACCAGCCGCTTCCCCGCCTCATGCTGGTGGGCAAAGCCTTTTACTCGGAGCAGGGATTGGACTTCATTAACGGGGACGTGACCGGCGGCAACTACGGCGGCAACGTGCTCAAATCCTACAACACCCGCGTGAGCGAATACGGCAACAAAACCGCCCAGGGCAACAAAAGTCGCCTGCTGCACGCCGATTTCACGGCCACGTACCAGCCCCGCCTCAACCTGTTTCTCGACGCCAAGCTCATTGCGCGCCACCAGACTTACTCGCTCACGCCCGACCTGAACGGTAACGAAGTGTATGCCTCTTTGGCCCTGCGCTGGAACATCGCGCAGCGCCTGCACGAATTTTAACAGGGTATGAAAACCTATTTGCGCATCCTGCAGTACGCGCGGCCGCTGATGTCTTTTCTGCCGCAGTATTTGCTCTACACGGTGCTGACCATCTTTTTCAGCATCGGCAACTTCACGCTGATTATTCCGCTGCTGAAAGTCCTGTTCGACAAAACGGACAAGGTGCCGCTGAAAGCGCCCGAATACTTGCCGCGCTTCAAGCCCACTATTCAGTGGGTCACGGACACGTTCAACTACTATTTCGCCGATGTGCTGACCACGCACGGCAAGATGGGGGCGCTGGCCTTTGTGTGCGGCGTGGTGGTGGCGTCGGTGCTCTTCAGCAACGTGTTTCGCTACCTGAGCCTGCGGCTGCTGGCCAAAGTGCGGGCCCGCGTCATCCGGAACCTGCGGCGCGACTTGTACCACCGCATCATTGGCTTGCAGCTGGGCTTCTTTTCGGGCGAGCGGAAGGGCGACTTGATGTCGCGCTTCACGGCCGACGTGCAGGAGGTGGAAACCTCGGTGGTGAACACCTTCACGGCCGTCATCAAGGAGCCGCTCACCATTGTGGCGTATTTCCTGGTGCTGTTTCACATCTCGGTGCCGCTCACGCTGTTCACGCTGGTGTTGCTGCCCATTTCCGGCGGCATCATTGCCACCATTGCCAAGCGGCTGCGCACCCAGGCCAAGCAAAGCCAGAAAACGCTGGGCACCATGCTGTCGGTGATTGACGAGACGCTGGGCGGCATCCGGGTTATCAAGGCCTTCAATGCCCAGGAATACATCAAGGGCAAGTTTGAAGAGGAAAACGACCAGTACGCCCGCACCTCGCGCAGCATCGACAACACCCGGGACTTGGCCTCGCCGTTTTCGGAGTTTGCGGGCGTGAGCGTGGTGGCCGGGCTGCTGTACTTCGGCGGCACGCTGATTTTGGGCGGGCAGTCGACGCTCGATGGCGAAACGTTTATCGGCTACGTCATCCTGTTTTCGCAGGTGCTCACGCCGGCCAAGGCCTTGTCCAGCTCCTTCGGCAACATCCAGCGCGGGCTGGTGGCCGGCGAGCGGGTGCTGAGCATCATCGACACGGAGCCAGCCATTCGCGACCGGCCCGACGCCGCGGTGCTGCCGCCCTTCGAGCGCGAAATCGAGTTCCACCACCTGAGCTTCAGCTACGGCGAAACGCCGGTGCTCCACGACATCAACCTGACCATCAAAAAAGGCCAGACGGTGGCCCTGGTGGGCGGCAGCGGCGGCGGCAAAAGCACGCTGGCCGACCTGCTGCCCCGCTTCTACGACCCCAGCGCGGGCCAGATTCTGATTGACGGCCACGACCTGCGCGCCTGCACGCTGCATTCGGTGCGCGACCAGATGGGCATCGTGACGCAGGAAAGCATCCTGTTCAACGACACCATTTTCAACAACATCCGCTTCAACACCGCCGCCACCGAGGCCGAGGTAATGGAAGCCGCCCGCATTGCCAACGCGCACGAATTCATTCAGGCCAGCCCCGAGGGCTACCAGACGGTGATTGGCGACCGGGGCTCGCGCCTTTCGGGCGGGCAGCGGCAGCGCCTGAGCATTGCGCGCGCCATCCTGCGCAACCCGCCCATTCTCATTCTCGACGAAGCCACTTCGGCCCTCGACACCGAAAGCGAGAAGCTGGTGCAGGAAGCTCTGCAGCGGCTGATGCAAAACCGCACCTCGCTCGTCATTGCTCACCGCCTGAGCACGGTGCAGCACGCCGACGAAATCGTGGTGCTGCAGCACGGCCGCATCGTGGAGCGCGGCACCCACGACGAGCTTATCCGGCGCGAGGGCGGCGTGTATCAGCGCCTGAGCTCGATGCAAACCAACGCGGCCCTGGTGTAGCCAGCGCGAAAGCCCGGCGTGCCGTTCTGGTTGTTTTCGCGTACAAGGCCAAAACCCGGCGTCCCGGAAAACCCTATCTTTCGCCTTAAACCAACCTTTTTCGCCATGCTCGCCCTCAAACGCATTGTTACCGTTGCCGTAATGGTTTACCTCTTGCTGGCGGTGTTGTTCGTTCTTGCCCCCGCCGTGCGCACGTCCGTGATGGGCATGGGCAGCGGCCTGTCGGCCCTGGAGCAGGAGCGCAGTTTCTATTACACCCTGTTTCTGATTGGGGCCGGCCTGCTGGCCCTGCACCTCATCACCGAAAACCTGGACAGCGTGCTGCTGCGCCGCTCGGTGAGCCAGCACGAAAACAAAATCAACGAGCTGAAAGCCAAGCTCTACGACCAGCAGCAGCGCGCCGTGCCGCCCGTGGGCGTGCCCAGCGCCCGCACCATCGACGGCCGGGTGAACACCGAGCACACCACCGTGCACCCCACCCAAAGCCAGGCCGCCGGCACCGCGAGCCTGACCGAAAACCGCACTTCCGACCACCTGCCCCAGCCCACCTTCCCGCAGAGCGACCCCAGCCTGACCAACACGCCTCCCGCCGAGCGCCCGCCGCTGGCCTAACCCCGAATACCTCCCCGTGCCCGATTCCGTTCTCTCCGACCTCATTCACGCCGAGCTCAGCGAGGCCCGCGCCGTGCTCGACCAGTTTCTGGCCGAGCCGGAAAACCTGGCCCGCATCGCCGCCGCCGCTGACGTCTTTGCCACCAGCCTGCGCCAGGGCGGCAAAGCCCTCACCTGCGGCAACGGCGGCAGCCTCTGCGACGCCCAGCACTTCGCCGAAGAGCTTTCGGGCCGCTACCGCAACGACCGCCGCGCCCTGGCCGCCATCGCCCTCACCGAAGCCTCGCACATGACCTGCGTGGCGAACGACTACGGTTTCGAGTTTGTGTTCAGCCGCTTTGTGCAGGCCCTGGGCCGGCCCGGCGACGTGCTGTTGGCCATCAGCACCAGCGGCAACTCGCCTAACATCCTGCGCGCGGCCGAGGCCGCCAAAGAGGCCGGCATGCAAGTGGTTTCGCTCACGGGCAAGGACGGCGGCCGGCTGGCCGGTCTTAGCGACGTGGAGATTCGTGTGCCGCACTTTGGGTATGCCGACCGCATTCAGGAGGTTCACATCAAAGTGATTCACATCCTGATTCTGCTGATTGAGAAGCTGGTGCTGTAGGACATTAGGCATGAAGTAGTAGGTTTGTAAGACGCATCTTTTTCAGCTTCTAAAGGCTAGACTCTTACTTTACCTCTACCATGCTTACCAAAACCTTCGGCTCGGCCGTGCAGGGTGTGAACGCCTACACCATCATCATTGAGGTGGTGGTTTCGGCCGGCACGGGGTTCAACGTGGTGGGCCTGCCCGACAACGCCATCAAGGAGAGCCAGCAGCGCATTGAGGCGGCGCTAAAGTTTCGCGGCTACCGCATGCCACGCACCAAAACCGTGGTGAACATGGCGCCGGCCGACATCCGCAAGGAAGGCGCGGCGTATGACCTGCCCATCGCGCTGGGCATTCTGCACGCCTCGCAGCAGCTGAACACGGAGCGCCTGCCGGAGTACATCATCATGGGCGAAATGGCGCTCGATGGCGAGCTGCGGCCCATCAAGGGCGTACTGCCCATTGCCATTCAGGCGCGGAAAGAAGGGTTTAAGGGCATCGTTCTGCCCAAAGAAAACGCGGAAGAGGCGGCTATTGTGAATAACCTCGACGTGATTTCGGTGGGCAGCATGCAGGAGGCCATCGACTTCTTCGAGGGCCGGCTTGACATCTCGCCTACGAAGGTGGACACGCGCGACCTGTTCCAGCACTCGGTGAACAAATACACGGCCGACTTTGCCGACGTGCAGGGCCAGGAAAACATCAAGCGGGCGCTGGAAATAGCGGCCGCCGGCGGCCACAACGTCATCATGATAGGCCCGCCCGGCGCCGGCAAAACCATGCTGGCCAAGCGCCTGCCCAGCATTTTGCCGCCCCTGAGCATGCAGGAAGCGCTGGAAACCACCAAAATCCACTCGGTGGCGGGCAAGCTGGGCGGCGGGGGCCTGCTGAGCACGCGGCCGTTTCGGAGCCCGCACCACACCATTTCAGACGTGGCACTGGTGGGCGGGGGCGGCAATCCCCAGCCCGGCGAAATCTCGCTGGCGCACAACGGCGTGCTGTTTCTGGACGAGTTACCCGAATTCAAGCGGACGGTGCTGGAGGTGATGCGCCAGCCGCTGGAAGAGCGCCGCGTCACCATTTCGCGCGCCAAGGTCAGCATTGAGTTTCCGGCCAATTTCATGCTCATAGCCAGCATGAACCCGTGCCCCTGCGGCTACTACAACCACCCCGAGAAGGAGTGCGTGTGCGGCCCCGGCGTGGTGCAGAAGTACCTAAACAAAGTATCCGGCCCGCTGCTCGACCGCATTGACCTGCACGTGGAAGTGACGCCCGTGACCTTCGACCAGATGACGGAAACCCGCAAGGCCGAAACCAGCGCCGACATTCAGCCGCGCGTCGACAAGGCCCGCGCGGTGCAGGAAACGCGCTTTGCCGACTACGGGGACATTCACTCCAACGCCATGATGCCGCCGCAGATGGTGAAGGACATTTGCGCCATTAGCGAGGAGGGCCGCACGCTGCTCAAAACGGCCATGGAGCGCCTCGGCCTCTCGGCCCGGGCCTACGACCGGATTCTGAAAGTGGCCCGCACCATTGCCGACCTCGCCGGCACCGACGACATTCACATTCAACACCTGGCCGAAGCCATTCAGTACCGGAGCCTCGACCGCGAAGGCTGGGCCGGATAAATTGCCATGTACAAAGCGCTGGTCAAACCCCTCCTCTTCAATCTCGACGCCGAGCGCGCCCACCACCTGGTTTTCGACAACCTGCGCCGCGCGGCCCGCGTGCCGGGCACTCAGGCCTTGTTGCGGGGGCTCTACGATTTTCAGCACCCCAGTTTAGCCCGCGAGGTGTTTGGGCTGAAATTCCCCAACCCGGTGGGCCTGGCGGCGGGCTTCGATAAAAACGCGGCCCTCACCGACGAGCTGGCCACGCTGGGCTTTGGCTTCGTGGAAATCGGGACGGTGACGCCGCGGCCGCAGCCCGGCAACCCGCAGCCCCGCCTGTTCCGGCTGCCGCAGGACGAGGCCCTCATCAACCGCATGGGCTTCAACAACGAAGGGGCCGCGGCCGTGGCCGCGCGGCTGGCTCGGCGCCGCAACCGGCAGCTCATCATCGGGGGCAACATTGGCAAGAACAAGGACACGCCCAACGAGCGCGCGGCAGAAGACTACGTGGCCTGCTTCGACGCCCTAGCGGAACTCGTCGATTATTTCGTGGTCAACGTGTCGTCGCCGAACACGCCCAACCTGCGCCAGCTGCAGGAAAAAAAGCCCCTGATTGAGCTGCTGCAGCAAGTGCAGGCCCGCAACCAGCGCCGCCCCGCGCCGCGCCCGCTGCTGCTGAAAATTGCGCCCGACCTCACCGACTCACAGCTGGACGACATTCTGGAAATAGCCCGCGAAACGCAGCTGAGCGGCGTGGTGGCCACCAACACCACCATCAGCCGCGACCAGCTGCACACCGACGGGCACTACGTGGCCTCGCTGGGGGCGGGGGGCCTGAGCGGGCGGCCGCTGCGGGCGCGGGCGACGGAAGTCATTCGCTACCTACACCAACAATCTGACGGGGCGCTGCCCATTGTCGGGGCGGGCGGCATCCACTCGGCGGCCGATGCCCAGGAAAAGCTGGCGGCGGGGGCCTCGCTCATCCAGCTCTACACCGGCTTCATTTACGAAGGGCCGGCGCTGGTGAGCCGGATAAACCGGAGCTTGGTGCCAGCTTGACCTTCTGCGCGCTCACGCGCCGCTGCCACCACGCAATGACTGGCACCCCCAGCAAGGTGGGCCAGAGAAAGTTGTACGGAAAGGGAATAAAGCGCAGGCTGGTGACGGAAAAGGCCGACACGGCCGCGATGTAGGAAGCCAGGAAGCCCGAAATGTGGTTGCGCAGCCACTGGATTTTGGTCCAGTGCCCGGCGTTGGCGTAGCCGCGCAGCTGCCGCGCGGCCGTCATGGCGCCTATGCCGCCAAACACGCCCACCGGAATGTTGCGGGCCACGAACGCATACCCCACCGTGCCCACGAACACCAGCAGGCCCACGCCGGCCACGGCCCAGTCGAACGGGGCCACTTTGGCGTCCCAGGCCAGGTGCTTGAGGTAGAGCGAGCGGTAGCCAAAAAACGCCATGTAGAGGCTAAACACCGCCGTGAGCAGCAAAAACAGGCTGTGAATGCGCTGGGCGCCCACCAGCGCCGTGATGCCAGCCACCGCCATGGCCCAGAAGAACACCCGCCCCCACCGGCGGTGGGCCGCGCCGCCCTTGCGCACGGCCAGCGCCACGGGCGCCACAAAAAAGCCAATAAACCCCGCCGTGATGTGCAGGTAGCGGTTGACCAGAAAGAAGGTGTCCATGGCAGTCGGCGCGGGCAATGATTCACCGCGGCCGAAAGATGGCAGGTGCTTCCTTCTGTACCTCAAAAAAACACTCCCAACTGTCCGATTCAACTACCGAAACGCCTTGCCCTGCAGATAAACTGCTTTACAGCTTTGCCCCCACTTTGAACTCTATCACGTCGGCGGCGCCGCGGTGAATCTTGAGGTCGATGGCACCGAACAGCAGGTTGGTGAAGTGGTACTTCAGGCCCAGGCGTTCGTAGTAGGGCGTGCTCGATTTGTAGGGCGCGTACACGTAGAAGCCCAGGTGCGAGTCGAACGCCAGGCGGCCGAACAGCAGCTCGTGGCCGATAAACACGCCTGCCTTTTTCACGTCGGGCTGTTTGAGGCCGGCGCGGGTGGTATCGTCGAGGGTGGCTTTCAGGCTGCGGTCGTTGAAGCCCTCCACGCCCAGCAGCAGGTTGGACTTGCGGTTCATGCGGCGGCCCACGGCCAGCGTCACCGAGTTCACGAGGTACTTCTGCTTGTCGCCTTCGGTGCGCTGCTTGAAGCCCAGGCTGGTGCTCACGTTGTAGAACATGTGGCCCACGTCTTCGGGCGCCGGCGCGTAGGGGTTCACCTGCACGGGGTGGCGCTGCTCGTGGTAGTTCAGCCCCAGCACCACCGAAGGCAGGTTCACGCCGAAGTTGGGCTTGGTGGTGGCGCCGTTGGAAAAGTGGTTCAGCCCCAGGCCGGCCAGCAGCGCCAGATGGGGCGTGAGGGCGTAGTCGTACTCAAACCGGAATTGCAGCGTGGCGTTGAGGGCCGAGCTGGCAATGGTGTTTTTGTGGTTGGTTTCCTGGTTGTAGGGGTTGGTGAGGTAAGCCAGCCCGGTGCCCAACCGGAAACTAAAATCGTGCTTCTCGCCCCGCGAAAACGACTTACTGATGTAGGGGCTGGCCGCAAAGGCGTAGCCCAGCACGGGGTTGTGAAAGTCGTAGTACGTGAGGGCCAAACCCACCTTCGGAAACTTGTACCAGCCGTGCCAGGGCGCGGCGCCGGTGGTTTGGCGCTGCAGGTTGATTTCGAACCCCGTGGGATGCGACGCCACCAAGTGCCGAATGGCGTAAGTGTGCGCCATGATGATGCTGCCCTGCGCGTAGGCCCCCACCACCAGCGGCATGCGCGGGGCTTCGGCCGGGGCGGCGGGCGCATCCTGCGCGTGCGCACCAAAGCCGCTCAGGCATAGGAAAACCGCCTGCTTCCAGCGGCGCAGGCATGGAGATGACAAAACCATAACACACGGTTGAAGCTCAAAAATAGCACCCCGCAGCACTCCACGGCCGAAAAGGCACAAAACGTACAGAATTTTGGCAACCTCTGGTCGCCGGCAACGGTATACGGCTCGGTTTACGGCTTACGTACGCCGCCTTTTCTCCCATTCCTTATTATCACTATCCCTTTGCCCTTATGAAAAAGCTCGCGCTTTCTCTTGCACTGCTGGCCGGTACCGCCGCTGCCGCCAACGCCCAGTCTACTCGCTTCGGCCTCAAAGCCGGCGTAAACTACACCACCTTCTCCGGCGATGGCGTAGAAGACGCCAAGTATAAGTTCGGCGCCGTGGGCGGCGTGGCCGCCAACTTCGGCTTCTCCGAGTCCCTGTCGCTCCAAACCGAGTTGCTCTACTCGCAGAAGGGCACCGAAATCAAAAACAGCGACTACAAATTCAAGCTCAACTACATCGAGCTGCCCATCATGTTCCGCTACACGCTGGCCGATGGCAATGGTCCCTTCCTGCAGGCCGGTCCGCAAATTGGCTACCTGGCCAAGGTGAAGCTCTCGGACGGTGACGGCAACGAAATCAAACTCGACAACGACGCCTACCAGAACATCGCCCTGGGCTACGTGGCCGCCGTGGGCTACCAGCTCGAGTCGGGCCTCAGCATTGAAGGCCGCTTCAACGGCGACATCAACAGCGTGGGCAAAGACAACGACGTGAACGACCAGCAGCGCAACCGGGTATTCTCGGTGCAGCTGGGCTACCTGTTCGGCGGCAAATAATTTCGCCTGCTTTTTTAGAAAAGGCCCGGTGTCCATGTGGACGCCGGGCCTTTTCTTTGCATAAGGAAACTAATGATGAAATTAATATAATTTGCTATTTCAATGAAGTTTCCCCGTAGCTTTGCGCCGCATTTTTAATTTCATTCTCACTTTTTTTCTCAGCAACAATGAAAAAAGTTATCCTTTCCCTGGCCCTGGTAGCCGGTATTTCTGCCACGGCTTCGGCTCAGGCTTCGTTCGGCGTGAAGGCCGGCGCTTCGCTCACCACCCTGGGTGGCCCCGATGCTTCGGGCTTCTCCAACAAGGTGGGCCTCAACGCTGGCGTGCTGGCCAACTTGGCCTTCGGCGATGCACTTTCGCTGCAGCCCGAAGTGCTGTTCTCGATGAAAGGCGCAGCTGATTCGGACAATTCGAAATACAAAATCAACCTCAACTACATCGACGTGCCGGTGATGCTGCAGTACAACGCCGACGGCCTGTTCTTCGAAGCTGGCCCGCAGGTGGGCTTCCTGGCCTCGGCCAAAGCCACCGACGGCACCAACGACGTGGACGTGAAAGACGGCCTGAACACCGTGGACTTCGGCTACGCCGTGGGCCTGGGCTACAAGCTCGAAACCGGTCCGATGATTGGCCTGCGCTACAACGGCGGCATCACCAGCATCGACAAAGAAGAAAGCGGCTCCACCGCAGCCAAGATTCGCAACAACGCGTTCCAGCTGTACGTGGGCTTCATGTTCGGCGGCAAATAAGCTTCCCGAAGCTCAACAGTGAAAACCCCGGCTTTGCGTGCAAGGCCGGGGTTTTTTGTGCCCTGCAAACGCCCTTGCCGTAGCTTCGTGACTTCATCAATACTTTCTCCTTTTCAACTTCATGAAATATACCCTTCTACCCCTGCTGCTGCTGCTGGGCGCTGGTTCAGCCGCGCAGGCCCAGAGCGGCCCCCGGTTTGGTCTGAAAGCAGGCGCCAACCTGGCCAGCTACACCGGCACCGACAACACGGCCACGACCAACAAATTCGGCCTCAACGCCGGCCTCACCCTCAACCTTGAGCTCACCGACCAGCTTTCGGTACAGCCGGAAGTGCTGTTTTCGCAGAAGGGCACCAAACTGAGCTACAACGAAGACAACAGCGACGTAACGGTGTTTCTGACCAACGGCAACGCCTTCGGCCGCAAGGGCTCGGGCACGTACAGCCAAACGCTGAACTACCTCGACGTGCCGGTGCTGCTGCGCTACAACGTGGGCCCGAGCGACGGCGCCGGTTTTTTCTTGGAAGCCGGCCCGCAGGTGAGCTTTCTGCTCTCGCAGCGCGGCGAGGTGAGCGGCGACAAAGCCACCGTGGTGCTGGCTGGCCCCACCCGCAACGACATCAACTCGCCCCGCACCAAACTGCCGTGCTTCACGGTCGACAACACCACCGCCGACATGAACACGACGACGTTTGGCTACGTGCTGGGCGTGGGCTACCGCTTCAGCAACGCGCTGAGCCTGAGCGCGCGCTACACCGGCGATTTCAGCCAGGCCTACAAGAGCGGCGAAGGCAAGGCCGAAGTCCTCAAGCCCTACCGCGACCCCAGCGTCAAGTTTACAAACCCAGAAGTGCGCAACTCGGCGTTTCAGGTGCAGGTGGGCTACGTGCTCAACGGCAACTAAGCCCCGCTTCGATTCTCCGTTTTGGCCCGGTGCTGCTTGCAGTGCCGGGCTTTTTTGTGCCCGTCGGCCGGCCCAAGGCGCGGCGCCCACAACCCTGGCAATGGGCGGCGAGTATACGGCACACGTGCACATAACTCACACATAATCAACTTCATCCAATCTTCATCTTTCCCCTTTCGTCATGAAAAAATGTCTCGTTACCCTTGCCCTGCTGGTGGGCGCTCTGGGGGCCGCCCGGGCGCAGCAGGCCACGTCCATTGGCCTCACCGTGGCGTATGGCCGCGACCGATTGCTGAGCAACAGCCAGTACACGTCGGTGAGCCACTCGGCCTACCAGGCCGGCCTTACGGCCAACGTGGGCCTCAGCGACAACTGGTCGTTTCACCCGGAGGTGCTGTACACGATGCGCTATTTCGACACCGCAAACGACGAAAACCTGAACCGCGACGTGAATTCCATCGACGTGCCGCTGCTGGCCCGCTACCGCGTGGGCGGGCTGTTTCTGGAGGCGGGCCCACAAGTTGGCTTCCCCATCAAGGCGGTGAATGAAGACGCGCAAAACGTGAAAAGCGAGCTGAACAGCGTGGTGCTGAACTACGTGGCGGGCGTGGGCTACCGCTTTGGGCAGGGCCCCTCGCTGGGCGTGCGCTACGACGGCGGGGCCTCCAACACCTTCAAGAAAGACGCGTCGACGGTGCTGGGCTCGGGCAGGTTTAAGTCGAGCACCGTGTGGCTGGTGTTGGCCTACTCGTTTGGCGGCTAAGTCCAAAACCGTGGGCCGCGGCGGTTACGAAAGCTCGGTTTCTATACCAGAAGCCGGGCTTTTGGCGTTAGCAGGTGGGCGGCGGAGGGCGCAGTGCGGAGCCCGGGCGTAGCTTTGCGACTCCTATCCATTCAGCAGAACTCATGAAGAAAATTGTTTCTACCCTGGCCCTGGTGGCCGGCCTGGCGGGTGCGGCGCAGGCCCAAAGCAACGTGTCGCTGGGCCTGAAGGCGGGCCCGTCGTACGCTTCGTATGTGGGCAAAGACACCGGCAACTTGGACGGTCTGTTCGGCTTCCACGCCGGCGCGTTTGCCAACATTGGCCTCAGTAGCCTCTTCGCGTTCCAGCCGGAAGTCATTTATTCGCAGAAGGGCACCAAGTACAAGGACGTGAGCGACGCCCGCACGCGGGTTTCCTACCTCGACGTGCCGTTGTCGTTTCACGTGAACGCCGACGGGCTGTTTTTTGAGGCCGGCCCGCAGGTGGGCTTCCTGCTCTCGGCCAAAAATGAGTTCGGCAACGTGAGCACCGACGTGAAAGACCAGCTCAACAGCGTCGACTTCGGCTACCTCGTGGGCCTGGGCTACCAGCGCAAAACCGGTCCCGGCATTGGCCTGCGCTACAACGGCGGGCTGACCAACCTGCCCAAGGAGGTGACGGTGGGCACCACCACGGTCCAGAACCGCGTCCGCAACAGCGTTTTCCAGCTGTACCTGACCTACTCGTTCGGAGGCTAACAGCGCGGTCATTTCAACGAAAAAGCCCGGCATCTGCGCAGATGCCGGGCTTTTTCGTTGGGAGGAATGTTACTGCGCCGCCGCGTAGTTGCGGTAGAAGTGCGGGATGGTTTCGATGCCCTTCAGGAAGTTGAACACCCCGAAATGCTCGTTGGGCGAGTGGATGGCATCGGAATCGAGCCCGAAGCCGAGCAGCACGGTGTCGAGGCCCAGCTCCGACTTGAACATGGCCACGATGGGAATTGAGCCGCCGCCGCGCGTGGGCACCGGGCGCTTGCCGAAGGTGGTTTCCATGGCGTCGGCGGCGGCGCGGTAGGCCACCGAGTTGGTGGGCGTCACCACGGGCTCGCCGCCGTGGTGGGGGCGCACCTCCACGGTCACGCCCTGGGGCGCGATGCTTTCGAAGTGCTTCCGGAACTTCTCGGTGATTTCGGCCGAGGTCTGGTGGGGCACCAGGCGCATGGAAATTTTGGCGTGGGCCTGCGAGGCGATGACGGTTTTGGCGCCCTCGCCGGTGTAGCCGCCCCAGATGCCGTTCACGTCGAGCGTGGGCCGGATGCTGGTGCGCTCCATGCTGCTGTAGCCCTTTTCGCCGTAGCTATCGGGCAGGCCGATGCTTTGCTTGAACTCCTCCTCCGAGAACGGTGCCTTGGCCATTTCGGCGCGCTCGTCGGCGCTCAGCTCGTCCACGTTGTCGTAGAAGCCGGGGATGGTGATGTGGCCGTTTTCGTCGTGCAGGCTGGCAATCATGGCGCACAGGGCGTTGATGGGGTTTTGCACGGCGCCGCCGTAGAGGCCGGAGTGCAGGTCGCGGTTGGGGCCGGTCACGGTCACTTCGTGGTAGCTCAGGCCGCGCAGGCCCACCTCGATGCTGGGCACGTCGTTGGCCAGAATGCCGGTGTCGGAAATGAGAATGACGTCGGCCTTGAGCTTTTCCTTGTTGGCTTTCACGAAGATTTCAAGGTTGTTGGAGCCGATTTCCTCCTCGCCCTCAAACATGAACTTGATGTTGCAGGGCACGCCGCCCTGGCCGTCGCGCATCATCATCTCGAAGGCTTTCACGTGCATGTATACCTGGCCTTTGTCGTCGCAGGCGCCGCGGGCGTAGATTTTCTCGTCCTTAATCACCGGCTCGAAGGGCGGCGAGGTCCACAGCTCGTAGGGGTCGGCGGGCTGCACGTCGTAGTGGCCGTACACCAGCACCGTTTTGGCGCCGGGGTTTGCCAGGTATTCGCCGTACACAATCGGATTGCCGGCCGTGGGGCAGATTTCTACATTTTGCACGCCGGCTTCTTCGAGGCGGGTTTTCAGGTAATCGGCGGCCCGCAGCACGTCGTCGTGAAACTTGGGGTCGGCCGACACGGACGGAATCCGGAGCCAGTCCATGAGCTCGTTGAGGAAGCGGGTTTGGTTATCGGCGAGGTACGTGGCCATGCGGGGCAAGAGTTAGGGGGTTGGGAATGCGGCGGTAAAAGTAACGGACGCCGAGCGCCCCACTAAAACGCCTTCTGGTAGAAATGTTCTTTGTCGAGCAGGGCGCCGATGGTTTGCACGGCGGCACGCATATCGGCCACGGACAGGCCCGTGTGGCCGGCCACGGTGCCATCGGACAGCACCTGCAGGGCCTTGCTTGCCTGAAAGTCCTCGGCGGTGGCGTTGCTGGCGCAGCTGCTCAAGCCTTGCTTCTCGGCTTCGGCGAAGCCGGCCAAGTCGAAGCGGTTGAGGTAGAGCACTACCTCCTGGCCCTGGTGGAAGTCAGGACTCTCGGCCACGTGCAGCCGCAAGGTGCCAACGGGCCCGTTCGCGGTTTTCACGCTGATGGTTGCGGAGCTAAGCTGGCCCTGCCACACTTCCATCACCTTGATTTTGTAGGTGGTATGAAAGCACGCACGGTGGCTGGAATCGCCCACTTCCTCGGTCACCACGCCGCGCACCACCCAGTCGGCAAACAGGGTCTGCTCGCGGTAGCCATACGACCCGTCGATGAGGATGCGGCGGTCCATCTGCAGCAGGTCAACTCCTTCGCGCCGCAGGGCCTTGGTTTTGGTCACGTCGAGGCGGTTGCGGTAGAAGAAGGTGGGCCGCGAGGTGTAGCCTTGTTTCTGAGCCGCCGCCAGGAAGCCGGCCTGGTGCCGGGCCGCTTCCGCTTCGGTGCGGAACGGCCCCACGGGCGCGGTTTGGGCCCGTAGCGCGACGTGGGTGGCAGCGGCCGTCAGGCAGGCGGCTAGTAGCAAGCAGGTTTGTGGTCGCATCCGGGATGGTTGTGGAGAGAGGATGCCGTAGTGATGCCGCGGCCGGCACTCGTGCACACGCAGGGCTACTGTTTCGCGTCCAGCACCCACGCTTGTATCATCTTCTCGCCTACTCGCCAAGCCGCGGGCCAGTCGGCTTCCGGCGCCTCAAACGTGAGCAGGTAGAGGGTGTCGGTTTTGGCGTTGGCCAGGGCCAGTTGGTACACGATGTGGGTAGCGGCCTCGGGCGGTGCCTCGCGGTAGCGCACCGTACGCTTGTAAAACGCGCCTTCTACCGTGGCATTCTTATCTAACTGGGTTTGGCCCGGGCCGAAGCCGGCACGCATCATCAGCAACTCGGCGTAATCGGCGGCGGGGCGACCGGTTTTGGCTTTGGCCTTGCGCACCACCTGCAACGAGAGTCCTTCCTGAAACTCGTCGTTTTCGCCGGTTTCTTCGGGCGTTAGGTAGTACGTGGGGGCGCCCTTTTCGCCCGTCACTTTATAGTACCAACCCGTTGGCAACGGCATTGCGGCCTTGATTTCGGGCAGCACCTGCCAGGTCCAGCCCGTCGGCGCCGGGCCCAGCGGCTCGTTGTATTTCTGCGCGGCAGCGGGCCACACAACGCACGACATGACCAGGGCAAACGCTACCAGAAAACGGGACATAGCTTAAAACTAACGGTGTCGACGGCGATTCATTCCCCAACGCACCTTTCCTTACTTCCGCCCAAACAACGGCACGCGGCTTTCGGTGCCGGCGCGCAGGCGGCCAATGTTGGCCCGGTGGGTGTAGATGAGCAGGGCCGCCAGCACGAAGCCGACGTATACCATGAACGGCTGCTGTGGCCGAAACTGGGGCAGCAACTGCAGCAGCGCGAAGCTCACGCCCGCCGTCATGGAAGCCAAGGACACGTAGCGGAACAGCAGCAGCATCACCACGAAAATGCCCATGCACACGCCCACCGTAGCCGGCGCCACGCCCAGCATCATGCCCAGGATGGTGGCCACGCCCTTGCCGCCCCGAAACTGCGCAAACACCGGGTAGATGTGCCCCACCACCGCCAGCACCCCGCAAGCCAGCTTGAAATACAGCTCGTGCTCGGGCACGATGGCGCCATAGGTCACCAGCAGCTTCGGCAGGAAATACGCCGCCACAAAACCCTTCAGTGCATCAATGAGCAGCACCGCCGAGCCGGCTTTGGGGCCCAGCACGCGGAAGGTGTTGGTGGCGCCGGCGTTGCCGGAGCCGTGCTCCCGAATGTCGGCCAGGTTGAAGAAGCGGCGACCCACCCACAGGGCCGTGGGAATAGAACCCAATAGGTAAGCCGCCAGCAGGGCGAGGGCAATGTAGAGGTAGTGCATGCGTGAGCGAGGATTGAAGCCATAAAGAACGTCATGCCGAGCTTGACGCAGCATCTCTACTGGAGTAGTAACTACTTACTCTCGCGCTAGAGATGCTGCGACAAGCTCGGCATGACGTCTTGTTTTAGCGACTGCCGCCTCCTAGCTGTCCCCAAAGGGGTCGTCGGCGGCTTTCTTCTTGCGCTTCTCTTCCTCCTTCTTCTTTTTCTCCTCTTCTTTTTTCAGCTTTTCGGCTTCCTTGGCCTGGCGCTCGGCTTCTTTCTTGGCCTGGGCGGGGTCGGGTTCGGCGGTGGGAGCGTCGGCGGCGGGTTCGGCGGCTTTTTCCTTGGTTTTGGTTTTCTCTTTTTTGGGTTCCTCGGCAGCCGGGGCGTCGGCGGCGGGTTCGGCGGCCTTGTCTTTGGCTTTGGCTTTTTCTTTCACCGGCGGGGCCGCGGCGGGCTCGTCAATGGTGCCATCGCCGAAGGGGTCGTTGTCCTTGGCCTTCTTCTTTTTCTTGGTCGACGCCGGGGCGTCTTCCGCGGGCTGCGAGCCCGGGTTGGCGTTGGGGTCCGATGCGCCAAAGGCGTCCTCGTTCTTGCCCTTCTTCTTTTTCTTCTTATCTTCAAACACGTCAAAATTGCCCGTCGGCACAGGAGCGGCCGGGCGGGCGGCCAGCTTGCCGGTCTTGCCCAGGAAATCTTTCTGGAAGTGTGCGCGGAAGGCGTCCACGTCGGAGAAATCGCCCAGGAACGTGCCGTAGCTGGTGGCCGTCTCGTAGTCGCCCTTCTGCTTGGCGCCAATTTCGGCGTCGAAGTTCTCGCTCGACGACTTGGCCTTGAGCAGGTTGTTGGCGTACTTCAGGTAGTACCAGGTCTGGGGCTCGGGCTCGAGGTAGACTTCCACTACTTCGGTGGCGTTTTCGCGGTGAATTTCTACGTAGCCGTTCACCAGCGCGTTCAGCGCCGTTTTGCCCACGCCGGCCAGGCCAATCTCGCCCACCGAGTACCAGGCGCGCTTTTTCTCGTTCCAGCGCAGGTTCACCTTGCTGAGCAGGATGGTGTGCGCCAGCTTGGGCGAGAGCTTGATGAGCGGGTCGGCGGCGCCGCGGTGGCCGGCGTAGCCCTCCACGCCCTTGTCGCCAATGAACTGGCCCAGTTTGTACAACTCGTTGGTGGAGCCGTCCTGCGCTTCGGCCGAGCCCTTGGTGACTCTGGCCAGCTCGGCGCCCATCACCTCCACAGCCTTGGGCGGCATGTTGATGTCGATGCCCAGCAGGGCGTCTACCGAGTAGCGGGCGCTGTCGGGGTTGGCCGTGCCCACGCCGCTGGCCACCATCTTGTAGTCTTTGGTGGAGTTGATGAACGTCATCGGCCCGCGGAAGCTGAGCGAGTTTGTCTCGTCGGTGTAGGTAAGGGCGGCGCCTTCGTAGGCGTTCACGTCGCTCAGGTCGCGGCGCGAAATGCTGTAGATGCCCTTCTTGTCGTCGTAGCGCAGCTCACCGTCCACCTTGAACACGGGCACATCGGTAGGGTTGGGCACCGTGGCGGCGTAAAGCGGGTACACCTTGTTGCTCTGGTCCGACACGAAGAGGCCGGTCACGAGCGGCGTGCCGTCCTCAGCCTTGATGTCTTTCAGGTTGAGGCTGAAATTCTTGGGGTCGATGGAATCCTTCACCGCAATCCACTCGGCCGATTTCCGGTCTTTGCCGAACTGCAGCTGCACCTGGCCGTCGAAGGCAAAGCCGCGACGCTGCGAGTTCAGCTGCACGTTGCCGCGGTAGCCGATGCGCGGCGTGAGCTGGAATTTGCTGTTGGCGTTCACCACGGCCGTGGCCAGGGTGGCGGGGCCCACTTCCTCATCGGTCAGGTCCGACTCCTTTTTGCGGCTCAACAGGCCTTTTTTGCCTTTGCCGGCGCCGGCCAATACGGCGCCGGGGTCGGGCTCGAAGTTGGAGAAGCGCAGGGCCACCGAGTCGCGGGCCGTCTTAAACGTGTATTCGGCGGTGCCCGTGAAGGCCACCTTCGACAGCACCTCGATGCTGCCCTTGCTCAGGCGGTGGAATTTGGCCAGCGAATCGAGCACCACCGTGGCGTTCTTAAACCGCCCAATTTTGCCGTTGGCACCAATGTTTACCTTGCCCGAATCCGGGTACACCCAGGCATCGGCGGCGGCGATGTAGGGCACGCCGCCCACCTTCATCTGGTACTTGGCCAGGTCATAGGTGGCCGTGGCGGCCTTGAACTTCAGGCCCTGCTGGTCGGGGTTGGTGGAGTAGAAATACGACTTGGTAGAGTCGGCATTAGCGGCCACGCGCAGCTTCACCTGCTTTTTCTTGAAGTCCCAGTGCCCGCCGCTCAGCGTGGTTTTGAACTTCGAATACGGCAGGTCGATGCTGGCTTTGCTGCCGTCTTCGCGCTTGAAGTCGGCGTAGCCTTTCTGCAGGTTGTAGTCGAACGCCACGTCGTTGGCCGTGAGGGCGGGCTTGTTGGCCTCGGCCGACTTCACGCTCAGCGAAGCCTTGCGGCCCGAGTAGCTGTCCGACTTGAAGGTGAACTCCGGCGACTTGATGAACGACTGCGGCCCGTCGAGGCGGCCGTCGCCGCCGGCGTTTTTGGGCGTCAGCAGGGCGGTGCCTTTGAAGTTGTAGGCCGTGGTGGTCTTGGTTTTGGGGTCGAGGGCCGAGTAGAGGCGAATGGCTTCGCCGCTGGCCGGCGTGGTCAGGTACATCGAGTCCTGGCGCACTTTCCAGTTCATGAGGTAGCCCGCGGGCAGGTTCATCTTCGGGATGTCGGCCCCGTCGGCCTTCTTGGCCGCGATGGCGCCGGTTTTGCCCACGGCCACCACCGAGTCGCGGTAGAACACGAAGCTGTTGGACGTGAACGTGCCGGACTGGTAGTTCACCTGGCCGTCGGCCTGCAGGCCCTTGCCGTCCATCTTCACCTTATTGAACACGCGGCCCCGGCCCTTATACAGCGGAAAGCCATCCTTGGGCACATCGTAGGTAAAGCCCAGCGAGCCATCGGGCTGCACCGTGAGCTTGGTTTTGATGTCGGGGATGATGCCGCCGCTGCGGAAGGTGCCGTCGAACCCGGCCGCCGCCTTGCCGATGCCGTTGAGCGAGTCGAGCTTAAACGGCGGAATGTCGAACACCAGCGTCGAGTCGTAAGCGCCCCCCAGCACGTCCTGCTTGCCGAAGTACACGTTGGCCCCGCTCTTGGAGTCGAAAGACGGGTACTGCGGTTTTTTCTTGCGGCCCGACTTGTTTTTGGGGTCGTTCAAATACAGGCGGCCGGTCGAGACTTTGCCTTTGTTGGTGAGGGCGAAGTCGGCCCGCTTGCCGGTGGGCTTGCCCTTGGCGTCCTTGGCCTCGCTGCGAATGACGATGGAATCAATCTTGGCCATGTCGACGTAGAACCCGTCGTAATCAAACTTGAACTCGCGCCCCTTGAAGCGCATGGCCGAAGCCACCACCGTGCCGCTGAAATCGATGTTGCGGTTCTTCTTGATGCGGATGATGGAGCTGTCCGGCTTCACAAACACCGTGGCCGAGTCGTCGGAGAAGTTGAACCGGTCCACGCCGCGCACCAGCAGCTCGTTGGTGTTCAGGTTGAGCGTGGCGTTGCGGCCCGAGCCCGACAAGGACTTGATGGCGATGTGGTCGTAGTCCTTCTTGTCGCGGGCCGAGGCCACGTAGTGGAAGCCTTTCGGCAGAATGGTTGCCTCGCCGGTCTGGGGCGCCCAGGCCACGTAGCCGTCGCGCGTGAGGCCGGCCGCGGCGCTGCGCATGTTGGCTTCGGAAGTTTGCAGGTCACGGGCCAGGTCGCTCACGTTGATGGTTTTGGCGTTGCCGTGGGCTTGGCTGTAGCCCACCAGCATTTGCAGCGGGTGCAGCCGGTTGATGCTCTTGAGCTGCTGGTAGCGGTTGTTGGTGAAGAACTCCTTGCTCTCAAAATCGGCCGACTGCTGGTTTTTCGACGACAGCACCTCGAAGTCGACCGTGGGCTGGCGCAGGTTCCAGGTCAGGGCCTGCGTCCGGATTTCCATCTGGTGGTAGGAGTCGCTGTAGGGCGTGTTCTTGTATAAGCCGTCCTCGCGCGACAGCTTCAGTTGCTGCTTGCCCTTGTTGTACTTGAGCTGCGCGCCGGGGTGCGTCACCGAGTCTTTGGCGCCCTGGTAGATGGTGATGGCCGCCCGGCTGGCCGTAATCAGCGAGTCGCCGAGCACATAGGCCCGCGACGCAGCCTTGAACTTGGGCTTGCCGTCGAGGCTCACCGTGAGGTTGGAGAGCGAGCCGTCGAGGGCCGCGCTCAGCACCCGGCTGCCCGCCATCGACAGGCCGCCGCGGTAGGCGATGTTGTCGCCCAGGCTCTTGATGCGGGCGTCGTTGGTGAGGGAAATGAAGCGCGGGTAGCCGTTGTCGGTCACGCCGGGCTTGCGGCGCACGGCCTTGTAGCTGAGGGCGCCCTTCACGGGGGCTTCCAGCAGGGCCGGATAGGTCAGCGTCACGGGCTGGGCCGTGAACTCCGGCTTGGTCATGTCGAAGTCGAAACCCGCCAGGTCGGCCGTCACCAGATTGGTTTTGATGGACCACACAAACTGCCCGCCCGTGGCAATGAAGCGATTAGAATTGGGCACAGCCGTGCCGCTCACCTTTTTCAAAAACACCGAGTCGCCGGCCGAGGCCATGAACAGGTCGGCATCCTTAATCACCAACACCGCGCCACGGGCCGGCGGCGCCAGGTATTCTTCATACGGCGTGGCCGACGGCGTGAAGCCGGTGGTGGGCGTTTCAAAGTCGGCCGCTTTGGCCGCTACTTCCGTGGCCGACGGCGTTTTCGTGGCGGCCGGGCTGGCTTTGGCGGCGGGCGCGGCTTTGGCCACCGGCTTTTTAGCGGGAGCTTTCTTTTTCACGGGCGCGCCCCAGCCGTCGTCGGCATCGCCCCAGCCCCCGCCCGAGGGCGACGACCACAGGTCGGCAGTGTCCCAGCCGCTGCTGCTGGCTTTTTTCTTCGGGGCCGGCTTGGGAGCGGCTTTGGCCACGGGCTTGGCGGCCGGCTTTTTGGCGGCCGGCTTGGGCGCAGCGGGCAGGGGCTCTTCTTTCACCACCGGGGCGGGCGCCCCAAAGTCGAGGTTGGAAACCGGGGCGTTGATGGGCGAGTACGCAAACGACACCGTGCCGCCCACGGCGCGCAGCGTGTTGTAGCCGGTTTTATAGAGGTAGCCGCCGTTGAAGAATCGGTTGGTGGCGGTGATGAATTTCTCGGTTTCGGTAGGAGCCTCTTTGTCCAAAGTCTGGCCCAGCACGTCGAGGTACTGGTCCATCTGCGCGTCGCTGAGCTTGGCCTTGGTGGCGCCGCCCACAATGGCCCCAAACAAGCTCTCGAAGTGCGGCCGGGGCCGGAAGTGCTTGGCCAGCATGGTTTGCGACAGCGCCACGATGCGCGCCTGCTGCGACGACGTGAGGCGGTTGCTGCCCCACAGCTCTTTGAGGCGGGCGGCGGTGGCCATGGCGGCGGCATTCTTGGTGCTGGCCATCATGCTCTGCACATCGGCGATGTACTGGAGCGGGTCGGTGGCCAGTTTGCCCACTTGGTAGCGCGGTGCGGCGGCAGAGGGCGTGCCCGGAGCCGGCGCTTTGGTCTGGGCCTGCGCGGCCGAATAGCTGCCCAGCGCCAGGCCCAACCACGCCGTTAGAATAAGATATGGCTTCATAAAGTCTGTTTTCTGTAGTAGTCGGCTTGCCGTGCAAGCCCGGGCCGCCCCGCAACGCCTAACGTGTTATTTCTCTGCCCCTGGTGTTGCAGTGCCCGAGTTCAACGACGCGACCACCGCCCACGGGCTGCTTTTCGAACGCAAACACCTGGCACGAAGGATAGTGCCCGGGCTTGCCCACAAAAACCCGGTACAAGTTAGGCAGAATCAAAAAATCAATCTACTACCCAATTACGTCAACCACCAATATTCACTGATTATCAACACTTCCACCTGTATTCGCCAGTGTCACGTCCTTGCCATAGTTCACTTTTGGCCGCGAAAAGCCGGTAGGGCCGGGCAGCGGCTTTCGGGGTTTCGAGTCTGGACCAAGCACCATCGGTTGCCGGCGCTGCGCTTTACATTTGGTGCATGAGCACCGCCCCCATTCGCACCGCCTTGCTGGCTTACGGCATGTCGGGCAAGCTTTTTCAGGCCCCCTTCCTTTCGGCCCACGCCGGCTTCGACCTGGTGGGCGTGGCCGAGCGCACCGAGCAGCGCATGCACCGCGACTACCCCGGCATCCGCAGCTACCCCAGCGTGGCCGAGCTGCTGGCCGACCCCAGTCTGGAGCTGGTGGTGGTGAACACGCCCAGCAATACCCACTTCGACCTGGCCAGCCAAGCCCTGCGCGCCGGCAAGCACGTGCTGCTCGAAAAGCCCGTGGCCACGTCCGTGACGCAGCTGCAGGAGCTGCTGGCATTGGCCCAACAGGCCGGCCGCCACTTGCTGGCCTACCACAACCGCCGCTGGGATACCGACTTTGGCGCCGTGCGCCGCGTGGTCGAAAGCGGACAGTTGGGCCAGCTCATCGAAGTGCATTTCCGCTTCGACCGCTACAAGCAGGCCCTCAATCCCAAGAAATTCAAGGAGGAAGTACTGCCCGGCAGCGGCCTGCTCTACGACTTGGGCCCCCACCTCATCGACCAGGCCATCGGCCTGTTTGGCCAGCCCTTGAGCTTCCATAAAACCGCGGGCCACTACCGCGCCGACACGCAGGTCGACGACTACTTCTCGCTGCACCTGCGCTACCCGCAGGGCCTGAACGTGTGGCTGACCTCCGGCCTGCTCATTGCCGACCCCGTTCCGGCCTACGTGCTCCACGGCACCCACGGCAGCTACCAAAAAGGCCGCACCGACCCGCAGGAAGCCCAGCTGCTGGCCGGCATGTCGCCGCTGGCTCCCGACTACGGCCGCGAAAAGCCCGGCGAGGAGGCCCGCCTCACCGTGGCCGGCCCCGACGGCACGCTGGCAACCCGGCCCGATGCCGCGGCGCCCGGCAACTACCTCGGCCTGTTCGACGCCGTCCACCAGACCATTCGGCACAACGCCCCCTACCCCATTCGGGCCGAGCAGCTGCTGTGGCAAAACGAGTTGCTGGAAGCGCCCGCGGCCTGGGATTTCCGGAAATAACCGCCTGCGCCTCCCCTACTGCGCGGCCACGACCTGGAGCTCCTGCACCAAATCGGCAGAGCCCACAAACAGGGGCGCGCGCTGGTGCAGGTCGGAAGTGGGGTGCACGTCGAGCACCACGTCGGCGCCGGTCACGGCCATGCCGCCGGCCTGCTCGATGAGGAAAGCCAGTGGGTAGCCTTCGTAGAGCAGGCGCAGCTTGCCTTCGGGCTTGGCCACAGTGGGCGGGTAGAGGTAAATGCCGCCCGTGAACAGGTTGCGGTGGTAGTCGGCCACCAGCGAGCCCACGTAGCGGGCCGTGAGGCGGCGCTCCTTGCAGGTGGTGAGGAAGGTGCGCACAAACTCCGGGTAGTCGAACCAGTTGCCTTCGTTGCAGGAAAACACCGGCCCCTGGCGCGGAATCTTGATGTCGGGGTGCGAGAGAAAGAATTCACCCAGCGAGTTTTCGTAGGTGAAGCCCGCCACGCCGTGCCCCGTGGTGTACACCAGCATGGTGCTGGAGCCGTACAGGATGTAGCCCGCCGCTACCTGGGCCCGGCCGCCCTGCAAAAAGTCCTCCTTGCGGGCCGGCCCGCCAATGCGCGACACGCGCCGGTAGATGCTGAAGATGGTGCCAATGCTCACGTTCACGTCGATGTTCGAGGAGCCGTCGAGCGGGTCGATGGCCACCACGTACTTGCCGTGGCGGTTGCCGGTTTCGATGATGTGCTCGTCTTCTTCCGAGAGCACGGCGCAGGCCTCGCCGCCATTGGTGAGGGCCCGAATGAAGCGGATGTTGGCTTCCATGTCGAGCTTTTGCTGGTGCTCGCCCTGCACGTTTTTCTCGCCCATGGCCCCGGTGATGCGCGACAGGCCCGCGCGGTTCACTTCACGGTTCACGATTTTGCCGGCCAGCGCGATGTCGCGCAGCAGCTGGCTCAGCTCGCCGGTGGCGTAGGCAAATTCGGCTTCTTTGCGCTTGATGTAGCGCTCCAGGGTGGTGCCAACGGGCGTGGCAAGCGTGTTTTCGGTGGCTTGAGCTTGGGACATGGAAGTCAGTTGACAGTTAACAGTGAGCAGTTAACAGGTTGTTTTTTCTTAGTGATTTCGATTGTTAACTGCTCACTGTTAACTGTTCACTGGCCTTAACTGGCTTGCTTCTGCGACTGCCACAGCACCACCTGCCAGCCTTGCTTGTTCTTCACTTGCACCACCACGTACTTGAGGTGCGACACGCTGGTGCTGCCGTCGGGCTTGAGAGGCGAGGTGATGAAGATGGAACCGTTCACGACGGCCGTTTTGCCGTCGTTGTAGGTGCGCACGTTCAGCTTTTCGACCTCAATTTTCCCGTATTGACTTTTGCCGTCCTTGATGCTTTGGATGTACTCGGCCTTGGTGTTTTCGTGGCCGTCGCCGTGCGTGTACACCAAGTCATCGGCAAAAGCTTTTTCGAGGAAAGCATAATCCTTCTTCACTTGCGCCTCAAAGCGCTGACGCTCCAAGGCTTCAATCTCCTTTACCAGGGCCGCAGCTTTGGGGCTGGGTGCTTGGGCAAGGGCAAACAAAGGCAGGGCCAGCAGGAGTGCCAGCAGCAAAGGCCGCGTTTTCATATCCAAAATGAGGTTGATGGGAAGCCAACGCGGCGCGGCACTTCTCGGTACCGCGCCGGGTCGACAAGATTGTTATTCGTCGTCGAGCTTGATGGGCTCCATGCGCGGCACCAGCGTGAACATCAGCACCCAGGCCAGCAGGTAGGCCGCACCGCAGATGAAGAACATGATGTAGTAGGCCTTGTCAATCTGCCCGATGCTCTCGAAGTGCACAAACATGCGCTTCTGCACCAGGGCGGTGAGGGCAATGCCGCCCAGGCCGCCCGCCATCCCGCCGATGCCCGTCACCGAACCCACGGCCCGCTTCGGGAACATGTCCGACACGGTGGTGAAGATGTTGGCGCTCCACGCCTGGTGAGCCGCCGCCGCAATGCCGATGACCAGCACCGCCAGCCACATATTCATGCCGCCCAGCCACTGCGCAAACACGATGGGAAACACGCAGAAAGCAATGACCAGCATGGCCGTTTTGCGGGCCTGAAACGCCGGCATGCCGCGCCGGATGAAGCCCAGCGGCAGGTAGCCGCCGCCCACGCTGCCGATGCTCGACAGAATGTACACGGCCGCCACCGGCAGGGCAATGTCGGTGCCCTTCAGGCCGTATTGCTTGCCCAGGAAATCGGGCAACCAGAACAGGTAGAACCACCAGATGGGGTCGGTGAGGAACTTGCCAATGACGAAGGCCCAGGTTTGGCGGAAGGTGAGCAACTTGCCCCACGACGCCTTCGGCTTTTCCTCGGTCACGCCTTCCTCGGGCAGGCCCACGGGAATGTCGGCGTTGATGTAATCAAACTCAGCCTTCGACAGCCGCGCGTGCTTGGCCGGCGTTTCGTAGAAATACATCCAGAGCACCAGCCACACAAAACCCAGCGCGCCCGTGATGAGGAAGGCCCACTTCCAGCCAATGGTTTCGGCAATCAGCGGCACGGTGAGCGGCGCCACGATGGCGCCCACGTTGGAGCCCGAGTTGAAGATGCCCGTGGCCAGGGCCCGCTCCCGCTGCGGAAACCACTCGGCCGTGGTTTTGATGGCGGCCGGGAAGTTGCCCGCCTCCGTGATGCCCAGAAAGCCCCGCGCAATGCCGAAGCCAAACGTGCTGCTCACCAAGGCGTGGCCCATGGCCGCCACGCTCCACAGGGCCGTGGAGAGGGCGTAGCCCAGCTTCGTGCCCAGCTTGTCGATGATGCGGCCGGCACCCACCATGCCCACGGCATAGGCCAGCTTGAAGGCAATTTCGATGTTGGCGTAGTCGCCCGCGTTCCAGTGGAACTCCGTTTCGAGGTAAGGCTTCAGCAGCGAGATAACGGCCCGGTCGAGGTAGTTGATGGTGGTGGCAAAGAACACCAGGGCGCAAATGGTCCAGCGAAATTTGCCCATCACGGCGTTGGCCGTGGCCAGTGGAGATTCAGGCGGCGCCTGAGCGGAAGTTGGATTCATCGAGTTCGGGAATTTGAAACCAGGGCACTACTCGGAAACTACCCGGTGGCGCGCTCAACGCGCCACCGGAAACTATTTTTTCAGGGCGTCGACCACCTGCATCAGCTGGCCGATGCTGGCCGAGAGGGCCGCGGGGTCGTCGGCATTTTTGAAGAGCTGCGAGCCCATGCCCACGGCATTCACCCCGGCGCCAAACCAGGCGCTGAGGCTGGCTTCGGTGGGCTCCACGCCGCCCGTCACCATGAGCTTGATGTGGGGCATGGGGCCGCGCAGGGCCTTCACGTAGTCGGGGCCCACCACGTTGCCGGGGAAAATCTTCACCACGGCCGCGCCGAACTGGCTGGCGTGGTAGATTTCGGTGGGCGTCATGGCGCCGGGCAGCCACGGAACGTTGCGGGTGCGGCACACGTCGGCCACCTCGGCGGTGGCCACGGGCTGCACCACAAACTCGGCGCCGGCGGCAATGAACTGCGCGGCTTCTTCGGCCTTGTAGATGGTGCCGATGCCCAGAACCATATCCGGGCACTGCTCGGCCACGAAGGCCTGCAGCTGCTCAAACACCTCCAGCGCCTTTTCGCCCCGATTCACAAACTCAAACACGCGAATGCCGCCGGCGTAGCAGGCCTGCAGAATGCGCTGGGCATAGGCCACGTCGGCGTGGTAGAACACGGGCACCACCGGGTAGCGGAGCAGCGTGGCAAGGGTTTCGTCGGCGGAGTGTCGGGGCATGGAAAAAAATTAGAACGTCATGCTGAGCGCAGCGAAGCAGCTCGCTCGTTGACATTGAATATTAGCGCAATAAGCGGCCGCTGGTGTTGCCTTTCATGATTTCTTCCACTTCGGCCACCGTCACCAGGTTCACGTCGCCGTGCACGGTGTGCTTCAGGGCCGAGGCGGCCACCCCGAAGGTAAGCGCCTGCTGAGGGTTATTGTACGCCAGCGAGCCGTAGATGAAGCCGGCCATGAAGGCGTCGCCCCCGCCAATGCGGTCGACGATGGGGTTGATGTCGTAGGTGACGGTTTCGAGAAACTGTTGGCCGTCGTAGTAAATGCCTTTGAGGCCGTTGTGTGAGGCGCTGTGTGTTTTGCGGCGCGTGGTGATGACTTGCTTGATTTGCGGAAACCGCGCCATCACCTGCCGGGCCACCGACACGAACTTATTGTCGGTGCCGGGCTCGGGCACGATGCCGAACAGGTCGTCGGCGTCGTTTTCGGAGCATACCACGATGTCGCAGCCCTCCACCAACTCCGACATCACGGACTGGGCCGTTTGGCCGTACTGCCACAGGTTGCGGCGGTAATTCACGTCGGCCGACACGGTGATGCCCAGGCTGCGTGCGGCGGCAATGGCCTGGCGGGTGGCCTCGGCCGAGCTGGCCGAAATGGCGGGCGTGATGCCCGTCCAGTGCAGCCAACCGGCATCTTTCAGGATTTCATCCCAGTTGAAAGCGGCCGGGTCGAGGTGGGCAAAGGCCGAATTGGCGCGGTCGTACACCACCTTGCTGGGGCGCATCCCCGCCCCTACTTCCAGAAAATACAGCCCGAGACGGTCGCCTTGGTACACAGTAGCATCCATGTTCACGCCCAGGGCCCGAAACTGCTGAGCGGCGGCGTGGCCCAGGTCATTGGCCGGAAAGCAGGTGACGTGGGCGGCCGGCACCCCAAAACCAGCCAGCGAGGCGCCCACGTTGGCGTCGCCGCCGCCGTAGGTAATTTCGAGGCTTTGCGTTTGGGCGAACCGGTAGTTCAGCGGCGGCGACAGCCGCATCATGATTTCGCCGAACGTGACAACTTGCTTCATTCTTCGGGATTTTGGAACGAGGTAGAGACGCAACATGTTGCGTCTCGTCGTTGCTGAGTTTATGTGTGATGCGTGGTTCGGCGCGGCGCTGGTCGTTCAACGACGAGACGCAACATGTTGCGTCTCTACGCCGTTACGGCCGCGGCTTCCACCACTTTGCCAAAGCCAAAGTACTCCTTGGCGTTGCCGTAGCAGATGTTTTGCACCGTGCGGCCCAGCAAATCCATATCCGCGGGCAGCTCGCCGTTTTCTACGTCGTTGCCCAGCAGGTTGCAGAGCACGCGGCGGAAATACTCGTGGCGCGGGTACGAGAGGAAGCTGCGCGAGTCGGTGAGCATGCCCACGAAACGCGAGAGCAGGCCCATGTTGCTCAAGGCATTGAGCTGCTTCTCCATGCCGTCCTTCTGGTCGAGGAACCACCAGCCGGAGCCAAACTGAATTTTGCCCGCCACCGAACCGTCGTTGAAATTGCCAATCATCGTGGCAATCAGCTCGTTGTCGGCCGGGTTGAGGTTGTAGATGATGGTTTTCGCCAGCTTGTCCTGCCCGTCGAGGCGGTCGAGGAAGGTGGAGAGGGCACGGCCCTGCGAGAAGTCGCCGATGCTGTCCCAGCCGGTGTCGGGGCCCAGCTCGCGGAGCATGCGCGAGTTGTTGTTGCGCAGGGCACCGATGTGGTACTGCTGCGTCCAGCCCTTCTCCCAGTCCAGCACGGCCAGCAACACCAGCATGGCCGATTTAAATTTTAGCACCTCTTCGGACGTCAGCTCGGCGCCGCCGCGCACCTTCGAGAAAATGGCGTCGATTTCTGCCTCAGTGTAGTCGGCGGCATAAATCTGCTCCAAACCGTGGTCCGACAGGCGGCAGCCCACGCTGGCGAAGAAATCATGGCGCAGGCGCAGGGCCTTTTCCAGGCCGGCAAACGTGCGAATGTCCACTTCGGCCGCCGCGCCCAGCTTGTCGAGGTACTGGTTGTAAGCAGCGGCTGACTCCGGCGCCATCGCCTTGTCGGCGCGGAAAGTGGGCAGCACGTTCACGGCAAAGCCCGAAGCGGCCAGGGCCTGGTGGTGCTCCAGCGCGTCGGCGGGGTCGTCGGTGGTGCACAGGGTTTCCACGTTCATCTTGCGCAGCAGGCCCTGCACCGAAAACTCTGGGGTTTGCAGCTTGGCATTGCACTCGTCGTAGATGCGGCGGGCGCTATCTTTGTTCAGCAGCTCCGTGATGCCGAAGTAGCGGCGCAGCTCCAGGTGCGTCCAGTGGTAGAGCGGGTTGCGCAGGGTGTAGGGCACGGTTTCGGCCCATTTCTCAAACTTTTCCCAGTCCGAGGCGTCGCCAGTGATGTAGCGCTCGGGGATGCCGTTGGCCCGCATGGCGCGCCACTTGTAGTGGTCGCCGTAGAGCCAAATTTGCGTGATGTTGTCGAACTGCTTGTCTTCGGCTATCTGGTCGGGCAGCAGGTGGTTGTGATAATCGATGATGGGCATCTGCTTGGCGTACTCGTGGTAGAGCGTGCTGGCCGTGGCCGTTTGCAGCAGGAAATCGTCGGAAAGAAATGGCTTCATAGTCAACTAAAGATGCCCGGACGACGCCCGGATAGGTGCTACTATTTCAGGAATCGAAGGTAGTCTGTCAATACAGCGCCAACCTTCATGCAGCCTCCTGATTTGGCTATTTATTAGCGAAAACGGTTGCGTAAAAAAATTGCATTTGTCATCCTGAGCGTAGCGAGGGACCTTATCACGTTGGAGCAAATCGTTCTGGCTTGATAAGGTCCTTCGCTACGCTCAGGATGACAGACGGAGCATATGACCAGCCTACAAGCTCACCCCGCGCTTCCACGGAATGAAGTCGGTTTGGTCGTGGCGCACGGCGGCCACTTCTTCGCCGCTGGCCACCCGGATAACGTAGTCGAGAATGCGCTCGCCGGCCTGCTCAATGGTTTCCTCGCCGTCAATCACCGTTCCGGTGTTCACGTCGATGATGTCGGGCATGCGCTTGGCGAGGGCCGTGTTGCTGGCCACCTTGATGACCGGCGCGATGGGGTTGCCGGTGGGCGTGCCCAGGCCGGTGGTGAACAGCACGATGTTGGCGCCCGAGCCCACCTCAGCGGTGGTCGATTCCACGTCGTTGCCGGGGGTGCAGAGCAGGTTCAGGCCGGGCTTGGTCACGGGTTCTGGGTAGTCGAGCACGGCCACCACGGGCGAGGAACCACCCTTGCGGGCCGCGCCGGCCGATTTCATGGCGTCCGTAATCAGGCCGTCGCGGATGTTGCCGGGCGAGGGGTTCATGTCGAAGCCCGAACCCACGGCCACGGCCGAGTCGCCGTAGGCCTTCATCAGGCTGCTGAACCGCTCGGCCACGGCGGGCTCCACGCTGCGGTCCACCAGTTCCTGCTCCACGCCGCACAGCTCCGGGAACTCCGCCAGAATAACCGAGCCGCCCAGCGCCACCAGCATGTCGGAGACGTGGCCCAGGGCCGGGTTGGCCGAGATGCCGGAGAAGCCGTCGGAGCCGCCGCACTCCAGGCCAATGTTCAGGGCCTTAAGAGGCGCGGGCTCGCGGCGGGCCTGGTTGGCAATCATCAGGCCGGCGAACGTTTGGCGCAGGGCCGTGCTGATGAGATTTTCCTCGGTGCCCAGCTTCTGCTGGTCAAGAATGTAGAGCGGCTTGCTGAAATTGGGGTCGCGCTTGGCGATTTCCTCCTGCAGCATGCTGGCCTGGGCGTTCTGGCAGCCCAGGCTCAGCACCGTGGCGCCGGCCACGTTGGGGTGGGTGATGTAGCCGGCCAGCAGGCCGCACAGCGTCTGGGCATCCTGCCGGATGCCGCCGCAGCCGCCTTCGTGCGACAGGAAGCGGATGCCGTCCACGTTGGGGAACGGGCGCGAACTCTGGGCCACGTCCTCCCCGGCCGCCAGGTCGGCGCTCAGGATTTCTTCTACCGATTTGCCGGCTTGCAGCAGGCTGAGCAGCTTGCGGGTTTCGGGCTGGTAGTTTTTGCGGCGCTCGTAGCCGAGGTCGGTAATCAGGGCGTCTTTCAGCACCTGGATGTTGCGGTTTTCGCAGAACACCAGCGGAATCACCAGCCAGTAGTTGGCGGTGCCCACGCGGCCGTCGGCGCGGTGGTAGCCCAGGAAGGTGCGGTCTTGCCAGGCCGACACGTCGGGGGCCTGCCAGGCGGCGCGCTGGTGGCCGTGCTCGTCGTAGCTGTTGGTGGCGTGCTGCATGTTGGCCGTGGTGAGACGGCCGCCGGGGCGAATGGCTTCCTTGGCTTTGCCCACCAACACGCCGTACATCGTCACGGGCTCGCCCGGGCTCAGGCCCAGGGGCGCGAGCTTGTGCTTGGCCGGAATGGCTTCGGCGGTGGTCACGTAGCCGCCTTCCCAAGGCACTTCGGTGCCAACGGGCAGGTCGACGAGGGCAACGAGGACGTTATCGGCAGGGTGGATGCGGGCAACTTGGTGTTTCATAGCAATCAGACTCAAAACGGCCAATACTAATTAGCCAAGGCTGTTTTTTTGGTGAAAAACGCGGCCAGGGTTTCGGAGGCGCCCCCGTCCAGCAGCTGGTTCAGGTAATGGGTCACGGCCTCGGCGAAGCCGGGCAGGCGGGTGAGGTCATGGCCCCACAGCACGGTGTTGCGCAGGGCCGTGGTGGTCAGCTCCTCGGGCGAGAGGCGGGCCCACAGGTCGGCAAAGTAGCCGGCGCGGTCGTCCATGATGGTGTAGGGCTCGCCGTTGGCTTCCCCTTTTCCAACGCCCGGCGCCGAAGCCGTGTTGCGCATAAACAGCAGGTAGGCCGCAAAGCCCAGCGCCATGTAGTGCGGCACGGCGTGGTGCGTCTGGTAGTAGTGCAGCAGCGTGGGCACGTTGCGCATCTGCATTTTGGCGGTGCCCTGCATGGCAATGGCCAGCCAACGGTGTTCCAGATAGGGGTTGCGGAAACGGTCGAGCACCTGCGTGCCGAAGCGCTGGCCCACTTTCTCGTCTACCTGGTACGGGATGCCGGGCAGCAAATCGGCCAGCATCAGGTTGTGGATGAAGCGCGCCAGGTCGTCGTTGTCGAGGGCTTCGCGCACGGTGGTGCAGCCCACCAGGTGGGCCAGGGCGTAGCTCAGCGTGTGCGTGCCGTTGAGCAGGCGCAGCTTCAGCTCGCGGAACAGGGTAATGTCGGGCCGGATGACCACGCCCTTGGCCGCGGAGTGGAACGAGAGCACCTCGCGCACTTTTTCGCCGCCTTCAATGGCCCAGAGCGCATAGGCTTCGCTCATGGTCAGCAGCTCGTCTTTGTAGCCCAGTTCCTCCTGCAATTGGGCATAGAGGGCCGGCTCGGGGCGGCCGGGCACAATGCGGTCGACTAGCGTATTGCAGAAATGGTTGGCGGCTTCGAGCCAGTCGATGAAGCCGCTGCCCAGGTCGTTGCGGTGGGCCAGTTCCAGCACAATGGCTTCCAGCTTGCGCCCGTTGTCCGGAATCAGCTCGGTGGGCACAATCACCAGCCCGCAGTTCACGTCGCCGTGGAAGGCTTGGAAGCGCGCGTAGAGCACGGCCAGCAGCTTGCCCGGAAACGACGAAGGCGGCGTGAGGTGAATGTCTTCGTTCACCAACTGAATGCCCACTTCGGTGGTGTTCGAAATCACCACCTGCAGGTCGGGGCTGGCGGCAAACTTTAGCACTTCGGCCCACTGGCTTTTGGCCGAGAGCACGCGGCTGATGCTGGCGCACACCACGTTTTCTTCCACCGGCTTGCCGTCTTCCACGCCGCGCACGCACACCGTGTACAGGTTGTTTTGGCGCTCAAACGCCGTGGCGTCGCCGCCGTCGGTGCTTTTCACCACCACCACACGGCCGTTGAACACGCCCTGCCGGTTGGCCTCGTCAATCATGAAATCGGGCAGGCCGCGCAGCAGCACGCCGGTGCCGAATTGCAGCACCTTCTCGGGCAGGTCAAACAGGTTCTGGGCGGGCCAGGCCACGGCGGCGCCACCCGAAGCCGGGGCGGCCAAAGCCAGCGGTTGATTCAAAGTGTCCATCGGAATGGAATTGGAATAAAGACGGAGTGAATAAATAGGGCGTAACGAAGCTAGAGCTGCCCCTTAGGGCTTCTCTCCCGTACTCACCCGTTTCTGCCAAGCGGGATAATCCTTTTCGAGGAGCTTGGCGGGCCAGGTGCCGGCGTAGAGGTAGCCGGCGCGCCGCTCATTTTCAATCTCGCTGAGCTGGTAGTGCACTTTGCTGTCGCGCCCTACGTAAATCGGGCGGTCGGTATCGAGTTCGTAAAAGCGGGCCCAAAGGGTGGCGCCGGCCTCGGGCACTATCACCCGGTCGCGGCCGGTCGGCTCGCCGGGGGCCGCTATCTCCTTCATGGTGTAGCCGGTCAGCTTCACTTTCTGAAACCAGGCCACCGCGCTTTCGATGGCTTTGCGCACGGCCGGCGAAGGCTTCTCCACGCCCATCAGAAACCGCACGATTTCCACCGACTCGTCGCCGCTCAGCGAGGCTAGTTCGAAAGCGCGGGCTTTGGCCGGCTGCAGGGTCTTCTCGTCGTACTGCGCGCACCAGGCCGTGGGCTGGCCCTGGCGCACGTACTGCGTTTTCAGAATGCAGTCGATACCGCGCTCCACGGCGGCCTTGGCCTGGGGCACCAGCGCCGCGTCGAGGCCGTTGTACGGGGCCTTTTGCTGCCCTACTTCGCGCAGCACCTGCAGCACGCGCACCATGGCGTTGTCATTGTAGGTAATCTGGTGGCGGTAGTTGCTGAAATCGGGGTAGTACTGCGGAAAGCCGCCGTTGGCGTACTGCATTTTCAGCAGGTAGCGAATGCCGTTTTCGGCGCCCTGGCGGTAAGCCGGGTTGTTGGTTTTCTGGTAGGCTTGGGCCAGGTAAATGATTTCGCGCGAGGTCGCGTTGTTATCAATCGTGGCGTCGTTGCGGTCTTTGTCGGCCAGCGTGCGGGTGCGGTCGGCAGCGCTCATGGCGTGCTTGTAGTCCACCTTGGCGCTGCCCACGGCTTTGGGCCAGCCGCCCACGGCGCGTTGGTACACCAGTATTTTTTCGGCCGTGCTATCCTGCAGCGCGGCCTGGGGCTGCGCCACGGGGTTGGCCGTGGTGGCGGGGTCGGCGCCGGGAGTGCTCACGGTCTCGGCGGTGAGCGTTTGGCGGGCGCACGAGGTGCCCACGGCCGTAACCGCCAGCCCGCTAAAAAGCAGCAATAATCGAAGCATGGTGTAGCCGGAGAGGGAATTTTCCCGGCGGCGGGCCCGGACGTTTCCGTTCCCGCCGCCGAGGATGCTTAGTAGCCGAAGTTTTGCTTCAGGGCCGGGTCGGCGCTGATGGTGGCCTGCGGGATGGGCAGCAGCTCCTTGCCTTTGTTGGGCTGGTACTCAGCCGCCAAACCCGAGCCAACGCTGGTCACGCTGGTGGTGGCGCCGGGCAGCGTGTACACCGTGCCCGAGGGCTTGGTGTTGGCCACGTAGCTCGCGTCGATGGCCTGGCGCCAGTTCACGCGGGTGGTGCCGGCCGGGGCCGTGTTGGGCGTGGGCGAAGGCCGGTAGAACGAGCGCACCCACTGAATGGGCTGCACTGCCAGCGAGGGGCCGGTGGGCGTGCGGTAGTACTGGTACAGGGGCACGTTCTGGTAGGGCGGCAGGCCCTGGGCCATTTTCTCGATGTTGGTCTTTACTTCGGCAATTTTGGTCTCGAACAGGTTCCAGCGCAGCAGGTCGTACTTGCGGATGCCTTCGCCGCCGAACTCGATGTACCGCTCGTTCACGATGGCGTTGAAGAAGCTGGCCTTGCTGGCCAAGCTGAAGCCGGCCTGCGCCAGCGTGGAAGTGGCCAGGGCGCGGTTGCCGCCAAAGCCGCGGGTACGCACTTCCATAAAGGCGTCTTGAGCAGCCTGGGTGGGAGTGCTATTGAGCTCGTTGTCGGCCTCAGCAAACATGAGCAGCACGTCGGCGAAGCGGATGATGGGCCAGTTGTAGTCGAGGTAGTTCACCGAGCCCGTCACGGGCGGGATGTGCCAGTCGCGGCGCCATTTGCCATCGGTGGCCGAGTTCAGGGCCACGCCAATCTGGAAGGTGCCGGTGCTGGCAATGCCGTAGGTGGTGATGGTTACGTCGCGGCGCGTGTCGGTCGAATCGAACGCGTAGAAGTAGGGCGGCGCGATGGTGACGGCGCCCTGCGTCGAGCCGTAGATGCTGGATGGGTTTTGCAGGCGCGGGCCGTTGTAGTAGCCCAGCTTGCTGCCCGAAGCGCCCGTGGCCGTGCCCATGCCCACCTGGAACATGATTTCGTTCGACGACTCATTGCGCAGTTCGTTCATGCTTTTGAACACCTCCAGGAAGCTCGGGTTCAGGTTGTGCTCCAGGCGGGCCGTGGGGGTCATCAGCTCCTGGCACTCCTGGCGGGCAATGCGGTAGTAGTCGAGGTAGTCGGCCGGGCGCGTCATCTGGTTGCCCTGCAGCGAGTAGCCGCCGCGGTAGAGGGCAATGCGGGCGCGCAGCGCCTTGGCAGCGCCTTTGGTGATGCGCTCGTTGGCCGCACCGGCCTGCGAGCGCCAGGGCAGCAGGTTTTCGGCCACCAGCAGGTCGTCCACCAGTTGTTTCAGGGTGGCGTTGCTGTTGGAATTGGGCAGGTTGAAATCCTGGCCCGACACGGCCGGCGTGAACTGCACGGGCACGTTTCCCCAGTTGCGCACCAGCTCGAACAGGTACTGGGCGCGCAGGGTGAGGGCTTCGCCGTGCAGGCGCTTCAGGGCGGCGATGTCGGTGGCGCTGCCGCCGGTGTAGAGCGCCATTTTCGGAATCTGGTCGATGCAGATGTTGGAGCGCTCCACGCCCTGGTACAGCTGGTTCCAGGGGTTGTTGATTTCGGTGTTGTTGGGCAGCGCCGTGTAGCGAGCAATGCTGCGGCGGGCGCCGTCGGCGGCCCCGGCCGAGCCAATCAGCTCGTCCGAATCCAGCGGGTAGTACATGCTGATGCGCGTGCCGTAGCCGTTGTCGCCCGACAGCGGGTCGTAGGCGCCAATGACGGCCGCCGTGGCACCGCTCACGCTGCTGAACGTGTACTCGGTGGTGTTCAGCGCCAGGGGCTCCACTTCGAGGTAGTCTTTGCACGAAGACAGCAGCCCGCCAGCACCGGCCAGGACCACCGCGGCCAGTGCAACCCGGCCAAAAGAATGAAACGATTTCATATAGTTGAGGCGAAAAACGGGTGGGAATTAAAGCGACAGGTTCACGCCGAAGAGCAAGGCGCGGCTGCGGGGGTAGGCGGCGTAGTCCACGCCCGGCGTGAGCGGGGTGGCGCGGCGGGTGTTCACCTCCGGGTCGTAGCCCGTGTATTTGGTGAAGGTGTACACGTTGTTGGCCGTGAGGTAGAAGCGCAGGCTCTGAATCTTGGCGCGGCCGGTCAGTGCCTTGGGCAGGGTGTAGCCCACGGTGATGTTGTTCACGCGCAGGAACGAGCCGTCTTCCACGGCCCAGGAGTGGAACACCAGGTTGCGGGTGGGCGTCCAGATGTTGGCGTTCTGGTTCACTTCGTTCAGGCGGGCAATGGTGGTGATGGGCGAGCCGTCGGCCTCGATGATGCGGTAGCGGTTGCCCATGATGCCCAGCACGTTGTTGAAGGCCGTGTTGGCGGTGTTCGAGGTGAACTCAATCTTGTTGGCGTTGTACACGTCGTTGCCCAGCACGAAGTTCAGGAACACGCTGGCGTCGAAGCCTTTGAAGGTAAACTGCTGGTTCAGGCCGCCCACCATTTTGGGGTTGGCGTTGCCGATGACCGTTTGGTCGTTGGCGTCAATCTTGCCGTCGCCGTTCAGGTCCTTCAGCTTTAGCAGGCCGGGGCGATAGGCAGTTTCGCCGATGAGGCCCAGGTTGTCCACGAACTTGATGTCGGTGCGGGGCGTCCAGGAGGTGGCAATGCTGCTGGTGCTGGTGGTGGGGGGCACGTAGCCCGAGAAGTCGTTGGCGGTCAGGTAGCCGTCGGTCACGTAGCCGTACATCTCGCCCACGGGCCGGCCCACGCGGGCCAGGTAGTCCTGGGTGAGGGCGGTGCCGCCCCAGCCCGACGTGATGCCGAGGATTTGCTGCTGGTCGCCGCCGAGGCTCTCGATGCGGCCGCGGTTGAACGAGGCGTTGGCCGTGGCCGTCCAGCTGAAGTTTTCGTTGCGGACGATGTTGCCGGTCAGCTGCAATTCGAGGCCTTTGTTCGAGGTCGAGCCCACGTTTTGCAGCTGCGTGGTGTAGCCCAGGAAGGCCGGCACCGGCTTGTTCAGCAGCAGGTCGCTGGTGGTGTTGTAGTACGCATCAGCCGTGAACTGCACGCGGTTGTCGAGCAGGGCCAGGTCGATGCCGATGTTGCGGGTCGTGGTCGATTCCCAGATGAGGTTGGGGTTTGCCAAACCGGTGGCTGCCGAGCCCAGCACCAGGGTGTGGTTCAGCGCATAAGGGGCGCTGCCAGCCTGGAACAGTTGGTTGTAGAGGAAATCGTTGATGCGGTTGTTGCCGGCCTGGCCGTAGCTCAGGCGCAGTTTCAGGTCCGTGATGGTGGGGATGTCCTTGAAGAACTCCTCACGCGAAATGCGCCACGCGGCCGAAGCGCCGGGGAAGAAGCCCAGCTTCTTGCCGGGCGGGAACTTCGACGAGCCATCGACGCGGAAAGTACCCGTGAACAGGTACTTGTCGTCGTAGGAGTAAGTCAGACGACCAAAGCCCGAGAGCTGGCGGTAGTCGGCCGGAATGCTCGTTTGGGGCAGCACGGGCTGGGCCGTCTGGCCGGCCGGAATCACGCCTTGGTTGATGTTGGCCAGCGCCCGCTCGGCCGTGATTTCCAACGGCAGGAAGTTGGTCTGAATGAAAATCTGGTCGGCCCGCTGCTGATAGATTTCTTCGCCCAGCAGCACGCCGCCCGAGTGCTTGCCGCTCTTGAAGCTGTAGTCCAGCACGTTCGAGTTGTTGAGCGTGGCCTGCTTGGTGGCCGTCAGCGTGGCGAAGGGCAGGTTGGAGTAGCCGCCGGCGGGCGAGCGCAGCGTGGGCGAATACCGGCCGTTGAACGTGCCCAGGTTGATGTCGGTGATGTCGAAACCGGCCGTGGTGCGGAACGTCAGGCCTTTCACGATTTCATAAGAAGCGTTGGCGCCGATGTTGATGGTGCGGCGCTTGTCGTTGCGGTACTCGCTGTCGATGGTCACGATGGGGTTCACCAGGCCCGAGAAGTCGGCCACGTCCGAGTCGAACACGGCCGGGTCGGGCACGAAGCCGTCGGGACGGGGCACCAGCAGCGGCTGGTACTGCACGGCGTTGCGCAGGCGCGAGGTAGTGTTCGAACCCGTGGTGGACGTGCCGGCGCCCAAAGTGCCCTGGTCGTTGTAGCGAGCATTCAGGCCGATGCGGAATTTGTCGCTGGCCTTGGTGTCGAAGCGGAAGTTGAGGAGGTTGCGCGAGTAGTCCGAGCCGCGCTGAATGCCCTGCTCGTCGTTGCGGGTGAGGCTGAGCGAGTAGGTGGTGCCCTTGGCGCCGCCAGCCACCGATACGTTGTGCGTCTGCTGGAACGCGTCGCGGCCGAACACCTCGTCCTGCCAGTTCACAAAAGGAGCATTACGGGCGCGCAGCAGCGTGTCGCTGTTGAAATTGGTGCTGCCGTACAGGCTCTTGAACGTGGACAGACCGCCCGAGGTGTTGCCAATCACGCGCGAACGCTCGTACTCGTAATTCAGGAAATCGTCGGGCTTCAGCACGTCCAGGGTCTTGGCAATGCGGCGCACGCCCACGAAGCCGTTGTAGCTCACCACCGTACGGCCTTCGCTGCCCTTCTTGGTGGTGATGATGATAACGCCGTTGGCGCCGCGGGCGCCGTAGATGGCCGTGGCCGACGCATCCTTCAGCACGTCGACCGAGGCAATGTCCTGCGGGGCAATCACGCTCAGCGCGTTTTCAATCTGAATGCCGTCGACCACGTACAGCGGCGAGTTATCCTGCGTGATGGAGCCGCCGCCGCGCACGCGCACCTGCACGTTGAGGTTGCCGGGGGTGCCTTCGGCGCTGGTCAGCTGCACGCCGGCCAGGCGGCCGGTCAGGGCTTCCGCGGCCGAGTTTACGGGCACGTCCTTGATTTGCTGCGCGCTCACCGACGACACCGAGCCGGTGACGTCGCGGCGCTGCACCTCCTGGTAACCAATCACCACCACGTCTTCGAGCTGCTTGCTATCGGCAGCCAGCGTTACGTTGATGGTGGTTTGGTCACCCACGGTTACTTCTTTCGAGGTGTAACCCACAAAGCTGAACCGCAGCTTGGCCGTGGCGGCGCTGGCGGCAGGAAGCGTGAGGCTGTAGTCGCCGTTTACGCCCGTAGAGGCGCCATTGGTGGTGCCTTCCACGAGCACGGTCACGCCCGGGAGGGCTTCGCCCTCTGCCGACTTCACGACGCCCTGCACTTGGCGGCTTTGGGCCATGGCAAGCCCGATGCTCCCGAAGAACAGGAGCCAGACCAGGAGAAAATGTTTTTTCATGAGTGAAAAAATTGGGGTGGGAGTTTTTTAAAAGCTTGCTAGCGCAGTGCGTCGAGGGGCACGGCGTCCATGTCGGTGTATTCGCGGTTTTCGCCGGCCATGCCCCAGACGAAGGCGTAGTGGCTCGAGCCGCAGCCGGTGTGGATGGACCACGGCGGCGAGAGAATGGCCTGCTCGGTGCTCACCCACAGCGGGCGGGTTTCGGTGGGCTCGCCCAGCAGGTGCAGCACGCGCTGGCCTTGGGGCAGGTTGAAGTAGAGGTAGGCCTCCATCCGGCGGTCGTGGGTGTGGCTCGGCATCGTGTTCCACACCGAACCCACCTTGAGTTGCGTGAGGCCCATCACCAACTGGCAGCTTTGGATGCCTTCCTGGTAGATGTATTTGTAGATGGTGCGCTCGTTGGCCGTTTCCCGGGCGCCCATTTCCACGGGCGTGGCCTCGGCCTGGGTGCGGCGCGCGGTGGGGTGCGCCGCGTGGGCCGGGGCCGAGAGCAGGTAAAACTTGGCCGGCTCGGCCGCGTCCGCGCTGGCAAACGCCACTTCTTTCGCGCCCAGGCCCACGTAGAGGCAGTCCTGGTGGCCCAGCTCGTACACCGTGCCGTCCACCGTGATGGTGCCGGCACCGCCCACGTTCAGGGCGCCCAGTTCGCGGCGCTCCAAGAAGAAGTTGGCCTTGAGCGACTCGGGGCAGGGCAGCGTGAGCGCCGCGCCGGTGGGCTGGGCCCCGCCCACTATCAGGCGGTCGTAGTGCGTGTAGGTCAGCTCGATGGCGCCGGCCGTGAAGATGTTCTCAATCAGAAAGTGCTCGCGCAGGCCGCTCGTGTTCAGGGCAGCGGTTTCGCGGGGGCCGATGGCAAAGCGTTGGGTCATATTTCAGTGAGCAGTGAGCCGTGAGTAGTGAACAGTTTTTCAGAAGACAATCAAGCAAAATTGCTCGCTGATAACCGTTAACTGATGTTACCGCCCCATCCAGCCGCCGTCGACGGTGAGGATGGTGCCGTGCACGTAGTCGCTGGCCGCCGAGGCCAGGAACACGGCCGGGCCGGCGTAGTCGGTGGGCAGGGCCCAGCGGCCGGCCGGGATGCGGGCGAGGATGGCAGCGCTGCGCTCTTCGTCCTGGCGCAGGGCGGCGGTGTTGTCGGTGGCCACGTAGCCGGGCGCGATGGCGTTCACGTTCACGCCGCGGCCGGCCCACTCGTTGGCCAGGGCCTTCACCAGGCTGCCCACACCGCCCTTGCTGGCGGCGTAGCTCGGCACGTTGATGCCGCCCTGAAAGGTGAGCAGCGAGGCCGTGAAGACGATTTTGCCCGAGCCGTTGTGCAGCATCTGGCCGCCGATGGCGCGGGCCAGGCGGAAGGGCGCGTCGAGGTTGATGCTCAGCACGGCGTCCCAGTCCTCGTCGGAGTGCTCGGCGGCCGGCGCGCGGCGGATGATGCCGGCGTTGTTGAACAGGATGTCGATAACCGGAAAATCAGCCTGTACCTGCTTGATGAAGGCCTGCAGCTCTTCCAGCTTGCCGAAATCGGCCTGGTAGCCTTTGTATTCGCGGCCCAGGGCCTGCACGGCCAGCTCCGTTTCGCCGCCCTTGGGCATGTGAATGGACACGCCGATGATGTCGGCGCCAGCCTCGGCCAGGCCCAGGGCAATGGCTTGTCCGATACCACGGTCGCAGCCCGTCACGAGGGCACGCTTACCAGCCAAGCTAAACGCAGAAGAGAATGCAGTCATACAAAAGGGACAATGCGGAGAAGAATGAAAGAGGAGTTTGGATGGTTTTCGGCGGTTGGCGCCGGTCCTGCTTCATAAATATTTCATGGCAAGCAGGCCAAAAGCAAGAGTTGGACAATCTATTTTTGTGCAATCGTTGCCGGGAACGATGCCATACCGGTACCGGCCTCCCACATCCTGCCTAAAAACGCGCGTAAAGCCGCAAAATCAGCCACTCCTGCCCTAGCGCAGCACCAGTCCGTTTTGATAATCAAAATTGAACTTTATCAATAAAACCGCCGCTGTCTATTTCCTGACTATTTGCTACCCGGGGCTGGCTCTGCTTCCTTTTCCTACTGTGCCGCGGTGCGCGTCCCGCGTCCACACGGGCTCGGCCCTGGTAGTGGTGTAGCCCGCCCAACTCCGCCTTTAGAAGGCAGCCAGTGGGTGAGGCCGTACGCAACAGGCCCCGCTGACGCGCCGGAGCGCACCAACGGGGCCTGTTGTGAAACAACGGAGGGCGGCTACTCGCCGGCCAGCGGGTTCCAGTTGCCCAGCACGGCTTCGCGGGTGTAGAAGGCGGCCTGCTGGGGCGTGAGCTGGCGGCTCCACAGGATGCGGGCCTTGGGGGCCGCGCCTTCGCCGGTCGATTTGTACTCGGCAAAAAAGGCGTCCTGCTTGTTGCTTTCCTTGCCCCAGTGGTCCCAGCCTTTGGGCTTGATGATGTTGCTCAGCTCGCAGTTGAGCAGCACGGTTTTGCCAAAGGGCTTCCAGGGGCGGGCGATGAAGTAGGACTGGGGCGGCGCTTCGCCGCCAATCTTGCAGCGCTGCAGCACGATGCCGTAGCGGATGCTATCCGGGGTGGAGGCGGCGATGATGACCGTGCCACCCGTTTTGCAAAACAGCGTGCATTCCTCGAAGTACGCCGTGGCCGAGCCCAGAATGTAGTCGGTGGTGCCCTCGATGTAGCAGTTTTTGTAGTACTGGCGGCTGCCGTAGCCGTACACGTACAGCGTGTCGCGGAAGCCCAGGAAGCGGCAGTTTACGAACTTGGCGCGGTCGCCATACACCCACATGGCGGGGCCCTGGCCCACGGTGCCGGCGGTGTTTTCGAAGGTGATGTTTTCGGCCGAAAAGTCGTTGCCGAACACCCGGAACGTGGAGGCTTCCGACGTGCCCAGGGGCTCGCCGTTGGCGGGGGTGCGGCCGTTGTAGTCGTCGTAGGTGAGGATGGTGGTGTTCAGGTCTTCCCCCATCAGCTTCACAAAAGTCTGCTTCTTGGCCAGGTTCAGCTTTTCCTTGTAGATGCCCTTGCGGATGAAGATGATGATGGGCGTTTTGTTGTTGAGCGGCACGGCGTCGAGGGCGGCCTGCACGGTGCGGAAATTGCCGGAGCCGTCTTGCGCCACCACCACGGTTTTGGTTTGGGCCAGGCCGGCAAAACTGGTCAGCAACAGCAGAAATAGTAGAACTTTGGACATGAGGGATGGGTGGGGGTGGAGAGAAACAAACCCGAAGCAGGTAGCCGCAGTGGGTAACGCGAATTTAGGTTGACATTATCAACCAGTCCTAATTAATAATAGCCCAATTACCCTCTTTTACACTTTTACTACAAAATAAACCAATTTAGCTTCGGTCAATACCGCTTTTCCGACGCTTCACACACGGCTGTTTTGCCCAAGGCACACGGCAGCATTACCACCAAAAGCATTTTGGATTTTCACTTTGGCGTCCGACGTGTTTGCCGCTAGCTTGGTGCAACCCGAAAACGAAGTGGCCCGCCGGCGTTTGCCAGCGGGCCACTTCGGTAGTGCATGCGGCGTTCCCCTCCCCTACCAGTAAATGGTGTAGAGCGTGGTGAGGATGGCCACGATGGCTATGGCGCCGATGGCAAAGCCGGGCGTGGTTTTGAACATGCTGCGGTCCACTTCCAGGCCGTTGGTTTTCACGCCGCGGCTGGTTTCAAACAGGCTGATGAGCACCATCATGACCACGCAGATGACGAACACGAAGCCCATGCGGTCAAGGAACGGAATTTCGTACACGCCATCGGCATTCGGCACGGCGAAGCCCAGCGGCGCCAGGAATTTCAGGTCCACGTAATTCGGCAGGAACTTGAACATTACCGACAGCAGGAAGCCGCCCACGGTGGCAAACAGGGCCGCCGTGGAGGTGGTGCGCTTCCAGAAGAAGCCCAGGATGAACATGGCGAAGATGCCCGGCGACACAAAGCCGGTGTACTCCTGAATGTACTGGAAGCCGCCCTTCTTGTCGATGCCCAGGTGCGGCGCAATCAGCACGCCCAGCACCATGGCCACCACCACGGTGATTTTGCCCACGTTCACCAGCTTCTTTTCCGACGCTTCGGGGTTGATGACCTTCTTGTACACGTCGAGCGTGAAGATGGTGGCAATGGAGTTGGCTTTGCCGGCCAGCGAAGCCACCACGGCAGCCGTGAGGGCGGCGAAGGACAGGCCTTTCAAGCCCACGGGCAGAATGTTGAGCAGCACCGGGTAGGCGCGGTCGGGGTTGAGGTCGGCACCGGCGCCAAACTCGGCGGCGCCAAACACGTCCTGCTTGTAGAGCACGTAGGCGGCAATGCCGGGCAGCACCACAATCACGGGCATGAGCAGCTTGAGGAACGCCGCGAACAGGATGCCGCCGCGGGCCGTGGGCAGGTCGGCGCCCAGCGCGCGCTGGGTGATGTACTGGTTGCAGCCCCAGTAGTTGAGGTTCACAATCCACATGCCGCCGAGCAGCACCGTGAGGCCGGGCAGGTCGATGAAATTGGGGTTGTCCTTCTTGAAAATCATCTGGAAATGGTCGCCGGCGTTCTGCGTCATCAGGTTGAAGCCATTGATGACGCCCGAAGAGCCGTAGTGCTCGGCCACCAGGTTCAGGGCCAGGTAGGTGGTGGCCAGGCCGCCCAGAATGAGGAAGAACACCTGAATCACGTCGGTGAAGCCAATCACCTTCATGCCGCCCAGCGTGATGATGACGGCAAACGCGGCCAGCGCATACAGGCAGAAATCAAGGTTGAGGCCGGCAATGCTGCTGATGGCAATGGCGCCGAGGTATAGAATCGACGTCAGGTTGACCACCACGTAGAGAGCCAGCCAGAAAATGGCCATAATCATGGCCACCGTGCCGTTGTACCGCTGGTTGAGGAACTGCGGCATGGTGAAAATGTGGTTCTTCAGATACACCGGAATGAAGAACACGGCCACGATGACCAGCGTGATGGCCGCCATCCACTCGTAGGTGGCAATGGCGAGGCCCATCTTGAAGCCCGAACCCGACATGCCCACAAACTGCTCGGCTGAGATGTTGGAGGCGATGAGCGAGGAGCCGATGGCCCACCACGTGAGCGAGCCTTCGGCGAGGAAGTAGTCTTTAGAGTCGCCCTCCAGGGTGCCGTCGTGGCCGGTTTTGCGACGATATACCCAGATGCCGTAGCCGGACACGATGAGGAAGTAGACGAAGAATACGATGTAGTCAATCGTATCGAGGGCGTGCTTGTTCATTGAAAGAAGAGAGGGAATTAGGACGATGCGCGCGCCGACGCTTGCGGGCGCAAGGCTGGCGAAGCTATGGAAAGGTAATGTTGCGGTAAAAAAACGGCTTCTGAAAGGAAAATCTTGGTTTTACTTCCGTAATCGTTCTCGAAACCGATACCGATAGGTGCCGCACGCAAGTGAGGCCCCACTTCCCTGCGCTCCAAAACAAAGCCGGCCGGGAGATTCCCGGCCGGTTTGCCTATGCGTTTTTTTTGCGGCCCTATTTACTCAGCAGCCAGGTGGCCAAATCCTTGCCCGCCTGAAAGTTCTGGAACGACGCCGGAATCTTGCGGCCGTCTACGTACTCGTTGTACAGCCACGGGTCGCCGAGCAGGAATACGCGGCCCTTGCCCAGCGTGGCCGTGGCCATGATGACCTTGCCGTTGTTGGTCACCAGCGGCTTGGCCGGGCTCGTGGGCGCCAGCACCGACAGCTCTTTCACGTAAGCCGTGGCGGCGTGCTTAAACACAGACTTGCCCGAGGTCAAGTCCACTTTGCCCTGCTCGAACTGGCTGCCCTGCACCATGTTCACGCTCTGGTCGGTGAACTGCACGCCGAAGTTTTTGGCCAGTTCGTTGAAGTGCTTGATTTCGCAGTTGGCGGTGTCGTTGGCCAGCAGCACGAGGGTGCCGCCGCCCTTCACCCATTCGGTAATCACCTTGCTGTCGGCGGGCTGCACGTAGTTGGGCTTGGGCGACTCTTTACGGGAGTCCGGGTCGACGATAATGTAAACGCTCAGCGGTTTGAGGCTGGCGGCCGTGGGCGCCGCGGGCACGGCCACCGTTTTGGCGCCCAGCTCGCGGAACTGGTTGCCCCACAGCCAGAAGCCGCCGTGCTGGCGCTCTTCCCAGGTGTAGTGCCACTGCTCCTGCTCGCCCGTCACGGGGCTTTTGCGCACCTCGTGGTTGAAGTAGTAGTCCAGGCCCACGGTTTTGCCCTGGCCGACCTTGTCTTCGGCCGCTATTTCCATCTCGGTGCTGGCCAGGATGAACGGGCCTACGCCTTTGAGGTCGTTTTTGCGTAGCGGCTCGCTCAGGTAATAATCGTAGGAGCCGTCGCGGTACGGCTTGCCGCCCAGGCCGCCCACGCTCACCGTGCCGTTGAAGGCCAGGGCGCCATCGGCCTCGGTGGCCACGAAGGTTTTTAGCAAGCCCTCGTAGCCTTTGCGGGCCACGTCGGCGTACTTTTTATCGAGGTAGCCTTTGCGGGCGCCCTTGGCCAGCGCATACACAAACATGCTGCTGCCCGAGGCCTCGGCGTAGTTGCCTTTGCGGCCTTCCTGCGTCATCACCAGGCTCCAAGTGCCGGTTTTGGGGTCCTGGTACTTGGCCAGCGCGGGCGCCAGGCGCTGCAGGGCTTTGATGAGGGCCGGGCGCTGCGGGTGGTTGGCGGGGAAATAGTCGAGCACGTCGACCAAAGCCATGCTGTACCAGCCAATGCCGCGGTCCCAGAAATTGGGGCTCTGGCCGGTGGTTTTGTTGGCCCAGGCCTGCTCCTTGCTTTCGTCGTAGCCGTGGTAGAGCAGGCCGGTTTTGGCATCGACGAGGTGCTTCTCAATCAGCGCAAACTGCTTGGCCACGTCGTCGAAGCCAGCGGGCTGGTTGAAGACCTGGCTGTATTCGGCGTAGAACGGCTCGGCCATGTACAGGCCGTCGAGCCACATCTGGTTGGTGTAGATTTTCTTGTGCCAGAAGCCGCCCTCCTTGGTGCGCGGCTGACCATCGAGCTGCTTGCGCAAGTACTGCGCGGCCTTAATGTACTTGTCGTTGCCGGGCAACGACACCTGGCCCAGCAGCAGCAGCGCGTGGCCGGTGGTCATGTTGTCGAGGTTGTAGTCTTCCTGCTTGTAGGTCCGGATGCTGCCGTCCTTCTGCACAAACTGGTCGAGGTCCTTCTGAATGTAGGTGAAGTACTTGGCGTCGCCGGTGCGCTGCCACACGCGCTCCAAGGCGCGCATCATCAGGCCCTGCTCGTAGTCCCAGCGGGCAAACTTGTTTTTGCCGATGACGATGGAGTCCGGGTGCCAGCCGATGAAGGCATCGGCCATGCGCTGCGAGTACGGCTTGATGCCAGCCGTTTGGGCGCCGGCGGTTTCGCTGAGCAGCGCCAGTCCCAGCAGCGGCAGGAAAAACGAGGAGTTGAATTTCATAAGGATGGTTTTTATGCAAATGAAACGTCATGCTGAGCGAAGTCGAAGCATCTCTACCGCGTGAGCAATCGGATTTACTGCCGCAGTAGAGATGCTTCGACTTCGCTCAGCATGACGTTCTTTCTCTGTTGTCCGTCAATAGTGTACTGCTAGCGCTGGGCGGTGATGACGGTTTTCTTCGCCACCTTGTCGCCGAGCTGCACGTCCTTTTTGGCCTTTTTGGTGTCGGTGTTGGTCAGGCGGATGTCCTTGCTGCGGTCGCCGGTCACGCGGAGCAGCAGCTCGGCACCGTTGGCGTAGCGAATGCCGTCCAGCGCCAGGTTACGGCTGTTCTGCACTTCCATCACGGGCGCGGTGTCGGTGGAAAGCAGGCTCACGTTTTTCAGGCGAATGTTCTCCGCCTCCTGGCAAACGAGGCCCTTCTTGCTTTCCAGCACGGCGTTCTCAATGCTGATGTCCTTGATGCTCATCTCGGGCAGGCCGCGCACCAGAATGCCGGTGGTGGCGCCCTTGCAAGTCACGTTTTTGATGCGGAAGGTTTTGAACTGCGGGGTGCCTTCGTTCAGCGGCATCGGGGCGATGACGGGCGGCGCGGTGCTTTCGCCGGCCATGGGCACGGGGTCTTTGGCGGCGTAGTACATGTCGAAGAGGATGGCCTCGCCGGCGATGTCGGTCATGTCCACGCCGTCCACGAAGATGTTCTCGACCACGCCGCCGCGGCCGCGGGCCGTTTTGAAGCGCAGGCCCACGTCGGTGCCCATGAAGGTGCAGTTGCTCACGTAGATGTTGCGGGCGCCGCCCGACATTTCGGAGCCAATCACGAAGCCGCCGTGGGCGTGGTACACCTTGGTGTCGCGCACAATGAAGTTTTCGGTGGGCACGCCGCGCTTGCGGCCCTGCTCGTCGCGGCCCGATTTGATGCAAATGCCGTCGTCGCCCACGTCAAAGGTGCAGCCCTCCACCACGCCGTTGCGGCACGATTCCAGGTCCAGGGCGTCGGTGTTCTGGCCGTACCAGGGGTTTTTGGCCGTCACGCCGCGCAGGGTGATGTTTTCGCACAGCAGCGGGTGAATGGTCCAGGCCGGCGAGTTCTGAATGGTGAAACCCTGCAGCAGAATCTGCTTGCAGCGCGTGAGGCTGAGCATGTTGGGCCGCAGGTAGTCGCGCACGTCGTCGAAGTCGGCCGGGTTCAGGCTCTTGCGGGCCTTGCCCTCAGCGGCCAGCAGGTTGCCCTTCATCGACGCCGCCGACGGGTACCACATGTCCTTCTTCTCCGAGAGCACGCCGCCCGAGGCCACCAGCTTCTGCCACTGCGTTTCGTTGAGCTTACTCTTCTTCACGGGGCGCCAGGCGTCGCCGGCCCCGTCGAAGGTGCCGCTGCCGGTGATGGCAATGTTGGTCAGGTCGACGCCCGAAATGGGGGCTTGGCTCCGGATGGCGTCCTCCCCTTCCCAGGTGGTTTTGATGAGCGGGTACTGGCTGCGGTCGGCCGTGAACTGCACCAGCGCGCCTTTGGCCAGGTGCAGGTTCACGTTGTTTTTCAGGGTGATGGGGCCCGTCAGCCACAGGCCGCGGGGCACCAGCACGGTGCCGCCGTTGGCGGTGCAGGCGTCGATGGCTTTGCGGAAGGCTTCCGTGTTGAGGGTTTGGCCGTCGGCCACGGCACCGTACTTGGTCAGGTTGAAGGTATCCTTTTTGAATACCGGCTCCAGCACCACCGGCAGGTCGGCGGCCAGCTTGCCCTCGAACGGCGTGTGGCTGAGGTGGCTGGCCAGCCCGAGGTGCTGGGCCTGCACGTCCTGCGCCACCAGTTGGGCCACGCGGGTGGCGCCGTATTCCGAAAAGTGGGTGTTGTCGTTTTTGGCCGGCGGCACGGGGTTGGGCTGGTAGTAGCCGTTCTGGTAGCTCCAGAACAGCGGGCGCGTGCCCTGCTCGCCCATGGCCGAGTACATGGCCCAGCTTTTCTCGTGCAAGTCAATGAGGGGCACTTTCTGGGCTTTGGCCACCTCGCGCACCACGGCGGGGTATTCGCCGTGGTCGTCCTTGCGCTTGCCGGCGTCGTCGAAGTAGCGCCGGCCCACGGGCGTGAGCAGCACGGGGTTGGCGCCTTTCTGCTTGGCTTCCTGCACAAACTTGGTGAGTAGTTGGCGGTAGAGCGTCTGGGCCGGGGCCGAGCGCACGCTGTCCTCCGCCTTCGAATCGTTGTGGCCGAACTGGATGAACACCCAGTCGCCGGGCTTCAGGCCTTCGAGCACCTTGGCCCAGCGGCCTTCGCGCAGAAAGCTTTTGGTGCTGCGCCCGTTCACGGCCGTGTTGCGGATGACCACCTGGTTATCGAAATACTGCCCAAACTCCATGCCCCAGCCGCGCTCGGGCTTAGAGAGGTCGGGCTTGTCGGACATGGTAGAATCGCCGACCAGGAAAATCTGCGTTTGGGGTTCGGCGGCGGGCCGGAAGCCTACCGTGAGGCCGGTGGCCAGACCGGCCAGCAGCACCGTCAGAGTTGCTTTCATGGAAATTTGAGAAAGGAGATGAGCTCGGCGCAACGGCCCGGAGCGGGGAGTGCGGGCAGGGTTGCCCTAACAATATTAGCCCCGTTCTCAACCGGCAAGGCCCTGCTTTCGGTCGGGAAACCCCTTTTTTTTGCGCAATCGTTGCCGGGAACGTTCTCATGCCCGGCTTCTCCGGCACGTAAGGCCCGGCCGTTAGCTTCTGGCCCTGGTACCCGCCCGCCGTCACCAAAATGCTTCGGTTTCCGGCAACGATTGCGCAATTAAAGTCAACCCAAAGCTTGGGTTTTGCGGTAAGAAGAAGCCAGCTTGCATGAGTAAAGGCTTACTTACGTGCTGTTAGCAAGGCTTTTTGCACTTCTCGCGCTCTAAATTTCATTCTTCACCTTTTCACTTACAATTACAATGAAAAATCATCTACTCTCTGCTCTCCTGCTGCTAGGTGGCTTGGGCCTGGCGGAAACCGCCGCGGCGCAAACCCCGGTATTTGTACAATGGCCGCTGAAGCGCAACGCTTCCGACAGCGCCGCCGTGCGTTCGGCTGGCGTCACGCCCGGCACTCCCGCGTTCCGAAAGCTGACGTTGTCCAACGGCTTGGTGCCCACTGGCGCCGCAGCCTACGCGCCCTATTCCAGCCTCGGCCAAGCCTTTGGCGTGAACGCCGACGGCAGCGGCTGGAGCTCCACGGCGCCCTCTACGGGCCCGGGCGGTTCGCCACGCCGCGTGTTTTATGAGCAGTTCTCGTTCACGGCCACGTCTGCCGTGCAGGTCGATTCGCTCTTGTTCAGCGCCGCGGTGGTGAGCTCGGCAGCCGGCCGGGTGGCGGTGGTGTATTCGCGCAGCAATTTCACCACCGACTCGACCGACGTGAGCGGCGGCAAAGGCCCCTCGGGCGTGCTGGCCAGCACCGCCAACGCCACTTTCGGCGTGAACTCCAGCGGCGTAGCCACCGCCACGGCCAACAACCCCGCCGTGCTGCCGCAGTTCGACCCCACCGTGAACCGCACCTTCCGCCTGGCCCTGAACGGGGCCACGGGCCTGGCCATCCCCTCGGGCCAAACCTTCACCGTGCGCATGTACTTCGGCGCGGCCAGCACCGGCATTGGTCGCTACGTGCTGCTGCGCAACGTGACGCTGAAGAGCAAGCAGGTGGCCCTGGCCGCCCGCACCGCCGTGCAAACCAACCTGAACGTGTACCCCAACCCGGCCCAAAACCAGCTGAGTGTGCCCCACACCGCCGCCAGCCGCGACGCCCGCGTGACGGTGTTTAGCGTGACCGGCGCCAAAGTGGCCAGCGTTGCCGCGCAGCCCGGCACCACCGAAACGGCCGTCGACCTGAGCAGCCTGACCAAAGGCCTGTACCTGGTAGAGTACGCCGACGGCACGCAGCGCAGCAGCGCCCGCATTGTGAAAGAATAACTGGCAGAGAACCAGCTTCAGTGAAAGCGCCCCCGGCTGGTCCGGGGGCGCTTTTTTGTTGGTAATGAGATGCGTGCGGCGTGCGCGGCAGGCCGGCGATGGCTTTGCGAAGACGCTTGTGCGCAGCCCATCCCCGAGCGGGCGCCGGTGCCCGCCTATCGGCATCGTTGCCGGGAACGATTGCACAAATAAAAACGCTGAAATCGGCGCATTTGGCGGGTTTGGGAGCTTAATATTGAGTGAACACCCACTCAACACCAAACCCTTTTCTATGCTACAGCTGTACCGAACTCGCTTTACCTGGCCGCGCCCGGCTGCCCGCTTCTGGGCCCTGCTGGGCTTTTTGCTGCTGGCTTTTAGCTACCAGACATTTGCGTTTGACCTGACCGTGGCCAAGGACGGCACCGGCAACTACACCACCGTGCAGGCCGCCATCGACGCCGCACCCACGGGCCGCACCGCGCCGTTCACCATTTACATCAAAAACGGGCGTTATAAGGAGTTGGTGACCGTGCCGGCCAACAAGCCGTTCATTCAACTGATTGGCGAGAGCGTGGGCAGCACCGTGATTACCTACAACAACTCGGCCGGCACCATTGTGGGCGGCGTGGCACTGGGCACCCAGAACTCGGCCTCGGTGACCATCAACGCCACCGACTTCTCGGCCATGAACCTGACGTTCGAGAACTCGTTTGGCGAGTCGGCCTCCAACGGGCAGGCCGTGGCCATTTTGGTAAACAACGACCGGGCGGCGTTTCGCAACTGCCGTTTCCTGGGCAACCAAGACACCATGTACCTGAAGGGCAACGGCACCCCGCGCCAGTACTTCCTGAACTGCTACGTTGAGGGCAACACCGACTTCATTTTCGGCAGCGCCATCGCCCTGTTTGAGAACTGCAACATCTACGCGAAGAACAAGGCCACGGCCAGCGTTTCCTACATTGCCGTGCCCAACACGCCGGCCGGCCAGGCCTACGGGCTGGTGTTCAAGAACTGCAACGTGACCGGGCACTCGGTAGCCGGCGGCACCACCTACGACCTGGGCCGCCCCTGGCAGGCCAATCCCAAAGCAGCCTTCCTGAACTGCAACCTCAACACGCCGCTCATCTTGGCCGAAGGCTGGTCGCCGACCAGCTCGGCCGGCACGGCCACCATCCGCGACTCGTACTTCGTGGAGTACCAGAACACCCACTTCAACGGCCGGCCCATCAACGTGAGCAGCCGGGTGCTGTCGGGCCAGGCCCTGACGCCCGCGCAGCCGTCGTCGCAGCTCACAGCCGCTGAGGCCGCCACCTACACCAAGGCCAACATCCTGGGCACCTGGGACCCCTGCTCGCTGATTGACTGCGTGACGCCGTTTGTGAAATCGGTGGTGGTGAACAACTTCCGGGGCGTGAAGGGCGCCACCGCGTCGGCCTTCACCTGGAACACCAGCTGGCCCATCAGCGGCGACGTGCTGAGCGTGTACCGCGCCACGGCCACGCCGCCCACGCCCCTCGGCGCCTTCGCCGTGGTGAATTCCCAGACCGAGCCGAACGACACCACGTTCAACTACTCGTATTCTGATGCCGTGCCGGCCTCGGGCAGCCTCTACAAATACTTTGTGCGCGGCAGCAACGCCGTACGCCAGATTTCGTCGGACACCGTGACCATCAGCAGCGCCCCCACCATCGTGACGACGGGCGCGTTGGGCAACTTCACCCAGCAGCTGGGCACGGGCTCGCCGGCCCAGAGCATCAGCGTGTCGGGCACCGATTTGACCAGCGCCGTGACCGTGACGGCTTCGGCCAACTACCAGGTGTCGCTCACTTCGGGCGGCACGTTTGCCAGCAGCGTGACCCTCACGCCCACCGCCGGCACCCTGGCCAGCACGCCGGTGTACATTCGCCTGAATGCTACCACGGCCGGCCCCTACACCGGCACCGTGACCCTGACCAGCACCAACGCCACCAACGTGGTGGTGAGCCTGAACGGCACCGCCATTGTGGCGCCCACCATCACCTCGAACGTGGTGCAGTGGTGGCCGCTGCGCGTGAACAACTCCGATAGCGTGCAGGTGCGCAGCAGCCGCCTCACGGCCACCACGCCCACCTTGCGCCGCCTGTACCTGTCGAACGGCACGACGCTGGCCACCATCCCGGCTTACTCGAACCAGTTCGGCCAGGCCTTCGGCGCCAGCGCGACCGGCGACGGGCAGTGGAGCACCGCCGCCGGCGGACCCGGCGGCACCCTCAGCCGCCTCTACTACGAGCAATTCACGGTGAGCGTGGCGGCAGGTGCCCCCACCATGCGCATCGACTCGGTGTTGTTCAACTCGGCGTTTTATAACACCAGCTCCAACACCAAAATGGCCATTGTGTACTCGCTGAACGGTTTCAGCTCGCCAGCCGACTCCACGGAGATTACGGGAGTGAGCGGCCCGGGCGGCGCGCAGCCGCTCACGGCCAGCGGCAGCTTCAATAGCTCGTTTCCGCTGCTGAACCAGACTTCCGGCAACACCAACCTCTACCGCGTGGCCCTCAAAGGCCCCAGCACGGCCAACCCCAGCGGCGGCGTGACCGTGGCCGCCGGCCAAACCCTGACCGTGCGCTTGTACTACGCCTGCGGCAGCACCGGCGTCCCGCGCTACGCCCTGCTCAAAAACCTGCGCTTCAAAGGCGACGTGGCCCCGCTGCCGGTGACGGTGCTGGAGCAATGGCCCCTGCGCGTGAACAACACCGACAGCGCCCAAGTGCGCAGCAGCCGCATCGTGGCCACCACGCCCACGCTGCGCCGCCTGTACTTGTCGAACGGCACGACGCTGGCCACCATCCCGGCCTATTCGAACCAGTTCGGCCAGGCCTTCGGCGCCAGCGCGGCCGGCGACGGGCAGTGGAGCACCGCCGCCGGCGGACCCGGCGGCACCCTCAGCCGCATTTACTACGAGCAGTTCACGCTGGCCGTAGCCCCCAGCTCAGCGGTGCGCGTCGATACCCTGCTGTTCAATGCGGCGTTTTACAACACCAGCTCCAACACCAAAATGGCGGTGGTGTACTCGCTCAACGGCTTTGGCTCGCCGGCCGACTCTACGGAAATCGTGGCCGCCTACGGCCCCGGCGGCCTCCAGGCGCTCAGCGCCAGCGGTAATTTCAACAACTCGTTTCCGCTGCTGAACCAGACGGCCGGCAACCCCAACACCTACCGTGTGGTGCTGCGCAACGGCGGCGTGAGCCTGGCTGGCGGCCAAACGCTGAGCGTGCGCCTATACTTCGCTTGCGGCAGCACCGGCGTTCCGCGCTACGCCCTGCTCAAAAACGTGCGTTTCAAGGGCACGGCCGGAGTCGTGACGGGCACCACGCCGGCCCAACGGCTGAGCGCCCAGCTTCAACTGTTCCCCAACCCGGCTTCGGGCTCGTTCTGGGTGCAGCTGCCGGCACTGGGCAGCAAAGCAGCTGTATCGGCGGCCCTCATCAACACCCTGGGCCAGACGGTGCGGACCCAGCAATTGAAAACTGCAGCCGGCCAGCCCATCGAAGCCGAGGTTGACGTGCGCGGCCTGGCGGCCGGCGTCTACACCTTGCGCCTGAATGTGGGTGGTACGCCCGTAACGCGCAAAGTGGTGGTGGAGTAATCCATCCGTCACGCTCAACAAAAAAGCTCCGGCCAATGTGGCCGGAGCTTTTTTGTTTGGGGTTGAGTCTGATTTTCAGCCCGCTATCAATTGCTAATGAATCACTTGCCGCGCACCACCATGGTGCCCGCGCCCTGAGCCGGTACGCCCTCCAGGCTCACGCCCTCGGCCACGGCTTGGAAAGTGCCGCCGCCGTCGGCGGTGAAGAAGTGAAGTTCGGCTTCGCCTTTGGCGTTGGTGCGCACCGTGGGGTTCCAGTAGAGGGTGCTGGTGCGGGGGTCGGCGGGCGGGTTGGTGAGCAGGGCGTTGTAGCGCGGCTGGTAGAACTCGCGGGCCGCATAGAAGCCGGGCAGCCTCACAGTGGCAATGCCAGGCGCCGGGTTTTTGTCGGGGCCTTTGTAGTTGGGGTTGGCGCGCTTGGTATACACGGCAATGGCACCGCCGCTGCTCCCGAAAATGGCCGCCTCCGCGCCCTTGAACACCTCCACGGCCTCCACGTCGGAAGAGTTCACGTTGCTGATGGCGTCGATGTCAACTTTTATCCCATCGAGAATGAAAAGGGGCGTGCCGCTGCCCCGAATTTGGGCCGACATGGTGGGCGGGGCGCCGCTGATGGTGAGACCGGCCACCCGACCCTGCAAAAACTGCAGAATGTTGATGCTGGTGTTGGCGGTGGGGTCGTTGGCGAAGTCGATGACGGTGCCGCCGGTGGCGCCGTACATGCGGCGGGGGTCGTCGCGGGGCACGGCGGCGCGCTTGGCCGTCACGGACACGTTGCCCAGGTTGATGTTGCGAATGGCCTTTTCGGGGTGCAGGTCCAGCTCGGCGGCCTGGGCCTGCCGGCTGCGGCGCACAAAGGTGGTCACCGCGGCCGGCGCGGCCGAAAGCTGCGGCAGTTGGGGCAGCGGCTGGTTGCCGGTGGGCGGGCCCGTGTCGGGCTTGATGAGCACGTTGGTGCCGCCCTGCGCCCGGCGGGCCTGAAGGGTGATGATGGCCGTGTCGCGCACCGGAATGCCGATGAAGCTGAATCGCCCCTGCGCGTCGGTGGTGGCCGTGATGATGTTGCGCTCCGGGCGGGTTTGCAGGAAAGTCAGCTGGCTGTTGGGAATGGGGCGGTTGCCGTTCTGGCTCACCACCTGGCCCGTGAGCGAGAGGGCCGTTTCGGGCGAGAAGGTGAGGGGCGGCTTTTGGCCCGCCAGCACTTCTTTCCACACAAACCGCCGCCAGCCCTGGGTTAGCAGCAGGTCGTCGAGGGCCTGCGCGGTGGCGGCCGACTGGTTGCGGAAATAATAGCCCGGGTTTTCCACGTAGCCCGTCAGGTCCGACGTCAGCAGCAGGTTCGAGGCAATGGTTTCGGCGTTGGGGTCGAGGGCACTGAGGGCGGCGTCGCTCACGGCCACCGAGAAGTTGGTGGCCACGGGCTGCCCGGCGGCATCGGTCACGCGCACGTTGAGCTGCACGGGGGCGTGCGGGCGGTAGCTGGGCTGGTCGGGCGTGAGGGTGATTTTCAGCCCCGGCGCACCTTTTTGCACAAACGCCAGCCGCTCGCACTGCGGCGCGCCCTGCGCGTCAAACAGCGTGAAGTGCACAATGCCCGTGGGATAGTTCTTCTTGGGCATACGCCAGGTGGCGGGAGCTTCGGGCGACACAGGCCGCGGGCCCGGGTAGGCCACCACGCCGCGCACCTGGGTCATGAGCTGAATGGGGCCCGGCGCCGGCGCGCCGGCGGCCCCGCGGTAGCGCCCTTCCACCAAAAACTCGGTGGCATTCTCCACCACGTGCAGGGTGTAGCCGCTGGGCTGCACGGCGGGCAGGAGGTAGTCGGCGGTGCTGCCGTCGGGCAGCGCGACGCGGGCGTGGTAGCGCTGCCCCGTGCCCGGCACAAAGGCGAACCGGCCCATGCCCCCGTGCCGGCTGCTGAAGGCCGCCAGCACCACCTTGTTCTGGGCGTCGAGGATTTGCCCGCGCACGTCGAGGCCGCGGCCGGTGGCGTCGGTGGCTTTGCAGGCCACCACGGCCGGCAGGCCTTCCACGAGGTAGCCGCCTTCGGGGAAAAACTGCACGTCGGGCCGGTTGGCGCTGGCAGCGGTGGCCTTGCCCTTGCTGCCGGTGGCGGCGGGTGCCTGGGGCACGTCGGGGGGGCTCAGGGGCGAGGCGGGCCACACGTTGAGGCGGCGGCTGTACACGAACTGGTCGCCGGCGTTGCGCATCCAGTTGGTGTAGGCGCGCAGCACGTAGGTGCCGGCGGCCAGCGAGTCGGCAATGTCGAGGTCGCCGTAGGCGCGGCCGCCGCGCAGCTGCAGCGTGCGGCGGGCCACCACTTGGTGCTGGGCCGATACCAAATCGACGTGCAGCACCTGGCTGAGCGAGTCGAGCCGGTGCTGCGAGGCATCCACCACATAGGCGCTGAACCAAATGGTTTCGCCGGTGGCGTATACGGGCCGGTCGAGGTGCAGGTAGGCTTTCTCGCCGCGGGCGGCGGCGTAGTAGTCGCTCACCTGCCGGGCGATGCGCTGCAGCGGAGTTTCGTCGGTGGGCCGGGGCCGAAAAGCCATCAGGGCCACGCCGGTGGCTACCCCGGCGGCCAGAACGGCTTTGGGCACGCGCATTTTTTTCATGGTTGCTTGCTGTCGTGAAGAAACGGCTCCGCCAATGGGACCACCGCGAGATTACAACACAAAGATGGCGACGCCGTGAAGCAGGGCGGCATTCGGGCCGGGGCGCAGCGCGTCTTTCTGGTGCCGCTGCACCCTCCAGGAGGGAAAGTGGCCGTTTTTAGGCAGATTTTCGCTACTCTTGTAATAGATTTGGGTCGGTGAAGGCTTCCCCCAAGGACAAACCGCAAGGCCAGTAGCCCGACTTGTGCAGCGCCGCGAAGCGGCCGGCTAACGGGGACTGCGCTGGCCGGAACCTTTCGGGACGCTCATCCGGTCCGTTACCTGGGCCGGCGGGTGCATCGCCCGTCACCGTTACTTTCACTACCAACCCCGAAGCGTTTGGACCCGGTCACCATCAAGGACATAGCGCACGCCCTCAACCTGTCGACCTCGACGGTGTCGCGGGCGCTGCGCGACAGCTACGAAATCAGCCCCGAAACCAAGCGGCTGGTGATGGAGTACGCCGAGCGCATCAACTACCGCCCCAACCCCATTGCCCTCAGCCTGAAGGGCAGCAGCAGCAAGGCCCTGGGCGTCATCGTACCCCAGATTGCGAACAACTTCTTTTCGCAGGCCATCAACGGCATCGAGGCCATTGCCTACAACCGCGGCTACCACGTCATCATTTTCCAGACGCACGAGAGCTACGAGCGCGAAGTGGCCAACGTGCAACAGGCCGTGTCGCGCCGCGTCGACGGCTTGCTGCTCTCGCTCAGCAGCGAAACCTCGGACGTGAAGCACCTCAAGGCCCTCATCGACCAGGGCATGCCGCTGGTGCTGTTCGACCGCGTGGCGGGCGAGCTCGACGTGACCCAGGTGGTGGCCGACAACTTTGGCGGGGCCTACGCCGCCACTTCGCACCTGCTCCAAACCGGCCGGCGGCGCATTGCCCACCTCACCATTCCGCCCTACCTCAGCATCACGCAGGAGCGCCTGGCGGGCTACCGCGCCGCCCTGGAGCAGTATGGCGTGCCGTTCGATGAAAACCTGGTGCGCTACGGCACTTTCGGCCCCGACGAGGCCGGGCCCCTCGTGGACGAGCTGCTGGCCCTCTCCCCGCCCCCGGACGCGTTTTTCACGGCCAGCGACCGGCTGGCGCTGGGCTGCTTGGCCGCCCTGCGCCAGCGCGGCGTCGATGTGCCCGGCCAGGTGGCGCTGCTCAGCTTCACCAATTCCCAGTCGGCTCACCTGCTCAACCCGCCCCTGAGCACCGTGACCCAGCCGGCCCAGGAAATTGGCCAGCTTGCCGCCGAGCGCCTCATCGAGCTCATTGAGCGCAAGCACAAAAGCACCGGCCCCAGCACCATGAAGCTGCCGACGACGCTGGTGGTGCGTGAATCGTCGGCGCCTCAGCCCAAGCTGGTTAGTTAGTTGAGTTAAAAGTGGAGAGTTAAAAGGGAAAAGCCCGCCTGAATCGTCAGGCGGGCTTTTCCCTTTTAACTCTCCACTTTTAATTCTTGACCTTTAACTCAGCAATGTTACTCGTGCGTGCACTTGGCCGTCAGGCTCACGTTGGCATCGGTGTACACCACTAGGTAGTTGCCTTTGGCCAACGAGCCCAGGTTCACCGGCGTGGCCACGCCACCGGCGGCGGGCTTGAACGAGGCCACGCGCTGGCCCACGAAGTTGTAGACCGCGAGGCTGGCGTCGGCGCTGGCGCGGGGGTGCTCCACGGTCAGCTGCTCGGCGGCGGGGTTGGGAAACAGCTGCAAAGGCTGCGATACCGCGCCGCTGGCTTTGGTGCCCGAAATCACGGCCACGAAGCTGTTGAGGTAGTTTTCGAGGTTGGTGTAGCCGTTGGCGGCAATGAACTGGCGGTCGGCCGGGTTCAGGGGCGCGAGGCCGTTGTTGAGCTCGTACGCGTCGGGCATGCCGTCGTGGTCGGAGTCGACGGGCGCCGCGCCGCAGCTCAGCACGGGCCAGGCCACTATCGAGGTGCTGATGGGCGTTTTGGCCGGAAAGCCGCCCTGCACGTCGATGATGGCGCCGGTGCGGTTTTGCACGTCCTGCACAATGCGCTGGTCCAGCGGGTCGCGCACCGGCAAGCTGCAGCCCGCGCCCTGCAGCACCGAGGCGTAGGCATCGGTGGCCGTCTGGGTATTGAGCGGGGCAATGTTGAAGGGGGTTGCCACCTTCGACAGTGCAGTATCGGCGGCGGTGCCGCCGTTCATGGACACCCCTTTCCAGTTGGCGGCGGTCACCGTGGGGTTGCTATCCACGTAGTTGCCAGCGATGTAGAGCTGCGGATAAGGCAACACCGGGGCAGAGGTTTGCTTGTAGGCCTGGAACACCCGCGAGCGGTTGGTGGTGCTGGTGCCGGAGTTGGGGCCGTACTTGTAGTAGTTGTTCACCATGTTGTAGTTCCCGCCTTCGCCGCCGTACGCATTGGCACCGGTGCCCCAGTTGTAGATGACGTTGTTGCGGAAATCGCAGTTTTCCGAACCGATGGCGGCCCCGTAGCGCGTGCCGTTCCAGCGCGGCGTGCGGCTCACGCAGTGCGCAAACAGGTTGTGGTGGAACGAGGCGCGCCGGCCGCCCCAAATGCCGCCGTAGCCGTGGCGCTCGTAGTCGGTGTCGCCCGTCTCGAAGTGGTAGGAGTAGTTCAGCGGCTCCGAAATGATGTTCCACTGCAAGGTCATGGAGTCGGTGGTGGCGCCGTAGAACGTGAAGGCCTCGTCCATGCTCCAGCTCATGGTGCAATGGTCGATGAGGATGTTTTTGCGCTCGGTGCCGCTCAGCGCGTCCTCGTCGCCGTTGCCGTTCACCATGCCAATGTTGGTTTGCTGCGGGTAGGCATCGCCGGTGCGGAAGCGCATGAAGCGAATAATCACGTTGTTGCCGTTCACCTGCACCTGGCGGTCGGCTAGGCAGATGCCGTCGCCGGGCGCGGTTTGGCCGGCCAGGGTGGTGTTGGCCGGAATGTTGAGCCGGGCGGTGAGGTGAATGGTGCCGCATACCCGAAATACCACGGTGCGGTAAGGCGCCACCGTGGCCGATTGGCTAAGGGCATAGCGCAGGGTACCGGGCGTGTTGGTGTCGGCCAGGCTGGTCACTTCATACACCGTGGTGGGCACCGAAGACTTGCCCCGGCCACCGGTAACGAAGCGGCCGGCGCCCTCCGCGCCCGGAAAGGCCAGCTGCTGCGCCTGCGCTGCGGAGCTTGCCAGCCCGCTTACCGCGGCCAGCAGGCCCAGGCCCAGGCGAGCCCGGGAGATGGATGAAAGGAGTTGAGAGGAAAAGAAATTCATGGCGAACAGTTGGGAGTCAAGCGGGAAAAACCGGCGCGGCACCATCGCAAAACGGTTCCAGAGTCCAGCAATTCCCATCTAAATATTACGCCCCAACCGCCCGCTAACTACCGCCTGCCGCGTTTTTATTCGCGCAATCGTTGCCGGGAACGATGCCATTCCCGGCCCTTCACCCAACCCTCATGCTACTCCTTCTCGAAAATGGCCGACACCCAGCTGCGCAGGGTGCGGTGGCGTTGGTAGCGCAGGCCGTGCTTGCTGGCTTCGGCCTGAATTTTCGGCAGGTCCTCTTCGTAGAAGCCGCTGAACAAGATGGGCCGGCCGCTGGGCAGCAGGCGGGCGTACTCGTGCATGTCTTCGAGCAGCACGTTGCGGTTGATGTTGGCCAGAATCAGGTCGAACGGCTCCTCGTTGGCCAGCGTCTCCACGCCGCCCAGGCGGCACTCAATGTTGTGGCACTGGTTTTCGGCGGCGTTGTCGCGGGCGTTTTCCACGGTCCAGGGCTCGGTATCCACGGCCAGCACCTGACGGGCGCCCAGCATCTCGGCCATGATGGCCAGAATGCCGGTGCCGGTGCCCATGTCGAGCACGCGCAGGCCCTTGTGGTCCACTTCAAGCTGGTTTTCAATCATTAAAGCCGTCGTTTCGTGGTGGCCTGTGCCGAAGGACATGCGCGGCATAATCACGATGTCGTAGTCGACGCCGGCCGGCTCCGGGTGGAAAGGCGCGCGCACCGACACCCGCTCGGCAATGATGAGCGGCTGAAAGTTCTTCTCCCACTCGGCGTTCCAGTTCTGCCGCGTGATGACGCGGTGCGAGTGGTTCAGGTCGCCAATGCCGGAGTAGCGGGCCATGATTTCCTCCACCGCGTCGGGGTTGAACGCGTCCTCAGTGGTATAGGCGCAAAAGCCCGCGTCGTTGTCCTCAAAGGTGTCGAAGCCTACTTCGGCCAGCTCGGCCACCAGAATGTCGGCCAGCTCGCGTGGCGCCTCAACGGTTAGTTCAATAAAATCCATTTGCTTGAATGCGGAAAGAAGCATGCGGAAGGAGGAATCGCCGAGTGGCTTTTAATTCCTCCTTCCGCATGCTTCTTCCAGTTAATTTTTGCAGCCGGCAAACGACCGCACTTTGGTGTAATGAATGCTAAAATCGGCCCGGCTGCGGTCCGTCACCACCAGCAGCACATAGTCGGCAAAGTCGCGGGCAGGGGCATCGGCCCACAGGCCGGCTTTGTCGGCAAATAATTTGTTGCTTTCCTTGAAAACGAGGACGTCGGCGAAGGCCTCCTCGGGCTCTACGTACACCGTGCCGTGGCAGTAGCCACGGCGGGCGGGGTCGGTTTCGAGGTACACCGAGCCGAAGATTTTGCAGGGCTCCAGCGGGCCGACGGCCGGCGCGTGGGCGGCCACTGCCGGCACCGACACCGTCGGCTGAGCCGAACCCAGGGCCAAAGCCGCCGTCAACAGAAAAGAAAAGAACATAAGCGGGCAGCAGGAAAGTGAGCGGAATAACGCGGCAGGCCTTTGTGAACCAACCCGCCGGCGCCATCCAACAACGGTGCCAGGCCGGGCTTAAAACGACTGAATGATGGCCGTGAAGTCGGCCGCTTTCAGCGAAGCGCCGCCAATCAGTCCGCCGTCGACGTCGGGCTGGGCAAACAGCTCGCGCGCGTTCTGGGCATTGGCCGAGCCGCCGTAGAGAATGGTGGTGTTGAGGGCGGCCTGGGCGTCGTAGGCGCGGGCAATGCGCTCCCGAATGAAGGCGTGCACCTCCTGCGCCTGCGCGCTGGTGGCCGTGCGGCCCGTGCCGATGGCCCAAATGGGCTCGTAGGCGATGGTGACCTGGGCAAACTCCTCGTTTGAGAGGTGAAACAACCCATCGGTGAGCTGCTTGCCGATGAAGTCGAAGGTCTCGTCGGCCTCGCGGGTGTCCAGCGACTCGCCCACGCAGAAGATGGGTTTCAGGCCTGCGGCCAGGGCGGCTTTCAGCTTCTGGCTCAGCAGCTCGTCGGTTTCGCCGAAGTACTGGCGGCGCTCCGAGTGGCCCAGGATGACGTACTCACAGCCCACCGAAGCCAGCAGCTTGGCCGACACCTCGCCGGTGAAAGCGCCGCTTTCTTTCTGGTGGCAATTTTGGGCCCCCAAGTGGAAACTATCGCCTTGCGGCAAGGCCTGGCCCACGCCGTGCAGCAGCGGAAACGGCGGGCACACCACCACCTGTGGGCCCTGGGCGCCCACGCCGCCGTTCCCGGCCAGCCGGGCAATTTCTTCTACCAGGGCCAGGGCCTCAGGGTAGGTCAGGTTCATTTTCCAGTTGCCGGCAACGAGGTTTTGGCGCATGAGTAGCAGGGCGAATTAAGTGGGAGTTTCGCCGCAAAGCTACGGGCCAAACCGCTGGCCGGCCCCCCCTACTCCTCGACCCGGGCCGCCTTGCGGGCCGCAATCTCGGCTTCGATGGCCGCAGCGGCTTCGTCGCGCAGCTGCCAGGGCGTTTTGCGGCCGCCCAGGCGCGAAAGCACCACCCCGCCAATGGCCACGGCCGTGGCCGCAGCCAGGGCGGCCCACCCCAGTTCGGGTATTTCGCGCAAGCGCGCCACCCAAATGGCCACCAGCGCCCACGCCACCACCAGCGGAAATATCATGTCGCGAAACGCCCGGCTGATGGTGAAGCCCAACCCAACCAGCACCACAAACAACAAGATGGCAAACACCAACGAAAGCCCTTCGGCAGTTTGCCAGCCCAGCAGCCGCAAGCCGATGGTGATGTTGATGGCCGAAGCCACGGAAATCCAACCCAAAAACAGCGAAAATGGCACGCCGGCCAGCGCCGGGGCGGCATCGGCGAAAATGCGGCGGCGGGCCCGGCCATACGTCACGACGAGGCAGGCAAGCAGAAGCAGCATCACGCCCACGCTGGGCAAAATCAACTCGTAGGCAAACACCACCACCCACGCGCTGGTGGCCACGCACGCCAGGGTAAGCGGCCGGGCCACGGCATCCGGAAACGACAAGCTGCGCTGATGCGGCAACAGTTGCCACACCGAATACACCAGCAGGCTCAGAAAAATCAGGCCCCAAATGCTGAACGCATACCCGGCCGGCGTGAGCAGCGTGGGGTACTTGGCCGACACCTGCCCCATGGTCTGGCCATTGAAGGGGTGGGTGTTGGAATAGTAGTTGAGGAAAATGGTGCCCCAAATGGCCAGGGCGGTCAGCCAGCGCCAGGCCCGGCCCATGGCCGTGGCATGTGGTGCTGCGTAGTGGTCGGGAACGACGGTGGGGGCGGGCATATGCGAACGGGGGTGGGGCTCAACTACCTACGCACCTACTGGGCGGGATGGATTAGGCGCAAGGCTTCTCAGGCGGCGCGCCGTGCGCATCGGTTCCGTACGCTAAATCGGAAGGAACCGCCGCTCCCTTGCTCACGGGCAGCCGCTTGAGACCACAACGTTACACTTTCTCGGCCAAAAACCGAGCAGTGTGATTGGTATCTTTCAGTTTTACCATGTCTTCGGGGGTGCCTTCGAAGAGCAGATGCCCCCCGTTGAGGCCACCCTCGGGCCCGAGGTCGATGAGCCAGTCGGCGCACTTGATGATGTCGACGTTGTGCTCAATGATGAGCACGGAGTTGCCCTGCTCCACCAGCGCGTTCAGGGCCGTGAGCAGCTTGCTGATGTCGTGGAAGTGCAGGCCGGTGCTGGGCTCGTCGAAGATGAACAGAATTTTATCCTGCTGAAGCGTAGCGCCTTTGGTGAGAAACGAAGCCAGCTTCACGCGCTGGGCCTCGCCGCCCGAAAGGGTGTTGGCCGACTGCCCCAAGCGGATGTAGCCTAGGCCCACGTCTTCGAGCGGCTTGAGGCGCTCGGCAACTTTGGGCTGAGAGTGGAAAAACTGCACGGCGTCGGTCACGGTCATTTCCAGTACCTCGTCGATGCCTTTTTCCTGGAATTTAATTTCCAGAATGTCCTGCTTGAATTTGTGGCCGCCGCAGCCTTCGCAGGTCAAATAAATGTCGGCCATGAACTGCATCTCAATTTTTACTTGTCCCTCGCCCTGACACACTTCGCAGCGCCCACCGTCGACGTTAAACGAGAAGTGCGAGGGCTTGAGGCCGCGCGCCTTGGCCAGCGGCTGCTCCGAGAACAGGGTCCGAATCTGGTCGTAGGCCTTCACGTAGGTGACGGGGTTGGAGCGCGACGACTTGCCGATGGGGTTCTGGTCCACGAACTCGACGTGCGTCACCTGCCCGTTCACGCCGGTGAGGCGGTCGAACTTGCCGGTGCTTTCGCCCGCGCCGCCACCCAGCATCTTCATCAGGGCCGGGGCCAAGATGCGCTTGATGAGCGTGGACTTGCCCGAGCCCGACACGCCCGTGACCACCGTCATCACGCCCAGCGGAATCTTCACGCTCACGTTTTTGAGGTTGTTTTCGCGGGCGCCGGTCAGTTCCAAGGCGTTGCGCCAAGGGCGGCGCACCTTGGGCACGGGCACCTCCATTTTGCCGCTCAGGTACTTGCCGGTATAGGTTTCGGTGTCCTGCAGCAGCTGCTCCATGGTGCCCTGAAACATGAGGTTGCCGCCACCGCTGCCGGCTTCGGGGCCGATGTCGATAATCTGGTCGGCGGCCTCCATCATTTTCTCCTCGTGCTCCACCACCACCACGGTGTTGCCGAGCTGCTGCAACGAGCGCAACACGCCGATAAGCTGCTCAGCGTCCTTGGGGTGCAGGCCAATGCTGGGCTCGTCGAGCACGTACATCGAGCCCACCAGCGCCGAGCCCAGCGACGTGGCCAGCGAGATGCGCTGGCTCTCGCCGCCGCTCAGCGTGTTGCTCAGGCGGTTCAGGGTGAGGTAGCCCAGGCCCACGCGGTTGAGGTAGCCGAGACGGTTGGTGATTTCCGTCACGAGGCGCTCGGCCACTTTGGCGTCGTGCTCGCTCAGGCTCATGTTCTGGAAGAAAGCCAGCGCGTCGGAGATGGGCAGCAGCACGATATCGGCAATGCTGCGGCCGTCGATGCGCACGTACTGGGCGTCTTTGCGCAGGCGGGTGCCGCGGCAGTCGGGGCAGGTGGTGCGGCCCCGGTAGCGGCTTTGCAGCACCCGGTACTGGATTTTGTGGGTTTGCTCGCTCACCCACTTGAAGTAGGCGTCCAGGCCCTGGAAGTACTTGTTGCCGGTCCAGAGCAGGCGCTGCTCGGCCTGGCTGAGCTCGTTGTAGGGCCGGTGAATGGGGAAGTCGAAGCGGATGCCGTTTTTCAGCAGCGGCTTCAGCCACTCGCCCTGCTTCTCGGTGCGCCACGGCGCGATGGCGCCCTCGTACACGGTCATGCTCTTGTCCGGAATGACCAGGTCCTCATCGATGCCCAGCACCGAGCCGAAGCCTTCGCAGGTCTGGCAGGCGCCGTAGGGGTTGTTGAAGGAGAAAAAGTTAACACTGGGCTCCTCGAAGGTGATGCCGTCAAGCTCGAACTTGTCGGAAAACGTGCGGGTTTCGGCCTCGCGGTCGGCGCCCGACATTTGCACCAGGCAAGTGCCGTGGCCTTCGAAAAACGCGGTTTGCACCGAGTCGGAGAGGCGGAAAAGCAGGTCTTCGTCGTCGGGGCGCAGCACGGCGCGGTCAATCATGATGAAGACGTCGCCCGTCACTTCGGGCTGGCCTTCGGCAATCAGGTCTTCGATTTGCGAGGTTTCGCCGTTCACCACCACGCGGCTGTAGCCCTTTTGCAGGAGCAAATCCAGCTCCTTGCTCATGGCGCGCGTGGGGTCGGGGCGGTGCAGCGGGGCCAGTATCATGGCGCGGGTGCCCTCGGGCTGCGCGGCCAGAAAATCGACCACATCGGCCACGTTGTCCTTGCGCACCTGCTCGCCGCTGACGGGCGAAAACGTTTTGCCCACCCGCGCAAACAGCAGCTTGAGGTAGTCGTAAATCTCGGTGCTGGTGCCCACCGTCGAGCGGTTGTTCTTGATGCTGACCTTCTGCTCGATGGCAATGGCCGGTGAAATCCCGCGGATGTAGTCCACATCGGGCTTGTCCATGCGGCCCAGAAACTGGCGGGCGTAGCTGCTCAGGCTTTCCACGTACATGCGCTGGCCTTCAGCATACAAGGTATCGAAGGCCAGGCTGGATTTACCCGAGCCCGACAGACCCGTCACGACGATGAACTGGTTGCGCGGCAGGGCCACGCTGAGGTTTTTGAGGTTGTGAACCCGGGCGTTTTTGATAAGGATGAATTCGCGCGGGTCGAGGTGGTCAATGGCGTTGTCGGACGGCGCCGAAACTTGCAAAGCGTCTTTTTTGGGCATAAACGAACTAACAGCGAGGAGGGGCCGGAAGGTTTCGGCCGCGGGCATTTGCTGCGGTTACGAAGGTACGGCCGCGCGGGAGGGGAATATTTTTCCGCATCATGAAAATCCGCCTGAGCGGCGTCGTAGCATTGTCTTACCGTTCACTGCTTTTCCTCTTCTTCATGCCCACGCTTACCCGCTTCCTCCTCGGCGCCGCTGCGCTGCTCAGCAGCTTCGGTGCCTGCGCCCAGACGGCCCGCCCCAGCCTCACCGGCGACTGGAACGGCGCGCTGGGCCCCATCGACTTCATCCTGCACCTCACCGACCCGGCCGCCGGGCCGCGCACGGCCACGCTCGACATCCCGGCCCAAAACGCCAAGGGCCTGCCCCTGCAATTCACCGCCCCCGGCGACAGCGTGTACCTGCGCCTCGCCCAGCCCGAAGCCCGCTTTGCCGGCCGCCGCTCGGCCGACGGCCAGCAGCTGCTGGGCGAATGGCAGCAGGGGCTGCGCGCCTTTCCGCTCACGCTGGCCCGGGGCGCCGCCAATGCCAAGCCCGCTCTGCGCCGCCCCCAAACGCCGCAACCGCCCTTCCCCTACCAGTTGGCCGACATTACGTTCAGAAACGAGAAGGCCGGCGTGACGCTGGCCGGCACTTACACCGTGCCGGCCGACAAGAGCCCCTTCCCGGCGGTGGTGCTGCTCACCGGCTCGGGCCCCGAAGACCGCAACGAAACCATCTTCGGCCATCAGCCCTTCGCGGTGCTGGCCGACTACCTCACCCGGCGCGGGGTGGCCGTGCTGCGCTTCGACGACCGCGGCGTGGGCCAGAGCGGCGGCACCCAACAAAACATGACCAGCGCCGACTACGCCACCGACGCCCAGGCCGCCCTGGCCTGGCTGCGGGCTCAGCCGGGCATTCGCAAAAACCAGGTGGGCGTGCTGGGCCACAGCGAGGGCGGCACGGCAGCTATTGGGGCGGCCATTCAGCCGGCGGGGCCCGATTTTCTGGTGCTGCTGGCGGCGCCCGGCATTCCGGGCGATGAACTGATTGTGCAGCAGTCGCTGGCCCTCACCCGCCTGCAAACGACGGATGCCGCGCAGCTGGCCGCCGTCGAAAAACAACAGCGGGCCATGACGCAGATTATTCAGAAAACGGCCGACGACGCCCAGGCCCGCGCCCAGCTCACGGCCCTCTACAACCCCACCAATGCCCCGGAAATAAAGGCCGCCCTCGAGCCGCAGCTGGCCACCATGGTGTCGCCCTTCTACCGCCACCTGCTGGCCGACCGCCCGGCCCAAACGCTGGCCAAGGTGCGCTGCCCGGTGCTGGCCCTCGGCGGCAGCAAGGATTTGCAGGTGCCCGCCACCCGCAACCTGGCCGCAACGGCGGCCGCCCTCAAAGCCGGCGGCAACCGCGACGCGACCACCAAAGAGCTGCCCGGCCTGAACCATCTTTTTCAAACCGCCACCACCGGGGGCATCGGCGAATACGGCATCATCGAGGAAACCTTTTCGCCCGCCGCCTTGCAGCTTATTGCCGATTGGATTGGCCAGCATACCAATAAGTAAGCCCCAACTGCTGTTCAGAAGTACTGCCCCACGGCCCGGCCCCCAGGTTGGGCCGCATTGTTAATAGGCTTTGCATTAGTTGTTTTTTTATTGGCGAGACTATCCTTTTTCTGTACTTTTCAGGCTTGAATTACGTAAGACGTTATTAGAGCCACGTTATAATAGTCTGATTCCATGATAAGATTTTTACTTGCCGCCATTTTTCTTGTTGCCTCCACGCTGAGCGCCGCCGCGACAGCCCCGCCCACCGCGGCAGCTCCGCTCAACGGCCAGTGGAAGGGTCCGCTAAAGCTGCTCGGCGGCCAGATTACGGTGGTCATCACCATCGTGCCGCTCACCAACGGCACCTACTACGGCGCCCTCGACGCGCCCCAGCAGCGCATCAGCCGCATGCCCGTCGACGTGAACCTGAAAGGCACCGACCTCACCCTGCGCATTGAGCAGGCCGGCAGCAGCTTTGTGGGCAAGGTGCTGGAAGGCGGCGCCAAGCTCAGCGGCACCTGGACGCAGCCGGGCGTGAAATCGGCCATGGTGCTCACGCGCAGCCTGGCCGGCGCGGCGCCCACCAAGCTGCGCATTGCCCCGCCCTACCGCGAATCGCAGGTCAGCTTCCAGAACCCTGGCACCCGGCAGAAGCTGGGCGGCACCCTCACCGTGCCGGCCGGCGAAGGACCGTTCCCGGCCGTGGTGCTGCTCTCCGACTCGGGCCCGCAAAACCGCGACGTGGAGGTGACCGGCTACCGCATGTTTGGCCAGTTGGCCGACTACCTCACCCGCCACGGCATTGCCGTGCTGCGCTTCGACGACCGGGGCGTGGGCCAGAGCGGCGGCGTGTACGCCAACGCCACCACCGCCGACCTCGTGGGCGATGCCCAGGCGGCGCTGGCGTATATGCGCACGCGGCCGCTCATTGCGGCGGGCCGCGTGGGCCTGCTCGGGCACGGCGAAGGCGCCAACGTGGCCCTGCTCACGGCCGCCGCGCCGGGCCGGGCACCGGCGTTTGTGGTGTCGCTGGCCGGCTACGGGCAGCCGGGCTACAACGTGCTGCTGCGCCAGCAGGGCGAAATCATGCGCCTGATTGGGGCCGACCCCGCCCAAGTGAAAGCCGCCCAGGACGTGTACCAGCGCACGGTGAGCGTGATTCGCCAAACGCCCGACGACGCGGCGGCCCGTGCCAAAGTGGTGAGCCTGCTGAGCGGCGCCAACACGGGCTTCGACGCCGCCATGGCCCGCGCCCGCGCCGTGCAGCTCACCTCGCCCTGGGCCCGCTATTTCTTCGATTTCGACCCGCAGGTGCAGCTTGCCAAGGTGCAGAGCCCGGTGCTGCTGCTCAACGGCACGGCCGACCTGCAGGTATCGGCCCGCCGCAACATGACGCTGCTGCACCGCGGCCTGCGCCGCGCCCACCGCGACGTGACCTCGGTGCGCCTCGATGGCGTGAACCACTTGTTTCAGCCCTCGCCGGCCCAATGGCCGCTGGTGAATGGCCAGCAGCAAGCCACGTTCTCGCCCATTGCGCTGAAGAAAATTCAGGACTGGGTGGCGCTCGAAACCAAAGCCCCGGCCATCCCGGTGCACGCGCCGGCCAAGCGGCCGGCCACGGAGCCCAAGGTGGCTAAGTCGGCCGCCACGGCCCGCCCCCGCGGCTAAGCCCCGGCTGTCAGGCCCAACCGTGCAGCCCGGCCGATGAGCAAACCCTTGCCCGTCGGCCGGGCTGCGTGGCAAACGGCTTGGCGTATGGGTTTTTGGCTTATACTTGCTTCTGCTTTTCCGGCCGCGGGCTAGGGCGTTTTGCCGGAAGTTCTTTCTCTCTTCTACCTCATTCGCGCCCTTCGTGGGCACCTTCCATGGCCGCTCCGCCGCCTTCGCCCCGCCCCCGCTGGTCCTGGGACGACTCGCGCCCCATGCGCTGGGTGCGCCGCTCCTTCGGCTATTCGCGCGGCGAGGCCAGGGGCCTGATGGGCCTGTTGGGCCTCATGCTCCTCACCGTCGTGGCGCCCATCCTGCTTCGGCCCGAGCTGCCCGTGTACTTGCCCGAAGCCGACCAAAAGGGCGTCGACGAGTTGGCTGCGCAGCTCAAAGACCACCGCACCGTGGAGCAAGGCTTTGCTTCGCGCTACCCTCGGCGCGAGTTCCGAAAATTTGAGCGCCGCGGCCCGCGCTACCCGGCCGTGCCACGGGTGCGCCTCAGCCCCTTCGACCCCAACGCCCTTACGGCCGAAGGCTGGGAAGCGCGGGGCGTGCCGCACTTTGTGGCCGCCCGCCTCGTGAAGTACCGCGAGGCCGCCGGCGGCTTCAAAGCCAAGGCGCAGGTGAAGAAGATGTATGGGCTCGATGACTCGGTGTTTCAGCGGTTGGCGCCGTTTATGCAACTGCCCGATGAAGCGCCCAAGCGCGACTACGCGGCCAGCCGGCCCGGCCCCGATGGCAAATTCCCCCCCTTCGCCGCCGGCGCCCCTGCTGCCTCCAAATTTCCCCGCAAGCCCCGCCACCTCCAGCCCTTCGACCTCAACCAGGCCGACACCACCCAACTGATGCAGATTCGCGGCATTGGTGCGGGGCGGGCCAAGTGGGTGGTGAAGTACCGCAACCAACTGGGCGGCTACCTGCGCGAAGACCAACTGGACGAGGTATTTGTGCTGCGCGACGCCCCCGACCTGCGCGACAGCCTCAAGAAATACACTTATGTCGCGCCTGGCTTCGCGCCCAAAACCGTGAACGTGAATACGGCCACCTTCGATGAGCTGTATTTGCAGCCCTACATCGGCAAGCCGCGGGCACGGGTCATTGTGGCTTATCGGCAGCAGCACGGTCCTTTTAAATCGGTGGAAGACTTGAAGCAGCTGCCTACTCTAAAGCCCGCTGATTGGGAAAAGATGCGCCCCTACGTGCGCTGCGAATAAGGCGAGCACGGGGAGCGCAGCCGATTGAGAAGCCAAAGGCGAGCCGGCGCAAAAACCAGTTCACCGAGCGGAGCATCTATATATTCCAACACGCTTTCTGCCAACCATTACGCCTTCAATCTAGTATTATCAGTCCGGCTAACCCCCTGCGCCATGACTGATGATTTGACCCCTGCCACCGGCAACGGCTTGGCGGCCTCCGACGACGGCCGCCGCACCTTTATCAAGCAAGCCTCTGGACTGCTGGGACTGGCTTTGGCTCCGCCCTTGGTGGGCCAGGCCGAGCGGCTCACGGCAATGGCCAAAAAGGTGGAGGGCGTGAGCGAGATGCGCCTGAAAGTCAACGGTGCCTTGCGCACCATCAAGGCTGAGCCGCGGGTGAGCTTGCTCGACGCCCTGCGTGAACACCTCGACCTCACCGGCTCGAAAAAAGGGTGCGACCACGGCCAGTGCGGCGCCTGCACCGTGCTGGTCGACGGCCGCCGCGTAAACAGTTGCCTCACCCTAGCCGTGATGGCGCAGGGCAAAGAAATAACGACCGTGGAAGGACTGGCCAAAGGCGAAGAGCTGCACCCGCTGCAGCAGGCGTTCCTCGACCACGACGGTTTCCAGTGCGGCTACTGCACGCCGGGCCAGCTCATGTCGGGGGTGGCGTGCCTGAAGGAGGGCCACGCCAAGACCGACGGCGACGTGCGCGAGTGGATGAGCGGCAACCTGTGCCGCTGCGGGGCCTATCCCAATATCGTGGCCGCCATCCGTGAGGTAGAAAAGAGCGGTTTTAAGGGGTAAAACGTCACGTCGAGCGTCGCCGAGACATGACGTTCTTTCTGTAATCAGAATCGAGTTATGAACAACTTTTCCTACCTCTCCACCACCACGGCCAAAGACGCCACGGCCGCCGTCACCGGCACCAAAGGCGCGGCTTTTATAGCCGGCGGCACCACGGTGCTCGATTTGATGAAGCTGAACGTGGAAAACCACACCGAACTGGTCGACATCAACCTGGTGCCCTTCAAAGGCATCGAGCAGACAGCCGACGGCTTGCGCATTGGGGCGCTGGAGCGCATGAGCGACGTGGGCGAGCACCCGCTGGTGGTACAGAACTACCCCGTCATTTCCCAATCGTTGTTGCAAGCGGCCTCGCCGCAGCTGCGCAACATGGCCAGCATCGGCGGCAATTTGCTCCAACGCACGCGCTGTGGGTATTTCCGCGACGTTGCTTTTCCCTGCAACAAGCGCAACCCGGGCTCCGGGTGCCCAGCCCAGGAGGGCGAGAACCGCAATCTGGCCATTTTGGGCGGCAGCAAGGCTTGCATTGCCACCCACCCCGGCGACCTGGGCGTGGCCTTGGCGGCGCTGGATGCGGTGCTGCTGCTCGAAAATGCGAAAGGCAAGCAGCGCCGCGTGCCGCTGGTCGATTTCCACGTGGTGCCGGGCAACACGCCCCAGCGCGAAACCGTGCTGGAACCCGGCGAGCTTATCGTGTCGGTAACGGTGCCAGCGGCGGCCCACGCCCGCAAGTCGATGTACCTGAAAGTGCGTGACCGGGCTTCGTACGCTTTTGCGCTGGCCTCGGCCGCCGTGGGGCTCGATGTGCAGGGCGGGCAAATTCGGACGGCGCGGGTGGCGCTGGGTGGCGTGGGCACCAAGCCCTGGCGGTCGGTAGCGGCCGAGAAAATTCTGACCGGCGCCCCCGCCACCGAGGCCACGTTTCGGGCCGCCGCCGCCGCGGCCGTGCGCGACGCCCAACCCCGCGAACAAAACCGCTTCAAAGTAGAGCTGGCGCAAAACACGCTGGTGCGGGCACTGCTGGAATTATCGGCCGCGTAGAAAGGCCGTCGTGCAGAGCGCAGCGAAGCATCTCGCGTGCCGCCACTAATCAAAATTGAAGAAGTGCTACCCCAAGCGAGATGCTTCGCTGCGCTCTGCACGACGGCCTGGTAGGTCGTCCTAATCAATCCCAACGGTCATGGAACACGAACCCGCTTTTTTCGAAACTTCGCCCACGCCCGGCGTGGTGGGCAAGCCGCTAAACCGCGTGGACGGCCGCGACAAAGTGATGGGCAAGGCGCGGTATTCGGCCGAGTACCCGTTGCCGGGCCTCACCTACGGGGTGCTCAAGACCAGCGACGTTGCCAAGGGGCGCATTCGGAGCATCGACGCCAGCGCGGCGCTGAAGGAGCCCGGGGTGCTGGCCGTGTTCACGCACCTCAACCTGCCCAAGCCCGCCAAAACGCCCAACGACGCCGAAGGCAAAAAAGCCATCGGTGCGCCCATGGGCTTCTTGCCGCTGACCTCGGACGTCATTCACTACGCCGGCCAGCCCGTGGCCCTGGTGGTGGCCGACACGTTTGAGCGCGCTACCCAAGCCGCTGCTTTGGTGCGCGTGAGCTACGCCGCCGAGCAGCCCATTGCCGCCTACACCGACAAACGGGCGCAGCACTTCAACCCCGAGAAAATTCAGGACGGCAAGGCCGACGGCTACACCCGCCGCGGCGATGCCCAGGCCGCCATGGCCGCCGCGCCCGTGCAGCTCACAGCCGTGTACACGCACGCCATCAACCACCACAACCCCATGGAGCCGGGCGCCACCACGGCCATTTGGGAAGCGCCCGACCGGCTGACGGTGTACGAATCGACCCAGGGCGTGACGCGCACGCAGAAGTCCCTGTCGGCCTACCTGGGCTTGCCCCAAGACCAGGTGCGGGTCGTGACGAAGTACCTCGGCGGCGGCTTTGGCTGCAAAGGTTCGTGCTGGCCTCACACCGTGCTCACGGCCCTGGCGGCCAAGGGCGTGGGCCGGCCGGTGAAGCTGGTGCTGAGCCGCAAGCAGCAGTTCACGAGCATGGGCCACCGCGAAGACCAGACCCAAACCCTGCGCCTGGGCGCCACCAAAGAAGGCAAGCTGCTGGCCCTCATCCACGAAAAAACGTCCACTACTTCGCCCTGGGACAACTACGCCGAGGCCAACAGCAAAATCATCAATCTGCTGTACGACTGTCCCACGTTTGAGTCGCACTACGAGCTGGCGCGCGCCAATGTGATGACCTCCACCTTCACCCGGGCCCCTGGCGAGGCACCGGGCTCGTTCGCCATTGAGTGCTCCATGGACGACTTGGCTTATCAATTGGGCCTCGACCCTATTGAAATTCGCCTGCGGAACTACGCCGAGAAAGACCCGAGCACGGGCCAGCCCTGGAGCAGCAAGAGCCTGCGGCAGTGCTATGCCCGCGGCGCCGAATTGTTTGGCTGGAGCAAGCGCAACCCCAAAGCCGGCGTGACGAAAAATGGCCGCTTGCTGGTGGGATACGGCATGGCCACGGCCAGCTACCCGGTGCACAACTCGCAGGGCACGGCCCGCGTGCGCCTCTACGCCGACGGCCACGCCGTGGTGCAGGCCGGCGCCACCGACCTCGGCACCGGTACCTACACCGTGATGACGCAAGTAGCCGCCGACTCGCTGGGCCTGGCGCCCGACAAAGTCCGCTTCGAACTAGGTGATACCAAGCTGCCCACCGCCCCCAATTCGGGCGGCTCGGTGGCGGCCGGCACGGTGTCGTCGTCGGTGTACATGGCGGCCCAGGACGTGTGGGAGAGGCTGACCAAAGTGGCCATCAAGGACCCGAAGTCGCCGCTATTCAAGGCCAAGGCCGAAGACGTAACTGCCGAGAACGGCCGCCTGCAGTTGAAAAAAGACGCCGGCAAAGGCGAGCATTTCATGGCCCTAATGAAGCGCGCCGGACTGGACGACGTGGAGGGCAGCGGCCAGGGCAAGTACGGCGCCGGCTACGAAACCGGCCGCCCCAGCAACCCCGCCGGCCCCCAGAACAACACGGAGTCGGAAGCCAAGCACTCCATGCACTCCTTCGGCGCCCACTTCTGCGAGGTGCAGGTCGACCCCGACCTGGGCACCGTGCGCGTCACGCGTTGGGTGAGCGTGCACGGCGCCGGTCGAATTCTCAACGCCAAGACGGCTCGCAGCCAGATTATCGGCGGCAGCATTTTCGGCATCGGCGCGGCCCTGATGGAAGCCACCGCCCGCGACCCGCACTACGCCCGCTACACCAACGCCGACCTCGGCGATTATCACATCCCGGTGAACACTGACATTCCGGACATGACCGTGGAATTCATCGACGAGCACGACCCTTATATCAACGCCATGGGCGTGAAGGGCATCGGCGAAATTTCGATGGTGGGCGTATCGGCCGCCGTGGCCAACGCCGTGTTCCACGCCACCGGCAAGCGCGTGCGCGACCTGCCCATCACCCCCGATAAGATTTTGGGCACAAAATCCGTTTAGGCAATGGCTGCCCCTGAGTCCACCACCAGCGCCACTGCTTCGGCTGCCACCGAGCCGGTGGCGCTGGTACTGTTAGCCGCCGGCGCCTCCACCCGCATGGGGCGCCCCAAGCAGCTCCTCTCCTACCGCGGCCGCACGCTGCTGCGCCACGCTGCCGAAACGGCCATAGCCAGCGGCTGCACGCCCATTGTGCTGGTGACGGGTGCCGTGCGCGAGGCGTTGGCCGCCGAGGTAGCGGACCTGCCCGTGCAGGTGGTGCACAACCCCGATTGGGAAACCGGCATGGCGTCCTCCATCCGCGCGGGCCTGGCAGCAGCTCAGCCAGCCGAGCCAGCGGCGGTGCTCATCATGCTCAGCGACCAGCCTCACCTGACGCCGGAGCTGCTGCGGGAGCTGGTGCAGCGGCAGCGCCAAGCCCAGGCGCCTATTGCGGCGGCGGCCTACGGCGACGCGCTGGGCGTGCCCGCCGTGTTCGACCGGGCCTTGTTTTCTCAGCTTATGGAGCTGCGTGGCCAGGCCGGCGCCGGCCGCCTCATTGCCAGCTACGGGCCCGCCGTGGAGCGCATTGCGTTTCCGGCGGGTTTGCTTGATGTAGACACGCCGGAGCAATACGCCGCGCTGCTGCAGAACGGGTAGCGCCACGGCAGCAAGCCCCCGCACCTACTTCGTGCCCGATTCCAGCTTGCGCAGCTTGTCGGCCTTCCAGGTGGTGATGGCCACCACCAGCAGCGTCATCAGCCCGCCAAACACCACCGAGCGCACCGTGCCCAGCAGCCGGGCCGCCGTGCCGCTCTCAAACGCGCCAATTTCGTTGCTGGAACCAATGAAAATGTTGTTCACCGCCGACACCCGGCCCTTCATGTACTCGGGCGTGTAGACGTGAATGAGCGTGGAGCGCACAATCACAGAAACCGAATCGAACACACCTGTGAGGAACAACAGAAACAACGACAGGAAGAAGTTGCGCGAGAGTGCGAAGGCAATAGTGGCCAGCCCAAAGCCCGCCACCGCCCACAGCAGCTTCAGACCGGCCTTGCGCTTGAGTGGGTAATACGTGAGAAAAATGGCCATCAGCACCGAACCAATGGCAGGAGCCGCTTCCAGCTGCCCGAAGCCGCGCGCGCCCACCTTCAGGATGTCGGAAGCAAACACCGGCAGCAGCGCCACGGCCCCGCCAAACAGCACGGCAAACATGTCCAGCGACAGCGCCGCCAGCACCAACTGGTTGCCGAAAATGAAACGCAGGCCGCTCAGCACGCTGTCTTTCAAACTCAGGCGTTCGCCTTCCGTGGGCGGCAGCGGCCGGTCGGCAATGCGCGCAAACTGCACCAGGCCCAGCGCCAGCAGCCCCAACGCCACGGCGTAGGACCAGGCCACGCCCAGCGGCTCGATGAGAAAGCCGCCCAGTGCCGGCCCCAGCACCGCCGAGGCCTGGTAGGTAGTGCTGTTCCAGGTAATGGCGTTGGGCAGCAGCGCGCGGTCGGGCAGCAGCTGCGGCATAAACGAGAATAGCGCCGGGCCCATGAAGCCCCGCGCCAGGCCGCTCACAAAAATCACCGCATACAGTGGCAGCGTGTAAAGCGCGCCTTTCGCCAGCAGCCCGATGCCGTAGGGGCTAGCCAGGGCCGCTAGGGCCGCCGCGCACAGCACCAGCACCGCCAAGGCCATCACCACAATGCGCTTGCGCCGCACCGTATCGGCCACGTAGCCGGCGTAGAGCGACACCACGATGCTGGGAATGGCCTCCGACAGCCCGATGAGGCCCAGCGCCAGCGGGTCGCCGGTGAGGTGGTAAATCTGCCAGCTCACGACCAGCCCCTGCACCCGCGTAGCCACCGTGAGCAGGGTGCGGGTCGACACCAGGCGGCGGAAATCGGGCACGCGCAGGGCCGCGTAGGGGTCGTGAGCCGGGGCAGAATCAGCAGAAGGCAGCATAAGCAACGTCGAAAAGGCCAGTACGGCAGCCGCGGGCAAAGGTAGGCCCAGGCGGGCCGCAGGGTTAGGTCCAGCCGCGGGATTCGCCTATCTTGGAGCTTCTCTCGCACCGCTTGTTTTGCCCGGTTCATGTCCGCCTTTGGCTTGGAAATAACGCCCCGCCCCGACCTGCCGGCCATCGTGGCCCGCTGGCAGCGCGAAATCAGCGCGTCCGAACTGCAGGCCGGCTATTTCGCCATTCTGGAAGCCGCCGATGCTTTTGCCTGCTGGCGTTGGCTGCTCGACCTGCGCCGCCGCGACGAGCTGGTGTCGGCCGAACTCACGCACTGGATGAACGCCGACTTCTTCCCGCTGCTTCCGGGCCGCTACTCAGCGCCAGTGCGCCTGGCGTTTCTGGTGTCGCCGCTGCGCGCGCTGCAGGAGCAGTCGGCCAGCTCCGTGGCGGCCATCAGCGCCACCACGCGCCCCCACCACGGCTACCTTACCGCCTTATTCACGGAGGAAGCCGCTGCTTATCAGTGGTTAGCGCAGTAACCAAAGACTTTGGCGAATAAATACTTATTTTTTGAAACTTTTTTTAGATTTTTTATTCCACAATTCTGCGCCAGCAACGCGTAGATGAAGTTTTGCGGAAGGTTGCTTCGTTTTTCTTACAGAATTTTGGCTTTTTTTCTTTTTCGACTCTTGCGCATGTGGTTTTCGTCGCTCTACATTTGGAACGATTCTAGCGGGTAAAAACCCGACTCCCGGTCGCTCCCCAATTTTTTTCTCGGTAACTGCATACTATGGCCTAAAGCTCTACGTTCCCTTATTCCGTAGCCCTTTATGGACCTCTTGCAACCGAGCGACTCCGCGCTCATCTCGCTCTACCTGGCCGGCCAGGAATCCGCCTTCGCTATCCTGCTGGAGCGGCATCGCAGTCGTGTGTTCACGACCATCCTCCTCATCGTGCGCGACGAGGACGTGGCCGAGGACCTGTTGCAGGACACGTTCATCAAGGCCATTCACACTCTCAAAGGGGGCCGCTACAACGAAGAGGGCAAGTTTGCCCCCTGGATTTGCCGCATTGCCCACAATTTGGCCATCGACTCGTTCCGCCGCGGCAAGCGAACGCCCCACGTCAGCCTCAGCGACAACGACCGGCTGACCAACACTCTCACCCTCGCCGACGACGGCCCGGACGATATCCTGGCCCGCGAGGAAACCCACACCCGCCTGCGGGCGTTAATCCAGGAGCTGCCCGCCGCCCAAAAGGAGGTGCTGCTGATGCGCCATTACGGCGACATGAGCTTCCAGGAGATTGCCGACGCGACCGGTGTGAGCATCAACACGGCCCTGGGCCGCATGCGCTACGCGCTGATAAACCTGCGGAAGAAAATGACCGCACATTCCCTGCACGATTATGATTCAAACCTTACCCCATTCGACACTGCTCCAGTATGTGTACAACGAATTGCCTCCTGAAAGGCAGCGCGAGGTAGAGGAGGCGTTGCAGCACGACCCGGAACTGGCAGCCACGTGCGCCGACCTCCTTTTGGCCCAGCGGGCACTCGACGGCGTTCGCCGCGAGCCGCGGGCCCACACCTCCGAGGCCATTTTGCGCTACTCGCGCACTTTTTTAGCCAAATCTTAAGTCCGTTCAACTTTTTGTGGCAGCCGCTGCAGCCCCTGCGCTGGAGCCGAAAACACCAGTAGTTGACGCCCTATGCCCGGTCATGCTGGGCGCAGCCGAAGCATCTTTACCGCAACACTAAATCCAAGCAAAAGGAATAGTATTGCGGTAGAGATGCTTCGGCTGCGCTCAGCATGACCGTTTTTCTTTGTGTATTCTTGCCTTGCTCATGCGCCGCGCCGACCGATTTCAGTACTTCCTCGACTACTTCACCACCAACTTTCCGGAGCCCAAAACCGAACTGGTGTACGGCAACCCGTATGAGCTGATTGTGGCGGTGGTGCTCAGCGCCCAGTGCACCGACAAGCGCGTGAACCAAGTGATGCCGCCCCTGCTGGCGCAGTTTCCCACGGCCGCGCACCTTGGGGCCGCCTCCGCCGATGACATCTTTCCGTTCATCAGCAGCATTTCCTACCCCAACAACAAGGCCAAGCACCTGGCCGGCCTAGGCCGCATGCTCACCGAGGACTTTGGCGGCGAAGTGCCCAGCCAGATTGACGAGCTGCAGCGCCTGCCCGGCGTGGGCCGCAAAACGGCCAACGTGGTGGCGTCCGTTATCTACAACCAACCCGCCATGGCGGTCGATACACACGTGTTTCGCGTCTCACACCGCATCGGCTTGGTGCCCAAAACGGCTACCACGCCCCTGGCCGTGGAGAAAGCACTGGTGCGTTACATCCCCATCGAGCTGATTAACCGGGCGCACCACTGGCTCATTTTGCACGGGCGCTACATCTGCGTGGCGCGCTCGCCCAAGTGCAGCGTTTGCCCACTGGCGACTAGTTGCGCCTATTTTGATAAGCATTTTGGCAAAGCTGCAGCCTACGTGCCTATTCCAGAACGATAAGCTGCGAAGTAAGTGAGTGACTACAGAGTGGCTATTTGCTGCTTATTTGGTACACAAAGTTCAATTGAAAGCACAACGCGGTACAAAAGCTACTGGGTTCAGCACAAACACTACCCCGCAGCCTGTTCCAAAATCTGCTGCACGGCTGTGGCCAGTTGTATGCGGTCGAAGGATTCTATTGCTAAGCGGCGGCCCTGCTCCCCGGCGCGGAGCAGCGCGCTGGGCTGGGCCAGCAATTCGCGCAGCTTGGCGGCCAACGCCAGAGCATCGCCCGCCGGCACGTACCAGCCGCAGGCGTGCTGCTCCACCAGTTTTTTGGTCCAGCCCCGGTTGGTCACGATGACCGGCGTGCCCACGGCCAGCGAATCGTAGAGCTTAGCCGGGGAGTTGGCATCCAGCACCGGCAAGTTGAGGAACGACACCACCGAAACATCGGCCAGCGCAAACCAGCCGAACACTTCGTGCCGCGGCAACCCGCCCGCCAGCCGAATGCGCCCCGGCCAACGCGCCGCCGCCGCCGCAATCAGCGGCTCATAAAACCCGTGGCCCAGAAACAGCCACACCACGTCGCGGCCTTCCGCAGCCATTGCCTCAGCCGCAGCCACCAGCGTCGGCATGTCGTTGGCTCGCCCAAAGGTGCCCGCGTAGAGAATGACCTGCTTGCCGGTCAGGCCTTGCTCCTGCCGCAGCCGGGCAACGGCCGCGGACGTGGCCCGGGCCGCCAGCGCCAAGTCGGTGCCGTTGAGCACGGTGGTTACTTTTTCGGGGGCGATGCCCAGGTCCGTCACGTAGCGCGTCATGTCGGGCGAGAGCGGCAGCACGGCGCGGGCGCTTTGGTACAGCGCTTTTTCCAGCCGATAAAGCTGCTGCCGGGCCAGCGCAGTGGGCACCGCCCCCATGGCAATGGGGAACGACGGCCACAAATCCTGCACTTCAAACACCCACGGCACCCGCCGCCAGCGCGCCACCCGCGCCGCCGCCCAGGCCGCCGTGAGCGGCGTGCTGATGCCCCAAATCACGTCGGGCCTGTCAATTTTCAGCCCTTCGCGCACGGCCCAGGCGGCGTACTGCGCAAAGGCCACGACCCGCCGGGCGGGCCCCATTCTGTTCTCATAGGGCACGTTGGCCTCCCGGATTTCCACTCCAGGCGGCACCCAGGCAAATTCGTGGGTCAGCTGTTGGCTGCGCCAGGCCGGCGTGGTCAGCAGCGTTACCCGGTGCGTTTTGGCCATGTGCGCCAGCAACGTGTAGTGTCGGCTGGTGGCCGGGCAATCGGGGCTGGTGTGGTACTGGCTGAAAACGGCTATGTGCATGAGCGGTGAGGTGGTGAAATGGTGAGGTAGTGAGTTGAGCGAATTTCTCCTACTCGCCGCCCCACCTCTTCTCCACTCACTTGTTCATAGGCCGATAGTGCGACTCGTTTAGAATGCGCTGAGCGTTTTTCTCAGCCATGAGGCGGCCCAGGGTCACGTCGGGGTGCAGCGACACGTACTTGCGGATGATTTGCAGACCCACCCACTGCCCCACGCGGCCGGGGCAGGTTTTGTCGATTTCGGGCACGTTGGGCCGCTCACCCACGTACTTCTGCAGCAGGAAAGGCGTGGTCGAGTACAGCAGGTTCTTTTCCAGAAAATGGCCCCACACGCGCGGCTCGTTGGCCTCCAGCCCTATCATTTCGCGCCGCGTGTAGCCCATCAGCAGCGAGTCGGGCGTGCAGGGCAGCATCTGGCTGGCGAAGTAGAGCGACTTGCCGGCGTGCACCATGGCGTCGAGCATGGTATTGGCCGTGAGTTCGTGGCGGTTGTACTTGCTCGACACGTCCTGGGCCAGCAGCGGCATGAGGCCGGCCGGCGTGTAGCGGCGCAGCATGTACTGCGGCAGGTCGGGGCGCTTGCTGGCCTTGGGGCCCACAAACCAGTCCAGGCTCATTACCAGCAGGCTGTCGTTCACGTAAATGTCCTTGGCTAGAAAACCGCTCACGTAGGTAGTGGTGGGCGGAACCCGGAAATCGGGAAAGTAATGATGCACCCGCCGAAACATTTCGCCCAAGTCGTGCCGCAGGGCCGCGCTGTCGGGGAAGGCCGCTGCCGTTTCGCGTCCCAGCTGCTGCAGGGCGGCGTTGGTGGCCAGCTGCGTCAGGCCGTTGGCCAGCTGTTTTTCGTTGGCCGGCTGGCGCTGCAGGTAGTACCGCGCAAAAGCCGGGTGGGCGTTCAAAAACTGTTCGGCATCGGCCGGCGTTTTGATGGCGAAAAACGGCTGCTCCAGGCGTTGCACCTTCACGGGCACTGTGGGCGCGTCGGCCGCCGCGTCGGCGCGGCAGCCTTCGGCCGGCCCCCCGTTGCAGGCCGCAAGGCCAAGGGCTCCAACTAAAAACAGGGGCAGCCAGCGCCGCCAGGCGAAATTATTCGTGTTCACGCTCGTTACTTTGAAGTAAAATTAGCCAAAACCTGCCGGCAGTCGGTAGTTTCCATCCGCAGTAGCCCTATCTGTACGCATGAAAAAAATATTGCTCGCCGCCCTGGCCCTCGCGGCATCCATTGGCACGGCCTCGGCCCAGGTCGAAATTGGCCTTAAAGTGTCGCCCTCCATCACCAGCCTGCGCGCTGAATCGACCTCCGCCAACGCTTTCAAGAGCGACGGCAGCCAGCTCGGCTTCGGCGGGGGCCTGGTTGTCGACTACTTCTTCGGCGAAAACTACGCTTTCAGCACCGGCCTGCTGCTCACCGGCAAAGGCGGCACCATTGCCTACAACGACATCAACAACGGCTCGAATACGCCGGTAGTGGTGAAACCCAAAATTGGCATTCAGTACCTCGAGCTGCCCGTCACGGTGAAGCTCTTCACGAATGAAATTGCGTCGGCCACCCGCCTTTACTTCCAGGTCGGCGGCTCCCTCAACGTGCCCATCGGCACCCGCATCAACGGCAGCAAGTTCTACACCGACCCCGGCACCGGCACCGAAGTAAAAGCCGGCGACTACGTGTATTTCATCGATGCCGATGCGCTGGTGGGTGCCGGCGTAGAGTACCAAATGGGCAAAAGCACCAAGCTGTTTGCCGGCCTCAGCTACCACCGCGGCCTGGTCGACATCGACCATTACTTCGAAAGCAAGCGCGGCTTCAAGGACGTGACCATCAAAAACAGCAGCGTCGCGCTGGATTTGGGCATCAAGTTCTAAGTATCCGCTTCCACAACTTTAAGACACAAAAAGCCCCGGCTTCGCTCGAAGCCGGGGCTTTTTGTTGGCATCTGATTACCCTGTTCTCAGTCCTCGATTTCTACCTCGCGGTCCTGCAAGCGGCTCATGGCGGCGGCCGACGAGCGCAGCTGAATTTCCTCACCCCGCTCGTCTTCGATGCGGTAGTCGGTGAGGCCCAGGCTACTGTCTTTTACCACTTTCACCCATTTGTAGTACTTAAGGTACCACTTCATCTGGCGCGAAACCAGTCCTTTGGTGTAGTACGCGTGCAGGAACGGGTGCACCGACAGCGTGAGGCCCGACTGGTTCTGGTTCACCAGCAGGTCATCGATGCTGTTGTCGATGTCGTCCGTCACCTGAATGGAGGCCGAAATCTTGCCCGTGCCGCCGCAGGTGGGGCACACCTCGCCGGTCACGATGTTCTCGGCCGGCCGCACCCGCTGGCGGGTGATTTGCAGCAGGCCAAACTTGGTGATGGGCAGCACCGTGAACTTGGCCTTGTCGTGCTTCATCACGTCGCGCACGGCGTCTTCCACCTTTTTGCGGCTTTCGGCCGAGCGCATGTCGATGAAGTCGACCACGATGATGCCGCCCATATCGCGCAGGCGCAGCTGCCGGGCCACTTCCTTAGCCGCCAGCATGTTAATCATAAGGGCCGTCGCTTCCTGGTCGTTTTCCTGGTTGCTCTTGCTGCCCGAGTTCACGTCGATGACGTGCAGCGCCTCGGTGTGCTCGATGACGAGGTAGCCGCCGCCGGGCACGGTCACAGTCTTGCCAAACAGCGTCTTTAGCTGCTTCTCGATGCCGGTTTGCTCGAAAATCTTGATTTTCGAGTTGTGCAGTTTCAGCAAGCCGAGCTTGTCGGGCGCAATTTTCTGGAGATAGTCACGCATCTCCTCGTACATGGCCGGCGCGTCGACCATGATGCTGTCGAACGACTCGTTCAGCATGTCGCGGAGCATCGACGACGTGCGGCCGAGTTCGCCCAGCACCTTGTCGTTGGGCTTGGCGGTGCGCAGCGTGGCATGCAGCTGCTCCCATTTGGCCACCATGTCCTGCATGTCCTTGTCCAGCTCGGCCACTTCGCGCCCCTCCGCCACGGTGCGAATGATGACACCAAAGTTTTCGGGCTTGATACTGGCAATGAGCCGCTTGAGCCGGTCACGCTCGGCTTTGCTCACTATCTTCTTGCTCACGCTGATGGTATTCGAAAACGGCATCAGCACGAGGTAACGGCCCGCCATCGAAATGTCGGTGCTCACGCGAGGGCCCTTCGTTGAGATGGGCTCTTTGATAATCTGGACAACAATCTGCTGCCCTTTCTTGAACACGTTTTCGGCCTTGCCCACTTTGTCGAGCGGGGGCTCAAACGTAAATTTTTCTAGTCCGGCGGTGGCGGCGCGGCCGCTTTGAACCGTCCGGGCCCACTTCGTGAAGGAGTTGTATTGTTCCCCGAGGTCGCCGTAGTGCAGAAACGCGTCTTTTTCGTAGCCAATGTCCACAAAAGCCGCGTTCAGGCCGGGCATCACCTTTTTCACGGTGCCCAGGAAGATGTCGCCTACTGAGTAATTGGTGTCGTTGCGGTCGAAATGGTATTCAATCAACCGCTTGTCTTGCAACAACGCAATTCGCTCGCCTTCCTGAGTAGAATTAATGACTAATTCATTACTCAAAGCCTTGATTATGTTAAAGTAACCTCATTAGCAGCTGTCTTAGCACTACCCCGAAACCGGCAAAGGGAAGCCAGAACCATAAGTTCTGGCTTCCCTCGCGAGCCACGGGAAAAGCGCCCAGCGCGGCCACACCCAGGAGGCTACGTGAGAGATAGACGGCTGGCTCCCTTCCCGTTAGGAAAACTGCCGGCCGTCGCTACGCCCCGTGAGGCTTACTTCTTCTTGTGGCGGTTCTTGCGCAGGCGCTTCTTGCGCTTGTGGGTGGCAATCTTATGACGCTTTCTTTTTTTACCGCAGGGCATGATGCTTGGGGGTTAAGTTGGTGATTGTTTGTGTCGTGTCTATTTCAGCTTTGCAATTTCTTCGTCAACCGAAGCGGCCAGAGCGGGGTCGTTGCTCAGGCCCTTGGCGGCCAGAAACGCTTGTTTGGCTTCCTCCTTGGCGCCGGTGCGGGCCAAAGTTACGCCGAGGTAAAACTGCCCGTTCACGTTTTTCGGATTGACTTTCACCAAATCCTTGAAACGCTGCACGGCTTTGTCGTACTGGTTGCTTTGCACCGCCAAAATGCCCATGTTGTAGAGGGCTTTCTCGTTGCGCGGGTCGGCTTCCAGCACTTCGCGCAGGAGCGAAATGCCCTGCACGGGGTTTTCGGAGGCCATGTAGGCCATGCCGAGGTTGGTTTTGGCGTCGAGGTTGCCGGGTTGCTCCTTCAGCACCTTGGCATACAGTTCCCGGGCTTTGCCCCCGAGCAGTTTCACCCGCTCGTCGGAAGCCGCAAAGCTAAACGCTTGGAAGTAGGCATCGGCCGCCTGCTGCCAGTTGGCAGCGGTGGGCTTGGCTAAGGCCACTTGCTCCAGGTAGTAGCCGGCGCTGTCGAACCGCTCCACGCCGTTGTAGCGGCGGGCCAGGGTGGTGGCCACCGCCGCTTTGGTAGCGGGCGTGGCGGCCTGGTACTCCTTCAGCAGACGGCTGATTTCCTGGCGCTGAGCGGCCGTGGCCGTGGTGTGCGGCGCCACGGCATCGGCCGAGGCGCTGTGATTGTGGCCGTCATCGTCGGAATGGGCACCGCCGTTGTCCGTCGCCGTAGCCGGCACCGGCCCCGAGGAAGCTTCGGTTTTGGAGCCGTTGGTGTTGGGGCCGCCGCCGTCGCGGGTGGCCGTTGCGGCGGCGTCCTTGCTCAATTCCGAACGGCTTTCCTTGGGCTTTACGATGCCCTTGGGCAACGCAAAAAGTCCTCCTACCAGCACGAGTGCGGCAGCGAGGACAACCAATTGATGGGAAGCTGAACGGGTAGTGGCCATAGGCTGAAAAAAGCCGGCCGCCGGGGCTTTCCCTTGCGGGAAAGACACCGGCGGCGCGGCCGGCAATCATTTCAGGAATAAGTGCGAAAGGATGAGTAATTGGAGGCTACTCCCTATTTCGCGCTTGCTACCGTTAAAAACTAGGCTTTGGCCGCGGTGGCTTTTACCTTCTTGCTGTTTTTGATTTTGGCCACGAAGGTCTTCGACGGCTTGAAGCTCGGGATGTAGTGCTCCTCGATGATGAGCGACGTATTCTTCGAGATGTTGCGGGCCACTTTCCGGGCGCGCTTCTTGTTAACGAACGAGCCGAAGCCGCGCACATAGATGTTGTTGCCTTCCGTCATGGAATCTTTCACGACTTTGAAGAAAGCCTCAACAGTCATCAATACATCTGCTTTCTCGATGCCGGTCTTGGTGGAGATTTCGGCGATTACCTCAGCTTTAGTCACGTTGGTATGGTACTTAGGTGGTTGAAAAAATTACGTTTTTAGGCAAGAAAATCCCGAATTCCAGCGTAAGCCTTTGCCTGGTAGGCGGTTCGCCCTTGAATTGGGGCCACAAAGGTAACCCCATTTTTTTGTTTTACCAATCTACCCTCCGAAACAAAGGCTGGGTCCAATTTATTCTCTTTCAAAATTTTGACGAAACTTCCCTCGCGCCCTTCCTTCCTGGCGTCTGCCCTTTTGGCCTGGTATCCGCGGCACCACCGCGACCTGCCCTGGCGCCACACCCGCGACCCCTACGCTATATGGCTATCTGAGGTAATACTGCAGCAAACCCGTGTGGCTCAGGGCCTCCCCTACTACGAAACCTTTCTGGCCGCCTACCCTACCGTGCAGGACATGGCCGCCGCGCCCGAGGCCGAAGTGCTGCGCTACTGGCAGGGCCTGGGCTACTATTCCCGGGCCCGCAACATGCACCGCACGGCCCAGCAAGTGGTGGCCGAGCACGGCGGCAAGTTTCCGGACACGTATGCCGAGCTCATCAAGTTGCGCGGCGTGGGACCGTACACAGCCGCGGCCATTGCCTCTTTTGCTTTCGATGAGGCCGTGGCCGTGCTCGACGGCAATGTGTACCGGGTGCTGGCCCGCATTTTCGGGCTGCATTCCGACATTGCTGCCCCCAGCTCGCGCAAGGAGTTCCAAGCCGTGGCCGACCAGCACATACCGGCTACGGCACCCGCCGACTTCAACCAGGCCATCATGGAGTTTGGGGCCATTCAGTGCACGCCGGCCAAGCCCGACTGCCTGTTCTGCCCCCTGCAAAGCCAATGCTGGGCGTTTAATCATGGCCAAGTGGCGTTGCTGCCCGTGAAGAGCAAGGCCAAGGCGGCGCGCACGCGCTACTTCCACTACTTCGTGCTGCGCCACGGCGACCTGACCTACCTACGGGAGCGCCGCGAGAAAGACATCTGGCAGGGCCTCTACGACTTTGCCATGGCCGAAACGGTAGAGCCCGACTTGCCGGCCACTGAACTGGTGCGCCACCTCGACGCGCTCGGAGCCGACCTCGACACCAGCCAGGCGGCCGAGCCCACCTCGGCCTACCGGCACGTGCTCAGCCATCAGAAGCTGGAAGCCCGGTTCCATCCAATGGCGCTGACCCAGCCGCTGCCCGAAACCACGCTGCGTGATTTGGGCCTGCGGGCTTATTCTGCTGCCGAGATTGAGGCATTGCCCAAGCCCAAGCTCATCGCCAACTACTGCAGCCAGCATTTGTAGAGGGAGAATTGTTGCCTGGATTCTCGTTCCCAATGCAATTAGCTTTTACAGCAAAATATTTTAGCAAAATAGTAGCAGAATAAGATTTAAGTTCTTATCTTTAAGGCAAGAAATGGCCGGGTGGCCCTTTTGATTCTGTATTTCCTAACGTGCAATAATATGGCCGGAGTGAACAAAGTGATTTTGGTAGGCAACTTGGGCAAAGACCCCGAGGTGCGTCATTTGGAAGGCGGCGTGAGCGTGGCTCACTTCACCCTCGCTACCAACGAGTATTACAAGGACAAGCAAGGCACCCGCGTGGAGCGCACCGAGTGGCACAACATCTCGGCGTGGCGCGGCTTGGCCGACATGGCTGACAAGTTCCTCAAAAAAGGCCAGCAAGTGTACATCGAAGGCAAGCTGCGCACTCGCCAGTACCAGGATAAGGACCAGCAAACGCGCTACATCACCGAAATCATCGCCGACGAGATTTCGATGCTGGGCGGCCGGCCACAGGGCAGCAATGGTGCTGCCGGGGAAGCCAGCGGCGCTGCCGAGGCGCCGCAGACCTTCCGGCAGGAGCCGGAGTTGGACCAACTGCCTTTCTAATCAGTGGCGTTGTGATTTTTAAGAAAAGCCCCGGCACTCGCTCGGGGCTTTTTTCGTTGCCTTCGGCACAAGCCACCGGTTACCTTTGAAGCTTGAGGCGCGCACCGGGGTTGGGCGCGGCCGTTTATCAACCTATTCTACGTGGTGTCGAACCTGAAAAAACTTCCGGGCCTGGTGGCGCTGGCGCTGCTGGCGGCTTGTTCGTCGGCGCCGGACTTCACGCCCAAGCCCAAGGGCTACAACCGCATCGACCTGCCGCCGCACCGCTACCAGGAGCTGCCGGGCAACCATCCGTACTCCTTTGAATACTCAAAAGAGGCTGTGATTAAGCGCGACTCCTCGTATATGGCCCAGCCGCACTGGCTGAACGTGTATTACCCCAAGCTGCACGCCAACGTGCAGATTACCTACATGGATGTGCAGCGCGACCGGCGCCTCTATAATAAGATGATGGAGGACGCCCGCAAGCTTACGGGCAAGCACGAAATCAAGGCCACGGCCATTGACGAGCGGATTCTGAAAACGCCCAGCGGCATGCGCGCTTCGGTGTTTGAATTGCAGGGCGAAGTGCCGAGCCAGTTCCAGTTTTACACCACCGACAGCACCCACCACTTCCTGCGCGGCGCGCTGTACTTCAAAACGGCGACGGCGAACGACTCGCTGGCGCCGGTGATTGAGTACGTGAAGACGGACATGGTGCGGATGCTCAACACGCTGAAGTATAAGTAGAGGAGCGAAGAATGAGTAACTTCTTCAATACCCGGCTGGAGTTCTTACGGTCGGTGGGCAGCACGCAGCGGGCGCAGCTGCTGGGCAAAGAGCTGGGCCTCTTCACCTACGGCGACCTGATTCAGCGCTACCCCTTCCGGTACCTGGACCGCACGCAGGTGTACGCCATTGCCGATTTGCACGACGACCTGCCTTACGTGCAGGTGAAGGGCATGCTGCGCGGCAAGGAGCTGATTGGCGAAGGGCCCAAACAACGGCTGGTGGCCAAGGTGGGCGACGGCACCGGCGAACTGGAAGTGGTGTGGTTCAAGGGCGTGAAGTGGGTGCAGCAATACACCAAAAACAACCAGGAGTACATCGTTTTTGGCAAGCCGACCATGTTCAACGGCCGCCCGCAGATGGCGCACCCGGAGCTGGAAGAAGTGAGCGAGAACAAGCCGGGCCAGAGCTTTCTGCAGCCGGTGTATAACACATCGGAGAAGCTCAAAAACTACCACCGCGTCGACAGCAAGGCCATCATGCGCATGGTGGCCGAGCTACTGAAGCTGGCCCAGTCGCACATTACGGAGTCGCTGTCTCCGGCGCTGGTGCAGCAGTACGGGCTGATGCCCAAGGCGCAGGCATTGCAGCAAATTCACTTCCCGCAAAGCCCCGAGCTACTGGCGGCGGCTAAGTTCCGGCTGAAATTTGAAGAGCTGTTCTACGTGCAGCTGAAGCTGCTGCGGCAGCGCGACCAACGCAAGGTGACGCTGGCCGGGCAGATTTTTAACCAAGTGCCAACGCTGGTGGATTTCTACAAAAACCACCTCACTTTCGACCTCACCGGCGCACAGAAGCGGGTTATTCACGACATCTACAAGGACTTCTGCGCCGGCCAGCAGATGAACCGCTTGCTGCAAGGCGACGTGGGCTCGGGCAAAACCATCGTGGCCTTCATCGCCATGCTGATGGCGGCCGACAACGGTGCCCAAAGCTGCATGATGGCCCCCACCGAAATTCTGGCCGACCAGCATTACGTGGGCCTAAAAGTGTATGCCGATGCGCTGGGCATCAAGCTGGGCAAGCTGACGGGCAGCACGCCCACCCGCGAGCGCCGCGTGCTGCACGAGGAGCTGCGCAACGGCACCATGCACATGCTGGTGGGCACTCACGCGCTGCTCGAAGACGTGGTGCAGTTTAAGAACCTGGGGCTGACCATCATGGACGAGCAGCACCGCTTCGGGGTGGCCCAGCGCTCCAAGCTGTGGCAGAAGAACCCCCACGTCATCCCGCACGTGCTGGTGATGACGGCCACGCCCATCCCGCGCACGCTGGCCATGACGCTGTACGGCGACCTCGACGTGAGCGTGATTGACGAGTTGCCGGCCGGCCGCAAGCCCATCGTGACGGTGCACCGCTACGACGCCAACCGGCTGAAGGTGTTCGAGTTCATCCGCGACCAAGTGAAGCTGGGCCGCCAGATATACATCGTGTACCCGCTGATTGAAGAGTCGGAAACGATGGACTACAAGGACCTGACTGATGGCTACGAGAGCGTGGCCCGGGCCTTTCCGGAATTTCAAATCAGCATCGTGCACGGCCGCATGAAAGCCGAGGAGAAAGACTTCGAGATGCAGCGCTTCATCAAGCGCGAAACCCAGATTATGGTGGCCACCACCGTTATCGAAGTGGGCGTGAACGTGCCCAATGCCTCGGTGATGGTGATTGAAAGCGCCGAGCGGTTTGGCCTTTCGCAGTTGCACCAGCTACGCGGACGCGTCGGCCGCGGCGCCGACCAGAGCTACTGCATCCTGATGACGGGCTTCAAGCTGAGCAAAGACGCCCGCACCCGCCTCGAAACGATGGTGCGGACCAACAACGGCTTCGAGATTGCCGACATCGACCTGAAGCTGCGCGGCCCCGGCGACCTGATGGGCACCCAGCAAAGCGGCGTGCTCGACTTGCTCATTGCCGACCTTTCCAAAGACGGCCGCATCCTGAGCGAAAGCCGGGCGGCGGCTCAGGCCCTGCTGGCCGAAGACCCCAACCTAGTGCACCCCGACAACCTCAACATTCGGCGTCACATCGAGAGCTTACCCGCTACGGCGGTGAACTGGAGCCGCATCAGCTAGTTAAATCACAGTTGCGCTTGGCCCACGGGCAAAAAAAAACGACTTCTGAGAAAGTCGCTGAAAGTATTCGGCTAGAACATTTCGGTAATAAAACCGCTGCCGCTTTGCTGCGGTCGCTGCTCTCGCGTGGGCTTCACGGGCTCGGAAGTGAGCACTTGGTGCACCAGTACTACCGAAGAAGTATCGGGACGGGTTTGAGCGGCAACAGGCTGGGCGGCAGTAACGGGAGTAGTGGTTTTAGCAAACTTGCCTCCTACAATGAGGGCTGATAAGAGGGAAAACTTAAGCAGAGATTTCATAATAACTATATATAACAGCGGGGTCAAAAGTACGACGCAACTTGGATTCAGTCAAGTACTTCGTCGGAATGTCTTGTTGAGCGTGGCTGAAAAAAAGCGTACAAAGCGGACAGGCGGGCCCTGAGGCAGAAATTTCGATGAGGAAATTTGCTTACACAAAGGAAACGGGTTCCCAATACGAAGTCGTTGCGAACAGGTTATGCTTTGGCGAACATTTTTTTTCGATGGGGTCAAGATTAGGGCTTCGGCCAATAAAAACCTGGTCGCAAGCGCCGGAATGGCTACTTTTGGAAGCCCTGATGGGCCATATTTCTTTTCTTATGATGCAATCGCACTTCAAATATATTCTGCGTCGGGCTTGGCTGCTGGGCGCGCTGGGCTGGGCCGTTACCAATAATGATGCCGCAGCGCAGAAGGTGAAGTCGGCCCCGTTCAGCTACCTGCCCGAGCAGGGCTCCGACCGCTACGACATGCGCGTGCCCACCAAAACGCTGCCCTTGGCCGACGGCTCCGGCTTCGTCATTCTGGCTCACCAGAGCGCCGGCGGCTACTCCGTGGAGCGCTACGACGCCGACCTGAAAAAGCAGTGGAGCACCACCATTCCCATTACGCCCGGCGAAACCCTCGAAGCCTTTGGACGCGGCTCGAAGCAGGCGCTGGTGGTGCTGCACCACAAGGACGACGCCGGTCAGAACCTGGCCGTAGTGGCCGTGAACCTGCAAAACGGCCAGCGCAGCCCCGCCAAAGTGGTGATGAGTGTGTCGCCCCGCGACCGGCGCCCCGGCGTCTCCATCTCGCCCAACGGCAGCCGGCTGCTGGCCTTCCGCTACCTCACCTACGGCCAGCAGGTGAAGAGCATTGCGGCCACGCTGTTTGACCAGGATTTGCTGAAACTAGAAGACAAAACCTACGATTTCCGTGACCTGGGCGATTTCTTCTCGCCGGCCGTGCACGTGGCCAACGACGGCACGCAGTACGTGACGCTGGTGAGCGACGGCATGAAGAAACTAACCGTGCGCCGCTACCTGGCCGGCCCGGCCTCGGAGGTGAAGGTGCTGGGCGTGCCCGTGGGCGGCGTGTTTGGCGGGCGCACGGTGACCGTGCGCGACACCAAATTCACGGTGCTGGGCGATGGCAGCCTCTACGCCGCCGCCCTGTGCGCCGACTACGCCACCGGCGAGTACTACAGCTTGAAAGTGGTGAAATACGACTTCAGCGGTAGTGGCGACATGAAATTTTCGCCGGAGTTCCGCTTCACGCCCGCTTACTTGGCCGAAGTGAGCAAAGCCAGCGGCCTCGACGTGAAGCGCCTCGACGACGTGTACCTGACCGACCTGCTGCTGAGCGCCGACAAGCAACTGGTGGTCATCGCCGAAAAGCATTTTGAGGAAGGCGGCAGCGAAGCCCCGGTGCACGCCCGCGAGCTGCACATGTTTGGCTACAACGAGTTTGGCGCGCCCACCTGGCACAGCATCGTGGCCAAAGACCAAGTGGCCCCGGCCGTGGATGCCTACACCGGCATTGGCTTCCGCGCCGCCATCTTCGGCAACACGCTGCAGCTGCTGACCCTGGAAAACCTGAACAAGAAATCGGACCTCTACCTGCGCCGCGTAAACACCCAAACCGGCGTGGTGGGCCCGCCCGAACGCCTCAAGCTGAACGTGGCCGACGACCAGCAGCTGGCCTACGTGAAGGACTTCACCACCTGGCTGGGCGAAAAAACCATCATCGGCGTGAGCCGGCCGAGCAAGAAGTCAGCGGCGCTTCAGCTGGAGAAAATAGCGGTGAAATAGCTCTCGCCCGACCACAGAAAAGGCCGCTCCTGGTTCAGGAGCGGCCTTTTTTTATTCGCTGTGCTCGTGGCTTAGAACACGTATTCGTTGGCTTCGATGAGCTTGGCGGCCACGCGGCGGCGGGCTTCCTTCACGTTCACCAGCTCGGCTTTGGTGAAGCGCTTCAGGCCCATGAGCAGCAGGCGCTGCTCATCGCCCTCGGCCATGCTGCCGATGGCGTCTTTGCCGGCTTTCTCTACCAAATCCACGGCGTCGGCCAGGTACACGCGGGCCATGTCGGCCTGGGCGGCCACGGCCTCCTCGCCTTTCAGCGATGCTTCCTTCTCCACGCGCAGCAGGGTACTTTCGGCGATGTAGGTTTTGATGGCCATGTCGGCGATGTTCATCAGCAATTCCTGCTCTTTGGCCAGGGTGGCGGTGAACTTCTGCACGGCCGAGCCAGCCACCATCAGAATGGCTTTCTTCAGGTTGGCAATGGTTTTCATCTCCTTGCTGAACAGGCCGGTTTCCTCGTCCTGGCTCATGCTCGGGATGCTCATCAGCTCCTGCTGCACGGCCTGGGCCGGGCCCATCAGGTCGATTTCGCCCTTCAGGCCCTTCTTCAGAATCATGTCAACGGCCAGCAGGCGGTTGATTTCGTTGGTGCCCTCGAAAATGCGGTTGATGCGCGAGTCCCGGTAAGCGCGGTCCATCGGGTAGTCGGCCGAGAAGCCGTAGCCACCATACACCTGCACGCCTTCGTCTACCACGTAGTCCAGCACTTCCGAGCCTTCCACTTTCAGAATGGCGCACTCCACGGCAAACTCGCGGGCGGCGCCCAGCAGGGCCTCGTTGGCCCCTTTGCCTTCGGCCATGAGCTTCTGCTCCATGCGATAGATGTCGTCGCCGGCGCGGTAGATGGCCGATTCGACGGCGTACATGCGGATGGCCTGCTGGGCCAGCTTGTGGCGAATAGCGCCAAACTTACTGATGGGCAGCTTGAACTGCACCCGCTCGTTGGCGTATTTGATGCTCTGATTAGCCGCGCCTTTGGCACCGCCCAGGCAAGCCGCCGCCAGCTTGATGCGGCCGATGTTCAGCACGTTGAAGGCGATGAGGTGGCCTTTGCCAATCTCACCCAGAATGTTCTCCTTCGGCACCAGCGCGTCGGTCAGGAACACTTGGCGCGTCGACGAGCCCTTGATGCCCATTTTGTGCTCCTCGTTGCCGAGGCTTAGGCCGGGCGTGTTTTTCTCCACAATGAAGCCCGTGAACTGCTCGCCGTCAATCTTGGCAAACACGATGAACACGTCGGCGAAACCAGCGTTGGTAATCCACATTTTCTGGCCGTTCAGCACGTAGTGCGTGCCTTCGGCGTTCAGCACGGCTTTGGTCTTGGCACCCAGGGCGTCGGAACCGGAGCCGGGCTCGGTGAGGCAGTAGGCGCCCATCAGCTCGCCGCTGGTGAGGCCGGGCAGGTACTTGGCCTTCTGCTCGTCGTTGCCGAAGTACAGAATGGGCAGCATGGCGATACCCGTGTGGGCCGCAAACGCCACCGGGAACGAGTGGCCGCCGCCCACGCCCTCGGTCACGCGCAGGGCCGTGGGGAAGTCCATGTCGAGCCCGCCGTATTGCTCCGGAATGCTCACGCCGAACAGGCCGAGCTGGCCGGCCTTCTCCATAAGGCCGCGCATCAGGCCCTCCTCGTGGTTGTCGAGGCGGTCGAGCAGCGGCGACACTTCCGTTTGCACGAAGTCCAGACAGGTCTGGTACATCATGTTCTGCTCTTCGGTAAAGTCAGCCGGCGTGAAGACGCTCTGCGCATCGGTCGGCTTGATGATGAACTCGCCGCCTTTCAGGCTGGCATTCTGCGTTACTTCCATGACGGTTGAGTTGGATATTGAAGGTTAAAAGTGTTCGGCACGCCTACTATTTTGAGAAACAACGGGGCAGCCGATTTAGTGTTGCAAGATATGAAAAAATGTTAGGCGTGCCGAGTATTTACTGAAAAGAAAACCCCGGCGTTCGGGGTTTTCTTTTCAGTAAATACTCGCTACTTCAGCAGCTCGTAGATGCCGGCGACGCCCTGGCCGCCGCCCACGCAGGCCGTGACCATGCCATACTTCTTGCCGCGCTCGCGCAGCTCGTCGAAGAGCTGGATGCTGAGCTTGGCGCCGGAGCAGCCCAGCGGGTGACCCAGAGCGATGGCGCCGCCGTTCACGTTCAGCTTCTCAGGGTCGATGCCCAGCTCGCGCACCACGGCGATGGACTGCGAGGCAAAGGCTTCGTTCAGCTCAATCAGGTCGATGTCGTCGAGCTTGAGGCCGGCTTGCTTGAGCACTTTCGGCACGGCCTTGATGGGGCCCATGCCCATGATGCGCGGGTCCACGCCTTCGGAGGCGTAGTTCACCATGCGGGCAATGGGCTCCAGGTTCAGCTCCTTCACCATGCGCTCCGACATCACCAGCACGAAGGCCGCGCCGTCGGAGGTTTGGGAGGAGTTGCCGGCGGTCACGGTGCCGTTGGCGGCGAACACGGGGCGCAGCCGGGCAAGGGCTTCTACCGAGGTGTCGGCGCGGGGACCTTCGTCGGTGTCCACCACATAGGAGCGGTTTTTCTTCTTGCCGGTGGCCTGGTCGAGGTAGGTTTCCTCCACGGTCACGGGCACAATCTGCTTCTTGAACTTGCCGCCTTCGATGGCCTTAATGGCCTTCTGGTGCGAGCTGTACGAGAATTCGTCCTGGTCCTGGCGGCTGATTTTATAGTCGTTGGCCACGGCTTCGGCGGTGAGGCCCATGCCCATGTAGTAATCGGGGTGCTGCATGGCCAGCTTGTAGTTGGGCACGGTTTTCCAGCCCACGGTGGGCACCATGCTCATGCTTTCGGTGCCGCCCGCGATGATGCAGTCGGCCATGCCAGCCGAGATTTTTCCCACGGCCATGGCAATGGTTTCGACGCCGGAGCCGCAGTAGCGGTTCACGATGAGGCCGGGCACGTTGATGGGCAGCGCTAGCAGCGAAATGAGGCGGCCCATTTGCAGGCCTTGCTCGGCCTCCGGCACGGCATTGCCGACGATGACGTCGTCGATGCGCGTGGGGTCGAGGGCCGGCACCTGGGCCACGAGGTGCTTGATAACGGTGGCCGCGAGGTCGTCGGGCCGGGTGAAACGGAAGCCGCCGCGCGGGGCTTTACCCACGGCGGTGCGGTATCCGGCAACGATATATGCAGTCTGGTTCATGTTGTTTGAAATGTCATCCTGAGCGCAGCGAAGGACCTTATCAATCCTCAACTGCTAGGGGTTATGAACCTAACAAAGGCAGCTATGATAAGATGCCGCCCCCGTTAGCATGACAATTTGATTAGTTGCGCAGCGGCTTGCCAGTGGTCAGAATGCTCTGAATGCGCTCCAGGGTCTTGCGCTCGCCGCAGAGGCTGAGGAAGGCTTCGCGCTCCAAGTCCAGCAGGTACTGCTCGCTCACTTCGGTGGGCGAGGACAGGTCACCGCCGCACATCACGTAGGCCAGTTTGTCGGCAATGAGCTGGTCGTGGGTCGAGATGTAGTTGCCTTGCTGCATGGCGTACACGCCGGTTTTGAACATGGCCAGTGCGCCTTTGCCGTGCACTTTGATGTTGGTTTTCGGCGTGGGCTGGGTGTAGCCGGCATCGGCCAGCTCCAGCGCGGCAGCTTTGGCGGCGGCGATGACGCGGTTGCTGTTGACTACGATTTCGTCGCCGCGGCGCAGGAAGCCCAGGTCGAAGGCTTCGGCGGCCGAGGTTGAGACTTTGGCCGTGCTGATGGTCATGTAGGTGTTGCGGAGCAGGTTGAATTCCGGCTCGCCTTCTTCGTACTTGGCGGCCGTGCGCAGGGTCATTTCCTTGGTGCCGCCGCCGCCGGGAATCAGGCCCACGCCGAATTCCACGAGGCCGATGTAGGATTCGGCCGCGGCTACCACGCGGTCGCAGTGCAGGTTCAGCTCGCAGCCGCCGCCCAGTGTGAGGCCATGCGGGGCACCCACCACCGGAATGCTGCTGTAGCGCATCCGCATCATGGCGTTCTGGAACTGCGAAATCATCAGGTTCAACTCATCGAATTCCTGCTCCAGGGCCTGCATGTACACGAGGCCGAGGTTGGCGCCGGCTGAGAACTGCGGGGCGTCATTGCCCACCACGAGGCCGCGGTAGCTTTTTTCGGCCATGTCCACGCCGCGCAGCAAGCCTTCGATGACGTCCTGGCCCAGCGCGTTCATCTTGGAGTGGAACTCCACGTTCAGGATGCCGTCGCCGAGGTCGACCACCGAGGCGCCGGAGTTTTTCCAGAGCACCTTGCCGCTGGCGCGTAGGTTGTCGAGGATGATGAAGTTCTCTACGCCCGGAATGGCCTGGTAGCTCTTCGATTCGATGTCGTAGAACTGGCGCGCGCCGCTGGCGTCCACCTTGTAGAAGGTCGGGTTGCCGGCGGCCAGCATTTCTTCTATCCACGGCGCCACGTTGCGGCCAGCTGCTTTGGCCAGGTCGATGCCGGCTTGCAGGCCCAGGGCGTCCCAGGTTTCGAACGGGCCCATTTCCCAGCCGAAGCCGGCGCGCAGGGCGTCGTCAATCTTGTACAGCTGGTCGGAGATTTCCGGCACGCGGTTGCTCACGTAGGCAAACAGGCTGCCGAAACTCAGGCGGTAGAATTCGCCGGCTTTGTCTTTCCCTCCTACTAGTACTTTGAACCGGTCGGCCAGCTTGTCGATGCTCTTGGTCAGCTCCAGCGTGGCGAATTTCACCTTCTGGCTCGGCTTGTATTCCAGCGTGTTGAGGTCCAGCGCGTGAATTTCCGACTTGCCGCCTTCGCCCTTCACTTTCTTATAGAAACCCTGGCCGGTTTTGTCGCCCAGCCACTTGCTCTCGCCCATCTTCTTCACGAAATCGGGCAGCATGAATACGTCCTTCGCCTCGTCGTTGGGCAGGCCCTGGGCCAGGCCGTTGGCCACGTTGATTGTCGTATCAAGGCCCACCACGTCGGAAGTGCGCAGGGTGGCCGACTTCGCGTGGCCAATCACCGGGCCGGTCAGCTTGTCGGTTTCTTCCACGGTCAAACCCAGCTTTTGCATGGTCTGCATGGCGTCGAGCAGGGCGAACACGCCCACGCGGTTGGCAATGAAGCCGGGTGTGTCCTTGGCCAAAACCACGGTTTTGCCCAGGTACAAGTCGCCGTAGTGCTGCAGGAAATCCAGCACCTCCGCGTCGGTATCCGGCGTCGGAATGATTTCGAGCAGCTTCAGGTAGCGCGGCGGGTTGAAGAAGTGCGTGCCCGCAAAATGCTTCTTGAAATCCTCCGACCGGCCCTCGGCCAGCAGGTGAATCGGAATGCCCGAAGTGTTGCTGGTGATGAGCGTGCCGGGCTTGCGAAACTGCTCAACCCGCTCGTAGAGGCTCTTTTTGATGTCGAGCCGCTCTACCACGACCTCAATGGTCCAGTCGCAGCCGGCAATGTCTTTCAGGTTGTCGTCGAGGTTGCCGGTTTTGATGCGGCTGGCGTCGGCCTTGCGGTAGAGCGGCGACGGGTTGGCGGTGATGGCGGCCTGCAGCGCGGCGTTCACGATGCGGTTGCGCACGGCGGGAGCGTCCAGCTTCAGGCCTTTTTTCTCTTCGTCGGGCAGCAGCTCCTTGGGCGCAATGTCCAGCAGCAGCACCTGCACGCCAATGTTGGCGAAGTGGCAGGCAATGCGCGAGCCCATGACGCCGGAACCCAGCACGGCAACTTTCTTGATGGTTCGTTTCATCCTCTTTCTTGGGTGGTTAGGGGTAATGAGGTGAGGGAATAGTAGCGGCATACCGAGCGCCGCGAAGCACCTCGGACCGGTAGCGTTTTTAAGAAGCAGAGCTTTCTTGCCGCAATGGTTTCAGCACAAAGTCTTCGAAAAGGGTTTTGCCCTCAATCATGCCCGTAATCTGGGCGGCTACTTTAAAGAAATTATCGAGCTGGCTCTGCGGGATTTTCTCGCGCACTTTCAGGTTGAAGTGGCGCACGGTCTGGCGCGACACCTCTTTTTTCTCCAGCCCGAGCGGGGTCAGAAAAATGCGCACCGAGCGTTTGTCCACCGAATCGGCCTGTTTGTAGATGAGGCCTTTTTCCTCCATGCTGCGCAAAATGCGGGTCAGGCTGCGGGTTTCGAGGCCCAGCAGCGGCGCAATTTTGGTAGCCGGCGTTCCCTTCTCCTGGTCGATGTTCAGCAACACAAAGCCAATGCTGGTGGTGATGTCGTTCTGCGCCGCCTGGGTGTTGTACATCCGCGAAATCGCATGCCAAGCCACTTTGATGTTGTAATCGACGGTTTCTTCGGGTTTCATAAGCAGACGGTAAGTGCGGTAAACTTACGAAAAATTTGTTAGGCTTGCATACTAGTTTCCAATTAAAAAAGTTGGAGAAGCGCCGCCTTTGCCGGCTTCCCCAACTTCCTTTTTGTGTGCGCAAACCAGCGAAAGGCGCCTCTCTGACGCCCTTCGCCAGAGTCGTTTAACGCTTCTCGGCCTGCAGGTACAGGCTGTCGATGAGGTCCTTGTTATTCTCGGTAATCACCTTGCGCTTCACCTTCATGGTGGGTGTCATCTCGCCGCTTTCCACGGTCCAGAGTTCGGGCAGCAGCACAATGCGCTTCACCTGCTCCCACTGCGCGAAGCTTTGGTTGTACTTCTTCACCAGCCCTTCGAAGAGGTCCACGATTTTCTCGTTTTTGATGAGTTCTTCGTTGGAGCAGTCGCAATTCACGTTGTTGCGCTTGCACCAGCCCTTCAGGTCCGAGAACGAGGGGATGACCAGCGCGGAGGGAAACTTCTGGTCGGCGCCCACCACCATGGCCTGCTCAATGAGCGGGTCTTCCTTCAACTTGCCTTCGATGACCTGCGGGGCAATGTATTTGCCGCCCGACGTCTTGAACATCTCCTTCTTGCGGTCGGTGATTTTCAAGAATTTGCCGTTCACCAGCTCGCCAATATCGCCGGTGTGGAACCAGCCCTCCTTGTCAAACACCTCAGCCGTGAGGTCGGGCTTGTTGTAGTAGCCTTTCATCACGGAAGCCGACTTGGTCAGAATCTCGCCGTCCTGGGCAATTTTCACTTCCATGTTGTCGATGAGCGGGCCCACAGTGCCAATCATGTTGTTCTCGGGCTCGTAGCCGCCCACAGCAATTACGGGTGAAGTTTCGGTGAGACCATACCCCTCCATGACCCGGATGCCCGCAGCCCAGAACACACGCGCCAAGCGCGGCTGCAGGGCTCCGCCGCCGCTCACAATGCAGCGCAGGTTGCCACCCAGCGCTTCACGCCATTTATTGAAAATGATTTTGTTGGCTAGCGCCAGTTGCGTGTTGTAGAGAAATCCCTGGTCTTTCTGCGTGTCGAACTTCAAGCCCAAATCCAGAGCCCAGAAGAACAAGCTTTTCTTGATGCCTTCCTGCTCGTGACCTTTGGCCACAATCTTGTCATACACTTTTTCCAGCAGGCGGGGCACGGTGGTGAAAATCTGGGGCTTCACCTCGCGCAGGTTGTCGGCAATCACGTCCATGCTTTCGGCGTAGTAGATGCTCACGCCGTTTATCATATACAGGTACGTTACCATGCGCTCGAAAATGTGGCAGAGCGGCAGGAAACTCAACGCTTTGTCGTCCTTCGTGACGGGCACAAACCGCTGCGAATTACGGCAGTTGCTCAGGATGTTGTCGTGCGTGAGCATCACGCCCTTGGGGCTGCCGGTGGTGCCGCTGGTGTAGATGAGGGTGAGCAAATCGTCGGGTTCCACGGCAGCCTTCAGCGGGTCGAGGTCGGCAGGATTGCCCTTTTTGCCAATCTCGAGCAGTTCGCTGAAGTGGCGAGCACCGTCAATTTTGTCGAACGTGAAGATGTTTTCGGCGGGAATGTCGAGGTCCTGCGTGGCTTCCTTCACCTTGTCGAACAGCTTGGCGTCGGCCACGAAAACGGCTCGCACGCCGGCGTCGGTGAAGATGTACTTGTAATCCTCGACGGTGATGCTGGGGTACATGGGCACGCTGGTGGCCCCGATTTGGGAGATGCCGAAATCGGCCAGCATCCACTCCGGGCGGTTCATGCTGATAATGGCCACCTTGTCGCCGCGCTTGAGGCCAAGCGACACGAGGCCCAGGCTGACGAGGTTGGCCTGGTCGAGCAATTGCTGGCTGCTGATGGGCACCCACTGCCCGTTTATTTTCGACGCCAAGGCATCGGGCTTGGGCGAAGTGGCAATTTGATGCGGGAGGATATCGAAGGCGCGACGAACGTCCATGAGGGTGGGATTTGCGAAAGCAGGCGAATGAAATTCACCTTAAATAAAAAGCTTTTTTCTCGGGCAAGCTAGGCCCCGGGGGCGCAACAGCACGGTTGGGCTTACGGGTAAAAACCAATCGAGCCGCAAAAACGGTCAAAAAACCACCGGCGCGGCCTTTTCCTGTGTAATTTTGGGCCGCTTGCTTTTCCGTCCCCAATGAACCTGGCCCTGTTTTTTGACCCTCTGCCGGAAACGCTGACCGCCGCTGCGCCCGCGCCCACCACGCTGGCCGCCTACGCCACCCGCTTCACCGAAACGTTTCCGGACTGGCGTGCCGCCGACCTGGCCCTCATCGGACTGGACGAATGGCGCGGCAGCGCCACCGGCCACCCCAGCCGCCACGGCGCCAACGAGGTGCGCCACCGCTTCTACAGCCTGCAGAAAGGCAGCGGCGCCGTGCGCCTCGTCGACCTGGGCAACCTGCGCCCCGGCCTCACCCTGGAAGACACCTACCAGCGCCTGCGCGAAATAATCGGGGCCCTAATTGAGGAAAACACGGTACCCATCCTGCTCGGCGGCAGCCACGACCTCGACTACGGCCAGTTCCTGGCCTACGAAACCCAGAACCGCGCCATCAGCTTCGCCATGGTCGACTCGCGGCCCGACATGGCCGAGCCCGGCCCCGGCACCGCGCCCGAAGACAGCCACCTGCGCCGCATGCTGGTGCACGAACCTAATTTCGTGTTCAGCCTGGCCCACTTGGGCCACCAGCAGTACCTCACGCCGCCCGAAGTGCTGGTGGCGCTGGAGAAGATGCACTTCGAAACCATGAGCGTGGGCGAGGTGCGGGCCGACCGACGCCTGTCGGAGCCGCTCATTCGGCAGGCCGATTTCATGAGCGTCGACATTGCCGCCATTCGCTGGCAGGACGCGCCGGGCTATTATCCGGCCTATCCCTTCGGCCTCGGCAACGAGGAAGCCACGCAGTTGTGCTGGTACGCGGGCCACAACGAGCAGCTCAGCTCCTTCGGCCTCTATGGCTACCGCACCGACCAGGACACCAACGGCATGGCCGCCGCCACGCTGGCCACCATGCTCTGGTATTTTGTGGAAGGCTTCTACCACCGCCGGCCCGAAACGGGCTTCGGCACCTTCCGCTTCCTCACCTACACCGTGGTGCTGCCCGGCAACCCCGATAAGCTGGTGTTCTACAAATCGCGCCGCGCCGACAAGTGGTGGATGGAAGTGGAGCGCTTGGGCGACAACGCCGTGAAGCGCGTGGTGCCCTGCACCTACGAAGACTACCTAAACGCCTCGCAAGGTGACTTGCCGCAGCGCTGGATTCGACTGCAGGCCTTGCTGAGCTAGGTTTTCTATGGTATGAAAAATACAGAACGTCATGAAGAGCGCAGCGAAGCATCTCGCCAGCGCAACTAATTACTTACTGCGAGCGAGATGCTTCGCTGCGCTCTTCATGACGTTCTTTAGCCTTGCCCGTTCAAGATAATTCGGTCGCCCTCCCTACCTACACCAAGCGCCAGCTGGCCCTGCGCAATGGGCAGGACCGCGACGAAATCTGGGTGGCCTACCAAGGTCGGATTTACGACGTGAGCCGCTCGCGTCTGTGGCGGCGCGGCAACCACTACGAGCACTGGGCCGGCCAGGACCTCACCGCCGAACTCGACCGTGATGCCCCGCACACGGCCAACGTATTTGATAATTTTCCCGTCATTGGGACCCTGATGTAACCCCGCGCCATGACCACCGAATCCCCGTCCGAATTCGACCACCTCGAAACCCTCTCCACGTCCGAGCTGCTGGCCGGCATGAACCGCCTCGACCACACCGTGCCCGACACCGTGGCCAAAGCCCTGCCCCAAATTGAGCGGCTGGTGGAGGCCATTGTGGCGCGGCTGGGCGCCGGTGGGCGGTTGTTTTACATCGGGGCGGGCACCAGCGGGCGGCTGGGCGTGGTGGATGCGTCGGAGTGTCCGCCCACGTTCGGCGTGCCGGCAAGCTTGGTGGTGGGCATCATGGCCGGCGGCGACGGCGCCATTCGCCAAGCCGTGGAAGGTGCCGAAGACGACGCCGAACAAGCCTGGATTGATTTGCAGCAGCACAACATCAACGCCAACGACGTGCTGGTGGGCATTGCCGCTTCGGGGCGCACGCCCTACGTCATTGGCGGGCTGAACCGGGCCCGGGAGGCGGGCCTGGCCACCGGCTGCGTGGTGTGCAACGCCGGCTCGGCCGTGGCCGCGGCAGCCGAGTTTCCGGTGGAAGTGGTGACGGGGCCGGAGTTCCTCACGGGCAGCACGCGCCTCAAAGCCGGCACGGCCCAGAAACTGGTGCTCAACATGCTCACCACCGCCACGTTCATTCGCCTGGGCCGCGTGAAGGGCAACAAGATGGTCGATATGCAGCTCTCGAACGAAAAGCTGGTGCACCGCGGCGAGAAAATGCTCATGGAAGAGTTGGGCATTGAAGAAGCCGAAGCCGTGCAGCTGCTGAAGCAGCACGGCGGCGTGCGCGCCGCGCTGGATGCCCGGGCAAAGCAGTAACACCACCTGCTTTGCCTTGTGGCTCACCGGCTTATTTTTTCGGCCGAACGATTCGGGCTTAATGGCGTTTCTAGGTAGGCACCGGCTACAGCCGGTGCTACTCCGCTATGCACACCATCGAGCCGTACTATAACTGGATTGACCAGTATTCCGCTTCCGAAGACCCCCGCTCGCCCCTCTTCGAAGCCGAGAACAGCCTGGAGGCGTACACCAACACCATCTACGGCTACTACATTCACCCGCAGTGGGATAGCCTGGGCTCCGACACGCTGTTTTTCAAAATCCTGTTTGCCGATTACGAGGACGGCATTGCCATTCTGGAGTTCATCGGCGAGTGGAACGACGCCATCGAGAATGACATCATGGAGCTCAAGCGCAACATCATCGATGTGCTGGTGCACGAGGGCATTCGCAAGTTCATTCTGGTGGGCGAGAACGTGTTCAACTTCCACGGCTCCGACGACGACTATTACGAGGAGTGGTACGAAGACGTAGAAGACGGCTGGATTGCGGGCGTGAACTTCCTGGAGCACGTGCAGCGCGAGATGAAGCAATACAACGTCGACAACTACATCAACTTCGGCGGGCAGCTCGACGACCTACCGTGGCGGACCTACGAACCGCGCCGGCTGTTTGAGGTAGTGGACCACGTGCTAAACCGCCGCCTGGGCGCTCCGGAAACCGACCTGTAAACACCACAAAAAAAGCCCCACCGTTTCCGGTGGGGCTTTTTTTGTGCCGTAAGGCGAAGTATTACTTCTTCACTTCTTCAGCGGGGGTTTCGGTAGCGGGGGCCATTTTGTCGGCACCGTCTTCCATTTTGTCAGCCTTGGCATCAGCCGAGTCACGTACGGCGTCAGCTTGGTTCTCCATGGCATCAGCTTTGGCTTCGCCAGCAGCTTCTACGTTGTCAGCAGCCTGCTCGGTAGCCTCTTCTTTCTTGCTTTCGCAAGCGGTGAACGAGAACGAAGCAGCAGCCAGGGCGAGGAACAATACTTTTTTCATCTGGGGTTGGGGTTAAAATGTGGGGTGAGATACAAGGCAATGGTTGAAGCGCTGCACCAGGCAATTCTTCAAATGTGCGGCTTTATACTCCGGCTTTGATTAGGTAACCCACTCATTCAAAAAATTTGCGAAGATTTTATGAACGAGCTTTTTCCCCGGTCCGCGGTTGGTCCACTTATTTCTTGCGGAACACAATGCCGATGGGCACGCCCTTGAAGTCGAAGTTCTCGCGCATGCGGTTTTCGAGGTAGCGCGTGTAGCTGGCCGTCACGTACTGCGGCAGGTTGCAGAAGAAGGCAAACACCGGGTTGTGGGTGGGCAGCTGCGTCACGTACTTGATGCGAACCATCTTGCCCTTCACGGCCGGCGGACCGTACCGCTCAATCTCCTTCAGCATCACGTCGTTGAGCTGCGAAGTCGGAATTTTGCGGCGCTTGTTGTGGTACACTTCGATGGCCGTTTCGATGGCCTTGTGCACGCGCTGCTTGTTGAGCACCGAAATGAAAATGACGGGCGGGTAGGCAATGGGCGCCAGCTTCTCCATGATTTTCGCCTCAAACTCCTTGGCGGTGTTGGTCTGCTTGTCCTCCACCAGGTCCCACTTGTTCACCAAAATGACGATGCCTTTGCGGTTTTTGTCGGCCAGGGTGATGATGTTCACGTCCTGGGCCTCGATGCCGCGGCTGGCGTCGAGCATCACGATGCACACGTCCGACTCTTCCAGCGCGCGCAGGCTGCGCATGTTGGCGTAAAACTCCACATCCTCGCTCACCTTGGCCTTGCGGCGCAAACCGGCCGTGTCGACGAGGATAAACTCGTTGCCGAAGGCATTGTAGCGGGCCGAAATCGAGTCGCGGGTGGTACCGGCGATGTCGGTCACGATGCTGCGGTCTTCGCCCAGCAGCAGGTTCACGAGGCTGGACTTGCCCACGTTGGGGCGGCCCACCACGGCAATGCGCGGAATCTCTGACTCGGGCTCTTCCTCGCCGGGGTCGTTGAAATGGCTCACCACCTGGTCGAGCAGTTCGCCGGTGCCGTGGCCGTTCTGGCTGCTAATGGCGAAGATTTCGCCGTCGCCGAGGCCCAGCGAATAAAACTCGCCGGCGCCGTGGGCGCGCAGGTTGGTGTCGGCCTTGTTGGCCACCAGGTAGATGGGCTTTTTGCCCAGGTAGCGGCGCAGCACCGAGGCAAACTCCTCGTCGAGGCCGTGCACGCCGGCTTCGGCGTCCACCATGAAGAGCACCACGTCGGCCTCTTCAATGGCCAGCTTCACCTGCTTGTTGATTTCGCCCTCGAAAATGTCTTCCGAATTATGCACGTAACCGCCCGTGTCAATCACGGTGAAGTTCTTGCCAATCCAGTCGCCGTAGCCGTAATGACGGTCGCGGGTCACGCCGCTCTCGTTGTCCATGATGGCCTTGCGCTGGCCCACGAGGCGGTTGAAAAGCGTGGATTTGCCCACGTTGGGCCGCCCCACGATGGCGATGGTGTTCTGCTTAGACATGTTGTGTGGCCCCAGCCGCCGACCCGACCTAGATTCGGCAGTGCCCGGGGTTATGTATGTTATAGATGGTCGGAATGTATTTTCTCTGTCATCCTGAGCGCAGCGAAGGACCTTCTCACGCCTGCGCCGTTTTGCTTTTGCCACAAGCAACTCAGGCGTGAGAAGGTCCTTCGCTGCGCTCAGGATGACAGACGAATTATTTATTGATATCCAAACCGGCTCAGCGCTTTCGCGTCGGTGCGCCAGTTCTCGTTCACTTTCACGTGCAGCTCCAGAAACACCTTTTTGAGGAAAAACTTCTCCATTTCCTCTCGCGCCCAGGTGCCTACTTTCTTCAGCGCCTCGCCGCCCTGGCCGATGACGATGCCCTTCTGGCTGCTCCGCTCCACGTAGATGATGCCGCGGATGCGGATAATGGCGTCTTCTTCCTTAAACTCTTCGATAACGACCTCGCAACTGTAGGGAATCTCCTTTTTATAGAGCTTGAAGATTTTCTCGCGCACCATTTCGGCGGCGAAAAAACGCTCGGGCTTGTCGGTCAGTTCGTCTTTGGGGTAGTAGGCGGGGTGAATGGGCAGGCGTTCGAGCACCATTTCCAGCACCCGTTCGGTGCCAAAGGCGTTGAGGGCCGAAATGGGCAGTACCTCGGCGGCGTTGGGCAACTGCTCTTTCCAGTAAGCCAATTTGGCCTCCACATCGGCCTGCTCAGCCTGGTCAATCTTGTTGACGAGCAAGATGATGGGCGTGTCCACCATCTTACGCAGGCGCTCTACCACGGGCTCTTCGTCGTGTTTCTCGTAGATATCGGTCACAAACAGTACCACGTCAGCGTCTTCGAGCGACGAGTACACGAACGACATCATGGCGTTGTGCAGCTCGTACTTGGGCTGAATGATGCCGGGCGTATCGGAATAAATCAGCTGAAAATCATCGCCGTTGAGGATGCCCAGGATGCGGTGGCGCGTGGTCTGGGCCTTGCTCGTGACGATGCTAAGCCGCTCGCCCACCAGCGCGTTCATGAGCGTGGACTTGCCCACGTTGGGCTTGCCAATGATGCTCACAAAGCCGGCGCGGTGGGGTTTGGTTTCGGGATTCACGATGGATGGGTTTGATAATCAGGGCCGCAAAGGTACGGCTTTCCGGGCGCAAAAGCTAGACCTGGCCGCAAATCGGCCATTACGGGTCGTCTCCGAAACCATGCCCGCGGCCGGCTGTTTGCTGGGCAGGCACGTGTAGCGTAGACTCTGCGAGTCCGTGACCAGGCACCATTCGCTCGCGGACTAAAAGTCCGCGCTACACTCCGCCACAGTTCCGACCTTTGCCCCCCATGAATTCCACTACTTCGCCCAACGCCCGCATTGGCGTGCTGCTCGTCAACCTCGGCACGCCCGACTCGCCCAATACGCCCGACGTGCGTCGCTACCTCAACGAATTCCTCACCGACGGCCGCGTGGTCGACATGCCGGCCGCCATTCGCTACCCGCTGTTTCAGGGGCTGGTAGTGCCGCTGCGGGCGCCCAAGTCGGCCAAGATTTACAAGGAACTCTGGACTGAGCGGGGCTCGCCCCTGCTCTTCCACGGCCTCGACTTGCAACAGAAAGTGCAGGCCGAACTGGGCGAGCGCTACGTGGTGGCCTTCGGCATGCGCTACCAGAAGCCCAGCATCGAGAAGGCGCTGGAGGAACTGCGCGCGGCCGAGGTAGAGCGCATCATTGTGCTGCCGTTGTTTCCGCAGTATGCGTCGGCCAGCACGGGCTCGGTGCAGGAGAAGGTGATGGACATCGTGAAAGACTGGTGGGTGGTGCCCAGCATCAGCTTCATCAGCCAGTTTGCTACCGACCCCGGCTTCATTGCCACCATCGTGGCGCGGGGCCGGGCCGAAATGGCCAAGCACGACTACGACCACATCGTGTTCAGCTACCACGGCATTCCAGAGCGCCACGTCAAGAAAGGCGACCCCACCAACTATTGCCGCTTCGGCAGCTGCTGCGACACGCTCACGCCACAGAACCAATATTGCTACCGCGCCCAGTGCTTCGCCACGTCGCGCCTGGTGGCCGAAGGCCTGGGCATTGGCCCCGAGCAATACACGGTGGCTTTCCAGAGCCGCCTGCAAAGCCGCCTGCGCGACCCCTGGCTGCAGCCCTACACCGACGAAGTGCTGAAGGAATACCCCGCCAAGGGCATTCACAACGTATTGGCCTTCTCCCCTGCCTTCGTGGCCGACTGCCTCGAAACCACCATCGAGGTGGGCGAAGAATTCAAGGAAATGTTTGAGGAGGCAGGCGGCAAGCACTGGCAGCTGGTGCCCTCGCTGAATTCGGAGCCGCAATGGGTAGAGGCCGTGGCCGAGATGATTCGGCGGAATTAGCACACCCGCAAACGCATGTCGGTGAAGGCCCTGTTGAGCATAGTTCGGCAGGGCCTTCTCGCATATTTATATTTCCATCAACCGCATTTGCTGTAACTTCGAGGTTTCGTCCCCCGCAATTTCCCACCCAAATGCGCTTTTGCTACGCGTTATCCTTTGTTCTTAGCTTAGCAGCCAGCACCCAGGCCCGAGCCCAGCAAGCTGTCAAAATCCTATTTGATGCCACAAAAGCTCAAACGGCCGGCAACGCCGACTGGGTGATTGATGCCGACGTGGCAGGCAGCGCTCAGCGCCTGCCCACGCCCGCTCAAAGCACCATCTCGGCCAGCACGCCCGAAGGATTCTGGACGGGTGCCATCTCGTCGTGGGGCATCGCATTGGTGAAGCGCGGCTACCAAGTTGAGACTCTACCCAGCAGCGGCCGCATCACCTACGGCGACGCCAGCAATGCCCAGGACCTGCGCAACTACGCGGCTTACATTGTGGACGAGCCCAACACGCGCTACACCGCGGCCGAGAAAACGGCCATTCTGAACTACGTGCGTAATGGCGGGGGCCTGTTCATGATTTCGGACCACACCATTTCGGACCGCAACGGCGACGGTTGGGATTCGCCGGCTATCTGGAACGACCTGATGAGTTCGGCCAGCCCCGCCAACCCCTTCGGCATCACCTTCGACTTGAACAACCTCACCTTCACCAGCGGCGTGGGCGCGGCGGCGGCCCCGGCCGACTCGCTGCTACACGGCCCCGCCGGCAACCCCGTGGCCATGGAATACCACAACGGCGCCAGCCTCACGCTGAGCCCGGCGGCCAATGCCAGCGTGCACGGCGCCCTGTTCCGGCCCGGCGCGGCCACTACCGGCACCACCGGCGCCCTGGTGGCGTGGGCTCGCTACGGCCGGGGCCGCGTGGCCGCCCTCGGCGATTCGTCGCCGCCCGACGACGGCACCGGCGCCCCTGGCAATAACCTTTACGACGGCTGGGCCGCGGAGGCCAACGGCGACCACGCCCGTATTCTGCTCAACGCCACCATCTGGCTGGCTACGCCCAATCGCATCGTCAGCGCCGCGCGCCGTGCCACTGAGGCCGATTTCAGCATCTACCCCAATCCCTTCGCCGACGCCTTTTTCATCAGCGGCAACGTGCTGCCCACGGCAATTCGCTGCCAGGACATGCTCGGCCAGCCCGTGGCCATTACCAGCACACCGGCCGGCGCGGGCGCCCTGCGCATAGAAGCGGCTGGCCTGGCGCCGGGCATCTACGTGCTCAGCTTGCGCCTGCCCGACGGGCAGGTGCTTACGCGCCAGATTGCGCGGCAGTAGCAGGCGGACGAATCACGACGCCCGGCGGCTGTAGAAGCTGTCGGTATCGAACGATTCCTGCTCGTAGAAGCGAGGATTGGCGGTGGGCTCCTTGCCCAGCGCGCGCAGCATGGCTTCCTCGTATTCGCGGGTAATCTGAATTTCGATGTAGGGCGGATAGTTCAGCACCGACTCGGCATTGAGCGCCGGCACAAACACGTTGTCGCCTTCTTCATCGAGCGAAGCAGCCCCGATGGGCAGCAGGATGTGGTTTTCGTGCTCGTTGATGTGGAAACGCGAGTCCAGCTCCACGTCGAGGTAGCGCACATTCATGGCGTCGGGGTCCACAATCAGCTCAAATACAGTGCCCAGGGCCTGGCCATCGTTGCCGCGCACGGTCCATCCGCGCACGTCGGGGTTGTCGTCAGCTACTTCAAAATCGGTGAGGTCGCGCAGGCGACGCAGCACGGGGGTTTCCATGGCTTGATTCGTTAATTCAGGGTGTGTTGGGTGGGTTCGCTCAGGGCGCGCACGATATCGGCCGCTTTGGTCAGGAACTGCTGGGTTTGCTGCTGGTCGGCGGCCGTGGCACTGCGGCCCGACAGCTGGTCCGCCAGCCGCGTCAGCTCGGCGGCCTGGCTTTCCAGCTCAGGGTAGGCTTTCTGCTGCATGGCCCTGATGAGGGAAGCCGCCGCCACAAAGCCCGGCCGGAGGCTGACCTTGGGGTCGCCCAGGCGGTCGGTGGCGCTGGTCAGATTGTCGCGCTGCTCCGTGATGGTGGGGTCGCGCAGGTCGTCGCGGTCGGTGAGCGACACAAGCACGCCGGTGAGCTTTTGCAGGCCGTTGCGGGCGTAGCCGGGCGCGGCCGGGTCGGTGGCAGCCTGGGCGGCCAGCGAGGCCGCGGTTTCGGTGCTGGCTTCTTCGGCGGTGGTAGTGCCACCGGGCCCGGCGGGGTTGTGCGACTGGCGGAACGTGTGCCCGGCTGCGGTATCGGCGGGGGCCGGCGCGGCAGTGTCGGCAGTTGCCGAGGCTGTTGTATCGGTCGCAGCGCCCGCTACGCCGGTATTGGCAGGCGGGGCGGGCTCGTCGGCGGGGTCGGGCCGGAGGAAAAAGTAAGCGGCTACCGCCACGGCAGCCACCGCCAGCAGCACCAGAATCCAGGGGCTGGGCGACGCTTTCTTGCGTTGAATGTTGATATCAGCCATGCTGAAGTAAAAAGCTAAAAAACCATCTTCCTGTACGCTAATGTACCCGGGCGGTTTTTATCAACCCACAGGACGTCCAGGCCACCTCGCAAATTCCACCTTTAGCCACAAAAAATCCGGCCGCGCGGGTGCACGGCCGGATTTCAACGTTGTCGTCTTCCGCACCTACCGCGTGGTAGCGTCCATGCGCTTCAGCTCGCCGTAGGTTTTCTTCGACTGCGCATACTGGTGTTCCACGGCCCGACGCATGGGGCCGGTGAGGGTGCCGTCGTTGAGGGCTTCTTCGTAGGCCTTCAGGGCCCATTCCTCGCCGTAGATGTTCGAGCCGATGATGGAGCTTTCGTCGCGGCCGGTCACGGCGGCCTTGGCATCCATGAAGGCGCGGTAGAGCTTGCCTTTCAGGGTGGTGCTGTTCTGGCGGCCGGCGCCCTCCTGGTCGAGGTAGGCATTCAGCTGGTTGGCAAATTGCTGGCTTTGGCTCACTAGCTGCAGGTAGTAGCTGCGATGTTGGGTGTCCTGGCTTTCGTCGGCGGCACGGCGGTAGCCCTCAATGCGGTCATTCACAAAGTACAGCAACTCGTTGATGGTAGCGGCTTGGGCGCGCTTGGCGCTGCTGCCGCGGCGGGCCAGGTAAGTGGCCCCAGCTACTAACAAGGCGCCGCCTACCACTTTCTGGGTAGTACTCAGCTTGTTGAAACCAGTAGTGGCGGTGTTGCCCACGTTTTTCAGCGAGGCCGGCACCTTGTTCAGCAGTTCCTTGGCATTGCTGTCTTTGAGCCACTGCTGGGCTTTGGTCAGCAGGGCTTCGGCGGCGTTGCCGTTAGGGGTCGCGCTGGCATTGTCGGTAGCGGGCGTGGCCGTCGGGGTAGCTTCGGAGGAGGCGTTAGTCGGTTGCATTAGTGGTTGTGCTTGGAATAGAAAGGTGTAACAATCAATCCTGCCTACGCCCAAACCCCCGTTGGCGTTCGATTGAACACGCCCTTCCCTACCAAGACCAGCCCACTCCTACCTTTCGATAACCTCCGCTCAGCGCGGCATGCAACTACCTGACGCCGACCTCAGGCCCACTTCGTTCTAGGCAAGCCCCCAATCGTGCTGCCTTCGCTGATTTATTATTTTCTACACCGCTACCGGCCGGTAGAGCTTGGCCAGCGCCTCCACGGCGTAGTCTACTTCGGCCGCGGTGTTCATCTTGCTCATCGAGAAGCGCACCGTGGCCCGGTCGGGGTCGCAGCCCAGCGCTTCCAGCACGTGAGAGCCCGCCTGGGCGCCGCTGGTACAGGCCGAGCCGCCCGAGGCCGCCACTTTGTTGATGTCAAGGTTGAACAACAGCATCTCGTTGATGGCCGACGGCGGCAAACTCACGCTCAGCACCGTGTAAAGGCTCTTATCGGCGTGCTCCGAGAGGCCATTGAACTGCACGTCGTCAATCTCGGCCCGCAGCTTTTCGATGAAACGGGTTTTCAAGCCCTGCACGTGGGCCTGGTGGTCGGCCAGGTCGCGCACCGCAATTTCCAAGGCCTTGGCCAAGCCCACGATGCCGTACACGTTTTCGGTGCCCGAGCGCACGTTGCGCTCCTGCGAGCCCCCGTGAATGAGCGGGCTCACCTGCAGGCCGCTGCGGGTATAAATGAACCCCACGCCTTTCGGCCCGTGAAATTTGTGCGCCGAACCCACCAAGAAGTGGTTTTTCAGCTGCTGCACGTCGTGCCGGTAGTGGCCCATGGTCTGCACCGTATCGGTGTGGAACACGGCGTCGTAGCGCGCACAAATTTCGCCAATGGCCTCAATGTCATTGAGGTTGCCAATTTCGTTGTTGGCGTGCATCAGGCTCACAAAAGTGCGCGACTGCCCCGCCAGCAGTTCTTCTAGGTGGCCCAAATCCAGCGCGCCCTGGGCGTCGTGCTTCACGTAGTGCAGCTCAATTTCGCCCAGCTTGGCCAGCGCCTGCAGCGGGTGCAGCACGGCGTGGTGTTCCAATTTGGAAGTAATGGCGTGCTTCAGGCCCAGCGTGCGAATGCTGCCAAAGGCCGCGTAGTTGTCGGCCTCGGTGCCGCCGCTGGTGAAAATGATTTCCGACGGGGCCGCGTTCAGCAAATGGGCCACCGTCTTGCGGGCGTTTTCGATGGCCGCGCGCACCTGCCGGCCGGGCCCGTGCAGGCTGCTCGGGTTGCCGTAGTGGTTGCGCAGGAAAGGCAACATGGCCTCCAGCACCTCCGGGTCGAGGGGCGTGGTGGCGGCGTTGTCGAAGTAAACGAAGGCGGGGGCGGACGGGGTGGTTGGGGTCATGGGGTGAAGAAAGACGGGTTGACCGGGCGTGGGTGCGCCCGGCCAACCCGGTTGTCAATGCACAAACCTCGGACTTTTAGCCGAAAGCAACCGCCCAGCGCTCAGCCTTATGCCTTCACGGCAATAATCTCCTTGATATCGCCAATGATTTTCTGGGCCAGGTAGTCGGCCGTGGCGTTGGTTTCCGACTCGGCGTAGATGCGAATAATGGGCTCGGTGTTGGACTTGCGCAAGTGCACCCATTCCTTGTCGAACTCAATCTTCACGCCGTCGATGGTGTTCACCGGCTGCTTGGCGTAGCGCTTCTGCATCTGCACCAGCACGTTGTCCGTGTCAATTTCCGGCGTAAGCTCAATTTTGTTCTTCGAGATGAAGTAGCCGGGGTAGGTGTTGCGCAGGCGGCTCACCGTAAGACCCGACTTGGCCAGGTGCGTCAGAAACAAGGCAATGCCCACCAAGGCGTCGCGGCCGTAGTGCAGCTCAGGGTAAATGATGCCGCCGTTGCCCTCGCCGCCAATCACGGCGTTGGTTTCCTTCATCTTGGTCACCACGTTCACCTCGCCCACCGCGGCGGCGGCGTAGCTGCAACCGGCTTTTTCGGTCACGTCGCGCAGGGCGCGGGTGCTGCTCAGGTTGCTCACGGTGTTGCCGCCGCCCAAGGACTTCAGCACGTAGTCGGCCACGGCCACCAGCGTGTACTCTTCGCCAAACATCTCGCCGTTTTCGCTCACCAGGGCCAGGCGGTCCACGTCGGGGTCTACCACGATGCCGAGGTCGAAACCGCCTTTTTCCAGCACCTTGGCAATGTCGCGCAGGTGCTCGGGCAGGGGTTCGGGGTTGTGGGCAAAGTCGCCGGTAGGCTCGCAGTGCAGCTTCTCAATGGTGGTCACGCCCAGCGCTTCCAGCAGCTGCGGCACGGCAAAGCCGCCCGAGGAGTTCACGGCATCCACCACCACCCGGAAGTTGCGGGCCTTGATGGCTTCCACGTCCACCAGCGGCAGGGCCAGAATGGCCTTGATGTGCTTTTTGAGGAAGGTATTGTCGGTGGTGTACTGGCCCAGCTTGGTCACGGGCGCGAAGTCGAAGCCTTCGCTTTCGGCCAGGGCCAGCACCTGCTGCCCGTCGGTGTCGGAAATGAATTCACCTTTGGCGTTGAGCAGCTTCAGAGCGTTCCACTGCTTGGGGTTGTGCGAGGCCGTGAGGATGATGCCCCCGGCCGCGCTCTTGGCGGGCACGGCCATCTCTACGGTGGGCGTGGTGCTCAGGCCGAGGTCGCACACGTCGAGGCCAAGGCCCTGCAGGGTCGCGGCCACGAGGCGGCTCACCATGTCGCCGGAGAGGCGGGCGTCGCGGCCAATGACGATGAGCTTGCTATCAGTGGCCTGGGTTTTTACCCACGTGCCGTAGGCGGCGGCATACTTTACCACGTCGAGGGGGGTCAGGCCTTGCCCAACCGGGCCCCCGATGGTGCCGCGAATGCCGGATATTGATTTTATGAGAGTCACGCAGTAGATTTTTTGAAAGACCAAAATTAGGCATGAACGACCGGTTGGCGACGCCCGGTTTATCTTTGGAACAATGGAAAATACTGCCCCCGCCCCTGGCGACCTGCTCGCCAGCGCCCGCCGGCCGGCTCAGCTAGAAGCTTTTGGCCGCCTGCTCGACGTCCTCGACCGCCTGCGCACCGAGTGTCCTTGGGACAAAAAACAAACCCTGCAAAGCCTGCGCCACCTCACCATCGAGGAAACCTACGAAATCAGCGACGCCATTTTGCGCGACGACCTGCCCGACCTGAAAAAAGAGCTGGGCGACGTGATGCTGCACCTGACGTTCTACGCCCGCATTGCCGCCGAAAAGGGCGCTTTCGACATCGCCGACGTCCTCAACGCCCAGTGTGAAAAGCTCATTTACCGCCACCCGCACATCTACGGCGACGTGCAGGCCGACGACGAAGACGCCGTGAAGCGCAACTGGGAGCAGCTTAAGCTGAAGGAAAAAGGCAACACCACCGGCGTGCTCGGCGGCGTGCCCACCTCCCTGCCGGCCCTGGTAAAGGCCATGCGCATTCAGGAAAAAGCCCGCGGCGCGGGCTTCGATTGGGAGAAGCCCGAGCAGGTGTGGCAGAAAGTGCAAGAAGAATTAGGAGAATTTGGCGAAGAGTACGGCCACGGCAACCCCGCCAAAATGCAGGCCGAGCGAGCCGCCGATGAGTTTGGCGATTTGCTCTTTTCGCTGGTCAATTTTGCCCGCTTTGCCGGCATCAACCCCGAAGAAGCCCTCGAACGCACAAACCGCAAGTTTATCAGTCGGTTTCAGTATCTGGAAAAGGCTGCGGAGGCCCATGGCCAGCGCCTGGCCGACCTGTCGTTGGCCGAAATGGACGTGTACTGGGAGCAGGCCAAACAGCAGGCAACCCAACCCAAGGGCGCGAATTAGCGTTGTCCCATTTCTACCGCACTTCCGTTTCATTTCAATTGGCCGCAGCCAAGTTTTCTTTGGTAGGGCCGCTCTTTTTGGTTAGGTTTGCCCAGCTAAGCCGGCACTGGGGCAGTTCAAACTTTGGTAAGTGCTATTCTAGTCTACCTTCATTGCGGGATTATCAAGGTTCCCGGCCGCTAGCTGCGCTTCTCACCAATTTTTGCTTTTTCTTTACCCACTCAATTCAACTACTTCACACAATAACCCCCAAACACTCCGGAACAATGGAACAGAAAAATGCCATGAATACGAGCCCCCGGCCCGCCGCTACGGCCGCCAAAGCCGAAGCCCAAAGCAGCGGTGGAGCCTCGCTGTTCTCCGTCCTGGTCATTATCCTAGCCTTCATCGTCAGCGTTGTCGTCTATAAATTCGTCCTCGGCGACCCCAGCCACTTCCAAGGCAATAACAACGAAAACAACCCCAATGCCGGTGACTACCTCGGCGTGGTATACAAAGGCGGCTTCATCGTGCCGATTCTGATGACCATGCTGCTTTGCGTAATCACCTTCTCGATTGAGCGCGCGCTCACCATCAGCAAAGCCAAAGGCTCGAAGAGCATCGAAGCTTTCGTGCGCACTGTGCGTCAGAAGCTGAACACCAACGACATCAACGGCGCCCTCGCCGCCTGCGACCAGCAGAAAGGCTCGGTAGCTAACGTGGTGAAAGCCGGCCTGTTGAAATACAACGAAATGGGCCGTGACCGCTCCATGGCCACCGACCAGAAAATTCTTGCCATCCAGAAGGAAATCGAAGAAAGCACCGCTCTGGAGCTACCCATGCTGGAAAAGAACCTCGTTATCATCTCCACGCTGGCTTCTATCGCCACGCTGGTAGGTCTGCTCGGCACGGTATTCGGCATGATTCGCGCCTTCGCCGCTCTGGCGCAGGCCGGCACCCCCGACGCCGTGGCACTGGCCAACGGTATCTCGGAAGCTCTGATTAACACGGCTCTGGGTATCGGTACCTCGGCCCTGGCCATCGTGGCTTACAACTACTTCACCAGCAAAATTGACGAGCTGACCTACAGCATCGACGAGGCCGGTTTCAGCATCATCCAGACGTTTGCCGCCCAGCACGGCAATACGCAGCCTGCCCAAACGGTTTAATTCCGTTTTCAGCACGTTGCTGATGCACTAAAACGCGGGGCTATTCGTTCTTCGGAACGAGTAGCCCCCTTTTAACCCCACCTCGCAATGCCTAAAGTAAAACCGCACCGTACCTCGCCGTCGCTCGACATGACGCCGATGGTGGACCTGGCCTTCTTGCTGGTGACGTTCTTCATGCTCACCACCAAGTTTGCCCCCGAGGAATCTGTGGTGGTGGACACCCCGTCTTCCATCTCGGAGATTAAGTTGCCCGAGAACAACGTGATTACGCTGACCGTCGACAAGAACAAGCGCGTGTTTTTTGGCGTCGACGCCAAGCAAACCAAAATCCAGGCCCTGCAGCGGGTTGGCGCCAAGTATGGCGTGCAGTTCACGGCTGCTCAGGCCAAGGAGTTTGGCGACCTGCCCAACTTTGGCCTGCCCATCAGCCAGCTTGGCTCCTACCTCAATATGGACAAGGAGTCGCGCAAGACGGTGAACAAGCAGCAGCCCGGTGTGCCCCTCGACTCGCTCAACAACCAACTGGTTGACTGGGTGCTGGAGTCGCGTCGCGCCAACCAGGCTATCTTCCACAAGCCGACTTACATTGCCATCAAAGGCGATGGCGACGCGGACGTGCCCACGGTGCAGAAGATTATCAAGGTGCTTCAGGAGAAGGACATCAACCGCTTCAACCTCATCACGGATATGGAGAACAAGCCGGTTGCAGCCAAATAATCTTGGCCTGCCTCTGTGCTCCTCTTCATTAACTTAATCAAATACCATGGCAGAAATCCAACCGAAAGGCGACTCCGGTGGCAAAGGTGGAAAGAAGCGGGCGAAGAAGATGTCGACCAAAATCGACATGACGCCGATGGTGGACTTGGCCTTCCTCCTGCTCACCTTCTTCATGCTGACTACCACCTTCGCCAAACCCAACGTGATGCAGCTCACGATGCCGGTGAAGAAAACCGACGACGTGGAGGACACCAAAATCAAGGCTTCACAGGCCATGACCATCCTCCTCGGCAAAGACAACAAGGCGTACTACTACTTCGGCCTCAATACCCCGGCCGATAAAACGGTACCCAAGCCCGAGCTGAAAGTGACGAACTTCTCGGCCAACGGCATCCGGCAAGTGCTGCTGGAGCGTCAGCGCCAGCGCCCGGAGCCCATCATCCTCATCAAGGCCACCGAAGACGCCAAGTACAAAAACATGGTGGACATTCTGGACGAGATGAACATCACGAACCAGAAGAAGTACGCTTTGGTGAAAATCCCCAAAGAAGACACGGACCTCATTAAAGAATCAGCGCTATGATGGACAACGCGCAAATTGCCAAGGCCAGCTTAAACGACATCGTTTTTGAGGGCCGGAACAAGGCATACGGAGCCTATGTGCTCCGTCGCTTGTATCAGCGGCACGTGACCCGGGCGCTGATTATTGCCACGGCAGTTTTCCTGTTGCTGATTGCTTTTCCGCTCATTTCGCAGTATCTGAAAGACCGGATGCCGAAAGAGCCCAAGAAGAATCTGCAGGAAAACGTGCTGATGGACGCGCCCCCGCTGGACGAAACCAAGCCGCCACCCCCTCCCCCGCCGCCCGAGGCTCCGCCGCCCCCGCCGCCCAAGCTCACCACCATCAAATTCACCCCTCCGGTGGTGAAAAAGGATGAGGAAGTGAAGAAGGAAGAGGTGCCGGACCAGGAAGAGCTGAAGGACAAAACGGTGGCTACCGTGACCGTAAAAGGCAACACCGATGCCCCGGACCTGAGCGAACTCGCAAGCGGCGAGGGCGACAAAGTGGTAGAGGAGGTAGTAGAAAATAAAGTCTACACCTACGTGGAGCAGATGCCCCAGCTGCCCGGCGGCGGCGGCAACGCCGCCATCGTAGCAGCCATCCAGAAAGCCACCAAGTACCCGCCCCTGGCACTCCGTAACCAAGTTGAAGGCCGCATTTTCGTGAGCTTCACGGTAAATGCCCAAGGCGACGTTTCGGACGTGAAAGTGGTGAAGGGCCTGGGTTCGGGATTGGACGAGGAGACGATTCGGGCAGTGAAAACCCTGCCCAAGTTCATCCCCGGCAAGCAGAACGGCCGCGCAGTGAGTGTATCGTTCACGGTGCCGATTACCTTCAAGATTCAGTAATTGCCGCGGCTGGCCTTTGGCCCGCCGCACTTGAAACCCCGGATTGAGCCTTACGGCTAAGTCCGGGGTTTTTCGTTGACGGCGATGCGGTAAGGCAATTAAAAATGTTGTCGGCTTGCATACTATTAGCAATGAGTAAGTCGTTGTGGAAAGGCAAGCCAGTGGCGGAGGGCCCCCGCCCGCGTGGCTTGGGTTCGATTGTATCACCTCAACCCATTGCTGCCATGTCCACGCCCATCCTCCTCACCGGCTCCCTCGACGATATCGTGTTCGAGGGGCGGAACAAAGCCTATGGCGCCTTTCAGCTGCGCCGCTCGTATCAGCGGCACCTTGGCTCGGCGCTGCTCATTGCCGTCACGGCTTGCACGCTGCTGTTTTTACTGCCCTTCGCCGTGAACCTGCTGTGGCCGGCAGTAGTGGAAGCACCGCCGGTACTGCCCGAGCTGCCGCAGAACCAACCCAACATCTACGAGTTTGAGAAGGTGACACCGCCCCCACCGGCCGCCGCGGCGCCGGAGGTGAAGGTGACGCCGCACGACGTGATTCAGACCCACGTAGCCCCCGATGCGGAAGTAAAACCCACCGTGGAATCGACACTTCCGCAGGACGTAGGCCCGACAGGGCCGGCTAAAGACGGCGCCGAAAACCCGACCGGCGCAAGCGGTGGCAGTGGCCCCGCGACCACACCGGTAGGAGATTCGGCAGCACCGGCGGCCGCGGCGCCGATGGCTCCGGTGCTGGCCCCTGAAGTGATGCCCGATTTTGTGGGCGGCCGCGCCGCCCTGATGCGCTACCTGCAAAAGCACCTGCGCTACCCGGCCGCCGCGATGGCCGCGCAAGTATCGGGCAAAGTGTACGTTTCGTTTGTGGTGCAGACCGATGGCAGCATTGGCGAAGTGACGGTGCTGAAAGGCTTGGGCTACGGCACCGAGGAAGCCGCTTCCCGCGTGGTGCGCGAAATGCCGGACTGGACGCCGGGCCTGCAGAACAACCACGCCGTGCCGGTGCGCTTTACTCTGCCCATAACTTTTCAGTTTGAGTAGCAAACCGGTACCGTACACCGTCGAGTAATCTCAGCAAGGCAAAAACCGAAAATTGGCCGTAGCTATGAAAAGCGGCTAATTTTCGGCTTTTTTGTGGGCTGGTTGCCGTGTGGCTTTGCGATTTGGCCGAACCTTTACGGGCCTTTTGCGGGTTTATACATCTCCATTCCTGCATTTATCACTTTATGCTCAACCTTCCCACTACCGAGGAACGCCTCGGCAAGTCGCCCCAGCGACTGGTGCGTTACTTTGTGCTCGCCATGGCCCTGGTGTACCTGGGGCTGGGCGTGTGGCTGTGGTGGACGGCCGACACGGCGACGGGCGGCGGCGTCATCACGCTGGGCCCCACGGCCCGCCGGGTGCTGGGCTCGGTTTTCGTTCTGTATGGCCTGCTGCGGTTTTTCCGCGGCTACCAAACCTATTTCCGCAAAAAACCCTTCTCCGATGACAATGAATAAGCGCGCGCACCTGCTGACCAGCGGGGCCCTGGCCATACTGGCAGGAGCCGCTACCGTGATTTCCTGCAACGGCCCCGGCACGCCGGGCGCTCAGGACACGCCCACTACCGGCACGGTGGCTGTGGGCGTGGACGAGACGTTTGCCCCCATTCTGCAGGCGCAGATTGACACCTTTGCCAAGCTCTACCCGAACGCCCACGTCAAGATGAGCTTTCAGCCGGAAGAGAAGGTGATGCTCGACCTCATCAACGACCAGATTAAGCTGGCCGTGGTGTCGCGGGAGTTGAACGCCGAAGAAAAGGCGGACTTCGAAAAGCAGAAAATCAGCCCACGGCTGACCCGCATCGGCATCGACGGCCTGGCCATCGTGCTGAACCGTGCCAATCCTGACTCGCTGCTGACGGTGGCGCAGCTGAGCGATATTTTCACGGGCAAGACCAGCACCTGGAACCAAGTGAGCGGCAAGAAGGGCCTTGATGCCATTAACGTGGTGTTTGACGCCAACCGCAGCAGCACGGCCCGGTTCGTGCGCGACTCCGTGACGCACGGCGCGCCCCTCACCAAGCGCGTGTTTGCGGCGACTTCCAACCTGGCCCTACTCGATTACGTGGCCACGCACCCCAACGCCATCGGCGTGGTGGGCGTGAACTGGATTTCGGACCGCGACGACCCGGCGGCCATGAAGTTTGCCAACAAAGTGCGCGTAGCCAGCATCACGGCGCGCCCCAACCCAACCGCCGACGACTACATTCAACCTTACCAGGTTTACCTGGCAGAAAAGACGCCGGAACAACTCGCCGAGCACCCGGAGTTGCAGAATTACCCGCTGCGGCGCAACCTTTACATCATCAGCCGGGAGGCGCGCGCAGGGTTGGGCACGGGGTTTGCATCCTTCGTGGCAGGCAAGAACGGACAGCTGATATTTCAAAAGTCGGGCTTACTTCCCGCTCAGATGCAGGCTCGCATCGTGACCACGCCTAAACTGTAAGCGCGCTTCGCGCGTACCCCCTTTTCACTTACGCTTTTTCATTTTTTCTTCATCCTATGACTTTCAAGCCCTGGAAACAGCCGCTGCTCGCCGCCCTCCTCGTAGCGGCAGGTACTACGGCAGCCACTGCCCAAGACATTCAGAAAGCCCAGCGCGCCATCGAATTGGGCCGCTACAACGAAGCCCGCGCCATGTTGCGTGCGGGTTCTTCGCCCGAGTCGAACTTTGAACTGGGCCGTTTGTACCAAATGCGCGACATGCCGGATTCGGCCGCGTTCTACTTCAACCGTGCTTCGGGCTCTTCGCCTTTCGGCCAGGTAGCCGCCGGCCGCGCGTTGCTCGCCAAGGGCCAGCTTGGTCCGGCCGAGCAGCAGTTTGACGCTGCCGCCAAAGCCACCAAAAACAAGGACACCAAAGTCCTGACCATGATTGCCCAGGCGTACGGCGAAGCCGACATCAAAGAAGCCGGCAAGTCGCAAACGTACCTGACGGCCGCCCAAACGGCTTTCAAGAAAGACGACCCGGCCCTGATGGTGGCCCGTGGCGACATTTATCTGCATTCTGACCAAGGTGGTGGCGAAGCCATGACCAGCTTCGACCGCGCCATTGCGGCCAACCCCAGCTACGCGCAGGCTTACTATAAGAAGGGTGCGTTGAACGTGCGTTCGCGCAACTTCAACGAAGCCCGCACGGCGCTGACCAAAGCAACCGAACTGGACCCCAGCTACGCTCCCGCCTACCGCGAGCTAGCCGATATGTACTACTACGCCGGTCAGTACGACCTGGCCGCCAGCACGTTCAAGAAGTACCTGGAGCTGGCAGAGCGCACGCCGGCCACGGATGCGCAAAATGCTTCGTTCCTGTACCTCACCAAAAAGTACCCCGAGGCATTAGCGGAAGTAAATAAGGTACTGGTGGCTGACCCCAAGAACCTGACCATGAACCGCCTCAAGGCCTATCTGCTGTACGAAACCGGCGATTTCAACGGTGCCTTGGCAGCCATGGACACGTACATGAAGCTGGCTCCCGCCGAGAAAATCATTCCGGAAGACTACTCGTACCTGGGCCGCATTCAGGCCCGGGCTGGTCGTCCTGATGAAGGCATTGCCACCATCAACAAAGCCATTACCACCACCACGGACCCCGCCAAAAAGGCTGAGCTCCAGAATGACTTGGCAACGGCTTACATGACCAAGAAGGACTACAAGAGTGCTATTGGTGTGTACCGTGACAAGCTGAAAAACGGCGGCGACCTGACCGACCAGTTCCGTTTGGCCGTGGCTTACGGCAACAACAAGCAATATGCCCAGGCTGACAGCGTGTACGGCATCATCAACACGGCCAAGCCTACCTACGCTCCGGCAGTGTTGGCCCGCGCCAAGGTGAATGCCGCCCGCGACGCCGACGGCAAGCAGGGCCTGGCCAAGCCGTACTACGACAAGTACATTGAACTGTCGAAGGCCGAAGGCGCCGACGCCAGCAAGTTCAAAGAAGGTCTGGTGGCTGCTTATGGCTACCTGGGCGTGTACAACTACACGAAGGGCGACAAGGCTGCGGCCCTGACGAACTTCGAGCAGGTACTGGCCTTGGACCCCAGCAACGAAGGTGCGAAGAACAACATCGACGTGCTGAAGGCCAAGCCCAAGGCTCCCGCCAAAGCGGCTCCTAAAGCTGCTGCCAAGAAGAAATAATGGCTATATAAGCCGTTAGCCCAAAAGCCCCGACGCAGCTGCGTCGGGGCTTTTTTTATTGTCATAACACGACTAGGCCGCAGCCCAGGCCCGCCACTTTTCCAGCACGCCCGCAAAGTCATTGGGAAGCTCGGCTTCGAAAAACAGTTGCTCGCCCGACGTGGGATGGACAAAGCCGAGCGACCGGGCGTGCAGGGCCTGCCGGGGCATAAGCTGAAAAGCACCTTCGACAAAGTCGCGGTAGGCCCCGGTGTTCTGGCCCACGCGAATGCGGTCGCCGCCGTAGGTGGCGTCCGAAAAAAGCGGGTGGCCGAGGTATTGCATGTGGGCCCGAATCTGGTGGGTGCGGCCGGTTTCGAGCACGCAGCGCAGCAGCGTGACAGGGCCAAAACTTTCCAGAACTTCGTAATGCGTTACGGCTGGCTTGCCCTGCTCGCCGTTCGGATACACGGCTTGTACCTTGCGGTCGCGCACACTGCGCCCAATATGCCCGCGGATGGTTCCGGTAGGCCCAGGCGGCGTGCCCCACACCAGCGCCAAATAACTGCGCTGAATGGTGTGGTGAAAAAATTGGTTGGACAGGTGCGTCATCGCAAACTCCGTTTTGCCGATGACCAGCAGGCCCGAAGTATCCTTGTCGATGCGGTGCACCAGCCCGGGCCGGATTTCGCCGTTGCGACCAGTAGGCAGGTTAGCCAAGTGAAAGGCCAGTCCGTTGACCAGCGTGCCCTGCCAGTGCCCGTAGGCCGGGTGCACCACCAGGCCCGCCGGCTTGTTCACGATTAGCAATTCGGCGTCTTCGTAGCGAATATCCAAGGGCATTTCCTCGGGTACCACCCGGTCATCGCGTGGCGGTTCGGGCAGCGTCACCGTAATGGTGTCATTCGGCTTCACCCGGTAGTTGGGCTTAACGGGGGTACCGTTCACCTCCACGGCCGAGGCGCGAATGGCTTCCTGCACTTTGTTGCGCGAAGTATTGCGCAGGCGGTTGTGCAGAAACTTGTCGATGCGCAGCAGCTCCTGGCCGCGGTCCACTACGATGCGGTGGTGTTCGTAGAGTTCATCGCCCTCGGCGCCGTCGGCGTCGAGTTCATCGTTTGCTAGGTCGTTGGGTATCATGAGCGGTTCGGTACACGAAAAAAGCCGGAGCACTTGCTCCGGCTTTTCGCAATTGGGGCAGCGGGCGCTGCTTATTTCTTGGTCTTGGTCTTCGTTTTGCCAGCGGGCGCCGGCGCGGGCGACGTAGCAGGAGCCGGCGTTTTGATTACCGGAGCGGGCGTAGCAGCACCAGGCGTAATGCCCATCTTCTTCAGCACGAGGTCCGATATGTCGCCTTCTTTGGGAGCGTGCAACAGCAGCGGGCTGCCGCCACCATCCGAGTTAAACACGTAGGTGAAGCCGTTTTCGTTGGCCACGTCGTCAATGTTCTTCTGCAGCTTGTCGAGGGCGGGCTTTAGCAGGGTCTGCTGCTTCTGCTGCAGCGACTGCTGGGCGCTCTGCTGGAACTCCTGGATGGACTGCTGCAGGTTTTGCAGGCTCTTCTCCGTATCAGCCTTCACGATGTCGGTCATCGTACCAGACTTCTGCTGGTAGTCTTTCACCTTGGTTTCGAACTCAGTGGTTTTGCTTTTGAGCTGAGCAGCCAGCTGGTCGTTGTACGTCTTCAGCTGCGATTCAATTTGCTTGCTCTCGGGCATCTGCGACAGTACATATTGCACGTCGGTGTACCCAATCTTGAGGGGGGCCTGGGCCTGCGCGGAAGTGGCGGCCAGGGTTCCGGCGGTCAGCAGAGCGGCGGCGAGCGTCAGACGAAAAATTTTCACGAGGTTCATCAAAAGAAAAAGGGTCAGAAAAATGTTGGAACAAAGGTAATTACTTCGAGCCCTTCTTCACGGGCCGGGTGGTTTTGGGCGCGGCTTTGGTGGGCGCTGCCGGTTCGGGCGTGCCCGAATCGGACTCAAAGTTGGGGTCAACGGGGGTTTTGGGCGGCGCCACGGTCTTCACAGCACCTTTCGGGCCAGGTTGGTTCCGGTCCTCAGCACCGAGGCCCAATTCCTCCAGCACAAACTCCGTGTAGTCGTGTGCCGGATTGGTATAGAGCATCGTCAGGTCGCCCGATTTATCGAACAGCACGGCCAGGGACTTTTTCTTCGCCACCTTCTCGCAGGCTTCAAAAATCTTATCCTGCACCGGCTTGTTCAACTCCTGGCGCTTCTTGAAAATCTGACCTTCGTAGCCGAACTGTTTGTTCTGGTAGGCTTTGATGTCTTGTTCTTTTTTCAGAATCTCGTCTTGGCGCTTCTTCTTCATGGGCTCGGTGAGCACCACTTCTTCGGCCTGGTAATTACGGTAAAGCTTGTCGAGGTCCTTTTTCTGGGCTTCGAGTTCCTTCTGCCACGTATCCGAAAGCGCGTTCAACTCCACCTGGGCTTTGGCGTATTCGGGCATCTTGTTCATGATGAACTCCGAATCTATCCAACCAAATTTCTGCGCCCAAGCACTCGGCGCAACAAGTAGCAACCATAAGGCCAGCAGCGGGCCACCGAAGTTCTTCATACTGGAGGAAACGTGAAATGAGGCCCGCTAGTGCCCTGCTATCGAATTTGCTGACCGATGATGAAGTGGAAGTGGTTGGGGTCTTGCTTCGTGTTGTCGGGCAGGCTCGGAATCACGCTGTCGAAGCCGTGGCCGAAGTCGAAGCCCAGCAAGCCGAACGCCGACATGAAGATGCGGGCGCCTACCCCGGCCGAGCGGTACAGCTTGTAGGGATTGTAGTTTTTGTAAGAATCGAACGCGTTGCCGGCTTCGGCAAACGCCAGCACGTACACGGTGGCGGCCGGGTTGAGGCTGACGGGGTAGCGCATTTCCACCACGTATTTGTTGAAAGCAATGCCGCCCGCTTGCGAGTTTTGGGCCGTTGGGATGGCATAAGTGGCGCCTGGGTCGTCGTAGCCGCGCAGGCCTACGTAGTCGGTGCCCACTAGGAAGTTGCCGCCGCCGTTGTAGCCCAGGCCGGCACCGCCCATTTTGAAGCGCTCAAAGGGCCCAACCGGACGATTGGAATTGTAGGTGCTGAGGTAGCCAAAGTGCGCCCGCGTATTTAGCACCAGCTTGCCCACGATGGGCGTGAACCATGAGGCGTCGAACATCCACTTATGGAACTCAATCCACTCGTTGCTGGTGTGGTCGTTGTTCAGCAGCGAATACGGGGGAGTCAGGCTCAGGCTCAGGCTCAGCGACGAGCCCCGGCGGGTATAAGTCGGATTGTCGATGCTGTTGCGAGCCAGCGTGGTGTTTAGGGTAATGTTGTTGAACGTACCGGTAGCCGCCCCGGGAATTACCGGATAATTCTGCGTCTGATACTGGCTGTAGGACAGCGAATTGCTGAGCGTGAAGTAGTCATCCGGCACGCGCAGCTGCCGGCCCAGGCCCACGCTGGCGCTGTTCACCTTGATGAACTGGTCGCTCGAAGCATCCAAGGCCGCGCCCGTACGCTGCACGCTGTGGTTGAGGCTGAACGAGAATGAATTCGGGCGGCGTCCGCCCAGCCACGGCTCGGTGAAGGACAGCGAATACGCCTGGTATTGCACGCCGTTGGCCTGCACGTTCAGGGCCAAGCGCTGGCCATCGCCGGCCGGCACCGGGGTCCAGTTGCGCAACGTGCCGGCTTTGCGCAGCGAGAAGTTGTTGAACACGAGGCCCACCGTGCCAATGAAGCCGGCGTAGCCGCCCCAGCCGCCCGACAGCGTTACCTGGTCAGAAGGTTTCTCCACCACCGTGTAGTTGATGTCCACGGTGCCATCGGCCTGGTTCGGGATGGGGTTGATGCCGATTTTTTCCGGGTCGAAATAGCCCAGCGTGGCAATTTCCCGCTGCGAGCGAATCAGCAGTTCGCGGTTAAACTTGTCGCCGGGCAGCGTGCGCAGGGTGCGGCGCAGCACGTGGTCGCTGGTTTTGGTGTTGCCCGAAATGTTGATGTCTTTGATGTGCGCCTGTACGCCTTCGCTCAAGCGCATCTCAATGTCGATGGAGTCGCCCTCCACCTTCGTTTCCACCGGGTCGATGGTGAAAAACAGATAACCGTCGTTGAGGTACAGCGAAGAGATGTCCTGACCGGTCGGGTTGTAATTCAGGCGCTTGTCCAGCGTTTCCTTGCTGTAGGGGCTACCCGATTTGATGCCCAGCACGTTAGCCAGCGTCTTGTCGTCGTAGAGGTAGTTGCCGCTCCAGGTAATGTGGCGGAAATAGTATTTCGGACCCTCGTCCACTTTGATGGTCAGCGCCAAGCCTTTTTCGTCGCGCACCAGCGTGTCGCTCACGATAGCGGCGTCGCGGTAGCCCTCAGCGTTGTAAAATTCCAGCAGCTTCTTTTTGTCTTCCTCGTACTCGGCGCGCTGAAACTTGCCCGCAGTGAGGATTTTATACGGCTTCCGCTCCTTTGTCTTTTTCAGCTTGCCTTTCAGCTTACGGTCCGAAAAGGCCTTGTTGCCCTCGAACGCAATGTCATGGATACGCACTTTTGAGCCCTTGTCCACGTCAATACGCAGGGCCACGCTGTTGGCCAGCGACGAGTCAGCTACCTGCACCACGTTCACCTTGGCGTCGAGGTAGCCCTTGTTCACGAAAAACTTCCGCACCTGCGTCCGCGTGTTGTTCAGCAGGGCGTCGGTCACCACCTTTCCGCGAATCAGCGTAATTTTTTTGGTCAGGTCCTCGGTCTGTCCTTTCCGGATGCCCGTGAAGGTGAATTTTGACAAGCGGGGCCGTTCCTTCAGGTTGTAGTCCAGGAATATCTTGCTGCCCTCGATGCGGGCAATGGTCACGCTCACGTCGCCCAGAATACCCTGGGCCCACAGCTTGCGGATGGATTTACCAATTTCTTCGCCCGGCACCGAAATGGGGTCGCCCACACGAAGGCCGGTGAGGCTAATAAGGGTATTGGGGTCGAGGTAGCGCGCGCCGCTCACGGTAATGCCCCCTAATTCGTACCGCTTGGGCTCATCGGCCGCGCTGCCGCCCGCCTGTTGCGCCCGCACCGGACTGCTCATCACCCCACCCAACACCACCAGGGCCAGGACCAACTTGACAACTAAATTACGCACAAGAAACATTACTAGAAATTAAGAGACAGCGACTTGCTCGCTTGTTTTGCCAAAGCGCCGTTCCCGGCCCTGGTAGGCCCGAATGGCCTCCTGGAAATGCTCTTTCCGGAAGTCCGGCCACAGCAAATCCGTGATATACAACTCCGTATAAGCCAACTGCCACAGCAGAAAATTGCTAATGCGTTGCTCGCCGCTGGTCCGAATAAGCAACTCGGGGTCGGGTATGCCCGCGGTGGCCAGGTACCCGGCCACGGTGGCTTCGCTAACGTCCGCAGGCTTCACCTGGCCGCTGGCCACATCGGCCGCCAAGCGCCGCGCGGCCTGGGTCAGGTCCCAACGGCCACTATAGCTCAGCGCTAGCACCAAGGTCATGCGGGTGCCGCCTTTGGTCAGTTCCATGGCCTCGGCTAGCTCGCGCTGGCAGTTCTTGGGAAGCGTACTGATGTCGCCAATAGCCTCGAGGCGGATGCTGTTTTTGAGCAGCGTGGCCGTTTCCTGTCGAATGGTGTGCACCAGCAGCTGCATCAGGGCCATTACCTCCAGCGCCGGACGGTTCCAGTTTTCGGTAGAGAAAGCGTACAGCGTGAGGTAGCGCACGCCTAATTGCGCTGCTTCCTCCACGGTTTCGCGAACAGCCGTGATGGCGCTTTGGTGCCCGAACACGCGCATGCCGCCCCGTTGCTTGGCCCAGCGTCCGTTGCCGTCCATAATGACGGCCACGTGGGCAGGAATATTTTGAGTATCAATTTCGGCCTTGCCGGTCATCTTTGCGGTTTCGCTAAAAGAGCCCGCAAGTTACGGAAATGGTTGCATTTGGGCGTCGTCGGCCCAATCGCCCTCCTGCACCCGCATTCCCGGTATCCGGGTGATTTCAAGGCCTGAATCAGCCTTGCTGACTATTTCAGCAGCCTCTTATTCTTCTTGTACTGCGACGGACAAGGAATTTTATAGAAAGTATACGAAATGCTGAGTCCGCTGTAATAATACCAGTCTTGGTCGTGCACGTTCACCAGCAGCGGGTCCTGCTCCGACAAATGGTCGAGTTGGTCGGTGAAAGCCTTGCGCACGCCTACTTCCAGACCTAGGTTGATATGCTCCGATAGGGCATACTTGAGCCCCGCGCCGGCCGGAATGGAAAATCCCAACATGGACCCTTCCTGATTGAACTCCCCACCCAGGGTGTTGCTCACCGTGGTGGTGCTGGCATAGAAAGCAGCAACGCCGGCGAACAGGTAAGGGGTGAAGTGTATCTTATCGGTGCGGTAGTGGTAGTCTAGGAAATTGTATTCCACCACCGCCGATGCTTCCAGAATGCTGCCTTTGGTATTGGCTTGGCGGTAGTTTTGCAGGGGCGGTACGCCCCCGTTCTCGCCGGTCACGTTGCCGTCGTCGGCGCGCAGAAAGCCCGCGGTGAAGCCTCCGCGCAGCGTGATGGGCACCGATACATCCTTACGGTAGAAGACGGTGAAGGCCGGCCGGTTGTTTTGCAACTGGTAATCGGGCGAGATTTCTCCGCGGTAGTTGGTGGCCCCGAGGCCAACACCCAACTCACTGGTGTTCTGCGCACTGGCAGAGGCACAAAAAAGTGCACTCCCCGCCTGCACGAAGCAAACGAGGAGTGCACTTTGAACAAATGACTTTATCATCTAAACTAGGTTGCTGGCTAGGAAAGTAGCGTTTCGGCCAGCGGCCGCAGGCTAGCGGAATTTCGGGTTCTTGATGCGGGGCGTCAAGATGTAGTTCAACGTCACGCCTGTAACGATGTACCAATCGGTTTTATTGCCTTTATCGCCGCGAGGAGACGGGTTATTGGGGGTACCGAGGAAACCGGGAAATTTCGTTGGGTTAAAATTGTTGTCGGGCTGCGAAATGCTACGCGTGATGTCGCGGCCAAAGTACTGCTGGGAAGCAGTCGTTAGCTTGGCCGGGTCAGCATAGTTTCCTCCTACGTCGTCGAGGTAGTCGGTGAAGGTTTTGCGCCAGCCGATTTCGAGGCTTGCGTCAAAGTTACGGTTGATGCGGTAGCGGATACCACCGCCGAAAGGAATGGAAAACTGCGTCTGACCGTAAGCTTTGTCTTGGCCCTCCGTTTTCAGGTCGGCCAAGGCAACGTACTGACCTTCGGAAAGGCCGAGGTTGTTCTTGCCTACCAAACCTTTGGGATTGTGGTAGAAACCGGCCACGCCTACAAATACATACGGCACAAAGTCCGGACGCTTCAGGTAGTTGTTGCGGTTCTCAATCAAGTCGATAACGGCAACGGCCGAAGCTTCGAAAATGTCGTTGCGGAAGGTCATATTCCGGTTGTAGCGGAAACGTGCATCCGGGTCTTCGCTGTTGGCTGCCTGCGAGTCGTCGCCCGAGATACGGCCGTAAGAGAGACCAAAGCGGCCCGACAAACGCGGATAGAAGCGACGCGTGATGGAAACACCGGCACCTACCCGAGTAGCCCCCAGACGCAGGCTGGTGAAGTTGGTCACCGGCGTCACGTCGCCGAAGTAGTTCATGGCGTTCAGGCTGAAGCCAATGGAGTTATACTGCTTCCGCTTGCTGAACTGCTGAGCATCTGCATCGGGCGTCGCCACCAAGGCCAGGCCCAGCACAAGTGCCGAAGAATAAGTGAAAATATTTTTCATAAGGCAACTAAAATGATGATTCGGGTTTCGGGGTGTTGAGGGCAGAGCAGTGAATGCGCAGTTTCAGACGGTGACAAAAGTAGGCCTAATCGGGAACTAAAAAAACTTTCAACGTTTTTTTCCAAAAAAAAGCTATCCGTTTCTATTTAAATTCCTGCCGGGTTGCGGCGGTCGAGGCCCCAATTCAGCTTACTGCGCAAGGTACTTAGGAAGTTAACGTGGTTGAGCTTTACTAGACGAGCGTTGAAAGTTTCGCGGCGAACGGCTATCTGGACGGAGGCTTCGACGGGCAGGGAGCGGGAATCGAGCGCCAGCATGTAGCTGGTGCTACGGCCTTCGATTTCGAAGGAAATCACGCTCTGGTCAGACACCACGAGCGGGCGCACGTTCAGATTGTGGGGGCATACGGGGGCAATAATGAAATTGTTTGTTTGCGGCAGCATCACGGGGCCGCCGCAGCTCAGCGAATAGCCGGTGGAGCCGGTGGGCGTGGCCACCACCAAGCCATCGGCCCAATAAGAATTGAGGTATTCGCCATCGATGTACGTGTGCACGACAATCATGGACGAAGTGTCGCGCTTGAGCACGCTGAATTCATTGAGCCCAAAATTGAGCCCGCCGAAAACGTCGGGGTCCGTATCGACGCGAATCAGGCTGCGCTCTTCGATATTGAAGTGGCCTTTATATAGGGCGTCGATGGCCTGGGCAATGCGGTCGGGGGTGATGGTGGCCAGGAAGCCGAGCCGGCCGGTATGAATACCCAAAATGGGGATTTGCAGGGCGCCGACGTAGGTAACGGTATCGAGCAGAGTGCCGTCGCCGCCGATGCTGAGCACGAACTGCACGCCGCGCAATGAGTCGCCGCGCCGAAACTCGGTGGTGCCGGGCGGTAGGCGCAGGCGGTTGTCGAGGAAAGTGCGGAAGGACTCGCCGATGCGGACTTCGGCCCGGCGGGCGGCCAAATCATCGAGCAGCGCCTGGATGGCGGGGGCAGCTTCGTCGTCGAAAGGCTTGCCAAGGATGGCGATTTTCATGCGGAGGCAGCGGACAGGTTACGCTCGGGAAAAGGCGTTTCCGCAGGAAGATTGATAACAAATTAACAACCCAACCGGCGAGTCATTCGCCATCAAATGGGGAATTCGGCGCGAAAAAAGTAACCGGTTTGCCCCAAGCCGTTCAGGGTGTACTCGGCCGTGAACACCCGGTCGTAGTACGTGACGAGGTGCAAGCCGAGGCCCACGGCGCTGAGCAGGCGGTTGGGAAGGCGGTTTTGGGGCAAATGGCTGGGGGCGGCCACATAGCCGGCGTCGGTAAAGATATTGAGGTAGAGCGCCAGCGGAATGCTGTTGATTTTGGGATTGTCGATGGAGCCTAGCTGAATGTTGCGGGGCTGCAACAGCTGGTAAGACAGCCCCTGCTGCAGCAAGCCGTAGTGGCGGCCATCGATGACGTACTCGTCGTAGCCGCGCACCAAGTCGGCGTAGCCCAGGGCCCGCACGTCGGCGTAGGCTAGCTTTTCGGCGAAGCGTGCCTGTGCACTCAGCCCAATGCTATAGTAGAACCGGTGCCCCAGCGCCAGGTAGCGCGAGTACGTAGCGTGCACGGTGGTGACGCTGGGGGCTGTGCGTCCCAGGAACACGCGGTGCGACACGCTCAGCTGCGCGTACTTGCCCGTGAGGGGATAGGCGAAGGTGTTGCGCTGGTTGCGGGTGGTGGTGAAGGTAAAATCGAGGTATTCGCGCTGGGTACGGCCCAGGTAATACTCCGGGTTGCGGTAACGAATGGAGTCGCTTATCTGCTCGCGGTGATAGGAAACGTCCAGCGCCGTGAGGAACTGCACGGTGTGCCGGAAGCGCAGGCCGCCCGTGAAATAGAGCCGCTGAATGGGAAAGTTGTCATCGGCCCGAAACGGCACGAGGCGGTCGCCGAGCGTGATGTAGTCGAGGGCGTGGCTTTGGTAATAGGACGCGCCCGCGCCAAGGCCCAAGCGGCGGTAGTGGCCCAGGCCGGGGGCCTCGTAAAACAGCTCATACTTGCGGTTGAAGCCCAGCTGCAGGTTGGCCATAATCTGCTCGTTGCGGCCGCGAAAGTTGCTGCGCACTAGGTGCACGCCGTAGTCGACGCGCTTCCAACGGTCGGAGCGGTCGAGCCAAGAGCGCAGGTTGCGGTCGGCCAGCGAGAGGATGGGCACCGGAAATAGGTACCAACGCTCCTGCAAACCGAACACAATGAGCCATTTGCCGCCGGAGCAGCTGGCCTGCACCACCACGGTGTGGAAAAGCTGGAGGTTGAACAGGCGGCTGCGGTTGGCTTCGAGTCGGGCGGCCAGGTCAGCCACGGCTAGGGTATCGCCTTCGTGAAAATCGAGCTCGACGCGCAGAATCCGCTCCTTGGTGACGGCATTGCCTAGAAACAGGATGGTGCCCACGGCCGCGCGCTGCACGTCGGGGCACGGCACGATGCGCACCAGCGTATCGGCGGGCGCGATGGTGGGGCGTAGCGCATGGGGCAGTGTATCGGCCGGAGCCGGAGCGCCAAGCAGCGTCTGCAGGAACAGTAACAGGACTCCGAGCACCCCGCCGTTACACGCTCAGGTACCGCAGGAGGGCGTCGTAGCGCTCCTGCTCGTCTTCGTTCGGGGCGGCAGTGCCGCTGAACTGGGCCGTTACCACGTAGCCAAACCGCTCGAGGGTGGCCGTGATGCGGGTCAGGTTGTCGGTATTAAGCTTGAGTGTGAGGCGAATGCGCTGGGGGTCGACTTCGTCCTGAGCCACCAGCGCGCTGATGACTTTGGCGTTGTTTTCCTCCACGTAGCGGCTGATTTGGGTGAGCGAGTAGTCGCGCTCCTCCATGGTGAGCACAATGATGCCGCCCTGCCCGCCGGCCGGCTGCTGGCCAAACGCGGCCAAGGCATCGGCAATGGTGACGACGCCGGCGTATTCGTGCCGCTCATCTACCACGGGCACCAGCTGAATTTTATTTTCAATGGCCAGCTCCATCACGCGGTAGAAGTGCTGGTCGGGGCGCACGTAGGCGTCGCCGAAGCCCAGGGGCAGCTCCGAGAGCAAGGTCTCCGGGTCGTCGAAATCGGCCAGGTCGGATTCGGTGACGAGGCCGCGGTAGTGGCGGTTGTCGAGCACGGGCAACTGGGCCACGTGAAACTCATCGAGCCAGCGAGCCGCTTTGCCCGCCGAATCGGTGCCTTTCAGGGGCGGAATCATTTCGTTGAGTAAATCCTCGGCGAGCAGGGCAGGCATATGCGGGGCTAATGATGAGGGTAAAGGCAATAACGCGGCGTTAGTGGGAAGGGATAGAATAAGGTAGCGGGTGCGCCAAGCGGCGCGCGTAAAGGAACAACAATCGAGCCGGCGAAAAAGATACCCGCCGTTTAGGCAGCCACGGCGGGGGCCGTTTCGGTAGTACGCAAAAACCGGCGCAGGTAGCGGTTGAACCCGGCGGGGCGCTCCATCATGGGGGCGTGGCAGCAGTGGTCGAGGAAGCGTAGCTCGGCGTGGGGCAGCAGGCGGGCAAACTCGTGGGCCACCGGCGGCGGCGTGATGGTGTCGTTCAGCCCCCACACCAGCAGGGTGGGCACCTCGATTTTGGTCAGCTCCTTGCTCAGGTTGTGGCGCTGCGCCGACCGCGCGATGGCAATGATGCGCAAGCACTTGGCGTTGGAATTTGTGACGTTGAACACCTCGTCGACCAGCTCCTGGGTGGCTACCTTGGGGTCGTAGAACGTATAGCCGACCCGCTCCTGCACGTAGGCGTAGTTGCCGCGCTTGGGGAAGGAGCCGCCCATGCTGTCCTCGAACAAGCCGCTGCTGCCCGTGAGCACCAGCCGGCTGACGCGGGCTTTGTTATTAAGGGTATACACCAAGGCAATGTGGCCGCCAAGCGAGTTGCCCAGCACGGTAAACGTGGGTGGCAAGGCCAGCGCCTTCACAAAGCCTTCGACGTAGGCCACAAGGCCCGGCACGCCGGCCTGGGTAAGGGGCATGTCGTATATCGGCAGCAGCGGAATGATGACGCGGTAGTCGGCCGAAAACTCCGTGACGACGTCCTGCCAGTTGCTCAGGGCGCCGAACAGACCGTGCAGCAGGAGCAGAACGGGGCCCTGGCCTTCGTCCACGTATTCGTACCCATGCTGGTGCTGGTGGCGCAATTCCATCTCGTTTCTCGTCAATTCCCGGCGGTTTTGGCAATGATACAACAGCGCAGCCAATTGGCCAAAATTGCCAGTCCGTGCGGCGTGAGCAGGGCTTCGGGGTGAAATTGGACGCCGTAGAGCGGCAGCGTGCGGTGGCGCAGGGCCATGAGCTCGGACACCGGCCCGGTGGTGCGGGCCAGCGGCACCAGGGCCGGCGGCAGGGGCTCCTGCAGCAGCAGCGAGTGGTAGCGCGTGACGGGCTGCGTGGCCGGCAGGCCCGCAAACAGCGGCTCATCGGGCATGCACTGCATTTCCGACACCTTGCCGTGCACGGGCCGCGCCGCCCGCGTCACGGTGCCGCCGAAGAACTCGCCCAGCGCCTGGTGGCCCAGGCACACGCCCAGCATGGGCACCCGCTGGTGGTAGTGCCCGATGACGGCCGGCATGACGCCTGCCTGCGCCGGCACGCCGGGCCCGGGCGACAGCACAATGCCATCGAAGGCCAGGGCCTGTAATTCTGGCAGCGTCACGTCGTTGCGGCGCACCACTACTTCGGCCTTCAGCTGGCGCAGGTAATCGGCCAGGGTGAAGGTGAAGGAGTCGAAATTATCGAGCAGCAGCAGGCGCATGTACGGAACACGAAAGGAGCACGGGAAAGAGGAACTTCAGCCAATCACCTTCCTCGTGCTTCATGCTTAACTTTTCACGAAGGCGGTGCGCATACGCACCAGCAAATCTTGTGCGAAGGGCAGCGCGTAGCCGGTGATTTGCAGGGCCAGCGGGGTAGCCTGCTGCACAATGGGCAGCACCTGCGAGCCCGCCACCAGGTTCGGCGACAGCAGGTGCAGGCCTGCCAGACCGGTGCCGTGCAGCAACAAGCTCAGGCCCAGCACCCACTTCAGCACGCCGGCCACGCCGCCCAGCAGGTTATCGAGCACGCCCAGCGGGGTGAGGTGCACGGCGGTTTTGAGCAGGCCGCCCAGCAGGTGCACGCCCCACATAATGGCCACAAACACCAGCGCGAACGACACCAGCGGCAGCATGCCAAACGCGCTGCCCACGTAGTGGCGCACCAGCGGCACGGCCGCCGACAGCAGGCTGAGCCCGCCCACCACGGCCAGCACAAACGCCAGCAGCGACACCACTTCCAGCACCAGCCCGCGCCGGTAGCCCTTCACGGCCCCGATGCCCAGCGGCAACAACAGCAGAATGTCGAGGGCAGTCATTTTTAGGGTGAGAGGGGTAGGAGGGTATGGGGGCAGGAGGTGTGAAAGGGGTTGAGTTCTCAACTCCTGCCCCCATACCTTCCTACCCTCCTGCCCTTATAAATTGGTGTTGTTGAGCAGGTGGCCGAGCACGTCGGAGATGCGCTTGCCGTCGGCCTGGCCAGACAGCTCGCGGGCGGCCACGCCCATCACCTTGCCCAAGTCGGAAGGGCCGGTGGCGCCCACGCGCTGGATGATGTGCACGAGGCGCTCTACGAGGTCGGCTTCGGAGAGCTGCGCGGGCAGGAATTCTTCAATGATGGCTAGTTCGGCCAGCTCGTTGGCTTCCAGCTCGGAGCGAAACTGCTCCTTGTAAATGGCGGCGGCGTCGCGGCGTTGCTTGGCGGCTTTGTTAAGAAGCTTGAGCTCGGCCTCCGGGGTGAGGGCACCGCCCTGGGCACCCTCGGCGGTTTCGGCCAGCATGATTTGGGATTTGATGCTGCGCAACGCGGTGAGGCGCACTTTGTCTTTGGCCAGCATGGCTTGCTTGATGGCGGCGTCGATGGTGTCTTTTAGCATGAGGCGGAGTGGTGTGTTAGTGAAATGGCGAAATGAGGCGTGGAAAGGGAAGCCGTAATTTCGCCCCGAAGCTACGGCCCCGGCTGTCATCCTGAGCGCAGCGAAAGACCTTGTCACGTCTGAATGGTTTACTGTATCGCACCCGACGCAGACCTGAGAAGGTCCTTCGCTGCGCTCAGGATGACAGCCGTTTCCAAACACTTCCTCCCTGCCTACCCCCCATACCCTCCTGGCCCAACCACCATGACGAAGCTCAGCGTTAACATCAACAAACTGGCCACCCTGCGCAATGCCCGGGGCCACAACCGCCCCGACATTCTGCAGGCCTCGCGCGACATCGAGCGCTTCGGGGCCGAAGGCATCACGGTGCACCCGCGGCCCGATGAGCGCCACATCCGCTACCAAGACGTGCGCGACCTGAAAAGCATTGTGACCACCGAGCTGAACGTGGAAGGCAACCCCACCCCCGACTTTCTGGCCCTGTGCCGCGAGGTGCGCCCCGAGCAGGTGACGCTGGTGCCCGATGCCCCCGAGGCCATCACCTCCAACGCGGGCTGGGACGTGATTACGCACCGCAGCTTCTTGCAGGACGTGGTGGCCGAGCTGAAAGGCCTGGGCGCCCGCGTCAGCATTTTCCTCGACCCCGACCTGGCCCTGGTGGAAGGCGCCGTGGCCACCGGCACCGACCGCATTGAGCTCTACACCGAAGCCTACGCCCGCCACTACTTGCAGGACCGCGAAGCCGCGGTGGCCCCCTACCGCGCCGCCGCCGCCCGCGCCGGCCAGCTCGGGCTGGGCGTGAACGCCGGCCACGACCTCGACCTCGACAACCTGGCCTGGCTGCACCGCCAGCTGCCCGAGCTGGCCGAAGTCAGCATCGGCCACGCCTTGGTGTGCGACGCGCTGTACCTGGGCCTCGAAAACACCGTACAGCTATACCTGCGCCAGCTGAAATAGCTTGCCGAACGTCGTGCTTCATCTGGCGTCCGCTTGCCAAAGCATGACGTTCGATTGATTTTTCCTTTCCCCGATTCATGCCTCGTCACCCGCTGGCCGCTTTCCAAGCCCTCCCCTACCCCATCCTCGACGTGCGGGCCCCCATTGAGTTTGCGCAAGGCCACGTGCCGGGTGCCCTCAACCTGCCGCTGTTCACCGACGAGGAGCGGGCCCGCATCGGCACGGCCTACAAGCAGGTGAGCCAAGAGCACGCCGTGCACCTGGGCCTGGAATTCTTCGGGCCGAAGATGTCGGCCATGGTGAAGCAGGCCAAAAAGCTGGCCCCTGGCAAAGAAGTGCGGCTGCACTGCTGGCGCGGCGGCATGCGCAGCGGCGCCGTGCTGTGGCTGCTGGAACTGGCCGGCTTCAAGGTGCATTTGCTCGACAAGGGCTACAAGGATTACCGGCGCGCGGTGCTGGCTTCGTTTGAGGAGCCGCGCGCGTGGCGGGTGCTGGGCGGCCTCACGGGCAGCGGAAAAACCGACGTGCTGCACGCCCTGGCCGCCGCACCCTACCGCCAGCCCGTACTCGACCTGGAAGGACTGGCCCACCACAAGGGCTCGGCCTTTGGGGCCATTGGGCAGCCGGCGCAGCCCACGCAAGAGCAGTTTGAAAACAACCTGGCCGCGGCCCTGCTCGGCCTGCCCACCGACGCCCCCGTGTGGGTAGAAGACGAAAGCCGCCAGATTGGCCGGCTCACCATTCCCGCGCCGCTGTTTGAGCAGTTGCGCACTTCGCCGCGCTGGGTGCTGGAAGTGCCGCGCGCGGCCCGCGTGGCCAAGCTGGCCGCCGAGTACGGCGCCGAAAACCCCGTCGAGCTGGCCGCCGCCATCGAGCGGCTGCACAAGCGGCTGGGCGGGCTGGCTACGCAACAGGCGCTGGCTGCTGTGGAAGCCGGCGACTTTGCCCACATGGTGGAGCTGGTACTTGATTACTATGACAAAACGTATACCTACGGCCTGGCGCAGCGCCCCGGTGAGCCGGCCCGCACCTTTGTGCCCGTGGCCGGCTGCAACCCCGCCGACAATGCGGCTACTTTGGCTGAGCGTACTTCGCCCAAACCCTGAGACCGGTCGATTAAAATCGATTCTTTATCTGGAGAAACCCGACCCAAGTGCTGGGTTTGGTGGCTAATGTGTAATTTGGGCGCAGGTTCATTGCTTGTTGCCGGACCTGCGGCCGTTTGCGGCCCTTCTTGTTTCATCACTTCCCCTTTTTTATTCCTCACTTTTCCCCCATTTTCATGCTTACAACCTTACAGACCCGGCTGAAAACAGCCAGCCGGTGGCTGCCGGTGGCTTTGTTGCCGCTGCTGCCACTCGCGGCAAACGCCCAAACGCTGAATTACCCCGCTGCCAACGCAGCGAACGTAACCGGCACTTACACTGACCTCGGCACCACCGGCACGGCCATCACCACGGCCAACTTTGACGATGCCAACTCCGCCGCAACGTCCATTGGCTTCACGTTCACCTACAATGGCACTGCGTACACGCAATTTGTGCTGAACACCAATGGCTACCTCAAGCTTGGCGCCACGGCTCCTGCCGCGCCTTACTTTGGGGCCGGCCCGCAGGACGTGTCGGGTGGCCCTCTGAGCTCTGCCGACAACGACCTCCTACTCCCGTTCAACTTCGACCTCGAAGCTGGTGTGGGCACCACGGAATACCGAGTTGCCACCACCGGTACCTCCCCTTCCCGCGTGACCACCATCCAGTGGAAAAACGTGAGCCCCAAGTCACAAATAATTGCCGGCACTACCATTAGCATCGACAAGCAGTACCTGAACATGAACTTTCAGGTAAAGCTGTACGAGGGCAGCAACATCATCGAATTCGTTTACGGTCCGGCTACGGCCAGCACCAACGTTTCGAACGCCGAATGGGCCGTTGCCGGCATCAAAGGCACGGGCGCGTCGCAAAAAGTATTGGCTGAAAAGCTGTCGTCGGCCGCATGGTCGGCTGCCACTTTCATCAGCACCGACTATACGACCTCCAACGCGTTCAATATCCGTCAGACGGCGTTGCCGGATGCCGGCCGCACCTTCCGCTTCTCGCCGGTGACCGGCACCGACGCGAAAGTGTCGGTGGTTTATACGCTCACCAAGCTGCCCATTCCGCAGGGCGCGCCGCACGCCGTGCGGGCCTACGTGACCAATGCCGGAACCGGTGCCCTGACCAATTTCCCGGTCGCCTTGAGCGTAACGGGTGCCAACACCTTTACCAACACCAAAACTATTGCTTCGCTGGCCGCAGGTGCTTCCACCACGGTTACGTTTGACCCTTACGTGCCCACCACTGCTGGAACCAACACGGTAACCGTAACGGCAAACGCCACGGGCGATGGCAACCCCTCGAATAACACGGCTACCGCCACGCAGGTCGTTAACACCTCCGACTACTCGTACAGCGACGCTTCGGCACCGACTTCGGCTCGGGGTTTTGGTCCCAGCACGACCTCGACGGCGGCTTTCTCGACCAAATTCACGGCCAACACGTCGGTTAACGTGACGGCGGTTCGCGCTTTCCTGGTTGATTTCGTGGGCACGGGCGCTGGCAGCACCATTGGCAAAACGGTGTACGCGGTGGTGCTGAACCCCACCACGGGTGCCGTGCTGGGCCGCTCCCCCGATTTTGTGGTAACCGCTGCCAGCGTGGCCGGCACGGCCTTCACCACGTTCACGCTGAACACTCCGGTGGCAGTACCTGCCGGTGAGTTCCTGGTAGGCTTGGCTCAGACCTATCAGGCGGGTCAGACCACTCAGTATTTCCCCATTGCCACGCAGGAAGAACTCCCCACGGCCCGCACCGGTACCTACTACACTTCGTCCATCACGACGCCTGCTGCTCCCACCGACGTAACCACCACGGCTACGGCTACTAACCCGTCGAATTACCGCTTCATGCTGGAAGCCGTGACGACCTCAACCAGCGCCCCGGCTTGCACCCCGGTGAACAACTTGGCGGCTGGTTCCATCACCCAGACCGGTGCCACCATCACCTTCACGGCTCCGGCCGGTACGGGTGGCTATGTGGTGACCTACACCGCTGCTGGCGGCACTCCCGTAACCGTGACGCCGGCCCCCACGGGCTCGCCCATCACCCTCACCGGCTTGGCTTCAGGCACCACTTACACCGTGAGCGTGGTAACGTCCTGCTCGACGGGTGCCAACTCCATCCCGGTGACCACCACCTTCACTACCCTGCTGCCCCCCGCGGCCTACGCCACGCTGCCCTTCACCGAAGGCTTCGAAGGCACTTGGATTAGCGTAGGCGGCACGCGCGACGTGCCCACCAACAGCTGGCGCAATACGCCCGCCACCGGCGACAACTCTTGGCGTCGCGAAGACGACGGCTTCCTGTCGGCCGGCTGGCAGTATGAGGCCTACGAGACCCCTTCGACCAGCAACCCCACGCCTCCTTACGTGACGCGTTCGAGCACCGGCGCCCACTCGGCCCGCTTCCACACCTTCGGCTCGGCCATTGGCGCCCAGGGCAAGTTTGACCTCTACGCCAACCTGAGCGGCACCGCCGGTGCCCGCACGCTGACGTTTGACTTCATCAACCCCAGCGGCACCGACAAAGTGGACGTGTTCTACAGCACCGATGGCGGCGCTACCTTCACCACCACGCCCCTGCTGACGGCCACCACCAACACGACCTTCACGGCCAAGACGGTGGTTATCCCCAGCACCTCGGCCACGACGGTGATTCGCTTCCAGGCCACTTCGGACTTCGGCAACGACGACATGGGCATCGACAACGTGCGCCTGAGCATCATCTCGTCGAGCCGCAACGAAGCCCTGGCCGCCACGGTGGGCCTCTACCCCAACCCGGCCCACCAGAACTTCACGCTGGATGTACCGGCCGGCAGCCTGCACGCTGCTACCGCTACGCTCATCAACTCGCTCGGCCAGACGGTGCTGACCCAGCAGCTGAGCCTGCCTACCGCCGGTGGCAGCGCGAAGTTCGACGTGAGCCGCCTTGCTGCTGGCGTGTACTCGCTGCAGCTGAAGTCGGGCAACGACCTCGTGGTGAAGCGCGTGGTGGTGGAATAACCATTGCAGTACTTCGCATGAAAAAGGGCTGACCGTATGGTCAGCCCTTTTTTTTATGGCAGTTGCTCTAGCTGCCGCTACTTGCGTTGAGCGCTGCTTAGCTGATGGGCACCTTGCGCAGGATGGCCTCGATAAGGTCTTGGGTCCGAATGCCGTCGGCTTCGGCTTCATACGTGAGCAGAATGCGGTGATTGAGCACGTCGGCGGCCACTTCTTTGATGTCTTCGGGCAGCACGTAGTCGCGGCCTTCGAGGTAGGCCACGGCCTTGGAGGCGCGGTGTAGCGCAATGCTGGCGCGCGGGCTGGCCCCGAATTGCACGGCCTGGGCAAACTCGGGCAGGTCGTAGTCGGCGGGGCGGCGGGTGGCGAACACCAGCTCAATGAGGTACTTCTCCAACGTGTCGGAAATCTGTACCTGGTTGATTTGCTGCCGAATGCCATAGATGTCGGCCTGCGTGAGCACCGGCTGCACGTCTTCCACAAAGCTGAGGTTGGCCATACGGCGCATTACCTCCAGCTCGTCGGCTTTTTTGAGGTAGTCGACGTGCACTTTCAGCATGAACCGGTCGACCTGGGCCTCGGGCAAGGGGTAGGTGCCCTCCTGCTCCACGGGGTTTTGGGTGGCCAGCACCAGGAAGGGCAGGTCGAGCGGGTAGGTGGTGTCGCCGATGGTGACCTGCTTTTCCTGCATGGCTTCGAGCAGGGCGCTCTGCACCTTGGCCGGCGAGCGGTTGATTTCGTCGGCCAGCACGAGGTTGGCAAAAATCGGCCCTTTCTTCACCTCGAAGATGGACTGGTTCTGGTTGTAAATCATGGTGCCCACCAAGTCGGAGGGCAGCAGGTCGGGCGTGAACTGCACCCGCTGAAAGTGCAGGTGCAGCACCTTGGCCAGCGTGGAAATGGTGAGGGTTTTGGCCAGGCCGGGCACGCCTTCGAGCAGGATGTGCCCGCCCGTGAACAGGCCGATGAGCAGGCGGCTAAGCAGGGGCTGCTGGCCCACCACGACTTTGCCCATCTCGGCAAATACCTGGCGGATGAGGGGATGGTAGTCGGCGGGGCCGGCCGCCGGCGCGGCAGCGTCGGTAGGAGAAAGCATGGGCTAGGAAAACAAGCGAAACAGCTGCCGCAAGGTAGGCACGCCGCCGGAGTAGCACGCCACGCCTCCCCGCCGCGTGGTATTTTCATGCGAGCAGGCAAACCAAGCTAGCTGAGCCCCGTAGTGAAAAACCGTCCGCTTGCCCTTCATTTAATGGCCCAAGCACCGACTTATGATTTAACACAGATAATACTTTCCGAAAGCTATATTTCAAAAACATTGTGATACATTTACCGCTCTGGTTGCCTACGCATTTCACTTCACCTTCTCAGCCCTAACGCATGAAATCATTTCTCCTAACTCGCTTGCTACCAGCTTTTACTCTCGTGCTGGCCTTTGCCGGAACCGTACTTGCCCAAGGCCCCGGCTCGGGCGGCCCCACGCCCGGCACGCCCGCCGCCGAAGTGCCGCTGGATGGCGGCGCCTCGCTTCTGCTGGCCGGCGGGGTGGCCTACGGCCTCAAGCGCCTGCGCGACCGCCGCAAGAAAGCGTAGCGGCTTGCTTCCAAACCGCCCGCATTAGCACGACGGCCTTTCTGCTGAGAAAGGCCGTCTTTTTTTTGCAGCTTCGCAGCTGTTATCTTTCCTGCCCTATGCTCCCATCCGCCCCCGCCGCCGGCGCACCGCCCGACAATCGGCTGCTGTTTCGCTTTTTGCTTGTGGCCGCGGCCATGTACCTGGCGTGGTTTTTCGGCTATCAGCAATGGCTGGGCCCCGATGGGCGCCTCGACGCCGCCTTATGCGCCCAGATTACGCGCAGCAGCGTGGGCCTGCTACAAGGGCTGGGGTTTGAAGCAGGCGTGAGCCCCACCTACGACCAATTGGTTCTTATGAACGGCCGACCTTCGGTGGTGGTGTACCCGCCTTGCAACGGGCTGGTGCTGTACGCATTGTTTGGCGGCTTCGTGCTGGCATTTCCGGGGCCGTGGCGGCGCAAGGCGTGGTTTATTCCGGCCGGCATGGCCCTCATCTGGGGGCTGAACGTGCTGCGCGTGGCCGCACTGGCCATCAACCACCGCTACGCGCATTCGTCGCTGGAATTCAACCACCACTACACGTTCAATTTCGTGGTGTACGGCTGCATTTTCGGCCTCTGGATGCTGTGGGCCCGGCGCCTGGCCGTGGCTCCCAACGCCCCGGCCCATGACTGAGCAAGTATTGGCTCGGCGCAGCATTGGAGGCCGCTGGGTGCTGGTGGGGGCGCTGCTGGCGGCCCTGCTCCTACTGGGCGTGTACGACGTGGCCGTGCTGACGGTCCTGACGAAATGGTGGCAGCGCATGCTGGCCGCCGTGGGGCTGCGCCAGCAAGTCGAAGCCCTGCAGCAAAACATCAGCGGCAGCGTGGTGAAGCGGCCGCTGCCGGTGGTGGCCACCTACGCGGTGGGGTACCTGAGCATTTGCCTGCTGCTGTTGCGCCTGCTGCTGCCAGCGGCTGCGCAATGGCGCCTCGTGCTGCGGCTGTATGCCGGCACACTGGCCGTGTACGTGGCCTTGGTGGTGCTGGGCAAGCTGGCTGGCGATGCCCAATGGGCCTACCGTCTCAGCCGCCAACTGCTGGACTTTGTGGTGAGCCCGCTGCCCGTGGCGGGGCTGTATGTGCTGCTGCGCTCGGGGTTTGGGGCAAGAGCCGCCGCCTGAACAACTCCGCCCGTCTTGCAGCAAGAAAAGGTTGAACGTGCAGTGTTTCCAGCTCATGCGTAGTAGCCGCGTTTGTGGCGTTTTGATTAAAACAAACACTCGTTAGCTTTTGGGGTTATATTGACTATATTTGTAATGCTGCCGACTGCTGCCTTTTGTATTGGCAACCAGTAGGCAGCCTTCTGACTGCCGGCTTTCGGAGCGCGGCGGTTGGAGGTGCTTCCGCCCTACGCCCTCACTGCTCATCCCATCCCACCCATGAGCCGGTTTCATAAGCTTACCATCAAGAACATCCGTCGCGAAACGCCCGACTGCGTTTCGCTGGCGTTTGACGTGCCGGCCGAGCTGCGCGACACGTTTCGCTACACGCCCGGCCAGTACCTCACCCTGCGCCGCGAACACGAGGGCGAAGAGCTGCGGCGGTCCTACTCCATTTGCAGCAGCCCGCTCGACGATGAGTGGCGCGTGGCCATCAAAAAAGTGCCCGAAGGCCGCTTTTCCACCTTTGCCGTGGAAGGCCTCCACGCCGGCGATACCCTGGACGTGATGCCGCCGCAGGGGCGCTTCTCGCCCAGCCTACACCCCACGCAGGCCAAGCGCTACGCACTGTTTGCGGCCGGCAGCGGCATCACCCCCATCCTGAGCATCGCCAAGACGGTGCTGCTCACCGAGCCGGGCAGCCACGTGTACCTGGTGTACGGCAACCGCGGCCGCAATTCCATTATTTTCAAAGAGGCCATTGAAGGGCTGAAGAACAAATTCCTGCACCGCCTGAGCGTGTACCACGTGCTGAGCCGTGAGCAAGGCGACAGCGAGTTGTTTTTCGGCCGCCTCGACTACGCCAAAGCGGCGGAATTTCTGCAAAAAATAGTGCCCGCCGACCGGCTCGACGAGGCCTACATCTGCGGACCGGAGGAGATGATTCACGGCGTGAAGCAGGCGTTGACGGAAGCCGGCGTTGCGGCCGAGCACATTCACTTTGAGCTTTTTGCCTCCAGCAGCAGCCCCACCACGGCCCGGGCCGCGACGCCCCGGCCGGTGGGCGACGACGACCAAAAAAGCCAGGTAACGGTGCAGCTCGACGGCCGCGCCTACCCGCTGGCCATGTCGTACTACGGCGACACGGTGCTCGATGCCCTGCTGGCCATTGGGGTGGATGCGCCTTACTCCTGCAAAAACGGCATGTGCAGCACCTGCCGGGCCCGCGTCACGGCCGGCACGGCCGAGATGGACGTAAACTACTCGCTGTCCGACACCGAAGTGGCCAAGGGCTACGTACTTACTTGCCAGGCCCGGCCCACCACGCCGGAAGTCACGGTTGACTTTGACCAGTAGCCGCTTCTCTCCCATTCACCCGAAACCCACCCATTTAGTCATGGAAACGCTCGAACAAGTCCTCACCCCGGAAGAACAGTTTCAGGCCCGCATCGATGCCGACGTGCGCATCGAGCCCAAGGACTGGATGCCGGAGGCGTACCGCAAAACCCTCATTCGCCAGATTTCGCAGCACGCCCACTCCGAACTGGTGGGCATGCTGCCCGAAGGCAACTGGATTACCCGCGCCCCTTCGCTCAAGCGCAAGTCCATTTTGCTGGCCAAAGTGCAGGACGAAGCCGGCCACGGCCTCTACCTCTACAGCGCCGCCGAAACCCTGGGCACCACCCGCGACCAGATGCTGGCCGACCTGCACTCAGGCAAGGCCAAGTACAGCAGCATTTTCAACTACCCCACCCTGAGCTGGGCCGACATGGGCTGCGTGGGCTGGCTGGTGGACGGCGCCGCCATCCTGAACCAAGTGCCGCTGTGCCGCACCTCCTACGGGCCGTATGCCCGGGCCATGGTGCGCGTGTGCAAGGAAGAAAGCTTCCACCAACGCCAGGGCTTCGAAATCATGCAAACGCTGTGCGAAGGCGCCCCCGAGCAGAAAGCCATGGCCCAGGAAGCTCTGAACCGCTGGTGGTGGCCCACGCTGATGATGTTCGGCCCGAAAGATGCCGACTCGCCCAACACCGAGCAAAGCATGAAGTGGCGCATCAAGCGCTTCACCAACGACGAGTTGCGCCAGAAATTCGTGGACATGATGGTGCCCCAGGCCGAGTTCCTGGGCCTGACCGTGCCCGACGAAAAAGTGAAGTGGAACGAGGAGCGCCAGGCCTACGACTTCGGCGAAGTGAACTGGGACGAGTTCTGGGCCGTGGTGAAGGGCAATGGCCTGTGTAACCAAGAGCGCCTGCAGGCCCGGGCTTCGGCCCACGAGGAAGGCGCTTGGGTGCGCGAGGCCGCCAACGCCCACGCGGCCAAGCGCGCCGCGCGGGAGGCAGTAGCGGCGTAAACCTCACCCCCGGCCCCTCTCCCAAGGAGAGGGAAGCCAGATGACATTTTTACACTTAGCAACTAACCGCGCCGCCGTGGCTCCCCTCTCCTTGGGAGAGGGGCCGGGGGTGAGGTTTTTTCAAGCACAATGAACCAATCCGAATGGCCTCTGTGGGAGGTTTTCATCCGCAGCAAGCAGGGGCTTGACCACAAACACGTGGGCAGCCTGCACGCCGCCGACGCCACCATGGCCGTGCAAAACGCCCGCGACGTGTACACGCGCCGCCTCGAAGGCGTGAGCATCTGGGTGGTGGAGTCGAAGCACATCCACGCGTCCAATCCCGACGACTCGGAGGCCTTCTTCGACCCGGCCGCCGACAAAGTGTACCGCCACCCCACGTTTTACGAGGTGCCGGATTCCATCAAACACATGTAACTGCCATGCTGCCGCAAAACGACTCCCGCGTGGCCGCTGCCACACCGGCCACCGCCCCGGGCCCGCTGTTTCCCTTCGTGCTGCAGTTGGCCGACACCAGCCTGATACTGGCGCACCGCCTTTCGGAGTGGTGCGGGCACGGCCCCGTGCTGGAGCAGGACCTGGCCATGGCCAACATTGCGCTGGACCTGCTGGGCGAGGCACGCAGCTACTACCAATACGCGGCTGAGCTGGAAGGCCAGGGCCGCACCGAAGACGACCTGGCGTACCTGCGCAGCGCCGTGGAATACCGCAACCCGCTGCTGGTGGAACAGCCCAACAACGACTTTGCGCACACCATCCTGCGCCAGTTTCTGTTCGATAATTTCCACTACCACCTGCTGAAAGCGCTGCTCAATTGCCCCGATACGCAGTTGGCCGCTATTGCCGAGAAGTCGGTAAAAGAGGCTTCCTACCACCTCAAGTGGAGCTCGGAGTGGGTAATTCGCCTCGGCGATGGCACGCCCGAGAGCCGGCAGCGGCTGGAGAAAGCCATTGCCACGCTCTGGCGCTTTGGCGAGGAGCTGACCACGGCCACTCCTACCGAAAAGGCCCTGCAGGAATTGGGCGTGCTGCCCGACTATGCTACGCTACTGCCGGCCATGCAGGCGCATACCGCCTATGTATTTGCCGAAGCCACGCTGCCGCTGCCGGGCCCGGTATTTGGGCAGCAAGGCGGCAAAACCGGTCGCCACACCGAGCATCTGGGCTATCTGCTGTCGGAGCTGCAATACATGCAGCGCACGTACCCCGGCCTGACATGGTAACCGCCGCCGCTCCCACCGAAGCCCACATCTGGCAGCTGCTGGAAGAAGTGAGCGACCCCGAAGTGCCGGTGCTCAGCATCCTGGATTTGGGCATCGTGCGCGCGGTAGCCGTGGCGGGCGACCAGATTACCGTGACCATCACACCCACCTACTCGGGCTGCCCGGCCATGAACGTCATTGCCACCGAAATCCGGCTGCGCTTGCTGGCGGAAGGCTATTCCAACGTGGTTATTCACAACCAGCTCAGCCCGGCCTGGACCACGGATTGGATGAGCCAGGCCGGCCGCGAGAAGCTGGAAGCCTACGGCATTGCCCCGCCCGTGGACGGCACAGCCACCGGCCACGTGCTGAACCTGTTTGGCAAAGACACGGCCGTGCGCTGCCCGGTTTGCAAATCGACGCACACGCATTTGGTGAGCCAGTTTGGCTCCACGGCTTGCAAGGCGCATTACCAATGCGACGACTGCCTGGAGCCTTTCGACTACTTCAAATGCCACAACTAGCCTGAACGCATGACCATTGGAATCATCGGCAGCGGGGCCATGGGCGCAGGCATTGCGCAAGTGGTGGCCGTGGCCGGACACGACGTGTACCTGCTGGACCAGAGCGCCACGGCGCTCGAAAAAGCCACCGCCGGCATTGCCAGCACCCTGCGCAAGCTGGCTGAGAAAGGCAAAATGCCGACTGAAGCCGCCGAAGCCGCCATCGCTCGCCTGCGCCCGACCACCGACATGCAGGACTTTGCGGGTTGCAGCCTAGTGCTCGAAGCCATTGTAGAAGAACTGGCGGTGAAGCAGCAGGTATTCCGGCAGGTGGAAGCAGTGGTTTCGGCGGAGTGCATGCTGGCCAGCAACACTTCGTCGCTTTCCATTGCGTCCATTGCCGCGGCCTGCCAGCGACCGGAGCGGTTCATTGGCATTCACTTCTTCAACCCGGCCCCGCTCATGGCGCTGGTCGAAATCATTCCGGCCGTGCAGACGCGCAAGGGACTGGCCGAAGAAGTTCGCAGCCTGGTCCAAAGCTGGGGCAAGCTTCCCGTGCTGACCAAGGACACCCCCGGCTTCATCGTGAACCGCGTGGCGCGGCCTTTCTACGGCGAAGCCATCCGGCTGCTGGAAGAAGGCGTGGCCGACATGGCCACCATCGACTGGGCCCTGACCGAGTTGGGCGGCTTCCGCATGGGCCCGTTTGCCCTCATGGATTTCATCGGCCACGACGTGAACTACCGCGTCACGGAATCGGTGTTTTCCTCCTTCTTTTTTGACCCGCGCTTCAAGCCATCTTTCACTCAGAAGCGCCTGTTTGAAGCCGGCTACTACGGCCGCAAAACAGGCCGCGGCTTCTACAACTACGCCGCCGATGCCGTGCTCCCCGAGCCGAACCGCGACGAGCAGATGGGCCACCAGATTGTGACCCGCGTGCTGGCCATGCTCATCAACGAAGCCGTGGATGCGCTGGCGCTCAACGTGGCCTCGAAAGAAGACTTGGAACTGGCCATGACCAAAGGCGTGAACTACCCCAAAGGCCTGTTGGCCTGGGCCGATGAGCTGGGTTTGCCGCAGGTGCTGAACACGCTGGACGCCCTGTACGACGAGTACCACGAAGACCGGTACCGCGCCAGCCCGCTGCTGCGCCGCATGGTGCGCGCCGGCCAAACGTTCGCCGACCGGTAGCGCGTTGCCTGGCCTCACGGCAGCAGCCGGATGATGAAGTTCTTGAGCGGGTTCTTTTTGATGATGGCGACCAGCTGGCCGTTGGCGTACTGGTACTCGTCTTCGCGGCCGTCGCGCACGGCGCGGGTGGTGCCGTCTTTGGCCCGGGTGAGGGCAAAATAGTCGCCGAAATATTCTGCAAAGGCCCGCGGTTGCCCGGCGGGCTCGGCGAAGAACATGTTGGTGACGGCGTAGCGAATGGGCTGGGTTTCGGTGGCTTCGTAGTGGTGCTTGTACTGGTGGGCCACGATGGCGTAATGGTCGCCTTTCCACTCGGTGCGCGAGGCGAAATCTCCCTGGTTGGTGTGAGCGTCGACGGTGGAAAGCAGGAGCTGGCCGTTGCGGAAGCGGTTCGTTACCTGGTAATAAATTTTCAGGTGATAGAACAGAAAATTCACTTTCACGTCGCTCACCAGCGTGTACACCTGCTCCGGGCCCACGGCTGGCTGGCGGGTGGCCGTCATGGTGCCCACCTGAAGGCCGGCCACCTCAATGGCGTAGCGGCGGACTTCGGCGGCGGGCTTGGCGGATTGTGCCAAGCTGGCCAGCGGGAAGGCGCAGAGCCAGAGCAGCGCGGGCAGCTTTTGCATGAATTAAGGACTAACAAAAAGAACGTCATGCTTCGCTGCGCTCCGCACGACGTTCTTTTTTGAAGCTAGAGCCGCTGCCTAGCAGCAGCCGCCGCCGTCGTAGTGATAAGTCGAGGGCGACACGAAAATGTCGTCGCGGCCCAGGGCGAGCAGGGCGCCGGCGGTTTTGTCGCACACGGCCAAGGGCTGGTTGGCCATCAGCACGTGGCCTTTCTGGTCGTCGAAGTATTCCTCGCCGCCGTAGTAAATAGCCGTGCGGCCCGTGAAGATGCACGGACCGTCGGCCGGCATAGGGTCCTTGATGGCGCATACTTCCACGCTTTCGATGTAGATAAGCTCATCGGTGGCGTAGTGGCCGGGCGCCAGCACGCGGTAGGCGCGCTTGGCGCGCACTTCCACCGTGCCGAAGCCTACTTCGGTAATCATGTTCAGGTATTCCTGCAGCGGCAGGGAGCCCGTGAGGCAGAGGGCGCGCAGGCGCTCGTCGGCGCGCAGCTCGTCGCTCATGGGCTGCTCGCAGGTGGGGTCCGACATCACCAAGCGGCCGTGGGGCTTGAGCACGCGGTAGGTTTCCTGCAGGGCGCGCCGGAGGTCGTCGGCTTTGAAGATGTTGAACAGGCAGTTTTGGGCGGCCACGTCCACGCTTTCGTCTTCTACCGGGAGGCTCAGGGCGTCGCCAGACCGCAGGTCGATGAAGTCGCGGCTGAACCAGTCGTTTTCCTGCTCGGCGGTGAGCATGTTTTCACGGGAGGCGTCCAGCATTTCCTCCACCACGTCCACGCCAATCACGGCGCCGGGGCGGCGGCTGAAGTAGGAGAACTGAAGCAGCTCCATGCCGCCGCCCACGCCCACGTAGAGCACGGTGGGGCTGTTGGTGAGGTCGCGCGGGTTCACGGTGCTGCCGCAGCCGTAGTTCATGGCCAGCATGCGCTTCGGGATGCTCAGGCCGGGCAGCTGCCACACGGGGTTGGTGGTGCAGCAAAGGCCGACTTGCGGCTCTTGCGCCGCCTGGCGGTACACGTCGGCGGTGGTATCGAGGTAACTCATTTGGTGGTTGTTGTGGAGAGCGGTTATGATGTCACTTAAGGGGTTGAGCGTCATGCTTCGCAACAGTAGTCATCTACCATCGCAGCAGATATGCTGCGACGAGCGGACGCCCGATGAAGCTTGACGTTCTATTTCGGGCCGTCAGGCCCTACTGCTGGTTCAGCTTCCAGTTGTAATCCAAGTAGCTGATAGGCGTCTTTTCGTCAATCTTGGTAGTGGCGTATTTATTCACCCACTTCGCCACCGACTGGCCGTTTTTGGTCCAGTCGCCCTTGTACCAGTCGAAGTACTTGGAAAGCTGGGCGCTGCTTTTGCCAGTCTTGTTTTTGGCCGGGTTATTCAAAAAGTCACGGCCCTGGTCGTCGAGCTGGCTGTCCAGCCTGGCGGCGGTGTAGGCTTCGTTGCGCAGGCGCGGGCAGCTCATGGAGGCACACACCAGCGCGAAGTGAATGCGCGGGTCGTCGTACTTCTTGCGCAGCGTGCCGTGCTCGATGTTATCGAGGCTCATTTTCTCGCCGCCAATGCTGAAAAATTTGATGGCCCAGGGCGTGGTCACGAACGGAATCTTGATTTTCGAGCCAATGTCCTTGATGCTCTCCACCGGGTAATGGTCGAGGATGAGGCGGATGGTATAGGCGTTGTAGGCGTTTATCCAGAAAGCCATTTGCTCCTGCTTGCTCCAGCTGCTGGCCGGTGCGTTTTTGCTGAGCAGGTCGAGGTACTGGTTGAACGCCGTTTCGTCGGCTTTAAAGCCCTTGTAATCAACCAGGCCTTTGGCGTTGACGTGCTTTTTCAGCAGCTTGTCGAAGGCAGAATGGTCGACGGCGGCCGGGGCTGCTATCACCGGATGCCCGGCGGCCAACGCCGGGGCAGGAGCAGCCGCGTTAGTCGCAAGCACAGCCGCGGCCAGCAGGGAGAAGAAAGCTTTTTTCATGAAACGGGATATTGTCCGGAATATACGGTGGTGGTTGTCCTTTAAGATTGACGCGAGCCAAACTCTGGCCTGACGAGCTTACGTAAGCAGTGAAATTGGTGGCTCTAGCTGCCACCGCATCCGGCCGTGCCCGACGGGCCCCAGCGCCCGGCACCACCGCTCGCAGTGGCCACCCGCCGCTTTCAACTTTATTGAAAAAGCCGGAAGTTGCACCCTCTTCCTTTCCCCCATGACGTTCAGCGTTATCATCCCCACCTTCAACGAAGCCCCCAACATCGCCCGGCTGGTAGCCGATTTGCGCCGCCACGCCCCGGCGGGTGAGGTCGAAATACTGGTGGTGGACGCCCACAGCCCCGACGGCACCGCCGAGGCCGCGCGCCAGGCCGGCGCCACCGTGCTGCTCAGCCCCCGGCCCGGCCGCGCGGCCCAAATGAACTTCGGGGCCGCCCACGCCACCGGCACCATTCTATACTTCGTGCACGCCGACGTGGGCATTCACCCCGATTACGTGGCCACCATCCGGCAAGCGGTGGCCGCCGGGCACGCCGCCGGCTGCTACCGCTTCCGGTTCGATTCGCGGCACCCGCTGCTGCGCATCAACAGCTACGGCACACGCTTCAAAGGCATCATGAGCCGCGGCGGCGACCAGACCTTGTTCATCACCCGCGAGCTGTTTCAGCGGCTGGGCGGCTTCAACGAGCGGTTCGTCATCATGGAAGATTTTGAAATCATCCGGCGCATTCGGCGGGTGGCCTCCTTCTACATCGTGCCGCAAGATGTGGTGGTATCGGCCCGGAAATATGAAACCAACAGCTGGCTGCGCGTGCAGCTGGCCAACCTCACGGCCTTCGGCATGTTTTTCCTGAACGTGCCGCCGCCGCGCATCGCACGCACCTACAAGGCCCTGCTCAACTACCGCTGATGCTGGGCCGCGTACTCGTAACGGGCGCCAACGGCTTCCTGGGCCGCCATTTGGTGGAGGAACTGGTGCAACGCGGCTACCCGGTGCGGGCGCTGCTGCGGCCCGGCACTGCACCGCCTTTCCCGGCGGCCTGGGCCGTAGAATATTGCGAAGAAGACTTGGCCCGGCCCGTCAATATTTCCCATTTAACCACCCTGGCCAAAGGCTGTGAATCCATTATTCACGCAGCAGCTTTGGCCCAAGTGAACCCGGCCCGAAATCCGGAGGTGGCGCTTGTCAACCTCGGCGGCACGGAAAATGCCCTGCTCATGGCCCGGCAGGCCGGCGTCAGCCGTTTCGTGTACGTGGGCACAGCCAACGTTTTTGGTTTCGGAACGAAGAGTGAACCCGGCGACGAAACCCGGCCTTACGCCGGCCAGCGTTACGGCCTCGACTACATGGACAGCAAGTTGGCTGCTACCGAAGTGGTGCGCCGGGTCGTCCGGGCTGAGCAGTTGCCCGCCGTGCTTGTGCACCCCACTTTCATGCTGGGGCCCGGCGATGCCAAACCCACCTCCAACGCGCTGCTGCTGGAGCTGTACCGCGGCCGCCTGCCCGGCTACCCGCCCGGCGGCAAAAACTACGTGCACGTGCGCGACGTGGCCGTGGCCACTGTGCACGCGCTACGCATGGGCCGGGTGGGCGAGTCGTACATTCTGGGAAATGAAAACCTGAGCTACCGCGAAGCTTTCCGGCTGATTGCCGGCTGTTTAGGCGTAGCGGCTCCGCGCTGGCCCATTCCGCCGGGCCTGGCCACAATCTACGGGCAGCTCTGCGACGTAAAGACCTGGCTAACCGGCCGGCCGGCCCAACTGAATGTGGCCATGGCGGCCGTAGCCAACGACGGTCATTACTTTACCGCCCAAAAGGCCGTGGCCGAACTGGCCCTGCCCCACACCCCCATCACCCAAGCCGTTGCCGAGTCCTTTGCCTGGTTTAAAGCCCACCACTATGTCTGATGCCGGATTGGCCGGGCGCTCCGTTCCATTTGCCGGCCGGGTGGCCATTGTCACGGGTTCGGAGTCGGGCATTGGGCGCGAAACGGCGCGTCTGCTCTGCGAAAGCGGAGCTGCCGTGGTGCTCAACGGCCGCAACGCCGAGCGGCTGGCCCACACCCGCGCCGCCCTCGAAACGGCCGGCCACTCAGTGGCCAGCTGCGTGGCCGACGTGACCGACTACGCGGCCTGCGAGCAGCTCGTCAATACGGCCATCGACGCTTTCGGCCGGCTCGATATTTTGGTGACCAACGCCAGCATCTCGCAGCGCGCCTACTTTGCCGACATGCAGCCGGAAGTATTCAAGCAGGTGATGGACAGCAACGTGTACGGTTCGGTGTTTCCGCTCAAAGCGGCGCTGCCGCATTTGGTGAAGTCACGGGGCAGCGTCACGTTTATTTCTTCCATTTCGGCTCTGAACGGCATGCCCAGCGGTTCGGCCTATTGCGCGGGCAAGGCGGCGGTGGCCAACCTGGCCCACACCCTGCGGCTGGAACTGGCCGATACGGGCGTGCATTTTGGGGTAGTGCACATCGGCTTCACCCAGAACGACCCCGAAAAGCGCGTGTTGGCCGCCGACGGCCAGCCCGTGCCCATTGCCCACCGCCCGCCGCGCTGGCAAAAAAGCCAGGCCCAGGTGGCGGCTATTATTTTGCAACACATCCGTCGGCGGCGGCAGCGCACCGTTATTTCGGCCCTGGGGCAATTGATTGTGCTGGTACACACCTACTTTCCCCGCCTCGGCGACTGGGTGGTGCGAACCACCATGCGCCGGATGCGACATTTTTACGAATGACGGGGTTGGTAAATCTGCCAGCTTCGGCTTTCTCGTAAGGTTCGGCAGCCGGCTTCGCCCAATAACTTGCGCGGCCTTATGCGGTTGCGTTTAGCCGCACTACCTGTGTTCTCCCCTTAAGTAGCATGATTAAGTCCCTCAAAGCCACCGGCAACCAGCTTGCCGATTCTGCTTTCCAGCTCACCGTGCTGCGCCGCGAGGTGGCCGAAACGCTGCACCTGCCGCTGTTTCATGAGAAGCTGCGCGACGCCGGGTTGTTTCCGCTGCAGCCCGTGGCGCCGGCCGTGCTGCAAATCAACGTGGGCAAGATGTGCAACCAGGTGTGCAAGCACTGCCACGTAGACGCCGGCCCCGACCGCAAGGAAATCATGACCCGCGAAACGATGCAGCACTGCCTCGACGCGCTGGCCCAGACCGATATTCCGACCGTTGACCTGACCGGTGGCGCCCCCGAGATGAACCCCGATTTCCGCTGGTTTGTGGAAGAAATCAGCAAGCTCGGGCGCAAGGTGCTGGTGCGCTGCAACCTCACCATCATCGTGGCCAACAAGAAATACCACGACCTGCCCGAGTTTTTCAAAAAGCACGGCGTGGAAGTGGTGAGCTCGCTGCCCTTTTACAGCGCCGCCAAAACCGACAGCCAGCGCGGCGACGGCGTGTTCGAGGACTCCATCCGGGCGCTGAAAATGCTGAACGCCGTGGGCTACGGCCAGCCCGGCTCCGGCCTGGTGCTGAACTTGGTATACAATCCCGCCGGCGCCTTCCTGCCGGGCTCGCAAAAGGGCCTACAAGACCAGTTCAAACGCGTACTGCTGAAGGACCACGGCATCGTGTTCAACGAGCTGTTCGCCATCACCAACATTCCCGTGAGCCGCTACCTCGATTACCTCATCGAGTCGGGCAACTACGCGGGCTACATGGAAAAGCTGGTGAACGCCTTCAACCCCGTGGCCGCGGCCGGCGTGATGTGCCGCAATACCATTTCGGTGGGCTGGGACGGCGGCCTCTACGACTGCGACTTCAACCAAATGCTGGACCTGCACGTGGCCAGCACCGTGCAGCACATCCGCGACTTCGACGCCGCTGCCCTGGCCCAGCGCCCCATCGTCATCAACCAGCACTGCTACGGCTGCACGGCCGGCAGCGGTTCCAGCTGCGGCGGCACCGTGGCGTAAACGTCGCAGCTGCATAAAAAGAGCGGGCGATGCTTCATCGAAGCATCGCCCGCTCTTTTTATGCAGCTACTTATAAGGCCTTGGCTGCGCGCCAGGTAGCCAGGTCACGGCCGGAATCCACGTCGTGCAACATGGGCAGCTGGGCCACACTCAGACCCAGGCGGGCGGCATCGGCTAGGGTGTCGGGCAGTACGGTGGCGGTGCTCCAGTCTTTATTGGCGAATAGCTCCAGGTGCAACGCATTTAATCCTAATAGATAGTAGCCGCCGTCGTCGGCCGGGCCTACCACCATGTCGTGGCTGGCCAGCGCTGCAAAAGCGTCCTGAAGCAGCTGCTGGGTCAGGCCCGGGCAATCGGTGCCAATGATGGCGACCCGCGAGGCACCACCTGCAAACGCTTGTTCGAAGGCGTGGCTCATGCGTTCTCCGAGCGACTCTGCGGGCGGCTGCACTCGCCAGGGCAGGCCGGGCCATTCGGGGCGCGGGGTGCTGGCGTCGGCGGCGGGCGCGGGCGCTTCGGCCAGCCACACCGTGGCGGGCACCTGCGCGGCCGTGACGGCGGAAGCGGTGATGGCTAATAATTCGCGGTACACGGCCAGGGCGGCTTCATTGCCAATGTCGGCCGCCAGGCGCGTTTTTACGCGGCCGAGGACGGGCTCGCGGGCAAATACGAGGAGGTGGTTGGTGGGAGATGACAAATCAGAGCGGCTGATAACGGAGGGGTTGAAAACAGTAGCAACGAAAAAAAGCCGCTTACGGCTTTCCCAAAGCTCGCACTTTACGGACAAAGCCTTTCTGCGCGTGGCTTTGGGCGTGATGGGCCGGCAGCAAGGTGTCGTTGCTGGTAAAAATCATTACATATTCGCCAGGAAAAAATATTAAGCCATTGACTTAGTAACGATTACGGTAAACCGCAATTTCCCATATCAATTATTTCACACATTTTCAAGCAATTCCCCTAAAGAATGGAACCAAAATTGCGCATAGCATAACCACCATACTCAGGGCTTATTCTCAACTTCTTCCGCAGCCATTACGCTGTGTTGAGGCCAGGACTCAAGTGCCTGTAGCATCCTTCCACTTTAGCCGATTTTTGTATGAAGAACCGTCTACCTTCTGTTCTTTTCTCGCTGTTTTTCTGGGTTTTTCTGGGCGGCCTGCCGGCGGCACAGGCGTCGCACCTGCTGGGCGGCGACATGACCTACAGCTCGTTGGGCAATAACCAGTACCGCGTCAGGTTCCGCGTGTATCAGGACTGTTCGGGCGCGCCCACCACGGCTTTCACGCTGGAATGCCGCACCGGCGGCTGCAACACCCTGGCAACGCTTACGGCACCGCTCGTGCAGCAGGGCGCCGCCTTTGAGCCGGCGCCGCTCTGCGCCACCACGGCCGGCACCTGCCAGAATCCGGCATCTGCCTACGCCCTTTTTCGCTTCGTGAGCTACGAAGCCACCGTGACGCTCCCGCCGGGCCAATGGACGCTGAGCACCGTCCAAAACGCCCGGCCCGTCCTGGCCAACATAGTATCTGGTGACCTATACGCCGAGGCCTACCTCGACAACCGGGGCAGCGGCGTAAGCAACAACACGCCGCACTTTGATGCCGACGACATTCCGGTGCAGTACATGTGCTGGAAGCAGCTCACCACCTTCAGCTTCTCGGCCCTGGAGCCCGACGGCGACTCCGTGGCGTACTCGCTGGCGGCTCCCCTGCAAGGCTGTGGCATGCCGGTTACTTATAAAGCAGTGCCTCCTCCATTGGAGCAGTTTCCCACACCCGGCCCTTGCATACTGACTATTCCCGGGTTTTTACCGGGGGTTTATTCGCCCACCTACCCCATCCGCCTGGGCATAGACACAGTCGGTGCCTGCCCCGTCAGAACGGGCGTGGTGCGCACCCTGCGCTTCAACCGCGAAGCCCGCACCATTACGCTTATGCCCGGCATCTACAACGCCGCTGCCACGTCGGCCAGCGGCGACAACAAGTACCTGCTGGCGGTGCAGGCCGACGAGTACCGCCGGGTGAATGGCGTGCTGCGGCTGATTGGCCGGATTCGCCACGAGATTGTTTTCATCGTGGTAGACTGCGGCGGCAATTCTGTGCCGAATGCCGTGCAGGTCGCCAATCAAACTGCCAACTCGGGGGCCCGCATCATCAACACGCCGGACACTACCCGGATTGATGTGGAGGCCTGCAGCTACTCGCGCCTGACGCTCGACTTCACCGACCCCGACAACCTGCGCGTGCCCAGCGTCGGGCAGCTGCTCACCGTCACGGTTCCGGCTGATATCAATACCAACCCGCTGCTGCTGGCCGGGGGCGACGTAGGCACGTTCAGCCTGAGCGGCAACGGCACCGCGCGTCCGCAAGGCACCCTCTACCTGCAGCCGCTGGCTACGGCTGCGGGGCGCACCGTGCGCCTCAACGTGCGCGTGGAAGACAACGGCTGCCCCGTGAAGGGCCGGCAAAACCGCGTGATTGTCATCAACGTGCGGCGGAGCGTGCGGGCGGGCATCGTGCCTGCAGGAGGCTCGGCCCCTGCCGCGGCCGTGAGCCTGCCGGCGGGCAGCACACTGGTGCTACGAGGGCTGGCCCAGCGGCCGGACTCCTTGCGCCGGCTGGCCACTGGCACCACCGTGGCCCAGGCCTACGGCTACCAGTGGCGGGTGCAGGGCAACGGGCTCGACCCGGCCCAGGCCAGCAGTGCGGCCACCACGGTAGCCCCCACGATGAACAGCCGCTATTTCCTGACCGTAACTCCCGCCGGAGGCTTTGGCCTGGGCTGCGCCGACACCACGTCCATCCTGGTGACGCTGGTGCCGCCGCTGGCACCCGTCGTAACGACCAACGGCACGACGCTGAGCAGCAACTACGCCACCGGCAACCAGTGGTACCTCAACGGACAGCTAATTCCGGGCGCTACGGGCCAAACCATTACGCCCACCGCAGGCGGCGTCTACACGGTAGTGGTGACGGTGGTGGTTGGCGGCGTACCCTACACCTCGCCGCCATCAGCGCCGCGCACGGTGCTGGGCACTCAGCGCGCGCTGCCCGGCAGCAGCCTGAGCGTGACCCCCAACCCCACACCCAACGGCCGCCTGAGCGTCACCCTCACTGGCTACGCCCAACCCGTGACACTGGCCGTTTTCGACGCCCTGGGCCGCCAGGTGATGGGCTTCGCCGTCAGCAAGCCCAACCCGCAGGGCATGACCCAGGAGCTGGATTTGAGCAGCTGCGGCAAGGGCATGTACCTGCTGCAGGTGCGCACGGCCGCCAGCCTCGAAACCCGCCGCATCGTGCGTGAATAGGATTATCAGACAATCGCAGGCATCCTATTTCCTGTTATTGATTCACTATCCTTCTCAATTTTCTCGATGAAAAAACCTCTATCCTTCCAATTCCTTTTTTTGCTGCTTGGTCTGCTCCTGGGCAGCGCTCGCGAAGCGTGGGCGTCACACCTCTGGGGTGGCGACATCACGTATGTGTCGTTGGGCAATAACCAGTACCGCGTCAAATTCCGGCTGTACCGTGACTGCAGTATACTGGCCCCCGGCCCCAACGACTTCCTGCTATCCTGCCGCAATGGCGGCTGCAACGCCACGGCTACCGTCACTACCCAACTGGTGCAGCAGGGTCCGACCGAACCGGCCACTCCTTTCTGCGCGGCGCTGTCGGCGGGGCCCTGCCAGGGCCCCGCGGGCCTGCCCAACTACGACATATACCTATGCGCGGCAACCGTAACCCTGCCCCCTGGCAACTGGACGCTGAGCACCTCTAGCAATGCTCGTCCGACGATGGCCAATGCGGCGGCCGGCGACTTATACGTGGAGGCCACGCTCGACAACCGCAACCAGGGCAGCACGGCCGTGGCCAACAATTCGCCCCAGTTCGGCCCGCAGGACGTGCTGGTTCAGTTCGCGTGCCGCAACCAGCCCACTACGCTTTCCTTTCCCTGCACCGAGGCCGACGGTGACTCCCTGGCGTATACACTGGCCGCGCCGCTGCGCGCCTGCGGCACGCCCATCACCTACAATGCTTACCCGGTGCTAGCTCAGACGATGGTGCTTACCAGCAACCCATTGTGTGTCTTCAACTTTCCCGGCGGCGCTGGCCCGTACAGCCCTACTAACCCAATTGCCCTAGGCGTCGACACGGTTGGTACGTGCCCTGTTTTAACGGGGGTGCCGCGCACGCTTAGCTTCAACCAGCGGGCGCGCAGCGTTACGTTCACACCGAACGTATTTGATGCTACAGCCCCGCCAGTTCTGGGAAACAATAAATACCAGCTTGCCATGCTCATCACGGAGTACCGCCGCATCAACGGCGTGCGCCGCGTCATCGGCACGGTGCGCCGCGAGGCGACGGTGATTGTGATAGACTGCGCCGGCAACCTACCGCCCAACCCGCCCACGGTGAGCACCCAGGCCGTGGGCTGCACCTTTAACAATGGTCCCGATACCGTGCGCATCGACGTGCGGGCGTGCAGCTACGCCCGCGTGCAGCTCAACATCAGCGACCCCAACAACCTGCGCACCCCCAGCGCCAACCAGCCCCTCACCGTGAGCGTGCCCGCCGACCTCAGCACCAACCCGCTGCTACTGGGCGGGGGCGACGTGGGCACGTTCAGCCTCGTGGGCAATGGCACGCCCGCGCCGCGCGGCACTTTCTACCTGCAGCCGGCGCCCGCGGCGGCGGGCCGCACCGTCTACTTCACCCTGCGGGTTGATGACAACGTGTGTCCCTATCCCGGCCGGCGGAGCCAAGTGGTGGCCATCCAGGTGTTTCGCGGCTACACGGCGCTCATCACCAACCCGGCCATGGGCGCGGGGCCGATGACTATTTGCCGGGGCAGTTCGCTGGCGCTATCGGGCGTGGTGGTACGGCCTGATTCGGTGCGCAACCTGGCCATGGGCACCACTCTGCGGCAAACCTACGCCTACCAGTGGAGCACCAGCTCCGGCGGCGACGGCCTGCCGGCCGTGACCACCACGCCCAGCATCAGCGTAAACCCCACGCTGACCACTCGCTACTTCCTGCGCATCACGCCCAATGTGACGTTCTGGCCGGGGGTGTGTGAAGACACCACCTCCGTATTGGTGCGGGTGCTACCGGGGCCGCCCGCGCCCACTGTTTCGCGTAGCGGCACGCAGCTCACCAGCAGCGCCCTGACCGGCAACCAGTGGTACCGCGACAACGTGCTGCTACCCAGCGCCACTGCCCGCACCCTCACGGCCACCACCAACGGGACCTACACCGTCACGGCCACCGTCGTGGCGGGGGCCACAAGCTGTACCTCGCCCATGTCGGCACCACTCACGGTGCTCTCGGCGGCGCGAGCCCTGCCCGGCAGCAGCCTGAGCGTGGCGCCCAACCCCACCCCTGACGGCCGCCTCAGCGTCACGCTCACCGGCTACGCCCAACCGGTTTCGCTGACGGTCATGGATGCCCTGGGCCGCCGCGTGAACGAAACCACAATAGCAGCGCCCAACCCGCAGGGCGCCACCCGCGAGCTGGATTTAACCGGCTTCGGCGCGGGCCTGTACCTACTGCAGGTGCGCACGGCGGCCAGCCTAGAAGTTCGCCGCATCGTGTGTGAATAGCCTTTTATCACCCGCTTTTCGGCAATAAAAAAGCCGGCTGCTTTCGTCAAGCAGCCGGCTTTTTTGCTTTTACAGAAGACTTACTTAGCAGCCGTCTTCAGTTGCAGCGTGCCGGCCTGCAAGCCGGCGCCAGTCACTTTCAGCTGCACGTCGCCAGCCTTATTGCCGGCCTGCACAATGGCCACCATCTGGCCGTGAAAGGCGTGCATCTGCGGCTGGTGGAACAGTTCCAGGCTGGTGGGGTCGCCGTTGGCCATGGCGCGGAAGCGGCCGGCGCCGGTTACGGCTACCTGCAACTGGTCGGCAGCATCGGGGCAGAGGTTGCCGTCTTTATCTTCTACGCGGGCCGTGACGTAGGCCAGGTCCTGACCGTCGGCGGCGAGGGTGCTGTGGTCGGCCACCAGCCTGATGTGGTGGGGCTGGCCGGCGGTGCGCACGGTTTCTTCGGCCACGGCCTTGCCCTGAGCATCGTAGGCCACCACTTTGATGCTGCCGGGCGCGTATTTTACGTCGTTCCACATCAGGCGGTAGCGGGTTTGGGGCTTGTCGGACTTGGCTTTGGTTTGGCGGCCCTGGCTTACGCCGTTCACGAACAGCTCGGCTGAAGGGTAGCTGGTGTAGCAAAACACGGGCGTGGTCTGGCCCTCGCGGCCGGGCCAGGTCCAATGCGGGAGCAGGTGCACGGTGGGCTGGGCGGTGTTCCAGCGGGCGCGGTAGAGGTAGTACCGGTCTTTGGGCATACCGGCCAGGTCCAGCATGCCGAACATGGAGCTGTGCGAGGGCCACTTCTCGTCGTAGGGCGTGGGCTCGCCGAGGTAATCGAAACCGGTCCACACAAATTCGCCGATGACATTGGCAATATCGTCCTGCTGCACAAATTCCTCGTCTGGCGTCTGCGACCAGCTGCACGCCTCCAGGTCGTAGGACGAGCATTGGTTGTCGTCGTACTTCTTCTCCTTGGCCGTCACCACCGGAAACTTGTAAACGCCCCGCGAGCTCACCGTGGACGCCGTTTCCGAACCCAGCAGGAAGCCCTGCGGCAGCTTGCTCAGCGCCTCGGCGTAGCGGTGCGGCTTGTAGTTGAAGCCGGGAATTTCCACCGCTGGCGCCATGCCGTACTTGAAGTCGTCGTCGAAACGGTCCATGCCCGCCGCGATGGGGCGGGTGGGGTCTTCGCGGCGCACGATGTCCTGCAGGCGCTTGGCCAGGATGGGGCCGTTGGGGTTGCTCTGGTCGGGCACCTCGTTGCCGATGCTCCACATGATGACCGAGGGGTGGTTGCGGTCGCGCTGCACCATGTTCACCAGGTCCTTTTCGGCCCATTGGTCGAAGTACTGGCTATAGCCGTTTTTCACCTTCGGCGCCTTCCACTCGTCGAAGGCCTCCACCATCAGCATGAAGCCCATTTCGTCGGCCAGCGCCACCAGCTCGGGCGCGGGCATGTTGTGCGAGGTCCGGATGGCGTCGCAGCCCATGTCCTTCAGCAAGGCCAGTTGCCGGCGCAAGGCGGCCGTGTTCACGGCCGCGCCCAGCGGGCCGAGGTCATGGTGGTTGCACACGCCTTTGAACTTGCGCGGCTGGCCATTCAACGAAAAGCCTTTGCCCGCTTCAAACTTGAAGGAGCGCACGCCGAAGCGGGTACGGTACTCATCTTTTAGCGTCTGGCCGGCATACAACTTGGAAGCAGCCGTGTACAGCACCGGCGTCTCGGGCGACCACAGTTTCGGCTGCGGCAGGTCCAGGTTTTGCTCAAACTCAGGCTTGCCGGTAGTCCCTAGGTTGCTGGTGGTAGTGGCCACTACTTTGCCGGCCGCGTCGCGGATTTCGGTCACGAGGCGCAGCGCCGGGCGGGTGCCCGTCGGCACTGCTACCTGCGTGCGCAGCTTCACTTTGGCCGACTGGGCCGTGATATCCGACGTGGTGAGGTAGGTGCCCCACACCGGAACGTGCACGTCGTCGGTCACGATGAGGTGCACGTTGCGGTAGAGGCCGGCGCCGGGGTACCAGCGCGAGGCTTCCGACTGGTTTTGCAGGCGCACGGCCAGCGTGTTGTCGGCGCCCGCTTTCAGGAAGGGCGTGATGTCGAAGGAAAACGAGTTGTAGCCGTAGGGCCAGCTGCCCACCTCTTTGCCGTTCACGAAAACGTGGGCGTTGCTCATGGCCCCGTCGAACAGCAACACGGCCCGCTTGCCAGCTTTGAAGCCGGGCACGGCCAGCTTGCGCCGGTACCAGCCCGTGCCGATGAACGGCAGGCCGCCCGTGCGCCCGGCTTTTTGGGTGGCCGTCTTTTCGTTGTTCTGCTCGATTTTGACCGTTTGCAGGTCGTTGTTGCCGTCAAACGGGCCGTAGATGGCCCAGTCGTGCGGCACGCTCACGGTCTGCCATTTGGCGTCGTTGAAGCTGGGCTGGGCAGCGTTGGGCTGCTCGCCTTTGGTGAATTTCCAGTCGGTGGTGAGCAGGTATTCCTGGCGGGCCTGGGCAGCGGCGGGCAACGTCGGCGCCAGCAGGGCCAGAGCGGCCACACCATGCAGGGCCCAACGGGTGAGAGAATGATTCATGCTAAGTCGGATAGGTGGGGCCGACAAGTTACCCTTGCCGGAGCGGGCAAAGGTCTGCCTTCTGCTGCGAAGCCGCAACGCTACCGCCTTACTACGCAGATTACCGCAGCCTTTCACCGGCCCTTATTAACTCCTTGCTGAACAATAATTTGCTGCGCAATAAACCCCGTATTACCGGACGTAACATTATAGTAAACCAGACAGCATATTGTGGCAACAGGAGACGGGGACCTTTGCACCCATTATGCAAAACACCAGTATCCGCAGCATTTTTTCGCTTATTCTGTGCCTGGTTTCGATTGCCTCGGCCGTCGCGCAAGGCACGGGCAGCATCAAGGGCACGTTTAAGGACGGGACCACGCAGGAAGCCATCATCGGTGGCACAGTACGCCTCGAAAACAGCACCATTGCCGGGCCCACCGGCATCGACGGCAGCTACTCGCTGGAGAAAGTACCGGCGGGCAAATACACGCTGGTGATTTCCTCGGTGTCGTACAAAACCGTCTCGATTCCCAACGTGGCCGTGACGGCCGGCAAGACCACGGTGGTCGACGGCAACCTACAGGCCGACACCAAGGCGCTGGACGAAGTGGTGGTGAACGGCGTGCGCCGCACCAACACCGAAATCTCGGTTATCAACGAAATCCGGCAGGCCAGCGTGGTGGTCAGCGGCGTGTCGTCGGAGCAGATTGTGAAAACCCAGGACCGCGACGCGGCCGAGGTGGTGCGCCGCATTCCGGGCGTCACCATCGTCGACAACCGCTTCATCCAAGTGCGCGGATTGAGCGACCGGTACAACACCGTGTGGCTGAACGACGTGAGCGCGCCCAGCTCCGAAACCGACCGCAAGTCGTTTTCCTTCGACATCGTGCCCAGCTCGCTGCTCGACCGCGTGCTGGTGTTCAAAGACCCCTCGCCGGAGCTGCCGGGCGACTTCGCCGGCGGCCTCGTGAAGGTGTACCTGCGCAAGCCGGTGTTCAACGAGAAGCTTCTGACGGTGAACTACTCCACCGGCTTCCGCGACGGGACCACGGGCCAGGATTTCTACACCGACAAGACGCAGGCCGGCGACGCTTTCGGCTTCGGCGCCACCAAGCGCGAACTGCCCAACGGCTTCCCGCAGCTGAACTCGGCCTACCAGCAATACGAGCGGGATTTCTACGCCCGGCAGCTCGAAAACACCTTCGCCATCTACAAAATGAAGGCCATGCCCGATGCGCGCTTCAACCTGTCCTACCTCGACCAGTTCAAGCTGGGCGGGCTGGAAATCGGCAGCGTAACCTCGCTGAACTACACCAACGCCTACACGCACTTCAACATCGACCGCAACCTGTACGACGTGACGGGCAAGCGCACCGACCAGTTCAAGGACGACCAGTCGACCAACAACGTGCGCCTCGGCGCCATCCAGAACTTCAGCCTGCAGCTTGAAAATGGCGGCCGCCTGGAGTTCCGCAACCTGTTCAGCCAGCAGGCCCGCAACCAGCAGGTGACGCGCCAGGGCCTCGACGACAACGGCACGCTGAACCGCCGCAGCTACCAGGCCGGCTACCAGGGCCGCACCACCTACACCAGCCAGCTGGCCGGCACGCACATCTTCAACAAAGAGAAAACCCACTTCGACTGGGTGGGGGGCTACGGCTACTCCAGCCGCAGCGAGCCCGACCTGCGCCGCGTGTCCTACCAGGTGTCGCCCTCCACCGGCGACAACCGCCCCGCCACCCAAACCGTGCTCACGCCCGGCGCTGGCCAGGTGGACGTGAACAACGCCGGCCGCCTCTACCAAAACCTCGACGAGCACATCTTCACCGCCACGGCCAACCTGAAGCAGAAAGTGGCTCTCGGCGCCCGCGAGATGGAAGTGGCCGGCGGCACCTACCTCGAATACCGCAAGCGCAGCTTCAACGCCCGTGCCTTTGGCTACTCACTGAATGCCAACGGCATGCAGGGCCTGAAGAACGAAGACGTGGGCAATATCTTCAACCCGCAGAACATTGGCAGCGACGGCTTCCGGGTGGACGAAGACCAGAACTCGACCTACCACTACTCGGCCACCAACGAGCTGGAAGCCGCTTACGTGTCCTTCAGCCTGCCGCTGGGCGAGCAGGTGAAGCTGCTGACCGGCGCCCGCTACGAGCGCAACGTGCAGTCCATCAGCACGGGCATCAACGGCCAGCCGGTGAAGCAGGACGTGACCACCAACTTCGTGATGCCCTCGGCCAACCTGAGCTACAACTTCAGCGAGAAAAGCCTGCTGCGCGCCTCTTACGGCCGCACCCTGAACCGCCCCGAATTCCGCGAAGCCGCGCCCTTTTTCTTCTACGACTTCGATTTCAACGTGCTGAACTACGGCTCGCTGTACCTCAAGCCCGACAGCCCGCTGAAAGTGGCAACCATCGACAACGTCGACTTCCGCTACGAGCTGTACCCCTCGGCCGGCCAGCTCATCCACATCGGCGCGTTCTACAAGCACTTCACCAACCCCATCGAAAACGTGGTGGTGCTGACCTCGAACCTGGCCTACACCTTCGCCAACGCCCCCAGCGCCTATGCCTACGGCGTGGAGCTGGACCTGAAAAAGGACCTGGAGTTCCTTACTCCCAGCCTGAAAAACCTGTCGGTGGTGTTCAACGCCTCGCTGATTAAAAGCCAGGTCAACCTCGGCGACAACATCGTGGCCTGGAACAAGAAGCGCGCCCTGCAGGGCCAGTCGCCCTACGTCTTCAACGGCGGCCTGTACTATCAGACGCCCAACAACAGCTGGCAGGTGGCGGCCCTCTACAACGTGTTTGGCCCGCGCATCCTGTTTGCCGGCAGCGACCAGTACCCCGACGTGGTGGAGCTGCCGCGCCACACCATCGACCTGACGCTGACCAAAACCCTCACCGACCGCCTCTCGCTGAACGCCGGCGTGCAGGACCTGCTCAACCAACGCACCAACCTGGTGCAGGACTACAACAACGACAAAACCTACTCGGCCGCCGACCCCTCGCTGAGCAGCTACCGCCGCGGCACCTACTACACCCTGGGCCTGCGCCTGAACCTGGAGCCGCGCCGCGCCGCCACCACGCCCCTCCCCTAGCACTCCCCGACTGGCTTTTGCCCCTCACCCCGAACTGGCTTTCACTTTTCCCCTTTTATGAAAAAGAACACGCTTTCGCTCTCCTTCGCCGCCCTGTTGCTGCTGGGTGTGGCCTCGTGCAGTAAGAAAGACATCACTCCGGCGCCCAACATGACGGGCAGCGGCACTTCCAACCCCGGCGGCGGCGGCACCAACAGCGGTAACGCCGTGGTGGTCGACGCACCCATCACCACCAGCACCACGTGGTCGGCCAGCAAGCAGTACCTGCTGAAAGGCTACGTGTACGTGCGCTCAGGCGCCACGCTCACCATCGAGGCCGGCACCATCATCAAAGGCGACAAAGACACCAAGGGCGCCCTCATCGTGGAGCCCGGCGCCAAGCTCATTGCCATCGGCACGGCCACCAAGCCCATTGTCTTCACCTCGAACCAGCCCAAAGGCTCGCGCAACTACGGCGACTGGGGCGGCGTCATCCTGGCCGGCAACGCGCCGGTGAACACGCTGGTGGGCGGCAACCGCCCCACCATTGAGGGCGGCCCCACCACGCAGTACGGCGGCACCAACGCCACCGACGACTCGGGCACCCTGCAGTACGTCCGCATCGAGTTCGGCGGCGTGGCCTTCTCGCCCAACAACGAGGTGAATGGCCTCACGCTGGCCGGCGTGGGCAGCGGCACCACCCTCGACCACATCCAGGTATCGTACAGCGGCGATGATGCTTTTGAGTGGTTTGGCGGCACCGTGAACGCCAAGTACCTGGTGTCTCACCGCACGTTCGACGACGACTTCGACACCGACAACGGCTTCTCGGGCAAGGTGCAATTTGCCATTTCGCTGCGCGACCCGCTGCAGGCCGACCAATCGGGTTCCAAAGCGTTTGAGTCCGACAACGACGCCAACGCTTCCACCAACGGGCCCCAGACTTCGGCGGTGTTCTCCAACGTCACGGCCATCGGGCCCATCCTGAACCCCTCGGGCTCCACCTACAGCCCGCAGTACACGGCCGGCGCGCACATCCGCCGCAACTCGGGCATCAGCATCATGAACTCCGTGATTATGGGCTACCCCACCGGCGTGCTCATCGACGGCGCCCCCACGGCCGGCACCATTGCCCGCAACGATGCCCGCTTCAAGAACAACATCGTGGCCGGCTCCCTCACGGGCTCCAACTCGGTGGGCGGCCAGCGCAGCATCCTCTACGTGGGCCCGAGCGGCGGCGCCGGCAGCCTCACCGTCAACAACGTCATGGCGTCCGACTCCTCGGCCTGGGGCGCCGCCATCGGCCCGCTCACGTGGTTCAAGGCCAGCACCAACCGTCGCTACGCCACCGCCGACAACGTGCAGCTCCTGAACCCCTTCAACCTGACGGCTCCGAGCTTCCTGCCGCGCACGGGCTCGCCCATCGTCACGGTATCGCCGGCCACGGCGCCCGTAGCCCCCGCCAGCTTCACCGACATCAAGCTGACCGATGCATTCTTCACGCCGGTCAACTACATCGGCGCCCTGGCCGACCCCAATGCCGCCGGCGCCACCAACTGGCTGGCCTCCTGGACCAACTTCGACCCGCAGAACACGGACTACTAAGTCAGGAAGCGCCCGCCGTTTCGGCGCTACTTACTGCAAAAGCCAGGGCCGCATTGGCCCTGGCTTTTTGTTTTGGCATAGCGGAAGCGGGCTTATGTCATGGTCGGCAGAAGCGTACCGTCCGCGTAGCGTTTCCTGTTTGCAAGCGCAGCACGTACCAGCCCGGGGCCAGTTCGCTCACCGGAATTCGTCCTTGCGTGGCGCCGCCCAGCGCTTGGCGCCACAGCCGTTGGCCCGTGAGGGAAAAGATTTCCACGCACGCGTCAGCCTCCGGCTTCGGCCCGGTGTACGCATAGTGTACTTCGTTTCCGGAAGCCACCGTGGGGAACAGGCTGAACTCACGGTCTGCAGCGGTGCGGGCCACCGCCAGGGGCCCGTTGGGGCCAAAGATTTGCAACGGAACCGTGCTGTAGGCCGGAATGCCCAGCTGGCCCCAGTTGTTGTTGCCCCAGGCCCAGAGCGAGCCGTCTGTTTTCAGGGCCAGGGTGTGGCCCTCACCGGCCGAGATGCCCGCGGGCAGCCACGTAGCCCCGGCGCCCACCTGCACCGGGCTTGTCCGGTTAGTGGTGGTGCCGTCGCCGAGTTCGCCGGAGGTGTTGATTCCCCAGGCCCAGAGCGAGCCATCGGCGCGCACAGCCACGGTGTGATTGCCGCCCACGGCCACGCCCCGCCACGTGGTGGCGGTTCCTATCTGCACGGTGGTGGGCCGGTCCACGGTGGTGCCGTCGCCCAGCTGCCCCACGCCGTTGCCGCCCCAGGCCCAGAGCGTGCCATCGGCGCGCACGGCCACCGTGTGAGAATAGCCAACGGCCACATGCTGCCACGTAAACGGCCCGCCAACCTGAACCGGGGTGTTGCGCTGCACCAGCGTGCCGTCCCCTATCTGGCCATACATGTTATTGCCCCACAGCCACAGGGTGCCGTCGGATTTGATTGCGGCGGTGCAGTCGGCCCCAGCGCTTGCGCTTTGCCAGCTACCCGCCCCGAGTTGGGCTACGTTAACATAGAGGGCGCCGCTCCCGTTGCCCGCTTGCCCGTACTGATTACGCCCCCACACCCACAGCGTACCGTCGGTCCGAATGGCAGCCGTGTGGTAATTGCCGGTCGAAACGCTGCGCCAGGTGGTGGCAGTGCCCACCTGAATGGGATTATTGTACTGCGTCACCGAGTTCTGCCCCACTTGCGCATAGGCATTGTTGCCCCAGCCCCAGAGCGTGCCGTCGGCCTTCACGGCCATGGTGTGGATGTACCCCGCAGCCGCGGTCAGCCAGCTGGCCGTGGTTATCCGGACGGGGACGCGGCGGTTGCTGGTGGTGCCGTCGCCGAGTTGGGCGTTATCGTTGCGGCCCCACGTCCAGAGCGAGCCATCGGGCCGCACCGCCACCGAGTGGAAAGCCGGCTGCGCCACCGCTAGGCACGGCAGCAGCACAAGGCAAAGAATTCGTAAAATGTGTTTCATGCAAAGGGCACGCTATGGAAAAACGCTCCAAGGTAAGTGCCAATGCGTATCGAATGAGTTAGCCTCCGCGCCGCAAAGCCCTTGCAGCCAGCTTCTCACCCGCCTGTGGCCCCTCGTTCTCCCTGTGGTTCTATAAAGGGCAAAGCCCCCTTTGCATCGGGGCAAAGGGGGCTTGCTTATCGTACCGGAGACGGGACTCGAACCCGTAAGCCCGTGAAGGCAAGGGATTTTAAGTCCCTCGTGTATACCATTCCACCACTCCGGCGTGGGCTGGCATCGGCCAAAATTAACCCAAAAACCGTAGGGTTGGCGGTAAACAAAAAACGCTGCCCGAAGACAGCGTTTTTTTATTCTTGGAGCGGGAGACGAGGTTCGAACTCGCGACCTCGACCTTGGCAAGGTCGCGCTCTACCAACTGAGCTACTCTCGCGGGGGGTTCAGAACTACTTTCGTAGCGCTGAATGGTGCGACAAAGGTAAGGCGTTTTTTTGGCGACGCAAGGGGTGAAAGTGGAATTTCTCTTTACCGAAGCCTTTCCGCTTCATTTTCAGGCCGAAAAAATTATCCTTTGCCCAAGGTCAGTTTCAGTTCGTTCAACTTCATCAACGCTTCGATGGGCGTGAGCGTGTTCACGTCGAGGTGCTGCAGCAGCTCCCGAATGCGCTCCAGCGCCGGGTCCGAGGGCTCGAAGATGCTGAGTTGGGCGCGCGGCGCCGTGGCCACGGCCGCCGTGGCGCGCGGCTTGGGCTGGGCCGGCACCTGCGCCGGCGGCACCGCCAGGGCTTGGCGCCCGCCAGTTGCGTCAATGCCGGCCAGCACGTCGTCAAACTCCGTGGCCCCGCTATCCTCCGCTCCGGCGCTGGTGCGCTCCACTTCCAGGTGGTGCATGATTTCGTTGGCCCGCAACACCACCGAGGTGGGCATGCCCGCCAGCCGCGCCACGTGAATGCCAAAGCTGTGCTCCGAGCCGCCGGGCTGCAGCTTGCGCAGGAATAGAATGCGGCCGTCGGCTTCCTTCACGGCCACGTTGTAGTTGCGTACCCGCGGGCAGTCGTCGGCCAGCTGGTTGAGCTCGTGGTAGTGGGTGGCGAAGAGGGTTTTGGCCTTGGCTTTGGGGTTGTTGTGCAGGTGCTCCACAATGGCCCAGGCGATGCTGATGCCGTCGTAGGTGCTGGTGCCGCGGCCGATTTCGTCCATCAGCACCAAGCTGCGGTCGGAGAGGTTATTCAGGATGGACGCCGTTTCGGTCATTTCCACCATGAAGGTGCTTTCGCCCTTGCTCAGGTTGTCGGAGGCGCCCACACGGGTGAAAATCTTGTCGATGATGCCCACGGTGGCTGCATCGGCGGGCACAAAGGAGCCTATCTGGGCCAGTAGCACAATGAGGGCCGTCTGGCGCAGCAGCGCCGACTTGCCGGCCATGTTGGGCCCGGTTATCACCACAATCTGCTGCTCGTCCTGGTCGAGGCAGATATCGTTCGGGATGTAGCTTTCGCCGGGCGGCAGCTGGCGCTCAATCACGGGGTGGCGGCCGGCTTTGATGTCGAGCACGGTGCCGTCGTTCACCACGGGCTGTACGTAGCGCTGCTGCCGCGCCGTGAGCGCAAAGCTGGCCAGGCAGTCCATCACGCCAATGGCGCGGGCATTCTGCTGAATCTGGGGCACGAAATCCAGCGCGGCCAGCACCAGCTCATTGTAGATGTTCTGCTCGATGACGAACAGTCGCTCCTCGGCGTTGAGGATTTTTTCCTCATAGGTTTTTAGCTCCTCGGTCACGTAGCGCTCGGCGTTCACCAGCGTTTGCTTGCGAATCCAGGACGTGGGCACTTTGTCTTTGTGCGCGTTGGTCACTTCGAGGTAGTAGCCAAACACTTTGTTGTAAGCCACTTTCAACGACGAGATACCGGTGTTGCGCTGCTCCCGCTGCTGCAGCTGCAACAGGTAGTCTTTGCCCGAAAACGCCAGGGCGCGCAACTCATCTAGTTCGGTATCGATGCCGGAGTTTAGCACGCCGCCCTGGTTGGTGAGGATGGGCGCGTCGGGCTTGATTTTGGTGAGGATTTCCTGGCGCAGCGTGGCGCAGGGGTTGAGCTGGTCGGCCAGCTTCACCAGCGCTTTCACGCCGGAAGCGGCCAGGCGCTCGCGCATGGGCGCCACAGCTTCGAGGGCGCGGGCCAGTTGGAGCAGCTCGCGCGGGTTCACGCGGCGCACGGCCACTTTGGAAATGAGGCGCTCCAGGTCGTTTATCTGGCGCAGGTGCTGGGTAAGGTCGGCCAGCAGCTCGTCGTCGGCCACCAGCGCGGCCACCGTGTCCAGGCGCCGCTGAATCTGGCTTACCTCCTTCAGCGGCAGCACTATCCACTTGCGCAGCAGGCGCGCGCCCATGGGCGTCAGGGTCTGGTCGAGCACGTCGATGAGGGGCACGCCGCCGGGGTGCTGGGCGTGCACCAGCTCCAGGTTGCGCACCGTGAAGCGGTCGAGCCACACGTACTTGTCTTCTTCCAGGCGGCCGAGGCTGGCGATGTGCTGGATGTCGGTGTGCTTGGTTTCGGCGAGGTAGTGCAGGATGCAGCCGGCCGCAATCACGCCCTCTTTCAGGCCATCCACGCCAAAGCCCTTCAGCGAGGTGGTGCGGAAGTGCCGGGTCAGAGTGTCGTGGGCGTAGTCGGGGCCGAAAACCCACTCATCGAGCGCATAGGTGCAATAGTCGGGGCCGAAAGTCTGCTCAAACTCGCCGCGGCTTTTCTTGCAGAACAACACTTCGGCGGGGCTGAAATTCTGCAGCAGCTTGCCTAGGTAGTCGAGCGTGCCTTGTGCCACCAAAAACTCGCCGGTACTAATATCCAGAAAGGAGATGCCCGCTTCTGACTTGCCGAAGTGAATGGCCGCGAGGTAGTTATTGGAGCGGCGTTCGAGCACGTTGTCGTGCATGCTCACGCCGGGCGTCACCAGCTCGGTGATGCCGCGCTTCACGAGGCCCTTGGCCTGCTTGGGGTCTTCGAGCTGGTCGCAGATGGCCACGCGCTGCCCGGCGCGCACCAGCTTGGGCAGGTAGTTGTCGAGGGCGTGGTGCGGAAAGCCCGCCAGCGGAATCTCGTTGGGCGTGCCGCCGCCGCGCTTGGTGAGCGTGATGTCGAGGATGCGGGCGGCCGTCACGGCGTCTTCGCCGAAGGTCTCATAAAAGTCGCCCACCCGAAACAGCAGCACCGCGCCGGGGTGCTGCTGCTTGAGCAGGTAGTACTGTTTCATCAGGGGCGTGTCGACGGGCGAGCCGGGCGCAATGTGGTCGGGGCCCACGGACTTGATGACGAACTGTTTTTTGGGAGCAGACAAAACGGAAGCAGTAGGAACGCGCTTCGGCGCATTCAATCGTTGAAATAATCGGCCCGGCCGGGCTTTCATCCCCCGCCGCAACATCGGCATCAACGCCAAATGCGCCGCGGCGCGTTCCGGCACGAATACCTTTGCCCCATGCGAAAACTCACAATGGCCGAGCTGAACCGGGCCTCGGTTGATGACTTCAAAAGTACGCCCAAAAGCCCCGTGGTTTTGGTGCTCGACAACGTGCGCAGCATGCACAACGTGGGCGCCGTCTTCCGCACGGCCGACGCTTTTGCGCTCGAGAAAATCTACCTCTGCGGCATCAGCCCGCGTCCGCCGCACCGCGAAATCACCAAAACGGCTTTGGGCAGTGAAGATTCGATGGCCTGGGAATACCACGCCGAAACCGGGGCCGCCGTGGCCGCGCTAAAAGCCGCCGGCTACCAATTGGTGGCCGTGGAGCAAACCACCGGCAGCGTGCCGCTGCCACAGTTCCAACCCCAGACCGACCGGCCCCTGGCCCTGGTGTTGGGCAACGAAGTATTCGGCGTCGACGACGCCGTGCTGGCCCTGTGCGACACGGCCGTGGAAATCCCGCAGTTTGGTACCAAGCATTCGCTCAACGTGGGCGTGGCCGCCGGGGTAGTGCTGTGGGACGCCTTGGTGAAGTTGCGCGTGGTGTAACTCCGCTGCAACTTTTCCCAATATCTACCTCCCTTATGCTTTCCAAATGAAAAGATTATATTAAATTTGGCAGTGCTGTCTTGCCCAAAGGCAGGTTCATGTTTTAATGCTGTTGTAATTTCCTCTTCACCCTCTTTTTTCTTTATATGGTTTTTTCCTTTACGAAGTCCCATGGCGGGTTGCTGCTGGCGTTGGCGCTGGCGCTCCCAGGGGTGTCCGTAGCGCAGTCGGGGGCGCCGTCGGCACAAGCGCTGGCGTATTTCACCGCTCAGGGCGAGCGTCAGGGCCTGCACGGCGGCGACGCCACCAACCCCTCGGTCACGAGCTCTTATTTTGACCAGAGCAGCGGCCTCACCCACACCTACCTGCGTCAGCGGGTGAACGGCGTGGACATCTACGGCGCCGTGGGCGACGTGCACACCGACCGCTCCGGCAAGCCCGTGCTCATGCACCAGGGCTTCGTTGTTGACGCCGCCCGCTTGGCGCCGTCGCCCGTGCCCACCCTCACGCCCGAGCAGGCCGTGAGCGCGGCCGCCAAGGCCCTGCAGCTGCCTAAGCCCGTGGGCCTCACGCTGGTGCGCGACGCCCGCGCCGCCGACGGCTTGCTGTTCAACAACGGCGGCATCTCGGAGTACGACATTCCGGTGCGCCTGCTGTACTTCCCCGTCAACGGCCAGCTCAAGCTGGTGTGGGACGTGAACATTGCCCAACTCGACCAGCAGCACCACTGGACCGCGCGCGTGGACGCCCACACCGGCCAGTTGCTGGACAAAACCGACTTCGTGGTGAGCGAGGAAATCTCGTTCCAGCAAATCACCGCCCGCGCCCTGCGCTCGCGCCCGGCGGCCGTTACCGCCCCCTCGGCCAACCGCGGCGGCCTGGGCGCCGCCAACAGCATGACCGTGCTGCCGGTGCCGGTGGAAGCCCCGACCTTCGGTACCCGCTCGTCGGTGCCTTTCCCGGGCGCCACCAGCGCCAATGCGGCCTACTCGCCCTACGGCTGGCAAGTAGCTGACCCCCGCGCCACGGTGGCCGGGGCCAGCATCTTCCCCACCAGCTACAGCCGCCTCGGCGCCGGCGTGTACCTCACGCGCGGCAACAACGTGGCCGCCTACGACGACAGCCCGTCCACAACCAGTGGCAACGGCAACCTCCTCTCCAACACCAACTCGCCCGATGGCGGGGCCACGTTGGACTTCGACTTTCCCTTCAACCCGTCTACTTCGCCCAAGCTTAGCTCGCCGGCCATCATCACCAACTTGTTCTACTGGAACAACATGTTGCACGACGTGATGGCCAGCAAGGGCTTTGACGAGGCTTCGGGCAACTTCCAGTACAAGAACGCCGGCACCCAGGGCCTGGGCGGTGACTACGTGCGCGCCGAGTCGCAGGACGGCAGCGGCCGCAACAACGCCAACTTCTCGACCCCGGTAGACGGCCAGCCCGGCCGCATGCAGATGTACCTGTGGGACAATGCCCTGCGCCCCTCCTTCACCATTACGGCGCCGGCAGCGCTGGCGGGTTCCATCAACTACGGCACGGCTGACTTCGGCCGTTCCATCGCCACGCTGCCCGCGGGCATCTGCGGCACCATTGTGGCCGTCAACGACGGCGTGTCGGGCAACAGCGGCCTGCACGGCTGCGCCACGCCCTACCTGAACACCCGCGACGTGAGCGGCAAGATTGCGCTGATTATGCGCGGTGGCTGTGCTCAGCTGACCGGTGGTGCGCGCACGCCTAGCTCGTTTGCAGGCAAGGTGCGCCGCGCCCAGCAAAACGGCGCCATCATGGCCATCATTATCGACTCGGTGGCCACCAACACGGTGCTCTCGAATATGACCGGCACCGACACGGTGGGCATTCGCATTCCGTCCATCTTCCTGTCCGGCGTCGATGGCGCCCGCATCCTGGCTTCGCTGCGCGCCGGCACCCCGGTAACGGGTTGCGCCACGGCATCGCCCGATTACGACGGCTCACTCGATAACGGCATTGTATCGCACGAATTTGGCCACGGCATCAGCAACCGCCTCACCGGCGGCCCGTCAAACTCGAACTGCGTGACGCAGCAGTACCTGCCCAACGGCAGCAGCACCGCCGCTACTACGCAGTGCATGGGCGAAGGCTGGAGCGACTTCTTCGCGCTGTGGATGACCACGCGCGTGGGCGACTTGGGCCGCACGCCGCGCGGCACGGGCACGTACGTGGTGGGCGAAGCGCCGACCGGCGCGGGCATCCGCTACAAGACCTACACCGACGACATGGCCGTCAATAACTACACCTATGGGGTGGTGGGCACTGGCAACTATAACGAAACCCACGCCCTTGGCGAAGTATGGGCTACGGTATTGTGGGACCTGAACTGGCAGTTCATCTACCGCTATGGTTTTAACCCGGATTTCCTGGCCCAGACCGGCGGCAACAACCAGTTCCTGAAGCTGGTGCTGCAGGGCTGCAAACTGCAGGTGTGCAACCCCGGCTTCCTCGACGGCCGCGACGGCATCCTGCGCGCCGATTCGCTGCTGAACAACCACGCCAACTCGGCCCTCATCTGGACGGTATTTGCCCGTCGCGGCATGGGCAAGAGCGCCCAGCAAGGTCCCCGCGTAGCCGTGAATGGCTACCCCAACGGCCTTCCCGGCCTCACGGGCATTGTGGCGGCCTTCGATATGCCCACCGGCGTGCGCCCCGTGTCGCTGCTGAACCCTTCCACCATGCCGCTGGGCACCCAGAGCGCCAGCGCCATCAACGGCAGCCTGGTGTCGGCCTACCCCAACCCGGCCCAGAACGTGCTGACCGTGCAGGCCCAACTGGCCAGCAAGTCGCAAGTACAGGTGAGCCTCATCAACCTGGTGGGCCAGGCCGTGATTTCGACCACGACCAACGTGGCCGACGTGCAGCGTGGCCTCGAGCTGAACACCAGTACGCTGGCAGCCGGCTTGTACGTGGTGCGCATCACCACGTCGGAAGGCATCTTCACGACCAAAGTGCAGGTGAAACACTAAGCGCGTAGCCTTTGCCACTCGCTGCAAAAGCGGGCCCGACGGAAGCGTCGGGCCCGCTTTTTTGTTGTAGGCTTTTCCACCTTTCGGCTGCGCAGCTGCGGGCCTTCTTCTCCCATGACCATTTCATCCGTTCACACCCCCACCCGTCCCGAGGCCGCCGCGGCCCTGCTGGCCCTACGGCCCGTAGTGCCCAGCGCCGAGCCCGCCCCTGCGGACGAGAGCTCCGTGGGCCATTTCCTGCACGCCACGTTGCGCCCGGTGCTCAAGCTGCAAAACGACTTGCTGCTGGCCGTGGTGGCCGATTTTGTGCTCGACCACCACATGCCGCTGGCCACGGCCAGCCCCACCGACCAGCAGCGCCAACTGGCCGAGTTGCTGTCCCGCAACACCAAGCTGCGTTACACGGTGGTGGGCATGGTGTCGGGCATGTTCACGGCCGACGAGTACGCCTTTTACCGCGCCCACCGCTCCGAGCTCAATCGCCGCCTGCTGGAACTGGCCCAGCGCCGCGTGCTGGACCAGACTGCTGCCGTGGTGGCGCTGGCGGCTACGTAACCGATAGGATAGCCGCAAACGAAAAGCGCCCCATTAACCGGAACTCCGGCCAATGGGGCGCTTTTCTGTTGAAATACTTTAATCGAACTTCGAGTCGCGCAGGTGCACGGGCTTGCTCTTTTTGCGCAGGCGCAGGTTGAGCAGCTCCACCACCAGCGAAAAGGCCATGGCGAAGTACAGGTAGCCTTTTTCTACCTCTTTGTGGGCGGCTTCCATCACCAGCATGAAGCCAATCATGATGAGGAAGGACAGGGCCAGCATCTTGATGGTGGGGTTGTTGTTCACAAAATTGGCCACGGCCCCGCTGAAGCTCAGCATGATGCCCATGGCGCAAATCACTGCCGCAATCATCACCAGCACGTTGTCGACCAGGCCCACGGCGGTGAGGATGGAGTCGAAGCTGAACACGATGTCGATGACGATGATTTGCAGAATCACGCTCATCATGGTGGCTTTGGGGCCTCCACCGGCTTCGTCCTCTTCCTCGCCCTGCAGCTTGGTGTGAATTTCGGTGGTGCTCTTGTACATCAAAAACAAGCCCCCGGCCAGCAGAATCAGGTCGCGCCCGGTCACGCCGAAGGGCTGGTCCAGCCACGGAAAATCGGGCAGGTGAAACAGCGGATTGCGCAGGCTCACAATCCAAGAAATACTCAGCAGCAAGCCAATGCGGAACATGAGTGCCAGCAGCAGCCCAATGGTGCGCCCGCGCGCCTGCAATTCTTTCGGCAGCCGGTTGACGACGATGGAGATGAAAATGATGTTGTCGATGCCCAACACGATTTCCATGAACGTGAGGGTCAGCAGGCTAACCCAGGTGGCGGCGTGGGCAAAAGCTCCGAAATCGTACACTGTTTTGAATAAAAAATGAGGTATGCAGCACGAGGAATGAGCTAAATGGGAATGCTTCATTCCTCATTTTCCGCCCCTCCGTGTTCGCTAGGATTTCATGTTCACGAATTGCAGGGGCAGGCCGATGTCGGCCTTGCGCAGCACGGCAATGGCGGCCTGCAGGTCGTCGATTTTTTTGGACGTCACGCGCACCTGGTCGTCCTGCATCTGGGCTTCCACCTTCACCTTGGCGTCCTTGATGGCCTTGATGATTTTGCGGCCGAACTCCTTGTCGACGCCGGCGCGCACCTTGATGGTTTTCTTGATGAGCTGGCCGCTGGGCTGCTCGTCGGCCGTGAAATCGAGGCTGGTGCCGTCGATGCCCTGCTTCACCACGCGGCCCAGCAGGATGTCTTCGAGGGCCTTGATGCGCATGGAGTTTTCGGACGACAGCAGGATGGTGTTTTCCTTTTTGTTGAGTTCGATGCCGCCCTTGGTGTCGCGCAGGTCGTAGCGGGTCTGGAGTTCTTTCTGGGCCGTGTTCACCGCGTTTTCCAGGGTTTGCGGGTCCACTTTGCTCACAATGTCGAAGGAGGCCATAGCGGGAAGAGAAGTAGTTTTGGAAAGAGAAACCGGCCGGGGCCGGGGCGTAAAGGTAACGCCCCGCACGGACCGGGGTTGCCCGTTCTTCATTCTTTCCTCATGGCTTCCGTTCCTGCCGTTCGTCCGCCCCGCACGCCCGCCGAGTGGGCCGCCTACTACCAGCTGCGCTACGAGGTGCTGCGCCGCCCCTGGCAGCAGCCCCGGGGCTCGGAGCGCGTGCCCGCCGACGACGAGCCCGGCACCCTGCACGCCCTGCTGCTGGCCGAGGAAACCGCCGAAACGCCCACGGCCCTGGCCGTGGGCATGCTGCAGCCCACCGGCAGCGGCCACCAGGGCCAACTGCGCTTCATGGCCGTGGCGCCTGCGGCGGCCGGCACCGGCCTGGGCAGCCGCGTGGTGGCCTACCTCGAAAGCCAGGCCCGGGCCGCCGGCCTGCGCGAAATCATGCTGCACTCGCGCGACTCAGCGGTCGGCTTTTATGAAAAACACGGCTACGCGGTGGTGGAGCCCTCGCACACGCTGTTCGGGGTCATTCCGCATTTTCTGATGCGCAAGCAGCTCTTCTAGAACTTTTCGCGGCCGCGCCACAAGTCGGCGTAGAGTTTAAAATCGCCGAGCAACGAATACCAGGGGTGTTGAAACGTGGCCGGCCGGTTGTGCTCCACGAAGAAATGCCCCACCCAAGCCAGCCCGTAGGCCGCCACAATGCCCGCCACCAGCCACTCCCACCGGCCCGTCAGGACCAACAGCACGAAGCAAACCAGAAAAAGGGACGTGCCGATGAAGTGCAGCACCCGCGTGCCGCGACGGCTGTGCTCGCGCAGGTAGCGGGGGTAAAATTCGGCAAACGTGAGTGGCAGGGCTGACATGGGCTACGGAAGCGGCAATTGGGCCCGCAACCTTCCCAAGTTCGGCAAATGCCGCGGATTTTCGCCCAACTTGCCACCTCAACCGCTTCACTTTCCTCAGGTACCCGTGTCCGAATCCCGCCCCGCTCCCACCCTGGCCGCCATGGTGGCCGCCTACAACCACATGAACCACTACGGCCGCACCAACGGCATGGCCCTGACCGTGCCCGAGCCCGGCCGGGCCGAATACCGCATGACCGTGCGCGACGAGCACCTTTCCTCCCCTAACACCTGTCACGGCGGCGTGCTGGCCGGCCTCATGGACGCGGCTTTGGGAGCGGCCGCGCTGTCGCTGGCCTTCACCACGCTTGAATTTGTGTCGACGGTGGAGTTCAAGATGAATTACCTGCACGCCGTGCACCTGCACGACGAGCTGGTGGCCCGCGGCACGGTCGACCACGCCGGCAACACCTTGGTGGTGAGCAGCTGCGTTATCTACCGGGTGAAAGAAGGCCAGGAAGAGGTGGCCGTGGCCCGCGGCCTGGGCACTTTCAACCGCTACCCGGCCAACAAGCGGGATTTCGCCAAGCTGGTGCTGCAGTAACCCAGCAGTGAATCAATAAAAAAGCCCCGGTTCCATACGAACCAGGGCTTTTTCAATAAAGGCGTAGCGTTTTACAGCTCGGCCGAAGCGTGCACGCTCACCGGCTCGTAGTCGTCCTCGCCGTCGCTCATTTGCGGGGCGGGCACTTTGCGCACGTTGCGGGCGCAGTCCTCGTCGCGGTGGTTGCGGCCCACGGTGAATTCCACCCAGTCGCCTTCGCGCAGGTCGTTGAAGTCGCCTTCGGTCAAATCAGCGTAGCTGAAAAACAGGTTGTTCGGCGGCATCACCACGAAGCCGAAGCCGTTTTTTAGGTTTTTGATGGTGCTCATGCCCAGCGTGCCCACGGGGCCGGCGGCGGTGGGGCCGGTGGGGCGGGCCAGCTTGGGCGCAGCGGCCGTGCTGGGGGCAAAGGCGGCTGGCTCGGTCTGGTTCACAAACAGGGCTTCCACCACTTCGTCCTGCTGCTGCAGGCCGCGGTCGATGACGTCGTGCATGGCCACGGGGTAGGTCACCTGCTCCAGCAGCTGCTGCGAGGCGCGCGTCACGCGGGTTTCGCCCTTGAAGTCTTCGTATTTGAAATCCCAGTTCAGCAGCATCACGCGGGTGCCCACGGTGTTGAGCTTGCGGATGAGGGGCACGTAGTCGCTGTCGCCGGCGATGAGCACCACCACGTCGAGGGTTTTGTGCAAGGCCAGCTCCAGGGCTTCGAGCGAGAGCCACACGTCGATGCCTTTTTCCTGCAGGCGGCCGTCGCGGGTTTTGAGGGCCATGTAGTGCGTTTGCACGCCCAGGTTCATCAGAATGTCGTCGAGCAGGCGGTCGTGAAACAGGCGGTCCTTGTCGCGGGCTTCGGTGGCGGAAAGGCGGCCGCGGAAGAAATGGGCGTCGGTGATTTGAGCCAGACGCACGTCCACGTCTTCTTCTTCGGCTACCTGGTGGCGGATGTATTCGTGCAGTCCTTCGAGGCTAATGCGGGCCTTGCGCTCGTGCTGGAAATAGTAGTAGTCGCTAATTTTTAGAAAATAGTTGCCGTCATAGAAGACACCAACCCGAATCAAAGGGCTGTTCATCTGGTTCATGAGTATGGAATGGGGTAAAGTTAGAAAAAGTGTTTTGAGTGGGACAAGTTGTTGTGAATGAAGCAGAACGGCCGCCGCCACCGCGGCGCCGAAGCTCCGCGGTACAGTTTGCCAGCCAGGATAGCACTACTTAGTGGAGCGGAAGCCGGCCTGGTATAGTGGCCGGCGGCTCGGAGGGTCTAGTTTAATGGTAGCGTAAAAGGATGACTCGGGGCGGTATCGATTGAAAACGCTGGATAGTAGCACGTATCAATGCGAATACAGCCGTAATTCGTCGGCATATCTGCTGCGAAGCTAATGGTCTTGGCTGACTTATGCAACAGTAGGCTACTCAGGCCCAAACGCCGTGCCGGAGCCGCTTCGGGTCAGGCGCCAGCGTGGCGTTGTGTTGCAGTCGGTTAGAACCCCATGCGGCCCACCACCAGCCCCAGCACCAGCAGGCCGTAGCCGGCGCAGATGGCCACCTCCAGCATGTTGCCCGAAGCCGACCCGGTGCTGATGAGCGGTATCTTGAAAGAGTAGTCCGATACGGGCAAAAACCACCGCACGCCCGCTTTGGTGAGGGTATCGGCCACGAGGTGCGAGGCGTAGCCGCCGCCGGCAAACAGGGCCACGCCGTGCCAGCCCAGGTGCTGGTTGGCCAGGTGGCCGATGTACGTCCACAGGCCCGTGGCCCATATGGTGTGCGTCCAGGAGCGGTGCGCGGTGAAAGGCGCCAGCGCCACAAACGTTCCCAATAAGCTTAGCCACAGTTGCTCGGTGTAGAGGCCCGCCACCACCGTGCCCAGCCCCGTGAACAGCAGCGCCAGCCGCCGCGCCGAGCCCCCCTGCATGCCCACGCCAATGAGCCCAAAGGCCAGGGCCACCGTGTAATACAGCCGCTGCTCCGAGCCCACGCGCAGCTGGAAATAAGCGTAGGCAGCAATGGCCAGCGCGCCGGCGGCAAAAGCCCAGCGCACGTAGTTCTGCGTGAAGCCGAGGCGCTTGCTGAGGCGGCTCTCGGGGTGGTCGAGGTCGGGCGCAAGGCTAGAGAAGCCGGCCAGCGCAATGCCAGGCACCGAAAACGGCAGGCCGGGCACCAGCCCCGCAATGGCCACGCCGGTGATGAGGCCAATGGCCAGGTGAGAAGAGCCGCGCATTGCTTTATGGTTGCTGATTTCTTGTGGGTAGTGTGAAGGCAAAACAGGTAACTAGCAACCAGCAACCAGCAACGAGAAACCAGCAACCAGAAACGTGTGACCAATGGCCGCGAAGCTACGGGCAGCCTTGGAAACCTTCGCCACCTTTGCCGTGTATTTACCCCCGCAGCCCGACCAGGATTTTCCTTGGCCGGGCTAGTTCATTTGCCCGCCTAGCCCACTTTTCTGTGCAAGTAGCCGATTTTCTCCGCCTCTATCGCCTTTCGCCCGAGCTGCAAACTCTGGCCGCCCGCCTGCGCGGCGCCGCCAAGCCCGACCCCAGCAGCGTGCGCCTGCATCTGCGCGGCTTGGTGGGCAGCCAAGACGCTGTGGTGGCCGCCGCCGTGGCCCACGGCCAGCACCCGCACGTGTTCGTGCTGCACGACAAGGACGAGGCCGCCTATTTCCTCTCCGACCTGCAGCATCTACTGCCGGAAGGGCCCGAGGCGCTGCTGTTTCCCAGCTCCTACAAGCGGGCCTACCAGTTTGATGAGACCGAAAATGCCAACGTGCTGATGCGCGCCGAAGTGCTGAACCGCGTGAACACGACGCGCAACGCCGGCACCGGCAATAGCGTGTTTATTGTGACGTATCCGGAGGCGCTGACCGAGAAGGTTATCAACCGGCAAAGCCTGGTAAAGAACACCTTCAACGCCAAGGTGGGCGACAAGCTGGACGTGAATTTCCTGGGCGAGCTGCTGGGCGAATACGACTTCGAGAAAACGGATTTCGTGTACGAGGCGGGGCAGTACGCGGTGCGCGGCGGCATCGTGGACGTGTTCAGCTACGCGAATGAACTGCCCTTTCGACTGGAATTATTCGGCGATGAAATCGAGAGCATTCGCACGTTTAATCCGGAAACGCAGCTGTCAGTGGAGCCGCGGCCGAGCATCAGCATCATCCCGAACGTGCAGACTAAAATGCTGCACGAGACGCGGGAGGCTTTTTTCGATTTTCTGCCGCGCACGGCCTGCATTTGGCTGAAAGATGTGCGCCAGACGCTGGACGTGGTGAGCGAGCTGTACGAGAAGGCGGAGGCCAACTTTGAGCAGATGCTGAGCGAGGCGCACGGCATGCAGATTGTGAGCAAGCCGGCCGATTTGTTTGAATCGGGCAAGAACTTCAAGAAGCTGCTCGATGAGTTTGCGGTGGTGGAATTTGGCAAGCGCTTCCACTTCAAAAATGCCGAAACCTTCCAGTTCACGGCCAAGCCGCAGCCGAGCTTCAATAAGGAATTTGAGCGCATGGCCAAGAACCTGCGCGAAAACCAGTTGCGCGGCTTCACCACCATCATTGCGGCCGACACCGTGCGCCAGGCCGACCGGCTGCGCACGATTTTCGACGAGCTGGACAACAACGTGAAATTCCAGCACCTGCTGCTGGCGCTGCGCGAGGGCTACGTGGACGAGCAGCTGGAGCTGGCCGTGTACACCGACCACCAGCTATTTGAGCGCTACTACCGAGCGCAGGAAACCAAGAAATTTTCGAAGAAGAAAGCGCTGACTTTGCGCGAGCTGAAAACCCTGCAGCCCGGCGACTACGTGACGCACCAGGACTACGGCATCGCGCGCTTTGCGGGCTTGACGCAGGTGGATATTAACGGGCAGATTCAGGAGGCCATCCGGCTGGTGTACCGCGACGACGATGTGCTGACGGTGAGCATTCACGCCCTGCACAAGATTGCGAAGTACAGCGGCGCGGAAGGCTCGCCGCCCACCATGAGCAAGCTGGGCTCGCTGGAGTGGGAGAACAAGAAGAAGTCGGTGAAGAAGAAGGTGAAGGACATTGCGGCCGACCTTATCCGGCTGTATGCCAAGCGCAAAACCGCGCCGGGCTTCGCTTTCTCGCCCGACGGCTTCATGCAGGCCGAGCTGGAATCGAGCTTCATTTACGAAGACACGCCCGACCAGGCCAAGGCCACCGAAGACGTGAAAAACGACATGCAGCAGCCCCACCCCATGGACCGGTTGGTGTGCGGCGACGTGGGTTTTGGCAAGACCGAAGTAGCCATTCGGGCGGCTTTCAAGGCCGTGGCCGATGGCAAGCAGGCGGCCGTGCTGGTGCCCACCACCATCCTGGCCATGCAGCACTACAAGACCTTCCGCGACCGACTAGCCACGCTGCCCGTGACGGTGGAGTACATCAACCGATTCAAGACCGCCAAGCAGATTAAGGAAACGCTGGCGCGGGTAGCCGAAGGCAAAACCGACATTCTTATTGGCACGCACCGGCTGACTAACAAAGACATCAAGTTCAAGGACCTGGGTTTGTTGGTGATTGACGAGGAGCAGAAGTTCGGGGTGAAAACCAAGGACAAGCTCAAGGAGCTGAAGGTGAACGTGGACACGCTCACGCTCTCGGCCACGCCCATTCCGCGCACGCTGCACTTCTCGCTGATGGGCGCCCGCGACCTGAGCGTAATTGCCACGCCGCCGCCCAACCGGCAGCCGGTGCAAACGGAGCTGCACGTGTTCGACGAGATTCTGATTCGTGACGCCGTGGCGCGGGAGCTGAAGCGCGGCGGGCAGGTGTTCTTCGTGCACAACCGCGTGAAAGACCTCGACGAGCAAGCTGCCATGATATTGCGCATGGTGCCCGATGCCCGCATCACCACCATTCACGGGCAGATGGAGGGCGACCTGCTGGAAAAGCGCATGATGAAATTTGTGGAGGGCGAGTACGACGTGCTGGTGAGCACCAACCTCATCGAGTCGGGCCTCGACATTCCCAACGCCAACACCATCATCATCAACCGCGCCCACCTGCACGGCCTGAGCGACTTGCACCAGATGCGGGGCCGCGTGGGCCGCTCCAACCGCAAGGCCTACTGCTACTTACTAACGCCACCGGTGGCCAACCTGCCCTCGGATGCGCGCAAACGCCTGAGCACGCTGGAGGAATTCTCGGATTTGGGCGCGGGCTTCAACGTGGCCATGCGCGACCTGGACATTCGCGGCGCGGGCAATCTGCTGGGCGGCGAGCAGTCGGGTTTCATCAACGACCTGGGCTATGAAACCTACCACCAGATTCTGGACGAGGCCGTGACCGAGCTCAAGGAGACCGAATTCCGCGACTTGTTCCTGGGCGACTCCACCCAGCGGCTGCAAGCGGCGGCCGGTGCGGGCCGCTCGCGCGAGTGCAACGTGGAGACGGACCAGCAGGTCCTCATTCCTGAGAAGTACGTGAGCAACGTGTCGGAGCGCCTGCAGCTCTACGCCAAGCTCGACCGCGCCCAGAAGCCGGAGGAGCTGCAGAAGCTGCTCACGAGCATGACGGACCGGTTCGGCCCGCTCCCGCCCGAGGTGGAACAGCTGGCCGACATCGTACGGCTGCGCTGGCAGGCCTGCAAGGTGGGCTTCACCAAAATCACGCTCAAGCGCGACACGCTGAAGGGCTACCTAGCCGCCAGCGAGGAGCACAAGGCCTACTTCCAGGGCGAGCAGTTCGGCACCATTCTCAACTACGTGCAGACGCACCCGCGCACGGCCAAGCTGAAGGAACACAAGGAGCAGCTCATCGTGACGTTCGACGAGGTGCGGTCCATTCAGCAGGCCAAGCGCGTGCTCAGCGAGTTGGGCAGCGAGGAAGCCGTGACGGCATAATGCTGAACAGGACCCGTATTACTGCCAAGACGCGACCCTCCGCGTCTTGGCAGTGACCGACGGGCCAGCCTGCCCTACCGAGCAAACTCCCCGATGTGCCAGAGCACGCCGGAAGGGTCGTGCACGAAGCATTCTTTGCCCCAATCGAAGGTTTTGACTGGCAGGAGCCGCACGCTGGGATAGGCGACAGGCAGGTCGAGGGCCACGAGCTGGGCCCAGTATTGGTCCACATCTTCTACTTCCAGAAACACCATCGTGTTGTCGACCCATTCGGCCACGTAGGCGTTCTGGAGGTAGAAGGCAAAGCTTCCCGCCGAAAACACCGACAGCGTGGGCGACAGCACCTGTTCGCGAAAGCCCAAGGCGGCGTAAAAGCTGCGGGAAACGTCGAAGCTGCGGGCGCCGATGAAAGGGCGCATGGACTTGATAACCGGCTTCATGCGAAAGCATAAACGATGAGCCGACAAGATACCGGAACGGGCAGAAAGACCGTGCAAGCGGGTTAGCTAAATCGTAGGGTTTTCAAGCCAACGGTGCTCCCGCAAATGCCGTAAGACCCACAGTTCCTTTCCGCATTTCCCTTTCCTTTTTATGAAAAAGCTCCTCATCCTGGCCGCGCTGGCGGCGGGCGTCACCACGGCTTCGGCCCAAACCACGCCGCCTTCGCAGGGCAAAACCAGGTCGGCGGCGCAACGCGCGTCCAGCAGCAACTCCGACACCCCGGCGCCGACGGCCACCACCATCGCGCCCAACACGAAGGTGAGCGGCAAGCGCACGGGCCAGAAAATCAACACCGCGCCGGCCACGGGCGCCACGCGCGCCTCGCGGTCCAGCTCCACCACCCAGTCGGCGCGGCAGGGCGGTGGCACGGGCAGCGGCAACATCGAAACGATGTCGAAAAACAGCAACGCTAAACCGGGCGCGAAGAAATAATCCGCCGGAATTAATCGTTGGGGCCGGCCCGTTGTTAGCGCAGCGGGCCGGACTTTTTTGTCCGGCCCGTATCTTGCCCACCCGCCTTTATTGCCGCGTATGAAAGTTGTTGTGTTGGTGACGTTGCTGCTGTCGGCGGCGGGCTCGGCGCGGGCCCAGGCCGCGCCCAATCCGGCGCTCAAGCGCGAGCTGGACAGCATTTACACGGCCGACCAGCGCTGGCGCCTGATGCTGTTTGACCGCCGCATCAGCCGGCGCCCCGACTCGCTGGCCACGGCCTTGGGCGTGACGAAAGTCCGCCTGCTGCCCTACATCATGCGCCAGATGCAGCACACCGATTCGGCCAACCTGGTGCGCGTGCGCGCCATCGTGAAGCAATACGGCTACCCCGGCAAGTCGCTGGTGGGCGAGCCCACCAACGAGGCCGTGTGGAACGTCATCCAGCACTCCGAAGTCATCAAACAGTACCTGCCCGTTATCAAAAAGGCGGCTGACAAGGGCGAGCTGCCCTTTCGGCTCTATGCCCAGATGCTGGACCGCCAGCTCATGCGCGACGGCAAGCCCCAGCTCTACGGCACGCAGGGCATGAGCTACAGCCACACCGACCGCGCCACTGGCCGGCGCGAAGGCCAGCCGCCGTTCATCTGGCCCATCAAAGACCCGGCGGGCGTGAACGAGCGGCGTCGCCAGGCCGGTTTCGCCACCACCGTGGAGCAAAACGCCACCGCCCTCGGCATTGCCTACCGCGTGGTGACGCTGCAGGAAGTTGCCAAAATGCCCAAAGACTAACCATTGCCCATGACCATCCGCTGGCACTGCATCGCCTTCGACTCGTTTCCGCCCCTCATTCTCTACGACGTGCTGCGCCTCCGCTCCGAGGTGTTTGTGGTGGAGCAAAACTGCGTTTTTCAGGACATCGACCGCCAGGACCTTGACGCCTACCACTTGCTGGGCTACAGCGAAGGCGGCGAGCTGGTGGCCTACGCCCGCCTGTTTCCGGCCGGCAAGTCCTACGACGATGCCAGCATCGGCCGCGTCATCGTGGCGCAGCCCTACCGCAACTTCGGCCTGGGCCGCGAGCTGATGCGCCAGGCCCTGCTGCATTCGGATGCCCTGTTTGGTCCGCAGCCCAACAAAATCGGTGCCCAGCAACACCTGGAAGCCTTTTACAACGGCTTCGGGTACGAGCAGTGCGGGCCGATGTACGTGGAAGACGGCATTCCGCACATTCCCATGCGGCGGGCGTAAGCAGAGCCAAACACAATACAAAAAACCGTCATGCTTTCCTGCGACAGCTGTTTAGTCACAACCCTCCGGCCCGCAAGCCGGGCCATCGGCAACGGTCACCAGCGCCGGTTTGGCGGGCTTGAACTCGTCGTAGACTTTCTCCAGCACTTCGGCAAACAGCTCCGTGGGCTGCGCGCCCGACACGGCGTATTTGTCTTCGAACACAAAGAAGGGCACGCCGCGCACGTTGATTTGCTGGGCCTGGTATTCGTCGAGGCGCACGGCGTTGGCGTACGTGCTGTTGGTCAAGGCTTCGCGGATTTCGGCGGCGTCGAGGCCCACTTCGGTGCCGAGCTGCACCAGCGTGTCGAGGTCGCCAATGTTTTGGCCTTCGGTGTAGTAGGCGGCAAAGAGGCGCTCTTTGGTGGCGTCCTGCTTGCCGTGGTGGGCGCCTAGGTGAATGAGCTGATGCGCCAGGAAAGTATTGGCCGGAATGGCTTTCTCGAAGTCATAATTTAGGCCGACTTCTTTGGCCACGTTGGTCATGTAGTCGTTCATGCGGCGCCCTTCGGCGGGCGAAACGCCCTTCTTCTTGGCCAAGGATTCGTGGATGCTTTCGCCGGGCACGGCTTCAAAATTGGGGTCCAGCTCGAAGCTGTGCCACACCACTTCCACCTCGTCGCGGTGCGCGAAGTCTTTCAGTGCATTCTCAAACTTGCGCTTGCCCACGTAGCAGAACGGGCAAACGACGTCGGACCAGATTTCAACTTTCATATCGTTGGGATTTTTGCAGCAATGGAAGTGGCTACAAGCAGCGGGAGTACAGAAAAGTTTCGGGGGAGAAAGGGCTTTGGCAACAACCTTCGGCCCCAAACCTTAGTTAACAAGCCCGGCCCGAAAGCGGCCTTTCACCCGACCAATCCCCCTTATGGAATACCAAGAACTAGGCAACTCCGGCGTCATTGTTTCGCGCATCACCTTTGGCAGCTGGGCAGCCGGCGGCTGGATGTGGGGCGGCACCGAGCAAAACGACGCCGTGGGCGCCATCCGGGCCAGCTACGACCTGGGCGTGACCAGCATCGACACGGCCCCCGTGTACGGCATGGGCTTCAGCGAAGAAATTGTGGGCGAGGCCATCAAAGACCTGCCGCGCGACAAGGTGCAAATTCTGACCAAGTTTGGCATGCGCTGGGACCTGGCCAAGGGCGACTTCGCCATGAAAACCAAGGACAACGACGGCCACGACCTCGACGTGTACAAATACGCCGGCCGCGACAGCGTCATCAAGGAGTGCGAAAACAGCCTGCGCCGCCTCGGCACCGACTACATCGACCTCTACCAGCAGCATTGGCCCGACGTGACCACGCCCATCGACGAAACGATGGAGGCCCTGAGCCGCCTCATCGAGCAGGGCAAGGTGCGCGCCGGCGGCGTGAGCAACTACTCGGTGGCCCAGATGCAGGAAGCGGAAAAGACCCTCACCCTCGCCTCGAACCAGGTGCCCTACAGCATGGTGCGGCGCGACATTGAGCAAGACGTGGTGCCGTATTGCATCGAACACCACAAGGCCATTCTGGTGTACAGCCCGCTGCAGTTGGGCCTGCTCACGGGTAAGATGAAGCCCGGCCAGGAGTTTGGCGAGGGCGACCTGCGCCGGGGCCACCGCCTCTTCACGCCCGAAAACGTGAAGCGCGTGAACGACGTGCTGAACAAGATTCGCCCGCTGGCCGAAACCAAAAATGCCACCCTGGGCCAGCTCGTGCTGCGCTGGACGCTGGCGCAGCCCGGCATCACGGTGGCGCTGGTGGGCGCCCGCAACCCCGAGCAGGCCGTGCAAAACGCCCGCGCCATGGATTTCGAGCTGACGTTTGAGGAAGTCGACTTCATCAACAAGCAGCTGCGCGAATTGGCGTAATGCAGCTTCGCCCCGGCAAGGAGCGGAAGGAAGCAACCATTGGCACTTTTACTTTTGTGCCGCACCCCTCCCCTGCTGCCATGGCACTTTCCGTTTCTTTTCGTGCCCAGCTGGAGCCGGGCGGCCCCAGCTTCATGCCCACCCAAACCATTGTGGTACCCGCCGACGTGCTGGCGGCCCTGGGCGGCAAAAGCGCGAAGCGCGTCGTCGTCGGCATCAATGGGCACTTGCTGCGGCTGGGGCTGCTGCCACTGGAAGGCGGCGGGCGCTACCTCATGGTGAACAAGGACGCGTGCCGCGCGGTGGGCATCGCGCTGGGCCAGTGGCTGGACGTGACCATTGCACCCGACCCGGCCCCCGACCACGTGGACCTGCCCGATGAGCTGGCCGAAGCCCTGGCCGCCTGGCCCGAGGCCGAAGCCGCCTTCCAGCGCTACAGCGGCGCGCACCGCCGGGCCATGGCCCGGCTGGTGGCCGAGGCCAAACAAGCCGAAACCCGCGCCCGCCGCGCCGTGACCCTCACGGAACGACTGGCGCGGGGCCTGCACCCGTTTCGGGGCGACTGAGAACTTCACCAAAAAAGCCGCACCTGGAATTTCAGGTGCGGCTTTTTTACCGAGTGGTGTCCCGTACAGGCTGGGCTAGTCTTTCAGCACGATGCTGACCACTTTGCCGGGGCCGTCCACCATAAACTTGCACTCATCGAAACCGGGCGCGGCCACGGTGGGGCGCACGTTGTTGGAAAAAGCATACGGCTCGGTGGGAATGCCGAGGAAGTTCTTGTCGATTTTGTCGTTGTTGTTCAAATCCTGAGTGATGGCCACGGCCCACTCGCCCTGGGGCAGCTCCACGGGCAGCGTGAACTCACTCTTGCCGGCCGGCTTCACGGTTTTGGAAAATGCCCACTTGCCGCTTTTCAGAAAACCTTCGCGGGTGTTGTAGAAATACAGCTTCACCGCCGAAGTGGTGGACACCAGCGAGGTAACGGTCACGGTGACGGGCTGGGGGGCGTTGGGCGCGGGGGCCGCGCTCAGCAGCAAACCACCAGTAAACAGCGAAGCAAGGAACAATACAGTCATAAGCGGAAGGCGAAACGGTGGAAGTAGGCTGGCAACACCTTCGCTTACGGAAAGAGTTCGGTAACAGCCGGTTTTACAAGCATATTCAGCCACTTGGGTGGGGTAGACGGCACCGTTTTTTTCGCTACTATTGCAACAGTCTTTCACGCATATCTTCATCCGTCCGATGACTTTCCGGCGCCTGCTCCCCGTGGCTTTCCTTGCAACCCTGGCCCTGAGCAGCTGCGAGAAAGACGAAAGCGCCGCACCCGCCGCGCCGCTCACCGGCCGCTGGACGCTGGCCACCATCGACGCGTTTCCGGTGGCGGCCTCCAGCTACTCGGGCACGGCCCGGTCCTACCTCGAATTTCAGGACCTGGGCAAGGCCGTGGTGGGCCTGGGGCCGTGCAACAACTTCAGCGGCCGCTTTGCGCTGGGCCCCGGGCAGGCCCTCACGCTGACGGCCCCGATACCGACGCGCGTGGCCTGCCCCGTGCAGCAGCTCGAAAGCCAGTACCTCGACAACCTGGCCCTGACGGCGCGCTACGAAATCAGCGACGGCCAGCTGCGGCTGTTCGATGCCACGGCCGCCGCGCCCCGGCTCACGTTTCGGCGGGCCGGGCAGTAGCGCGCCGGGCGGCCGTGCCGGCAACCCCATGCGCGCAAACGCGGTAAGCAGCACCATGGGGCTGCTCGGGCCCGGCACTAGTGATTCGCAATGGAAGGGTTAACGAAAATAGACGACCTCGGCAAGCCGCGCGTGGTGATAGTGGGCGGCGGTTTTGGCGGGCTGGAGCTGGCCAAGGCCCTGGCCCACGCCCCCGTGCAGGTGGTGCTGATTGACAAGCAGAACTACCACACTTTCCAGCCGCTGCTCTACCAAGTGGCCACGGCCGGGCTGGACGAGGGCGACATCGTGTCGCCGTTTCGCAAAATCCTCAACGAGCAGGACAACTTCTACTTTCGGCTGGCCGAGGTGCTGTCGGTCGATGCCCAGGCCCAAATCGTGGAAACCAGCATCGGCTGCGTGCGCTACGACTACCTGGTGCTGGCCACCGGGGCCACCACCAACTACTTCGGCGACGAGCAAATGGCCAAAAATGCCATCGCCATCAAGAGCGTGGAAGACGCCATTGAGCTGCGCAACACGGTGCTCTCCAACTTCGAGCAGGCCCTGCAGCTCGGCGACATGGAGCAGCTCAACAGCCTGCTCGACTTCGTGATAGTGGGCGGCGGCCCCACCGGCGTCGAGATTGCCGGCGCCCTGAGCGAGCTGCGCAAGCACGTATTCCCGAAGGACTACCGCGAAATTGACTTCAAGGAAATGGACATTCACCTGGTGCAGAGCGGGCCGGTGCTGCTGAAGGGCATGTCGGCCAACGCTTCGGCGCAGGCGCTGAAATCGCTGCAGGAGTTTGGGGTGCAGGTGTGGCTGGAGGCGCGGGTGAAGTCCTACGACGGCTACACCGTGACGCTCAACAACGGCCAGCAGCTCATTGCGCGCACGCTCATTTGGGCGGCCGGCGTCACGGGCGCGCCCATCAAGGGCCTCGACGCCACTTGCCTGCTGCCCGGCAACCGCTACGCCGCGGACGTGTACAACCGCGTGCAGGGCTACGAAAACGTCTTCGCCATCGGCGACATCGCCCTGATGAAAACCGACCAGTACCCCGACGGCCACCCCATGGTGGCCCAGCCCGCCCTGCAGCAGGGCCGCCTGCTGGGCGAGAACCTCCACCGCGTGCTCACCAACCAGCTCATGCAGCCCTTCACGTACCACGACAAGGGCGCCATGGCCACCATCGGCCGCAACCACGCCGTGGCCGATGTGAAGCTTTTCGGCAAAGAATACCACCTGCAGGGCATCTTGGCCTGGCTGGCCTGGAGCGCGGTGCATGTGGTGTCGCTCGTGGGCTTCCGCAACCGCCTGATGGTGCTGCTGCAGTGGACCTGGAGCTACCTCAGCTACGACAAGGGCCTGCGTTACATCATCGGCAAAACCAAGTCGACGCTGGTGGAAACGCGCGTGGAGGACAAGGCGATAGTGTGAGGAAGCAGTGGCAGGCCCAAAATCGTTTACGCACTCCTGCGCTTTGGCCACCAGATGCTTACTGCCTTTTATTTTGTCGATATTGAGCCCGTTTGCGCTCAGCGCGTTCTCAACGAGCAAAATAAGTATGGAAGAACAGCATGACACTCCCCGCCCTGCCGCCCCTAAGGTGACGGGCATCGGCGGCATTTTCTTTTTCTCCGACAACCCGGCCGCCACCCGCGACTGGTACGCCCGCCACCTGGGCCTGGAAGTGAACGACTACGGCGCCACGTTTGAATCGCGCAGCGCCGAGCGCCCCGACGAGGTGCAGCAGCTGCAGTGGAGCCCTTTCCAGCGGGGCAGCGACTACTTCGCGCCGTCCACCCGGGAGTTCATGATTAATTACCGGGTGCAAAACCTGGAGGGGCTGGTGCAGCAACTGCGCGCCAACGGCGTCACCGTCCTCGACGACATCGCCGCCTACGACTACGGCAAATTCGTCCACATTCTGGACGCCGACGGCAACAAACTGGAGCTCTGGGAGCCCAGCTGATGCGCCGCGACGGTTCAGGAGCCGGTTTTGCCTTTGGGGAATTTGTCGAGAATGTCGCGCGCGGCATCGGCAAACTGGTTGCCTATGCGGGCGGGGTCGTCCACGGCCTCGCCCATCGAGCCGCGCCACACCAAGTTGTTGGTTTTGGCGTCGATGAAGTCGAGCACCAGCGTGCCTTCGCGGTATTGCTCGGTGCGGCTGGTTTGGTAGTAGGCCGGCGAGTACCAATAGCCGTAGTTCACGGGCAGTAGGGCGCCGCGGTAGCGCACTAGGTAGGGGTAAGCAAACGCCGACGGCGGCGGCGTGGGGTTCATCACGGTGCGCTCGGCCTGCTCCACAAACAGGTGCGTGGTGAGGTAAAAGTCGGGGTTGCGCTCCACGCGCCGCAGGCCGCGCTTGCCCAGCTCGGCCTCGATGGCCTGCTGAATGTTGGCCTGCGCAATGGGGCTGCGCAGCAGCGGGTTTTGGTCGCCGGGCGCTTTCACTTCGGTTTCGGCCCAGGCGTAGGTGTGGTAGTTGTTGAAATTGACATCGGCGCGCTGCTCGACGTTCACGGCGGGCGCGCAGGCGCCGAGCCACACGAGCAGCACGGCTGCCCAGACAAGCGAATGCTTCATGGCACAGAAAGATGAGTAGGTGGAAAGGAGAAAGCACCTATGCTTACCCGGCCGGCCAGGCAAAGGTTATGGCTCAGTTTAGTGCGCCCAGGCCCTGGTAAGGGCCTTTCATACAGCCGGCACTGGCCGCTTTCGCTCCAAAAAATTATTGCGCCACAGCCCAAGCGTGCCATTTCACAACCCATTGGCATGCTGGTAGCAAATAATCAACAAGCGCTATAACTACTCGCCGTCCCTCGTGATATTTCTCATTTCCGGAATCCACATTATCAAAAGCCGGCGTATGTTGCGCCTCTTACACCTTTCTTTACCTACCCCCACAATATGAACCCACCCGCTACTTCCATTCTCGAACGCAGCAACGTTACCATTTCTGGCGCATCCGGCCCCAACACCCCCGCCATTGTGTTTTTGCACGGTCTCGGCGGCGACCAAAGCGACTGGCGCTTCGTGGCGCCCCATTTCGAAGACCAGTATCAGGTGGTGCTGCTCGACTTGATTGGGGCCGGCAAGTCGGACCAGGCGGCGTACGAGCCCACGGCCAAGCACGGCACCCTGGCCGGCCACGCCGACGACCTGCTGCAGGTGCTCAGCGCCCTGGCCCTGCACGACGTGGTGTTCGTGGGCCATTCCGTGGCTTCCATGATTGGCGTGATTGCGGCCGTGCGCGAACCCGAGCGGTTTTCGAAAATGGTGCTGGTGTCGCCCTCACCCCGCTTCATCAACGAGAACGGCTATTCCGGCGGCTTCGAGCAAAAGGACATCAACGAGCTGTTGGCTGCCATGGAAGGCGACTACACCGGCTGGGCCAACGGCTTTGCTCCCGTGATGATGGGCCAGAAGGAAAGCCCCGAACTGGTGATGGCCCTCACCAACAGCTTTGTGCGCACCAACCCCGAAATCGCCAAGCACTTCGCCCGCGTCACCTTCTTTTCCGACACCCGCGCCGAGCTGGGCTTCCTCACCATTCCCACGCTCATCGTGCAGTCGGCGCACGACATCATCGCGCCGCTGGCCGTGGGCCACTACATCAACGAGCAGCTGGCCGATAGCCGCATGAAAGTGGTGGAAACCAGCGGCCACTGCCCCCACCTCAGCGCCCCCCAGGAAACCCTGTCGGCGGTGGACCATTTCCTGCACCACGAAACGCGGCTGCGGTAAGTAACGCACGGGTTTTGTCGGCTGTCATCCTCATCTGACGTCCGAGAAGAATGTGGTCTTCAAGTTTTCACAAAGCCCCCGCCCCCAGCGGGGGCTTTTTCGTGCCCTACCTCCGGGAACGATTGCGCAAATATCTCCGCCGTTGCCTGGTGGTTTTCAGCCAAAAGAACAGCAACTTCACCGGCCCAACCTCATTCCCACCGCTGATGGAACGCCGCACTTTCACCCAACTCACCGGCAGCGCCCTGGCCGGCTCGCTGCTCACCAACAATGCGCTGGCTTCGGCCCTGGCGCCGGCCAAGAAAACCCGCGTGGCCATGGTGGGCACCGGCCACCGCGGCCTGGGCATGTGGGGCGTGGACGTGCTGAAGGAGCACGGCGACAAAATGGAATTCGTGGGCCTGTGCGACATCAACCCCGGCCGCGTGGAAACCGGCAAGAAGATGCTGGGCGTGAGTTGCCCCACCTTCACCGACTTCGACCAGATGATGAAGCAGGTGAAGCCCGACGTCCTCATCGTGACCACCGTGGACGCGACGCACAACCAATTCATCGTGAAGGGCATGGAGTACGGGGCCGACATCGTGACCGAAAAGCCGATGACGACCGACGAGAAGAAGTGCCAGGAAATCATCGACGCCGAAAAGCGCACCGGCAAGAAGGTGAAGGTGACCTTCAATTACCGCTACTCGCCGCACCGCCAGAAGTTGTTTGAGATGCTGCGCGCCGGCGTCATCGGCACCATCACCTCGGCCGATTTCCACTGGTATTTGGATGTGCACCACGGCGCCGACTACTTCCGCCGCTGGCACCGCCTGCGCCAAAACAGCGGCTCGCTGCTGGTGCACAAAGCCACCCACCACTTCGACCTGCTGAACTGGTGGCTCGACTCGGACCCCGAGGAAGTGTACGCCTACGGGCAGCTGAATTTCTACGGCAAAAACAACTCGTTCCGCCACACCCACTGCCGCCCCTGCCCGCACAAAGACAAGTGCCAGTTCTACTGGGACGTGACCAAGGACGCGCGCCTGACCAAGATTTACGTCGACAACGAAAAGTACGACGGCTACCTGCGCGACGGCTGCGTGTGGAAGGAAGACATCGACATCTTCGACAAGATGGCCGTGCAAATCAAGTACGCCAACCAGGTGCAGGTGAGTTATAGCCTCACCACCTACTCGCCCTACGAGGGCTACCGCATTGCCTTCAACGGCACCAAGGGCCGCCTCGAAGCCTGGATTAAGGAGCGCCAGACCTGGGACGAGGAGGCTTTCGACGAAATCCAGTTCACGCCCAACTTCGGCAAGCGCGAAATCATCCGCATCCCCAACAACGAGGAGGGCCACGGCGGCGGCGACGTGCGCCTGCGCAAGCAAATCTTCCAGCCCGGCGCCGACCCCTACCGCCAGTCGGCCGGCACCCGCGACGGGGCCATGTCCTGTCTGGTCGGCATCGCCGCCCGCCACAGCATCGACAGCGGCAAGCCCGTAAAAATTGGCGACCTCACGACGCTCAAGCCGCAGAGCGTGCGAGCGTAAGCGGGGTCGTTTGTCATTGCGAGGGCGCAGCCCGTGGTAATCCGTCCTGTATTAACCAGACACTTTCAGAACGTGAAAAGCCCCGCACTGAGTCGTGCGGGGGCTTTTATTTGAGTTTGTCACATTATTTGGTTAGTCGCTGAGAACAGGACGGATTGCCACGGCCTGCGCCCTCGCAATGACACGGAGTTCTACAGCCGAATATCAAACGCCAGCGCCTGCACCACCCACTGCCGCTGCACCGAGCTATACACCACCCGCACGCCGCCCTCGATGGGCGTGCGCAGGCGCAGCACGTTGAACTGCACCAGCGCATCGAACCCGACGTTTTGATAGTCGAGCCCCACGTTGATGCCGCGGATGGCGCGGCCCTGGGCCACGTCGCCGAACACGGTGGCGCGCAGGCGCTGGATGTAGAGCAGGCGCCCCAGCTCCCAGTGCGTGAAGGCCAGCGGCAGGTAATAATCGAAGCTGCCCACCCGCAGCCGGTCGAAGCTGGTGTAGCCCTCGCCGCGCGGAAACGACACGGCCGGCGCGAACTGGTACTGCGTTTGGTCCTGCCACTGGTAGCCGGCCCGCAGGCGGATGGCGTGGTTGCGCGAAAGCCCCGGCAGAAACACGCTGCCCTGCAGGCCGGCCTGCGACGCATTCAGGCTTCCGCCAAAGGGAGTGGTGCGGTAGGTGCCCAGCAGCGAGCCGCCCCACTTCGGCGCCACGCTGCGGGCGCTGCGCTTCAGCTGCGTGACGTAGCTGAGGGTGCCTTGCACGGCGTTGAGCGGCCGGTTGGGGCCGACTTCCGTGACCCGCCGCAGGGGCAGGTCGTAGCCGTACACCTGCTCGTGCAGCAGGTAGGCCCCCACCGTCAGCCCCTGCAGGTATTTGGAATGCGTGAGGGTGAGCGGCAGGCGCAGCCCCGCGCTGAAGCGCAGGTACTGCCACTGGTCGCGGTACGTAACGCCCTGGCTGATGAGGGCGGCGTCGCGCCCGCCGTAGGTCATGTCCACGTCCAGCACCGGGAAGCGGCCTTGGTAGCTCAGGGCGCTGGTCACGCTGAAGGTGCGCTCCACCTGGTCGTAGCCCAGCCCGGCAAATACCTGCGTGGTATTCAGCAAATCTTGCGAGCGCAGGCCCACGGCCACGGCGTTGCCGGTCGGGCTTTGCACCACGCCGTAGCTGAACAGGTTGAACGCGTGCCGCAGCGGTGAGTAGCGGTTCACGCCGTAGCGCGGTCCGGCCGAGTCGGGCCGGGCCAGCAGGCGGGCCACTTCGCGGCCGGCCGGCTCCCGGGCCGTGAGGGCATCGGCATACGGGCCGATGGCGTCGGTAGCGGCCACGGGCACGGGCACCCAGGCAGTGCTGTCGAGCGGCATCTCGACCACGCGGGCGCCGGTGGCGCGAAAATCGTGAAAGGCCAGCGTGCGGCCGCCCGGCGCTACGGCAGCCTGGTAGGCGCCCAGCGGCCGGGCCGTGACGCGGAAGGTGCGCCCGGTGCGGGCCTGCACGGCGTAAATGTTGTCGACGCCGCTTTGGGCCGAATTGTAGAGCACAAAGCCCTGCCAGGGCTGCGGGTTGGCCAGGTTCACGTTGGCCACGGGCAGCAGCGGGCGGGCGGTGCCGGCGGCGGGGTCGATGAGGACGATGGTTTTGCCGGCGGCGCTCAGCGTCACGGCCACCAGGCGGCGGCCGTCGGGGTGCCAGCGGGGCTGAATGTAAAGGTCGTTGGCGGGGTTGGGCAGGGTTTGCAGTTCGGCGCCGGTTTGGGTGTCGAGGACGACGAGGGCGTGGTGGTAGCTGGCGTCGGTGCGGGCGGCCACCAAGCGCGTGCCGTCGGGCGAGAGGGCCGCGGCCGAGTAGCGCCCGCCTTTGCCGATGCGCGTGAGCTGGCCGGTTTTCAGGTCCAGCACCTTCAGCTCCGAGGCAATGCGCTGGCCCCAGCGGGCGTGCTGCTGAAACTCGGGCCACACGGCCTTGCCGCCGTTCACCGACAGCATTTCGGGAATGTTCAGTTGGCCGGGCACGAACACCTTGCGCTCGGCCCCGCGGCGGCTGAGCAGCACTAGCTGCGGAATGTAGTCGAAGCCGGTTTTCAGGGCCAGCACGGTGCTATCGGAGGTGTACTGCGGGTATTGGTACTGGGTAAAAACCCGCTCGGTGGCTTCCACTCGCAACTCTTGCGCGGGCGTGGGCGCGGGTTGGGCGGCCTGCTGGGCGCGCCATGTGGAGTCCAGCTCCGTCATGGTGCGGCCGTAGAGCTGCTCCACGGTGAGGCCGGTGGTGCGCCGGATGCCGTTGGAAAACGAGAACGGGTAGAACGGAAACTTGTAGTACTCGTCCAGCGCCTTCGCCCAGGCGTTGGGGCCGTAGTGCGTCTTCAAATACGACGTCATGAAATAGCCCAGCACGTACCAGTTGGGCACGTTGTCGCGCAGCGAGCCATTCACCGCTTTCTGGTAGGAATAGCGCCGGCCGGCCAGCAGGTTGGCCCGCAGGCCCACCCCGAAGCTCGGGATGCGCCCGCGCCCGCTGCGCGTGAGGGCGGTTTCGGTGCCCACGGCGTCGCCCTCAAAAAACCACTGCGGCACGCCTACGGCGGCCACGCCCAGGGCGCCGTCGCCCAGCAGTGGGCTCAGCACGCGGCCCACGCCCTGGCGGGCTTTCTCGAACTGCCCCACGTGCCGGAACTCGTGCACCACCAGCCCGTCGAGCCAGTCAACAGTGCCCAAATCCAGGGCCTGCTGCGGGGTGATGAAAAACTCGGCGTGCCGCGGCAGAAACGTTACAAAGCCGTTGCTGACCGTGGTCTGGGCCTGCATCACCACCGAAATGGGCCGCGGGCTCACGCCGAGCGTGGCGCCGTTGGGGCCGTGCAGGCGCTCGAGGCGGGCGGCGGTGCGCTGCGCCGCCGAGTCGAGCCCGGCCGGGTACAGCACCCGGAAGTGCGGCGTGCGCACTTCCTGCCAACGCAAATCGGGCGGATTTTGCGACAACACGGGCAGGCTTTGGGCCGGGGCCAGCCGGGCCACCAGCAGGCCCAACACCCCCGACAACAGCAAACGATGCATAGAAAAATGAGTCAGCAGAAAACGAAGCCTAAATAACGCCACGGCTAGGCTTGCACTCACTCAATTGCTACCAGCTTTGCCAGCGGATGAACTTTAAAAAAATAATTCATGTATCGACATCAAATGTACCAACATTGGTTACATTTGCATCCACTTTTAACCTTATCAACTTCAATCGCCATGTCTGAAACCGCCACCGCCGCCGCTACCAAATGGGCCCTCGACCCCACGCACTCCGAAGTGCAGTTCAAAATCAAGCACCTCGTGATTTCTACCGTCACGGGCTCGTTTAAGTCGTTCCAGGGCACCATGCAGAGCCCCGGCGACGACAATTTTGAAAACGCCCAACTGGAGTTTTCGCTCGACGTCGACAGCATCGACACCAACCAGGAGCAGCGCGACGGCCACCTCAAGGGCGAAGACTTCTTCGACACCGCCAAGTACCCCACCATCAAGTTCGTGTCGACGTCCTTCGTGAAAGACGGCGACGCCTACAAAGTGACCGGCAACCTCACCATGAAAGACGTGACCAAGCCCGTGACCCTGGAAGCCGAATACGGCGGCTCGGCCGTCGATTTCTACGGCAACCACAAGGCCGGCTTTGAGGTGACCGGCAAAATCAACCGCAAAGACTTTGGCCTCACCTGGGGCGCCGTGACGGAAGCCGGTTCCATTGTGCTGGGCGACGACGTGAAGCTCATTGCCAACGTGCAGTTTGCCAAGCAGGCGTAAGCCAGCGTTTGCAGAAGCGAAATCAGCCTCAAAAAAGGGCCGCCCACACAGGGCGGCCCTTTTTTGCCTCCATGCAACGCAATGCATCACCGGCCGGTCAGAAAAGTATGGCTGGAAATTCCGGCGCTGTTCATCTTCTTTTTATGCCTCGTTTCTCCTCTTTCCTGGGATTGCCCCTGCTGGCCCTGGCCGCTGGTGGCCTGTCGGGCTGTGACAAGACCGATACCGCTGCTCCTTCGTCGGGCCCCACCGTCTGTTTTCCCGCGCCGTCTAGTGTCTGCTTCTCGGGCGTGGTGTTGGCCGACCGGTGCTGGGACGGCGTGCTCATTCAGGTCGATGCTCAGTTTCCCATCGGCCAGCGCGTTGCCTGGCCTGACAGCTTGGGCAATACCAACGTCATTGCCGCCACCAACACCGCCGATTTCAACAGCCTAAACCGACGCGGCCAGCGCATTTACTTCACCTACAACACCGACCCCACCCGCAAGGCCACGCTACGCGCCTGCACCACCGACCAAATCCCGCTGGCCGTCCCACACCTTGTGCTGGGCAGCATTTCGGGCGTACCCTGCGTGGTGCCCAACCCGTAGGCGCAAAACAGTCATTGCTACGCCGACAGCAGTTCCTTGTCCGGCACGCTCTGGTCTTTGAGGGTGGCCGTGCCGCGCTCCTTGCGCGTGATGCGCGAGTAGAGGCTAATTTCCTGGTCGAACAGGAAGCGGAAAAACAGCTTGGTGTAGCTGGTGTGGGCCAGCAACGGCTCGTAGAACTCGGGCGCCAGGGCCTTGATTTTGGGCAGGTTGTTCCACGGAATGCTGGGCATGTCGTGGTGCTCGTTGTGGAAACCCACGTTGAGGTTGATGCCGTTGAGGCGGCCGTAGTAGGAATACGTTTCCTGCTCGGGGCTGAGGGTGAGGTAGTGTTCCTGAATCCAGCGGGCGCCCAGCGGGTGCAGGCCCACCGAGAACCAGAAGCTCAGGAACAGGTACAGCAACGCCGTCCAGCCGAAGAAATACACAATGGCCACGTCGAAGGCCACCTGCGCCACAATGTTGGCCGCCACGTACTTATCGATGGTGGCCACCTCGCGGCAGCGCGCCGTGCGAATGACCTGAAACAGCGGAAAGAAAAATAGCCAGATGGCCTTGCCAATGCTGTAGTTGTGAATCAGCTTGGCCTCGTACCAGTCGGGCAAGTCCGCATCCAGTTCGTGCACGCCCTGAAACACGTGGTGCTTGATGTGGAAATTCTTGAAGCTGATGGCCGTGGGGAATACCGACGGAAAGTTGGCCAGAATGCCGGTGGCCACGTTCTGCCACAGCTTGCGGAACACCAGGTTGTGCGCCGCCTCGTGGATGACCACAAACAGCGTGTGCGAGAAAAACGCCCCCACCAGGTAAGCCACCGGAATGGTCCAGTACCAAGCTTTATCGCGCAGAAACCAGGCCAGCGCCACCTGGGCCAGCACGCAGCCCAGCCCGATGAGGAAAGTGGTGGGGTTGCGCGTCATCAGCTGCTTCACCTCGGGGTGGGCTTTGATGATTTGGCGGGTGCGCACGCGGTGCGGCTCGGTGGCCGTGGCCACGGTGAAGGCGGTAGGTGCTGGGGCCATACGAAAAGAACTGAAATACAGGCGTGCTGGAATGCCACTGCGCCCGGGCTTTCAGACAAAAATACGGCAAATAGGTTCAGCCTCCGCAGGCGGCACTACTCCACCTTAAGGCTGCCGCTGCCCAACACGGGCTGCCCGTTGCCGGCCATGCCCTCGGCCGAAAGCCGGAAGCTGCCTATGGCATCGGAAGTAAAGAAGGTGAGTTCGGCCTGCCCGGACGCGTCGGTGGTCACCGTCGGGTTCCAGTAGAGGGTGGCCGCGCGCAGGTCGGGGTACTCGCGCTTGGTTTTGGCTTGGTCGTAGCGAGGCACGTAGAACTCGCGCCCGCAGTAGTAGCCCGGCACCCGCATGCCCGCCATGCCCGGCGACTGCACCAGGCCCGCCGGGTAGCGCGGGCTGCCGCGCCGGGTATAGATGGCGATGACGCCCCCACTGCCCCGGCTGCCAAATAGTGCCGCCTGCGAGCCCTTTAGTATCTCAATGGTTTCAATGTCGGACACCGGATAGTACTGAATGACGTCCAGCGTCACCGGCACCCCATCCAGCAAGTACAAGGGCTCGTTGCTCCCCGAAAGCGACGTTATACCCCTAATTAATACTTGGGGGTTGGCGTCGCTACCGGCCACCGACACGCCCGGCACACGCCCCTGCAACGCCTGCAACGCCGTGAGGCTGCTGTTGGAGGCCGGAATGTCATCCATGCGTATCACCTTGGCCGCCGACTGGGGGTACAATCGGCGCGGGTCCGTGGCCTCGGCCCGCCGTCCCTTCACGGTCACGTTGTTGAGCAGGATGGACTTGGTGGTATCCAGCCGAAAGCGGTACTGGGCTTCTACCTGGGTCTGACTGCGGCGCAGGGTGGCGGCCAGCTCGGCCGGGGGCTGCAGCGGCAGCGGCGGCAAGGGCCGCGCGGGCGCCGCCGGGCCCCGGTCGAGGTTGACGAGCAGGTTGCTGCCCCCTTTGTCTTTCCGTGCCTGGATAACCACATGGGTGGTGTCGTTGCACGCGCCCAGGCCCGTGAACAGGAAGCGGCCCTCGGCATCGGTGGTGATGCGCAGCAGGGTTTTCTGGGGCTTGGTTTGCAAGTAGGTAAGCTCGGAATTGGGGGTGGGCTTGCCGTTGCGCTGCGTTACTTGTCCGCGCAGAGTTAGGGACTGCTCGGCGCCGAAGTCGGGCACTTTGCCGGCCGGCTCAGCCTGCCACGTGAAGCGGCGCCACCCTTGCGTGAGCAGCAGCTGGTCGAGGTGCAGGGCAGTTTCGGGCGTGGGGCTCTGGAAATAGTAGCCTGGCGCTTCCACGTAGCCGGTCAGGTCCGAGGTCAGGAGCAGGTGCGAGGCAATGGTTTCGGCACCGGCCACGACGGCCCCGGCGTCGGTGACGGCCACCGAGAGGCGCGTAGCGGCGGGCACGCGCTGGCCGGCAGCATCGGTCACACTCAGGCGCACGCGCACAGGCTGCCGCGGGCCGTAGCTGGCACGGTCGGGGGCCAGGGCCACCCGCAGGCCGGGGTCGGTCTGGGCAAACGCCAGGCGCTCGGCCAGTGGCTGTCCCTGCCCATCAAACAGCGTGAACTGCACAATGCCGGCGGGAAATTTCGACTTGGGAATGCGCGTGGTGAAGGGCTCGTCGCCCGTCACTTGGCCCGCGCCAGCGTAGGCCACCGTGCCCCGCACCTGGCCCAGCAACTGCACCGGCCCGCCGCCCGTGCCCCGCTGCTGAATGGTGACCAGAAAGGCGCTGGCCAGCGTGAGCACGTGCAGCGTGTAGCCGCTGGCCTGCACCCCGGGCAGCGCCACCGACACCGGCCGGCCCGCCGGCGCCACCACCGCGCGGTAGCGCTGCCCGGCCACCGCCTTCAGCACAAACGAGCCCATGCCCAGGTGGCTGCTGCGAAAAGTGGCCACCTCGTGGTTTTGCGCGTCCAGCACCTTGCCCTCCACGTCGAGCCCCCGGCCGTAGTAGTCGGCAGCTTTGAAGGCCACCGTGTTGTCGAGGCCGGCCACCAGGCGGCCGCCTTCGGGAAAAAACTGCACATCGGGCGCCTGCGCCACGGTGGCAGCCACGGAGCGGGCCGCGGCGGCCTGCTTGCGCAGGCCATACGGCGTGGCGCCGGCGCCCGTCGGGACCGTGGCCGCGGGGTACACTTCCAGCCGCCGGTCAAAGAAAAAGCCGGGGGCGGCGTTGCGCATCCAAGCGGTGTATGCGCGCAGGCGGTAGGTGCCGGGGCGCAGCGAGTCGGGCAGGGCAATGTCGCCGTGCGCGCGGCCGTCGGCGAGGCGCAATTCGCGGCGGGCCGCCACGCGCCCGTTGGCAGCCAGCAGGTCCACGTGCAACACCCGGCTGATGGTATCGGGCTGGTGGGTATCGGCCGCCAGCACGTAGGCGCTGAACCACAGTGTTTCGCCTACGGCATACACCGGCTTATCGAGGTGTAAATAGGCTTTTTCGGGGTGGTTCTCGGCGTAGTACAACTTCACGCGACTTACCAAGCGCTGCAGCACCGGGGTTTCGGGCGGCGGCAGTTGCCAGGCCCCAAGTCCCAGCATCAGTGCCCCCAATGCCCCAACAAGGGCACCCGCGCGGGTGCCCAAAACGGTAGAAAAAGCCATGGCCACGCGCAGCAGGAAAAGTAGAACGACACTGCAGCACCAAATATAGCAGCAGGTGGTGCGCGACCGGACCCTACATCTGTTGCAGCCAGGCCTTGGCCGTGTCGAGGTCGTCGAAGGTGGAAACGACCGGGTTGCCTTCGGCAAACTGCAGGGTGAGGTCGGTGGAAAGGCGGCTGTAGAGGTTGGGCGAGTACACCCAGGCAAAATACTGCAGGCCCGCCTCCGTCATGGCTGGAAACCACACCTTGCCGCCCCACTCAGCGGCCTCGCTCCACATGCTGGTCACGCGGGTGTTGTCGTTCAGCACTTTGTGGCAGCGCTGCTGACGCAGCAGGCGCAGCATGTCGAGGGCACCGCGCTGCACGCTGACAAGGTCTTGGTCGCCTTGCCAGTCGGCCAGGAGCCACTCGTTCAAATGGTCGTAGGAAATGGTAATGTGAGATTCTTCGAGTAACGTTTGCAGCGACATAGCGGAAAAGGAAGGACAGTGGGCCCTGCTACGACAAATACGTAGTCAGAGATACAGGCCGAGGGCAAATTACTATGCAAAAAACCGCGTGTGCCCGTTTCAAAGCCCCTGCTGTCCCGAACAAATACCTACCACCCACCCCGCTCGCCCAAGCGGTGCCCCCTGTCGGCACGGGGAGAAAGACCTGCTTTTCAAGCCAAACTTTTCCGGCTCGGTTTAGCTTATGGGCAAGCCGGACTGCGCCCGGCTTCGTATGCTTTTTTCAGGCGCAGGGCGGCTGTAAGGCGTGGGGCCGGCGAGCGTCTACCCAGCCACAGGCCCCTGCCCCCAGTTTGTCACCAGCTATTCCATGAACAACCGCATAAAATCCCTGATTAGCCTGAGCTTGCTCTCGTTCCTGTTTGCCTGCGGCTCGCAGCCCGCCGCCGAAGCCCAAGGCCAGCGCCCGCCGCGCTCCACGGCCGGCTTTGCCCCCGCCAATCTCACGGGCCTGGCCGTGGCCACCTTTGCCGGCGGCTGCTTTTGGGCTCAGGAAGAAGCCTTTGAGGAAATAAAAGGCGTGAAGCAAGTGGTGAGCGGCTACGCTGGCGGCACCAAGGCCAACCCCACCTACGAGGAAGTAGCCGACAAAACCACCGGCCACACCGAGACCGTGCAGATTTACTACGACCCCAAAGTGGTGACTTATCAGAAGCTGGCCGACATCTTCTTCACCGCCTCGCACGACCCCACCCAGCTCAACCGCCAGGGCCCCGACGCCGGCCCCGAGTACCGCTCGGCCGCCTTCTACCGCACGCCCGAGGAAAAGAACATTCTCGAAGCCACCATTGCCCGGGTAAACGCCTCAAAGCAGTACGACGGCAAAATCGTGACCGAAGTCGTGCCCTTTCAGAAGTTCTGGCCCGCCGAGGTGGAGCACCAGGGGTACTACCGCCTGCACCCCGAAAACCCCTACCTTGAGCACGTGTCGGCGGTTAAGGTCGAGCACGTGCGGAAGGCCTTTTCGAAAGACCTGAAGAACCCGCTGTAGGGTCCCGGCGCTTTTTGTCGCTATTGGCCCCGGCCCACCGGCCGGGGCCTTTTTGCGCCCGCGCGCCCTACGCCCGCGCCGACCTATCTTTGGAAACAGAAGCGGCGCATTATCGGCTGCTTGCTGCCGCGTTTGCCTGCTATGCCCGCCCCTGCCGTTCGGCCCGTCCTCGATTTTGAGCTGCTGTTTGAGATGCTGCCCGCCCCCCACGCGGTGCTGGCGCCCGACGGCACCGTGTGGGGCCTGAACGCGGCCATGACGGCCCTGCTGGCCACCGAAGAAACGGCCTTGGTGGGGCAGCCCCTGTCGGCGCTGCGCGCGGCGGCGGAAGCCGCTGGCACCGTGCTGGCCGAGGCCGCCGCGTGGGCGAACGCGCTGCCCGCCGTGCGGGCCGGTGCCCCGCAAATTCTGCTGCCGGCGCTGGCCACGGCGCCCGGGCGCGGGCCCGGCAGCTACTGGGAAGCCACCCTGCAACCCGTGCCGCTGGCCAGCCCGCGCTACCTGCTGGTGCGCCTGCTGGACGTGACCGGCCAGCTGCACAGCCAGCGCGCCGCCGAGCTGGAGCACGAGCAATTCCGCTTTCTGGCCGAAAACCTGCCGCAGCTGGTGTGGGCCACCTCGCCCAGCGGCGAACCGGAATTCACCAACCAGCGCTTCATCGACTACACCGGGCACGACGTGCTGCGCCTCGACGAAGCCGAACGGACGGCCCTGTGGAGCCGCATCATCCACCCCGACGACCTGCCGGGCATGTACGCGCGCTGGGGAGAAGCCCTGAATTCGGGCCAGCCTTTTGAGGTGGAATTCCGGCTGCGCGGCACCGACGGCGAGTACCGCTGGTTTCTGTCGCACGTGATGGCGCACTACGATGCCGCCGGGCAGGTGCGCCGCTGGTTTGGCGCCTGCACCGACGTGGACGCCCGGCACCGTGCGCAGTTGCAGCTGGAAGGCCAGCAGCGCCTCATGCAACGCATTCTCGACCTGTTGCCGCTCACCATCAGCACCATGGAAGGGCCGGAACTGGCGTTCAGCTTCCTGTCGGCCCGGGCTCAGGAAACCATGGGCCCGCGCGCCGTGGTGGGCCGGAGCGTGGCTCAGAGCCTGCCCGAAGTGGCCGCCCAAGGCTACCTGGGCCTGCTGAACCGCGTGCGCGAAAGCGGCCAGCCCCACTTTGGCATCGAGGAGCGCACCGAGTTGCTGGACCCTGCCACGGGCCAGCTTGAAGAACGCTACCACGACTTCGGCTACCTGCCGCTGCGCGGCGAAACCGGCACCGGCGTGTTGGCCTACGGCATCGACGTGACCGAAAAAGTGCTGGCCCGCCAGCGCAGCGAGGCCCTGCAGGCCGAAGCCCGCGCCGCCGACCAGCGCCTGCGCCGCGTGACCGAGAGCTTGCCCTTCATCACCTTCATCAGCGACCAGGAAGGGCAGGTGCTCTACCTCAGCCCGCAGTGGTACGCCTACACCGGCACCACCGCCGACGACGACCTGGCCCATGCCTGGGATGCCTGCCTGCACCCCGAGGACCGTGCCCGCGTGCAGGCCGCCTACGCCACCGCGCTGGCCACCGGCACGCCCTGGCGCTACGAGCTGCGCCTGCGCCGGCACGACGGCCAGTACCGTTGGTTTGTGAGCCAGGGCGTGCCCGAGCCGCTGGACGACGCCCGGGCCGCCGGCCGCTCGCGCCAGTGGTTCGGCTCCGACCTCGACATCCACGACCTGCACGAAACCCAGCACCGCCTCGAACTCAAAGACCAGCAGTTGAGCCGCATTTTGGAGCAGCTGCCCGCCTACGTGGCCACGTTGGAAGGTCCCGAGCACCGCTACTCGTTCTTCAACCCCAGCTACGCCGAGCTGGTGGGCCACCGCGCCCGCCTGGGCGAGCCCGTGGCCCAGCTGCTGCCCGAGCTGGCCGCACAGGGCCTGGAGGCCATGCTCGACCACGTGTACCAAACCGGCGAAACCCTCGTTCGGCCCGAGCTGGCGCTGCACCTGCACAACCCGGACGGCTCCCACCCCGAAGTGTACATCGACCTGACCTACATTGCCTTGCGCGATGAGCAGGGCGCCGTGAACAGCGTGCTCAACTTCTCGAAAAACGTGACGGTGCGCGTGCGCGCCCGCCAGCAGGCCGAGCGCCTGGCCGCCGAAATGAGCCGCCGCGACGAGCAGGTGCGCGCCATCACGGCCTCGGTGCCGGTGTTTATTTTCAACTTCGACCCCGCCGGGTCCATCACTTACACCAACCCGTACTTCTACGAATACACCGGCTTGGACCCCGCCGGCCCGCCCGACGACGCCTGGCAAGTGCTGCACTCCGACGACCGCGCCGCCGTGGCCGCGCTGGCCCAGGCCGCCATGGTGCGGGGCGAGGCCTGGCAGGCCACGTTCCGGGTGCGGCGGCGCGACGGCGAGTTGCGCTGGTTCCAAACCAAGGCCCAGCCCTACGCCGACGAGGCCGGCCAGCCGGCCGGCTTCAGCGCGGCCACCGTGGAAGTCCACGACCTGCAGCAGCGCACCGAAGAGCTGACCCGCAGCCGCCTCGAATTTGCGGCCCTGGCCGACAACATTGCCCAACTGGCCTGGATGGCCGACCCCACCGGCTACATCGACTGGTACAACCGGCAGTGGTACGAGTACACGGGCACCACCCTGGAAACCATGAAAGGCGATGGCTGGAAACAAGTGCACGACCCGGCGCTGGTGGAAGGCATCACCCGGCGCTACCTGGCCAGCATTGCGGCCGGCGAGCCTTGGGAAGACACCTTCCCGCTGCGCCGGCACGACGGCGAGTACCGCTGGTTTCTGAGCCGGGCGCGGCCCATCCGCGACGCGGCCACCGGCGCGGTGGTGCGCTGGTTTGGCACCAACACCGACGTGACCGAGCTGCGCGCGCTGCAAGACCGCCTCATCGAGAGCGAAGAAGAGCTGCGCATTCAGGCCGAGAGCATTCCGCAGCAGGTGTGGACGGCCCGCCCCGACGGCACCGTGGATTTCTATAACCACCGCACCGCGGCCTACGTGGGCGTGTCGATGGAGAAAAACGGCGCCGCGCACTGGCTCGAATTTGTGCACCCCGACGACCGCGCCCCCATGCAGACGCGCTGGGAACAGGCCATGGCCTCGCAGCGCTATTACGAGGCCGAGTTCCGCCTGCGCCGCTACGACGGGCAGTACCGCTGGTTTCTGGGGCAGGCCCAGGCCCGGCGCGCGCCCGGCGGCCAGGTGCTGAAGTGGTACGGCACCAACACCGACGTGCACCAGCAGCGCCACCTGCAGGAGCAGGTGCTGGCCAGCCAAGCCCGCTTCCAGCAGCTGCTCGAAACCCTGCCCCAAATGGCTTGGACCTCGCGCCCCGACGGCAGCGTGAGCTACTACAACCAGCGCTGGTACGACTTCACGGGCGGCACCTTCGAAGAGCTGCAGGACTGGGGCTGGGAGCGGTTCATTCACCCCGACGACCTGCCCGGCACGCTGCGCCGCTGGCAGCACAGCCTCGCCACGGGCGAGCCTTTTGAGGCCGAGCACCGCTGGCGCGACCAGAAGGGCGTGTACCGCTGGTACCTGGCGCGGGCCGAGGCCATTCGCGACAAGTCGGGCGCCATTGCCGTGTGGGTGGGCGCCAACACCGACGTGCACGAGTTCAAGCAGGTGCAGCAGCAGCTGGAAGAGCAAAACGCCCGGCTGGTGCGCACCAACGAAGACCTCGACAACTTCGTGTACACGGCCTCGCACGACCTCAAGCAGCCCATCAACAACATGGCGGGCATTTTTGAAGAACTGACCCGCACGGCCTATTTCCGCGACCCCGATGCCATCAAGCTCATTGCGTACTTTGAGCGGGCGCTGGCGCAGATTTTCAGCACCATCGACGACCTCAGCGCCATCGTGCGCGGGCAGCGCCAGCAGCAGGAAGTGCCCGCCGAGGCCGTGGCCCTGGCCCCCTTGGTGGCCGAAGTGGTGAACAGCCTGCAGGACCAAGTAACGCAGACCGGCGCGCAGTTTGACTTGGACTTTGATACCTGCCCCACCATTCAGTTTGTGCGGCCCAACCTGCAAAGCCTGCTTTATAACCTCATCAGCAACTCGCTGAAGTACGCTGCCCCCGGGCGCCCACCCGTCATCCGCCTCAGCTGCACGCCCGACGCGGCCAGCGGCCGCCCCATCCTCACGGTGCAGGACAACGGCCTGGGCATCGACATGGAGCGCTACGGCGCGCAGCTCTTTCAGCTGTTCCGGCGCTTCCACACCCACGTGGAGGGCACCGGCATGGGCCTGTACCTGGTGAACCGCATCGTGCAAATCCACGGCGGACGCCTGGAAGTGAGCAGCGTGGTGAACGAAGGCACCACGTTTCGGATGTATTTGTAGCGCGGCAGCCGGGGGAGTAGACGGCTCAAGGTTTGGGTGTTTTCTTTGTTGAACCCCTCTCTCCTTCTCAGCTCATGAGCACTCCCCCGCCCCTGCCCGCCGTCGCGCTCCCGTCCAAGCTCCCCGATATCGGCGTCAGCATCTTCACCCAAATGACCCTGCTGGCCCAGGAAACCGGCGCCATCAACCTCGCTCAGGGCTTCCCCGACTACGACCCGCCGCAGGCGCTGCTGGAGGCGCTGGCCCGCCACGCCCGCACGCCGGGCCACCACCAGTACGCGCCCATGCCTGGCCTGCCGCGCCTACGCGAAGCCATTGCCGCTCAGGTGGCCCGCCTGCAGCCCGACGCCCCCGCGCCCGACCCGGCCACCGAAATCACCCTCACGGCTGGGGCTACCGAGGCGCTGTACGCGGTGCTGGCCGCCGTGGTGCGGCCCGGCGACGAGGTGGTGGTGTTCGAGCCGGCCTACGACCTGTACGGCCCGGCCATCCGGCTGCAGGGCGGCGTGCCGCGCTACGTGCGCCTGCCCGCCCCCCACTTCCGGCCCGACTGGGACGCCGTGCGCCGCGTGGTGTCGGCCCGCACCCGCTTGGTGCTCGTGAATACGCCCCACAACCCCAGCGGCGCCGTGTTTTCGAGCGAAGACTGGGACGCGCTGGCCAAGCTGCTGACCGGCACCAACGCCCTGGTGCTGAGCGACGAAGTGTACGAGCACCTGGTGTTCGACGGCACCCGGCACCGCAGCGCGCGCCAACACCCGGAGCTGCGCGAGCGCAGCTTCGTGCTCTCGTCCTTCGGCAAAACCTACCACGCCACCGGCTGGAAGGTGGGCTACTGCATTGCCCCGCCGGCCCTCACCACCGAGGTGCGGCGCGTGCACCAGTTCCTCACCTTCGCCGTGAACACGCCCACCCAGCACGCCCTGGCCGACGCCCTCGAAGCCGACCCCGCCGACGCCCACGCCCGCGGCCTGGCCGCCTTCTACCAAGCCAAGCGCGACCAGTTCCGGGCCCTGCTCACCGAGGGGGGCTGGGATTTGCTGCCCGTGCCCGGCGGCTACTTCCAGCTGGCCCGCTACGACGCCTTCTCGCCGGCCTCCGACCTGGCGTTTGCCCAATACCTGGCCCGCGAGAAAGGCGTAGCCGTGATACCCGTGTCGGCGTTTTACCACAACGGTTTTGACGAGGGGCTGATTCGGTTTTGCTTTGCGAAAGAAGCCACTACGCTGGAAGCCGCGGCCGCGCGGCTGCGGTAGGCACCTTTCCTCCTTCCCATGTCCGACCTCACCGTCTCCTTCCTCCAAACCGAGCTGCACTGGCAGGACGCCGCCGCCAACCGCGCCACCCTCGACCTGGCCCTGGCCCGCCTCGACGGCCCCACCGACCTCGTGGTGCTGCCCGAGATGTTCACCACCGGCTTCAGCATGGAAGCTGCCACGCTGGCCGAACCCATGGACGGGCCCACCGTGGCGTGGATGCGCGCCCACGCCGCCCGGCTCGACGCCGTGCTCACGGGCAGCGTCATCATCGAGGAAGGTGGCGCTTACTACAACCGCCTGCTCTGGGTGCGCCCCGACGGCCGCCTGAGCTACTACAATAAGCGCCACCTTTTCACGCTGGCCGGCGAGCAGCACACCTACACGCCCGGCCGCGAGCGGCTGGTGGAAGAATGGCGCGGCTGGCGCATCTGCCCGCTGGTGTGCTACGACCTGCGCTTCCCCGTGTGGAGCCGCAACCAGCCCCATGAGCCCTACGACCTGCTGCTGTACGTGGCCAACTGGCCCGCCGTGCGCCGCACCGCCTGGCGCACCCTGCTGCGCGCCCGCGCCATCGAAAACGTGGCCTGCGCCCTGGGCGTGAACCGCATTGGCCACGATGGCCTGGGCCACGCCTACAGCGGCGACTCGGCCCTCATCGACGCCAAAGGCGGCTACCTGGTGGAAGCCCACGACCAGACCGGTACTTTCACGCACACCCTGAAAAAGGCAGAGCTGGATGATTTCCGCGCCAAGTTCACCGCCTTGAATGATGGGGATGCGTTTGAGTTGATTGGCTAAAAGGCACGCTTATCATAGAGGGGAGCTGTCCTGTCATAGCGAGCGCAGCGCGGCAATCCTTCCTCTCTTCACGACCAGTCCTAAGTTGTGACAAATTCAACAACAAGCCCCGACACTGTGTAATGCCGGGGCTTGTTGTTGAGGTCAGTATAGAAAGGCTTGTCACAGTTATTACCTTGGTTGCTGAGAACAGGACGGATTGCCACGGCCTGCGGCCTCGCAATGACAGCCCACCGCTTCACCTCCCTACTGCACGGCCAGGCGCTGCACGGCGGTGGCGCCATCGGCACCCACGGCACGCACCACGTACACGCCAGCGGCCAGGCCGCTCAGGTTGAGGGCGTGGCGGCGTTGGGCACCATCAAGGGTGCGCACCACGCGGCCGGTAAGGTCGAGCAGGGTGAGGCGGGTGGGGCTGGCGGTTTCGACGGTGGCCGAGGCCGAGGCCGGGTTGGGGTACACGCTCAGGGCCAGCGCCGCGGCGGCTTCGGCGCGGGTGGCCGTGAGCACGCGGTTGCGGGTGCCGAAGCTGAGCAGCCCCCCGGCCTGGGTGCCCACCAGCAGCTCGGGGGCGCCGTCGCCGTTGACGTCGGCCGCGGCCAGGCCGTAGTAAGAGTAGGGGTCGAGGCCGAGGCGGGTGGGCTCGTAGCTGTTGGTGAGGGAGTTGTAGAGCAAGTCGGTACGTTCCAGGAAGATGCCCACCTGCGCGCGGTAGTTGCTGAACAGCCGCAGGTAGCCCGTGGCGTCGGCCGTGAGCAGGTCGGGCAAGCCGTCGCCGTCGAAGTCGGCCACGCTGGGGGCTAGGTTGTCGGGGCGCGCGCCGGTGGCGGTGCGAATGCGCCCAAAGTCGTTATTCACCAACACAAAAGCGCTGTCCAGGCGCCCACGGCCGCGGTTGCGGAAGTAGCGCAGCGACATGCCCGGCTCGCGCACCTCGTTGGTGCCGATGAGCAGGTCGACGAAGCCGTCGTTGTCCACGTCGGTGAAGCACGGCACGTCGCCCATGGTGTAGGGCAGCACACCTTGGGTGGGCGCGGGGTTGGCGGGCGGCGAGGTGGTGGCAGGGCCCTGCGGCTTGAATATGACGGCCGTGCTGGGGTCGTACGCCGCCGGCTGGCCGGGGCGGGCCGTGTTCAGGATGTAGGTGAACACGTTGGTGCCCCGGTCCCAGGCCGCGTACACCAGGTCGAGGGCGCCGTCGCGGTTCAAATCGACCAGGAAAGGTTTGATGGCCAGCAAGCGTTGGGCGCTCAGCCCCAGGTAATCGGTGCTCACCAGCTGAAACACCGGCTGGGCGCGCGTGCCCGAGTTGTGGTAGTAGGCAATGGCGGCGCGGTACACGTTGTTCACGCGGTCGGCGTGGTTGGCCACCAGCAGGTCGGTCAGGCCGTCGCCGTCGATGTCGCCGAAAGCCGGCGCGGCGCCTTCGCTCACGTCTATCATCGTGTTCTGCAGGAAGGCGTCGGTTTGCTTGGCGAAGGCGGGCGCGCCGCTGGCGGCCGAATTGGTGAAGAGCTGCACGTTGTTGCGCATGCTCACCAGGTCGGCCTGGTTGTTCAGCATGTTGGGCGCCACCACCAGGTCGGGGCGGCCGTCGAAGTTGGCGTCGAACGAATACCCGGCCGGAAACACCGGCACCCGGGCCGGCGCCGCCGCCGATGGGAAGCTGGCGCTGATGCTGGCCTGCGTGAGCACCGGCGCCGCCGTGGTGCCCTGGTTGAGCAGGCGCACCAGCTCGGGGCAGTTGTCGCGGCCGTCGAGCAGGTCCTGGTCGCCGTCACCGTCCAGGTCCACCAGCAGCAGGCTGTGGCCGCCGGTGTGCAGGGTTTTGTTGGCCGTGAAGCAGGCCTGGCCGTTGAACATGTATTCGGCGCAGCCGCCGCAGGCGCGCAGGCTGCCCCAGTTGTCGGTATTCAGCCGGAAAGTGAGGGCGCTGCCGCAGGTGCCGGGGCTGGTGTTGAGGTACTGCTCGATGTAGACGGAATTGATAAAATCATAGGTCATGATGTCGAGCTTGCCGTCGCCGTTCACGTCCTGGATGGCCGGCAGGTTGTAGCCGCCCACCGTGAGGTTGGCCGTGCCCGTAAAATTGCCCGAAAACCGCAGCTGGCGGGTGGTCAATTGAAACTGCACCTGCCCGTTGACCAGCACGTTGCGCAGCACGGCAATGTTGCCGCCGTTCACGTAGGTGAAGAGGTCGGGGCGGCCGTCGCAGTCGTAGTCGCGCAGCAGCGCCCAGCCGCGCAGGCTGTCGGGAAAAATGGACTCGTATTGGGGCGCATACAGCCAGCGGCGGCCGGCCGTGGTGCCGGGCGCGGCCACGTTCAGGAAGGTGTAGCTGCGGCTGCTTTCGTGGTCGAAGGCGTAGAGGTCGGGCTGGCCGTCGTTGTTCAGGTCGATGGTGCTGAACTGCGGGGTGTTGAGGCCGCCGGCCCAGGCGTTGGCCAGGGTGTCGGTGCCCTGCACCACCTTGCCCGCGGCCCGGTACTCAAACCCGAAGCGGCTGGCCGACTGGGCCCGCGCCCCGATGGAAAAAGCCAGCAGCGCCAGCAAAAAAGCGTAAGAACGAAGCATAAGCAACAAGCAACGGACGTGAGGAAAGAAGAACTGCCCGGCGCAGTACAAAAATCACGCCCACCTTTGTAGCAAGTTACACCCGGCACCCCGTTTCCGTTCATGCCCACTCCGCTCTATTCGCAGTACCAGGCCGCCGGCGGCCTGGTCAGCACCGATTCGCGCCAGCCCCAGCCCGGCACGCTGTTTTTTGCCCTCAACGGCCCCAGCTTTCGCGGTGCGGCCTTTGCGCCCCAGGCGCTGGCCAAAGGCGCCCGCCACGCCGTGGTGGACGATGCCGACCTGGCCGCCACCGACCCCACGCGCTACACCTACGCCCCCGACCCGCTGCTGGCCCTGCAGGAGTTGGCCCGCGAGCACCGCGAGCAATTCCGCATTCCGGTGCTGGCCGTCACGGGGTCCAACGGCAAAACCACCACCAAAGAGCTGCTCACGGCCGTGCTGGCGCAGCAGTTCAAGGTGCTGGCCACCATCGGTAACCTCAACAACCACATCGGCGTGCCCCTCACCCTGCTGCGCCTGCGGGCCGATGAGCACGACTTTGCCGTGATAGAGATGGGCGCCAACCACCAGGGCGAAATCGCGGCCTACTGCCAGTGGGCCCAGCCCACGCACGGCCTCATCACCAACATCGGCCTAGCCCACCTCGAAGGCTTTGGCGGGCCCGAGGGCGTGGCCAAGGGCAAGGGCGAGCTGTTCGACTACCTGGCCCGCACCGGCGGCACGGCCTTCGTCAACACCCTCGACGCCAAGCTGCCCGGCCTGGCGGCCCAGGTGCCCACCCGCCTCACCTACCCCGGACCGGCCGATACCTATCCCGCCACGCTGCTCTCGGCCGCGCCCGCCGTGGCCCTGCGCCTGGCCGATGGCACCGAGGTGGCCGCCCAGCTCACCGGCGACTACAACTTCCCCAACCTGGCCGCCGCCGCCGCCGTGGGCCTGCACTTTGGCGTGGCGCCGGCGCGCGTGGCCACCGCCCTGGCCCAGTACAACCCGCAGAACAACCGCTCGCAGCTGGTGCGCACCGAGCGCGGCAACGACCTCGTGCTCGACGCCTACAACGCCAACCCCAGCAGCATGGCGGCGGCGCTGCGCAGCTTTGCCCAACGGCCGGCCAGCGCTGGCCAGGGCCGGGCGGCCATCCTGGGCGACATGTTTGAGCTAGGCGAAGAAAGCCAAAGCGAGCACGCCAAGCTGGGCCAGTTGCTGGCCGGGCTGCCCATTAAGCAGGTGCTGCTCGTGGGCGAGCAGATGCAGCACGCCCACGCCGCGGCGCCCGGCGCCCACTATTTCCCTACCAAAGCCGAAGCGGCCGACTGGCTGCGCCAACACCCCGTGCGCCACCAACTGGTGCTGGTGAAAGGCAGCCGCGGCATGGCGCTGGAAACCCTAGTGGAGCTGCTGTAATTCAGTGAACAGTGAGCAGTGAACAGTGAGCAGTGAGCAGTGAGCAGTGAGCAGAACCGCCCGATGTCCCATGCTAACTGTTCACTGCTCACTGCTAACTGCCAACTGCTAACTGTTCACTGTCCTAAAACGGGCTCTCGAACTCAGCCAGCGTGGGCAGAGTGGCGTCCTTGGCCGAAACCATGGCGTCGGCTACGCCCCAGTTGATGTCCAGGGCGGGGTCGTTCCACAGCAGGCCGCCTTCGCTGGCGGGCGCGTAGTAGTCCGAGCATTTGTAGAGAAACAAGGTGTCTTCTTCCAACGCCACGAAGCCGTGCGCAAAGCCCGCCGGAATGAACAGGATGTTGCCCACGGCGGCGCTGAGCTCTACCTGCGAGTGCCGGCCGTAGGTGGGCGAGTCGCGCCGCAGGTCCACCACCACGTCGCGCACGCGGCCGTGGGCCACGCGCACCAGCTTGGCCTGCGCGTGGGGCGGGCGCTGGAAGTGCAGGCCGCGCACCACGCCCGGCTGCGACTTCGACTGATTGTCCTGCACCCAGTGAATGTCGGCGGGCAAGCCCAACTCCTGCATGTGGCGGGCGCTGTAGGTTTCGTAGAACACGCCACGGGGGTCGCCGAACAGGCGGGGGATAAATTCAATTAGCCCGGACAGGGCGTGGGTTTTGGCTTGCATTGGCGCAAAGGTAGGGCGGGCTCGGGCCGCCCGCAGGGTCATTTTTTCACCGCCGCCACGGCCGAGACGTATTTGTCGAGCACCAGTTTCTCGTCGAATTTGGTTTCGGCAAGGTAGCGACTATTTTGGCCCATGCCGCGCAGGTCGGCGTCGCTCAGGCGCAGCACTTGCAGCATCTTGGCGGCCAAGTCCTGGCCGCTGCGCACCTGGCAGAGGTAGCCGTTGCGGCCGTCCACCACGGTTTCGCGGCAGCCGGGCACGTCGGTGGTCACAATGGGCTTGCCCACGGCGGCGGCTTCGAGCAGGGTTTTGGGCGTGCCTTCGCGGTAGCTGGGCAGCACCACGCAGTCGGCGCGGTGCAGGTGGGCCGCCACGTCGTCGGAGCGGCCCAGGTATTCGATGTCGCCGCTCTTCAGCCACTCCTCAAACGTGGCGCGGGGCACACCCACGCCGCCGGCCTCATCCAGTCCGCCCAGCAGCTGCACGCGGGTGCCCGGCACGGCCTGCCGCACGATTTTGGCCGCCTCGAAGTACTCCACCACGCCTTTCTCATAGAGCACGCGGGCCACCATCAGGAACACAAACGGCGTTTGGCGCACAAACTCCGCGGCCGGCCGAAACCGCTCGGTGTCGACGCCGGAGCCGGGCAGCAGGTCGGTGATTTCGCGGCGCACGAGGCCATTTTCGAGGAACAGCTGCCGGTCGTCGCCGTTCTGAAAGAAAATTTTGTGCGGAAAGCGAAAGGCGAAACGGTAGAGCGCCAGCGCCACCTTGCTCACGAAATTTTTGACGATGAACACCGTGCCCAGCCCGCTCACGTTGTTGATGCTGGGAATGCCGGCTAGCTTGGCCGCAATGCTGCCGTAGATGTTGGGCTTGATGGTGTAGTGCAGCACCACGTCGGGCTTTTCCCGCTTGTAGATTTGGTAGAAGCGGCGCGTGAGGGCGGCGTCTTTTACCGGGTTGGTGCCCTTGTTCTCCATCAGGATGGGCACGTAGCGGCAGCCCAGCTCGGTTTCGAGGCGCTGCGAGTAGTCGTCGGGCGGGGCAATGGCCAGCACGTCGTGGCCGGCGGCCTGCAGGGCCCGCACGAGACTGGCGCGAAAATTCCAGATGTTCCAGCTAGTGTTGATGACGATGGCGACGCGCAAAACGGTGAGGTGATGAGTAGTGAAATGGGAAGTTTGGGAGCAAAGGTCGCCCTTACGGATTTTACCCAAGCCAGTTCGAGGCAAAGCTCACTATTTCACTACCTCGTCATTTCACCGTTTCCGCCGGTACTTTGTGGCCTGATTTTGTGTTAGCCCCGGTATGAATTTTCGATTTTTCGCTTTGCTGGCCTTCTTGCCGCAGCTGGCGCTGGCGGGCCCGCCGCAGGTGCCGGGCCAGGCCCTCTTCCAAAAAAACTGCGCCCGCTGCCACGGCGCCAACGGCAAAAAAGGCCTCAACGGCGCCCACGACCTCACCAAAAGCAACCTCAACGCCTTTGGGCGCACCTACCTCGTTACCAACGGCATGGGCAAGATGCCGGCCTTCGGCAAGGTGCTCACGCCGGCGCAGGTGCAGCAAGTGGTGGCCTATTCGCTGACGCTGAAGTAGCGCTTGGCTATTGAAAAAATCTGCTATCCTGAGCGCAGCACAGGACCTTTTCACGTTTGCTTCGTTTGATAATCGCAAGTCGTTCCAACGCGAAAAGGTCCTTCTCTGCGCTCAGGACAACAGCCCCCCCCCGACGCCCCACCGACCAAGCACTAAGCTTCAACCACCAAGCACCTCCCATCCCATGGCAACCACCCAATCCGGCGGCAGAAAGCACACCAACAGCACCCGCCACATCGGCGCCACCGACAACGTGAAGGGGCGCGCCGGCCGCATCCTGGCCAAAGCCGCCGACAACGGCACCTACGAAACCGCCAAGGAGCAGGAAACCGCCGTGCTGGTGAGCGTGCCCCCGCGCCGGCAGTCCGAGGCCCAGACCCAAGAATACCTCGACGAGCTGGCGTTTCTGATTGAAACGGCCGGCGCCACCGCCACCAAGCGCTTCGTGCAGCGCCTCGAAAAACCCGACATCCGCACCTACGTGGGCGAGGGCAAGCTGGCCGAAATCAAGGCCTACGTGCAGCACGAGGGCAGCAGCATGGTCGTGTTCGACGACGACCTCTCCCCTTCCCAGCTCCGCAACCTGGAAGCCGAGCTGCTGGTCAAAATTGTCGACCGCTCGCTGCTGATTCTGGATATTTTCGCCTTGCGCGCCAAGTCGGCCACTTCGCGCACGCAGGTGGAGCTGGCGCAGTACCAGTACCTGCTGCCCCGCCTGACGGGCCTCTGGACCCACTTGGACAAGCAGCGTGGCGGCGTGGGCATGAAGGGCCCGGGTGAAACCGAGATTGAAACCGACCGCCGCATCGTGCGCGACCGCATTGCGTTTCTGAAAGAAAAACTCGAAGACCTCGACAAGCAGAGCCACACTCAGCGCAAAAGCCGCGGCGGCCTGGTGCGCGTGGCGCTGGTGGGCTACACCAACGTGGGTAAAAGCACGCTAATGAACGTGCTGGGCAAGGCCGACGTGTTTGCTGAAAACAAGCTTTTCGCCACCGTGGACGCCACCACCCGCAAAGTGGTGCTCGACAACAATCCTTTTCTGCTGTCCGACACGGTGGGGTTCATCCGCAAGCTGCCCACCAAGCTCATCGAGAGCTTCAAGAGCACGCTCGATGAAATCCGCGAAGCCGACCTGCTGCTGCACGTGGTGGACATTTCGCACCCCGGCTTCGAGGAACAAATTCAGGTGGTGAACGATACGCTGGCTGACATCGGCGCCGCCGACAAGCCGGTGCTGCTGGTGTTCAACAAAATAGACCAGTACAAGCCCGACGAGGCCGAACAGGACCCCTTCGGCGAAGTGCGCGAGTCGGAAGACGAGGAAGCAGCCGCTCCGCGCCCGCCGCTGGCCCAGTTGCAGGCCACCTACATGGCCAAGCTACACGACCCCGTGGTGTTCGTGTCGGCGCAGCAGCGCACCAACCTGGAAGAGCTGCGCGAGTTGCTGGCCAAGCGCGTGGCGGCCCTGCACCAGCAGCGCTACCCCTACCAGACGGCCGCCGAGTAGCCGCGTGTTACGCGCATGTTACCAAATGGCCACGGGTGGCCTTAGTTGAGGTTTTCGCGTATGGGAGCAAACTGAGCCATTCAGGCCGGTTTGCTCCCTTATGTCAGATTCGATATTTCGCCGGGCCACGCTGGCGGCCGCGCTGCTGGGCACGGCGGGCGCGGCCCGCGCGCAGGTACAGGAGCGGGTGTACCCGCCCGCCGCTCCCACGGCCCAGGACACGGCCGCCAACGACGCCCAACTGCGCGACAAGCAGCAGTTTGCCAACCCCTCGGTGCTGGGCATGGGCCCCAGCAAGGGCCTGATAGTGCGCTACGAGCGCATGCCGAGGTTCGGAGTGTCGTCGTCGGCGCAGGTGCAGGGGCTGAACGATTTCAGCACCGAGGCCACCAAAAATGCCCGCCTGTCCATCAAAGGCTACATTCCGGCCTGGAACCGGCCGCACCTCAAGGTCATCGTGGGGCTGAGCTACGAGCGCGAAGAGTTTCAATTTGCGCAGTTGCCTACCACCTACGAGCTCTACGACAACATCGAAAACAAAGGCCTGAAAAGCACGGCCGCCCAGGTGGCCGTCATCCGGCCCGTCGACGACGTGCACTGGTACTTGGCCCGCGTGAAGGGCGAGCTCAGCGGCGACTACACCTCGAACGAGCTGACCAAGTCGGATTATTCCCGCTTTTCGGCCGAGGCCATTTACGGCTGGAAGCGCAGCCCGAATTTTTCGTGGGGCGTGGGCTTTCAGTACGGCTACACGTTTGGGCGGCTCAGCCTGTACCCGGCCGTGGTGTACAACCGCACCTTCAACAACCGCTGGGGCGTGGAGGCGCTGGCGCCGGCCCGCATCACGCTGCGCTACAACGTCAACCCCAGTTCCATCCTCTACGCCGGCTACACCGTGGACGGCTACAACTACATCGTGCACCTGAGCCGTGCCCCGCTGGCCCGCAAAAACGCCGACGGCAGCCCCGACCTCAGCAAGGCCGTGCTCAGCACCCTGGAGCTGCGCGAAACCGAAGTCAAATTCCGGCTGCGCTGGGAGCGCGAGCTACTGAGCTTTCTGTGGCTGGGCGCCGAGGGCGGCTACCGCTACAACTACGCCTTCGACGCCTTTGACCGCACCAACGCCGACCGCGAGAAAATCATCGACTCGCAGCTGAACGGCGCGCCCTACGCCAGCCTGGAGCTGTTCATCACGCCGCCGCGCAAGCTGCTGGAAAAAGCCGGCGTGCGGCGGTAAGCCTAGCCCCCGGGGCGCATTTGGCCGGCCGCCGGCCAGGCTTGCTTACCGGTTTAATTCAATATCTACCCCATTCATGGCCAGTCGCGAGACTGGCCATTTTTGTTGGTTTCAAGCTGATGTATCGGCCCGGCCACGCCTAATGGCTACCAGCAGTTTGCCGTAACTTGCTAGTTGCCCGCCGTGTGTTTGCCTGTTTATGCAACTATATCGGCACTTTTGGCGGTTTGCACCCGTGCCCTGGCTTTGTAAAATCGGCCAGTGTCGCACAGTGAACTTGGGGTGGCAGCGGCCATCCTCCTCGTTTTTTCATTTCATTATTCAATGAAAAAAGTTATATTATTTGCTTTCGCGCTCTTGCTGGCGCTGGCCGGCACCAACCACCTGGCTACGGCCCAAACGCTGCGCCCGCAGCCCGGCCCGGCCCGGCGCGTGGCCCTCGACGTGGCGCTGCTGCGGCAGCAGCTGGCACCAGCGCCGGGGGCTGGCGTAGCGGCCCGGCAGGCCGCCACCTACCGCGTGAGCCTGCCCACGCTGGCGGGGGTGCAGCCCTTCGTGCTCACCGAGTCGTTTGTGCTGCCGGCAGCCGATGCGGCAGCCCAGCGGCGGCTGCGCACCTTCGTGGGCCATGAAGTTAGCGTACCCGCCCACCGCGTGTCCGTCGTGCTGACGGCCAAAAGCCTGACGGCCGATTTTGCGGGGGGCGCGGAGGCGGCCAGCCTGCGGCCCGTGCCCAATGGCCAGAGCCAGGACTACCAGTTGCAACCCACCGTGCCCGATGCCGGCCCCTGCGGTGTGGTCGATGCCGCCGGCGGACTCCGGCGGGCCGGTAGCTTCTCCACCTTGCCGGCCCCGTTCAGCTTTGGCACCCAGCTGCGGCGCATTCGCTATGCCATTCTCGTCACGCAGGAGTTTTATACCGACAACGGCGGCACCGACGCGCTGGTGGAGCTGGCCGTGGTGACGGCCATGAACCAGATGTCGGCCCTGTACTCGCAGGAGCTGTCGGTGAGCTTTGAGCTGGCGCTGCCCACCAGCGGCACCTACTATTTCTCGGCCATGACCACGGCCACCCTGGCTAGCTCGGCAGCGGCGGCCACGGGCCGGCTGCGCGAGCAAAACCTGGGCGAAGTGGCGGGCTTCATCGGCAGCCGCTTTGCCAGTAGTTCCTACGACTTGGGCCACTGCTTCCACAACGGCGGCGGGGGCGTGGCCTACGTGGGCATCATCTGCAACAGCAACCTGACCTACCGGGCCGGGGCGTGGTCGGGGGTGCGGCCCACGGGCTTCCGGCAGGTGCTGGCCCACGAGATGGGGCACCAGCACGGGGCCTCGCACACGTTTACGGGGCCCTGCGGCAGCGGCTCGCTGGGCAGCAACCTGGAGCCCGGTGGCGGGGCCACCATCATGGGCTACACCTACGTGTGCGGCGCGCAGACGCTGCAGGGCGTGGGCGCCACCGACGAAGACCATTTCAACACCCACTCGCTCAACCAGATGCGCGCTGAGCTGCTGAGCGTGAGCTGCCCCACGGTGACCACCAACGCCAACCGCCCCCCAACCCTGGACGCCGGGGCCGACTACGTGATTCCGCGCAACACGCCCTTCACCCTCACGGCCAGCGGCGCCGACCCCGACGGCGAAGCCCTGGTGTATACCTGGAACCAGTTCGACTACACCACCAACCTCAACGCCCTGGGCAGCATTGCGGGCACGGGCGGCCTGGCGGCCGTCGACGACCCCGAGGCGCCGCTGTTTCGGCCGCGGCCGCCGCGCACTGCGCCCAGCCGCACCTTTCCCGACCTGCAGTACGTGCTGGCCAACAGCAACCGCCCGGCCGACATTCTGGGCGAGGCGCTGCCCAACGTAGGCCGCGACCTGCACTTCGTGGTGACGGCCCGCGACCAGCGCGCCAGCGGCGGCACCTTCACCACCGACAACGTAACCCTGACCGTGGCCCCCAACACCGGCCCCTTTGCCGTGACCGCCCAGAACACGGCCGCCCTCTGGATAGCCGGCCAGCCCGCCACCGTGACGTGGGCCGTGAACGGCACCGACGCGGCGCCCATCAACGCGAGCCAGGTGCGCATCACGCTGTCCACCGACGGCGGGCAAACCTTCCCGACGGTGCTGGCCGCCGCCACGCCCAACGACGGCGCGGCGGCCGTGACCGTTCCGGTGGTGACGACCACGCAGGCCCGCATCCGCGTGGAGGCCGTGGGCAACGTTTTCTTCGACATCAACGACGTGGATTTCCCCATCGGGGTCTGCGCGCCGGTGGCCTCGCAGCTGCTGCCCGCCACTGCGGTGAGCGCCCCCGCCGGCGACGCCGCCCTGAACCTGACCCAGAACGCCTTCAGCCTGACCGAGCTCACCGGCGTGAACCAGCTCAGCGGCATCATTGCCGCCACCGACCCCACCACGTACCTGTCCAACAACGTCAGCACCTGCTTCCGCTACAGCAACGTCGAGTACTACGACAGCTACGTGTTTGTGCCTTCGACCACGGCCACCTACACCATCAACACGCCCACGGGCTTCGGCAACATGGTCATTCGGGTGTACGACAGCAACGGCTTTGTGCCCAGCGACCCCTGCCGAAACGTACTGGCCAACAACTTTATCCCCAGCACTTTTCTGTCGCGCAGCATCACGGTGGCCCTCACGGCCGGGCAGCGCTACACGCTGGTGCTGTCCGACTTCGGCAGCACCACGCCCTCGGCGCCCGCGGTGGGCGCCTACGCCGTCACGTTCACGTCGTCGCCGGCCGGGGGCAAGGTGTTTGCGCCCCTGCAGGACCTCGGCTACGAGTACCAGTACGCCGTGGTGAACACCGCGACCAACGCCGTGGTACAGGTGGCCCCTACCGCCGACTTGCGCGCCCTGCCGGCCGGCACCTACGACGTGTACGGCCTGCTGGTTCAAGGCGGCCACAACGTGAGCTCCTTGCAAAACGCCTTGCTCAGCGGTTTGCAAACGGCCTTGAGCAGCGTGGCGCCCTGCGGCCAGCTCAGCACCAACAGCCGGCGCGTCACCATCACCGGCAACCCGCTGCCGGTGGTGCTTTCGCGCTTCACGGGCCGGGCCGCCGGGCCGGTGAACGAGCTGGAATGGGCCACGGCTTCGGAAGAAAAAGTGGCGTATTTTGAAGTGCAACGCAGCCTCGACGGGGCCACTTTTGCCGCCCTGGGCCGGGTGCCGGCCACCAACACCAGCACCGCCCACAGCTACGCCCTGCCCGACACCGCCCCGCCCGCTGGCCTGGCCTACTACCGCCTGCTGATGCAGGACCGCGACGGCCCGGCCAGCTACTCGCCCGTGGTAATGGTGCAGCGCGACGGGGCCGCCCAGCCGGCGCTCAGCCTGCAGGCTTTCCCCAACCCAGTGCCCACGGGCACCACGCTGCAGCTGCAGCTGCAAAGCCCCCGCGCCCAAACCGTGCAGCTAACCGCCACCGACTTGGTGGGCCGCACCGTGTGGCAGCAGACCGTGGCCTTGCCCGCCGGCATCACCCGGCTGCCCGTGCCCGGCACCAGCCGCTGGCAGGGCCTCTACGTGTTCAAACTGCAGCCGGCCACCGGCCCGTCGCAGCAGCAGAAGGTGGCCTTTTAAGCAGCCACGTCGAAGCAAGAGCACGAAAGCAGCATGGCCGTTTTTCGTTTCACTGCTTCTTTGCCAGGCGGCGTTTCAGGCCTTTTAGCCACGCGTAGGTGGCTTCCTGGGCCCGCAAGGGTTTCTCGCCGGCATCCGCGGCAATGAAGTTGTTGTCGAAATCGCGGGCTTTCACGTTGTCGCGGCGCTGCAGGTCCAGCAGGTGGCGCACTTCGGCGCGCAGGCCGTCGTCGAGGATGGGGAAGGCCACTTCCACGCGCCGGTCGAGGTTGCGGGTCATCCAGTCGGCCGACGACACGTAGACTTTTTCTTCGCCGCCGTGGCCGAACACGTACACCCGGCTGTGCTCCAGATACCGGTCCACGAGGCCGCGCTGCTGAATGGTGGCGCTACAGTCGGGCAGGCCCGGCAGCAGGCGCCCAATGCCGCGCACGATGAGCTCGATGCGGACACCGGCCTTGCTGGCTTCGTAGAGCTTGGCTATCATGCCCTCGTCCTCGATGGCGTTCACCTTGAGGATGATGGACGCGTCTTTGCCTTTCTTGGCCTGCTTGATTTCGTAGTCGATAAGGACGTTGAGGCCGGGGCGCAGTCCGAAGGGCGCCACCAGCAGGTGCTCCAGCGAGGGCACGGTGCTCTGGTCGAGCAGGTAGTCGAACACGGCGGCCGACTCGCGCGTGAGGCGCTCGTCGGCCGTGAACAGGCCGTGGTCGGTGTAGAGGCCGGCCGTGCTTTCGTTGAAGTTGCCGGTGCTGAAGTAGCCGTAGCGGCGGGTGGTTTCGTCGGCCTCGCGGCGCGCAATGAGCAGCAGCTTGCTGTGGCACTTGAGCTCGGGCGGCGTGAACACGACGTGGGCGCCGGCGCGCTTCAGCTTGTCGGCCCAAAACAAGTTGGATTCCTCATCAAACCGCGCCTTCAGCTCCACCACGGCCGTCACCTGCTTGCCGTGCTTGGCGGCTTTGAGCAGGGCCTTCACCACGGCGCTTTTGCTGGCCACGCGGTAGAGCGTGATGCTGATGCCGGACACGCGCGGGTCGGTGGCGGCTTCGCGCAGCAGGCGCGTCACGTAGTCGAAGCTTTGGTAGGGCGGGTGCAGCAGGTGGTCGCGTTGCCCAATGGCGTCGAGCAGGCTGCCCGTGCGCGGCAGCGTGGGGTGGGCCAGCGCCGGCCACTCCGGGTAGTGAAAGCTGGTTTCGCCAAAATCCGGAAAGCCGAAAAAGTCGCGGAAGTTGTGGTAGCGGCTGCCTTCCACCAGCTCTTCGTCGGTGATGCCGGTTTTCTGCTTGATGGCGCGCAGGGCCTCGGCGGGCATGCGCGGGTCGAAAAGCAGGCGGGCCGGGAAACCGGTGGCGCGCTTGGCCAAGCTGCTGCGGATTTTCTCCATCAGGTCGCCCGACACTTCTTCCTCGATGTCGAGCTCGGCATCGCGCGAGAGCTTGATGGCGTTGACCTCCACCCGCGCGTAGGCCGGGAAGAGTTCGGCCGCGCCCACACGAATCACGTCGTCCAGAAACAGCACAAACCGCTCGTCGCCCTCGTCGGGCAGGCGCACGAAGCGGCCGCCGTGGCGCTTGGTGGGCAGCTCCATCACCAGCACGCGCTCGGCCTCTGTTTTGCCTTTGTGCTCGCGCGGCTCACTCAGAAAAAAGGTGAGGTACACGGCCTGGTCCTTCAGAAAGAGATGGTGCAGCGTCTCATCCAGCGCCACGGGCGAGAGCAGGTCGCGCACGTTTTTCTGAAAGTACTGCCGCGTCCATTCGCGTTGCGCGTCGGTCAGTTCGGCCTCGCTGATGAGGTGAATGCGGTGGTCGTTGAGGGCCGGCAGCAACTGCTCCCGAAACGTGGCCCCAAACTCCTCCTGCTGCCTGGCCACCTCGGCCAGCACTTCCTTCAGCACGCGCTTGGGCCGCTCGCTGAGCTTGGCGCGGGTTTTCTTTTTGAGCTTGGCCAGGCGCCGCAGCGTGGCCACCCGCACCTTGAAAAACTCGTCGAGGTTGCTGCTGAAAATGGCCAGGAACTTGAGCCGCTCCAGCAGCGGCACGGCGGGGCTCTGGGCTTCTTGTAGCACGCGGGCGTTGAAACGCAGCCAGCTCAGGTCGCGGGAAAGGACTTTCAATTCGTGTGGGGTGATTGAAGAGTGAACAGAACGTCATGCTTATCTAGCGTACGCGCAGCCGAAGCCGCTCTACTGCACAAGCAAATAATTACTTCTACGGTAGAGATGCTTCGGCTGCGCGCAGCATGACGTTCTTTTTTTGTTAATCCCCCTTACTACCCGCTATTCCGCGTTGCGCGGGTAGTCGTAGAAGTAGAACTCCGCGTTGGCCTTGGCCACCTCTTCCCAGCGGTCGGTGTCGAAGCGCAGGCACACCACGGCGGCGGTGGGCATCTCGTTCAGCGACGACGGCGACAGCTCGTTGGCCGTTTCGGTGATGGTGGGGTTGTGGCCCACCAGCAGCACCGAAGCGGCCGTGTCGGGCAGGTGGTGAATGACGCCAAGCAGGCCGTCCACGTCGGTGTTGTAGATGCCGGCGTCGACCACAATCTTGTCGTGGGGGTACTGCATTTCGCGGGCCACCAGCACGGCCGTGCTCATGGCGCGCACGGCCGGCGAGCTCACCACCAAATCGGGGCAGATGCGGCGCTTGGCCAGGGCCTTGCCCATGAGGGGCGCGTCGTCGCGGCCCCGGTCGTTGAGGGGGCGTTCCTGGTCGCTGAGCTCGTCGAAGCTCCAACTGGATTTGGCGTGGCGAAGGAGGTACAGGGTTTTCATGAAAGCGAAGCTAGGGGCGTTTGGCTTACCTCAGGCACTAGGAAAAGGTTATGTGGGCGGGAAGGAACAACGGAATGAAAAAGCAAGCGGCCACGACCACGGCCTGCGCCGTTTCGAGGGCCAGGAGCTGCGGCTATCCCAGCGGCCAGAATGGTGACCAGGGCCGAAGAATCTGGCGGCGCGGGCCAACACTCTTTCTCCGCGTTTATCCCAACCTGCAAAAGGCAATCGGTTGTAAGATGGAATGGAGTTCACGAAACTCATCTACTTGGCACGTTTCGCAAACGTTGATTAGTAGACGAGTTTTTTGGACTCGCTAAGTGCCGCAGTCGCTTGCGGGCACTTGGTAGCGGGCTGCTGCTAGTGGTTTGCCGAATGGAGGGTATGTTTAGGATATGCTCAATAAGCCGTGGGACCCGGAGTTTAAAAGTCGATGGGTAACGCCTCATCACCTACTGGTGTTAGGCGCCAATTACTTACAAGCGCCCACTAACGAACAGGTCTTGTTCAACCGCTGGGCGGCCACCGCGTTGGCCGCGTTGGAGGAAAGCGTCGTCCAGCGCCTGCTGGGCGGGTACTGGCGAGAGCAATTAGTGGGCAGTTGGCTGTGTGGCCTGAAAGGGTGGCGCCAGTTTGGCCCCGCCATCGGGGACCTCTTGGTGGCGAGCAAGACGTGCTTTGCCGGCCAGGGCCACTGTTTTGCGCTCGCGTGCTTTGCCACGGAAGCCGGTGCGTCACACCTGACGCAGTACCTGCCCAATACCTGCCCCGCCCAGACTTGGCGTATGACCAAGAATGGGCCCTGCCGGCCCTGCTCTGGATTGATGCGCAACGCGGCACGGGCCACGCTGGTCCCTTCTTGGCGCCGGGCGGCTTGTGGGAGCGATACCGGTCTACCAAAGAGCAGGAAGCCACCAAACACTCGTTTCAATCGAGTGCAAGCGCGTGTATCCCGCGCTTCCGGGCAGCGATGGACTATTGCCAAACACACTTCCATATGCAGTGAGGCTGTTCACTTGAATGGTGGTCTAGGCGAGACCCAAGGCTTTGAGCACGCGGTCGGGTTGGGAGATGTCCCCTTAAATTAACATGAGCGCATCATCTGGCCCGCTCGTTTCGTTTCCACCCTGCTCCTCAAATCGCCCTCAGTCCTTATAGGTCGCCGGAAAATTGTCTTCCAGCACCGCCCCTTAACTGTCTCTTAACGCCTATCGACACGCTGCCGGTTGTCTGCAACTAGAAGGCAGGACCAGAACCTTTGCTATTTCTCCCTGGTTGAGCACACATAAATTATTGCGCATGTGTTAACTTTGTTTCCACCATGGATACCAAGTCTCTAGAAGGTGTTATGCACCTGGGAGCAAGTTAAGGCCAGCGGCTTTGGCGAGCATGAGCCCGGCAAAGGCGAGGTAG
>NZ_JAELXR010000011.1:0-162972 GCF_016427455.1 Hymenobacter miniatus
GGTGACGTCGCTCGGATAAGCGCGGCGGGTAACTTCCATACCCGCTAATTTCGCTCACAAGTCCATAACACCGTCTAAAGAGATGAGTAAGCTTAAGCATTTGCAGAAGCTAACCATTTGGAATAACAACTTGACAGCAGAAGGTATAGCGCCGCTCTATGAGTTAAAACGATTAAAAGTTTTAGATATTAGACAAAATAGTATCGAGTATATTTCGCCAAAAATAAAGACGTTAACAGGTTTATCTGATTTAACATTGAGTTCCAACCCTCTTTCAAAACTGCCTGTCGAACTTAGGCAGTTAAGAGCAATACATCAGCTTGGACTTGGTGATTTGCCTGAAATGGATTGGGTATCCGCATTTTCAATCATGGAAAATCTCCCAAATTTGAGGAGAGTGGGTATGTATTCAATGAGGCTGCCTAATATGCCAGCAGGCTTCGATAAGCTCAAGCAGGTTGAAGTATTCTGGATGAATTCTAATTCGTTTGATAAAAATGAACGAGCCAGAATTAAAGCGTTATTACCGAACGCAGATGTCAAATTCGACTAATTCATTCTGAACAGATGGCATGACTTTTTGACTTTTGGATTTTGCTAAAAAACGGCTTTTCCCGCCAAAAAGTCCGAAAAAGCCTTCTCGCACCCCGTTTGCTAGTCCCCTCGTACAAACTTCCTAACCCGAAGCACCTAACTGAGACTAAGTAACATGGACTTTAAAAACTTCACCATCAAGGCGCAGGAGGCCGTGCAGAAGGCCACCGAAATAGCCGGGGGCAACCAGCAGCAGGCCGTCGAAACGGGCCATTTGCTGAAGGGCCTCTTCCAGAGCGACGAAAGCGTCTTTTCGTTTCTGGCCAACAAGTTGGGCGCCAACCTCAACATCCTCACGCCGCGGCTTGATGCCATTGTGGCCGCCTACCCCAAGGTGAGCGGCGGCTCGCCCTACTTCGCCAACGACGCGGCCGCCGCCGTGCAGCGTGCCAACACGGCCATGAAGGACATGGGCGACGAATTCGTGTCCGTCGAGCACCTGCTGCTCGGCATCCTTGGCGGCAAGGACGCCGTGGCCACCCTGCTCAAAGACACCGGCTTCAACGAGAAAGACCTCAAAGCCGCCATCAAGGAGCTGCGCGGGGGCCGCAAAGTCACGAGCCCGAGCGCCGAAGACCAGTACCAGAGCCTGAACCGCTACGCCCGCAACCTCAACGAGCAGGTGCGCGCCGGCAAGATGGACCCCGTGATTGGCCGCGACGAGGAAATCCGCCGCGTGCTGCAAATCCTCTCGCGCCGCACCAAAAACAACCCCGTGCTGCTCGGCGAGCCCGGCGTGGGCAAAACAGCCATCGTGGAGGGCCTGGCCCAGCGCATCGTGGCCGGCGACGTGCCCGAAAACCTGCGCGACAAAACCATCATGAGCCTCGACATGGGCCTGCTCGTGGCCGGGGCCAAGTACAAGGGCGAGTTTGAGGAGCGCCTCAAGGCCGTCATCAAGGAAGTGACCGACTCCGACGGCCAGATTGTGCTCTTCATTGACGAGATGCACACCCTTATCGGGGCCGGCGGCGGGGGCGAAGGCGCCATGGACGCCGCCAACCTGCTCAAGCCCGCCCTGGCGCGCGGCGAGCTGCACGCCATCGGCGCCACCACGCTCAAGGAATACCAGAAGTACATCGAGAAAGACAAGGCCCTGGAGCGCCGCTTCCAGGCCGTGATGGTGGACGAGCCCACGCAGGAAGACGCCATCAGCATCATGCGCGGCATCAAGGAGAAGTACGAGCTGCACCACGGCGTGCGCATCACCGACGACGCCGTGATTGCGGCCGTCGAGCTGAGCTCGCGCTACATCACCGACCGGTTCCTGCCCGACAAGGCCATCGACCTCATGGACGAAGCCGCCGCCAAGCTCCGCATCGAGCTGAACTCCATGCCCGTGGAGCTCGACGAGGTGCAGCGCCGCATCATGCAACTCGAAATTGAGCGCGAGGCCATCCGCCGCGAAGACAACAAGGACCGCGAAACCGTGCTCAGCAAGGAATTGGCCGAGCTCGGCGAGAAGCGCGACAGCCTCAAAGCCCGATGGGAAAGCGAAAAAGGCGTCCTCACCGGCATTCAGGAGCAGAAGGAAGCCATCGAACGCTTCAAAGTAGAAGCCGAGCAGGCCGAACGCCAGGGCGACTACGGCCGCGTGGCCGAGCTGCGCTACGGCAAAATCCAGGAAGCCGAGCAGAAGCTGAAGCAGCTGCAGGACCAGGCCAACGCCAATAAAGACGGCGGCTCGATGCTGCAGGAAGTCGTCACCTCCGAGGACATCGCCGAAGTCGTGGCCAAGTGGACCGGCATTCCCGTCAGCAAAATGCTGCAGTCGGACCGCGAGAAGCTGCTCAACCTCGAAGCCGAGCTGGGCAAGCGCGTAGCCGGCCAGTCCGAAGCCATTGCGGCCATCTCCGACGCCGTGCGCCGCTCCCGCGCCGGCCTGCAGGACCCCAAGCGGCCCATCGGCTCGTTCATCTTCCTGGGCACCACCGGCGTGGGCAAAACCGAGCTGGCCAAGGCCCTGGCCGAGTACCTGTTCAACGACGAAAACGCCATGGTGCGCATTGACATGAGCGAGTACCAGGAGCGCCACGCCGTGTCACGCCTGATAGGCGCGCCTCCCGGCTACGTGGGCTACGACGAAGGCGGGCAGCTCACCGAGGCCGTGCGCCGCAAGCCCTACTCGGTCATCCTGCTCGATGAAATCGAGAAGGCCCACCCCGACGTGTTCAACATCCTGCTGCAAGTGCTCGACGATGGCCGCCTCACCGACAACAAAGGCCGGGTGGCGAACTTCAAGAACACCATCATCATCATGACCTCGAACACGGGCGCCGACATCATCCAAAAGAACTTCAAAGAGCTGAATGAGTACAACCACGACGAAGTAGTGGACCGCACCCGCGAGGAAGTCGTCGAGCGCCTGAAGCAGCACATGCGCCCCGAGTTCCTGAACCGCATCGACGAAATCGTGATGTTCCAGCCGCTCAAGCGCAAGGAAATCCGCCGCATCGTCGACATCCAGTTCAAGCAAATCCAGCAGCGCTTGGCCGAAGCCGGCATCAGCCTCGAAGCCACCGACGAGGTGCTCGACTTCCTCGGCGAGCAGGGCTTCGACCCGCAGTTCGGCGCCCGCCCGCTCAAGCGCGTGCTGCAGCGCGTGATTCTGAACGAGCTGAGCAAGGATATTCTCTCCGGCAAAGTCAGCAAAGACGCTGTGGTGGAAGCCGAGTTGGAAGACGGCCAAGTCCGCTTCGTGAACGTGGAATTGCCCACGGTGTAATAGTAAATTGAGCTTGTAAATGGAAAGCCCCGTCAGCGTCGTGCTGGCGGGGCTTTTTTTATGTAAGCCGTACTATATTTAGTAAGTTGAGTTAATTACATCATTGTTCTGACGTCGGCAGCCTTTCGTCCCAGTGTCTTGTCAGCAGTTCATGTTCGTGGTAATCCCTTCTTAAGTCCTTCCCTAATCATTCTTATCATTTGATGAAAAACTACCTCACTTTCGTTCCCACGCTTTTGGTAGCCTGTGGCTTTGCCATGAGCCCGCCTGTGGCGGCCCAAAGCCGGCTAGCCGATTATACGTTCGGCGGCAGCGGCCAGGAAATCTGTTCGGGCATTATTCCGGCCAGCGACGGCGGCTTCATTGTGGGCGGTTCGACCATTTCCGGCGTTAGCGGCGAAGTCACCATTGCGCAACGCGCAACAGGCGCGACGCCCAGCATGGATTACTGGATGTTCAAGATGGACGCCCAGGGCAACAAGCTCTGGGAAAAGCGCTACGGCGGCAGCGGCGACGACCGCCTGATTAAGGTGCTGCCCTCGCCCGATGGTGGCTACTTGCTCTGCGGCTGGACCGATTCGCCCACCGGCTTCGATGTGACAGCTCCGGCCCGGGGGGACAGAAACTACTGGGTGGTGAAAACCGACGTGCAGGGCAACATGCTATGGAACAAGCGCTACGGCAGCGCGGCCAGCGAAATGCTCTACACTGCCATTGCAACCCCCGACGGTGGCTACCTGCTGAGTGGAAACACCGGCGGGCCATTGGTAGGCCCCAGCGGCGACCGCAGCATGGCAACCAGAGGCCCAATGGACGTTTGGACCATCAAGATTGATGCCCTCGGCAATAAACAATGGGACAACCTGCTTAGCGGGGACGGCGGCATTTATGTATACGGGGCCGCTAATATTCCCGGCGGCGGCTACGCATTGCTGGCCTTACCATTTGGGCCGGTGAGTGGCGACGTCACCGGCCCAAGCAACGGCAACGAGGACTTGTGGTTGGTGAAGCTTGACGCGACTGGCAACAAGGTCTGGGACCGGCTATATGGTGGCAGCGGCTACGATAGTCCCCACGCCTTATTGGCCACCGCCGACGGGGGCTTGCTGTTGGCGGGCTCTTCCGGTTCGCCCATCAGCGGCGATGTCAGCCAGGGCGGGGGCGGGCTGTGGCTGCTCAAGCTCGATGCGATGAGCGCAAAGCAATGGGACCACGTCTATTCGGGCACGGCCATTGACCGGATTATCGACATCAAAGCACTGCCCAATGGCGACTATACGTTATTAGGGAGGACGCGTGCCTCACCCCAGACGCCCTCTACTTCCGATTTAGAGCTCCTCAACGTCGCGCCAAGCGGTAGCCAACGTTGGGCCCAATCGGTAGGGGGAGCCAGCAATGAGCTTGGCAATAATATGGCCGTTTTGGCTAACGGTGACCTATTGCTGGCCGGGACTTCTGATTCCAATGTCGGCCGCGATAAAACGGCTAATAGCCGGGGCGTTGCAGATATCTGGGTGGTAAAAATGAGCACCAGCACTGGCGCGCTGAGCACGGCGACACAGTTGCTCAATGCAAAAATCAGTGTTTATCCTAATCCAATTAATGCGTCACGCGTATCGCTGGCCCTGAGCGGGCTGCGCGAACAAGCCCCGGTGAAGGTGGAATGCCTCAATGCGCTGGGCCAAGTGATGCATTCCACCCGGCTGGTTGTGGTACGCGGAAATATTCAGCAAGAAATGATTTTGCCGGCTTTGCCGGTGGGCCTATATACGCTGCGTGTATACGCTGCCGAGGGGGTGATTACCCAGCAGCTGTTGAAAAACTGATTCCGCCTCGGCTGCAGCAAATCAACTCATCTGGTTCTTCTCCGCTTTTAGGCGCGAGTTGTGGCAATAGCTTTACGTGAGCCGGCATCCAGTTCCGCCCGATTCAGCAGCGCCTGCACGAAGCCGGCATCAGCCTCGAAGCCACCGACGAGGTACTCGACTTCCTCGGCGAGCAGGGCTTCGACCCGCAGTTCGGCGCCCGCCCGTTGAAACGGGTGTTGCAGCGCGTGATTCTGAACGAGCTGTCGAAGGATATCCTCTCCGGCCGCGTGTCGAAAGACGCCGTGGTGGAAGCCGTGCTGGAAGACGGCGCGGTGAAGTTCGAGAACGTGGAGATGCCGGCGGTGTAATAATCGCGCAGTTTTGAATGGGTAAGCCCCGCTGGCGTGAAGTCGGCGGGGCTTTTTTGTGTTGTAATGGCTTAGTAATACAACAATTAATTTCAGCTATATAACTTGCTTTTTCTGCGCGGGCTTTAGCCTTACATCCACAAGCCGTGCTAACGGCAGCCATCTATGCAAGCAAATCTTTCTGCGCGGCGCATCAGCCAAATCTACCTGATGCTGGTTCCATTTCTCGGGCTTGTTATTGCATTTGCACTCGGCCATAGCAACTATAAAATCTATTTGCCCATTTGGTTGCTGCATGCCTGCCTAATGTTATTAGCGGCGTGGACGCTCGGCGGGCATCGTATTCAGGGACAGGATGCCGACAAGAAGCGCATCGCAACCATTGGCTTGTTTCTGATTATGCCGTGGGTGCTCATATCCATTTTCGCGGGCATGGGGCCCTTGCCCGCCAATGCTGCCGAATGGGTGGCAACGGCCACCGAACAGCAGGCACGGTATTACATTTTAATGATTGTCGGAATACTAGCGTCCTGCGGGTTTATGTTGCTAAAAGAATATGTAAAAGCGCAGGGCGAACACCTCTATTCAGTCCTAGGCGGCACTGCGGTAATCATTGCTATTCCGCTTTTTATCGTCAATATGGCTTTTTGGGGAAGCTATTTGACCGAATCGTACCGCTTATTCACCTCCTCCGCTTCTGCAGCCAGGCCGGACTGGTACCAGCCCGTCAGGGCGTTGTTTGAGTCAATAAGCATCGTGGAAGTCGCGCTTCTCTATCTGGCTACAGCGGCTTTTGCAGCTTCTTTAAAGCGGACCGGAATGTTAAGGCCTGCGGCGTGCACGGTGTACATGGTGCTGAGCGTGGGGGGCTGCGTGGTGTGCGCATTGCCTGCTTCCGCGCCTGGGCCGCTGGCAATAGCCAGCTTTGCCGTTTCCATTCCCGCAATGCCATTCATCATGCCCTACTTGATGGCTATTAATCTCCTGCGGCGCGTGGGTAATTGATGATTTGTGCTGCATGCCTATAAAAACCCTCGCTACCCCAGCCGCGACGGCCACGGCGGCGGGGCGGGGGAGGCGGGGGAGGCGGGAGTCTTGCATAAAGCTGCTAGGCTTTGCGCAACTGTAGTCCCGTAGCCTATTTTGCGGAACCCATGGCCGCTAAAGCCGAACCCATGGCCTGTCTGGAAGCGCAGAGCGTGCAATTGCGTGCGCTGGGTGTGGCTTAATTAAGATTATTCGGCTCATTCGCGCCACCAGGCCACAGAACGCATTGGGCCTGCTGCTGAACCTTCAGTAAAGGCTGCAGAAGTTTGAGCACTTTTGGAACTGCTGATGATTATTTAAGTGGGAGAAAACGTCCAGGCACTAACTCTTGCTCAAATTTTTGGGGCAGTATACGGGTCTCTTGGTATAAAGAAACAAGTGCTTTTTCCGTCCTTCTGGAGTATTTTGACTTTAAGTGAAAACCTGAGCTTACTACAGGGACGAAAATGGCAGCCCCTATTCCAAAGCCCACTACCGCAGGGCCAAGGTGGCCTGGTTCGCCGTAAGCAAGCCCTGCTGCAGGAGGAACCAGAAGGGCAAATGGACTAAGCGTAATCAAAAAAATACCGCCTGCACGCCGTGTGCGAAACAGCTGATGCAACGCCGCAACAGTGTCGGCTGCAGTATACTGAGTTGAGGAAACCGCGGGAGAAGTTATGCTTGGCAGAGGACTAGGTGGACCTTGCCCACAGACAGGAAAGGAAAGTAGTAGCAGAAAGCAGAGGACGCGGAGCATAAAGCCGGGGCAGGTTCTTCGAAATATACACAGCTTTTAATGCCAACCTTGATTCGTAATGTAAATGTATAAAATTTTAATTGGATTTTGCTAGACCTTAGGTAGTCTTTACTTGTGAAACTCCTGCTACTTTGGCTGCGGCCGCCACGGCGGCGGGGCGGAAGTTACACAGCGTAATACGGTACGGTACTCCCAAGAATCCCTTCTGTAATGCGACTCAAGCACACGAAAAAGCACCGCTGGTGACTGCCAGCGGTGCTTCTATTAATCATAGGGCTCTAAATCCTTTTTCTTCAGCCGCTGCCTGATTTTTTTGGGCAAGGGCCGCCCGGCGCGATATAGCTGGTCTACCTCCGCTTCGCGGGCTTCGCTGTAGGCCGACAGGTTTAAGACGCCCAGTACCACCGGGGCAACCACAAAGCCTCCCGCCAGCACGGCCACCCCGCCACCGTCTACGGAGTTGCCGTTGGTAGAGGGAGCCGTCAGCGCGCGCACCAGGGCCAGGGCCCCGCTCACGCCCACGTAGGTCCATATTTTCCCGCCTTTGCGGCGGCGTTCAAACAGCCGGCTGATGGCGCGGAGCGTGTCGGCCCGCGCATTTTCTTGCAACTGGGCCGGCGTGAGTGGCGTGGTCGGAGTGCTGGTGTAAATGTCTTTGGCAAGCAGCGGGTTGTAGTCGTCAGCCGAGCCGGGCTCAGGAGCAAAATTCCCCCGCAGGCGCCGGGCTACGCTGGGCCGCACGTGGCCGGTGGCAGCCAACTCGCGCAGCACCTGCCGCTCGCGGCCCGGCCGGAACTGGATGCGCTTGTTCAGGCCAATGAGCATAAAGGCCGAACCCGCCACCACCCCTGGCGTCCAGACGCCGGCGCTGGTGCTTTGCTGGGCCGGCAGGGTAGAGGCCAGTATGCCCGCCGTGCCAAAGGCCAGCCACCCGATGCCGCCCCCGCGCCGACTCTTGAACAGCTTGCGAATGGCGCGGGCGGTATCGGCCCGAGTAAGCGTGGCAGCGGCAGTAGTTGGTGCCACCGGCGGCGGACCTGCGGTGGAGGGCGCCTGCGCATGGGCAATCAGAGAGCCCAGCAGCAATGCGATAGCACAGAGTAGTTTAAAAGGGGAAAGCACGTTGGTGGCAGAAGCAATGATGGTAGTGAGCCGCATCCGGAAAAACGGCTGGATGGATGCCGGCAGCCGGGCCAGTGGCCCAGCCCCGCAGACAAGCCGGACAAGTGGCAGCGCTAACGGCTGAAATACTTTGTCACCAGCCGCCGTTGCACGTAGCGGGGCAGGGGCTTGCCGGCGTCGTACGCGGCAATGGCCGCTGCTTCGCGGCTGCCGCTGAAGCGCAGGAGCTTGCCCACGCCAATGGCGGCCGGAACGCCGCCCAGCACGCCAATGCCCACCGCGGTGCCGCCGCCATTGCCGCCGCTGTCGCCGGAGGCGCTGGCTATGGCCACGCGCCCGGCCACGGCTGCGCCGATGCCCGCCCACACGACGCCGCCGGTGCGGTGCTTGCGGAAGAGGTTGTGCAGGGCCTGCACCGTGTCGGCGTGCGTGCGCATGGTTTCGGGGCCGGCAGGCTGCTGGGCGTGGGCGCTAATGCCGAGGCTCAGTACGAGGCCTGCGCTGAGTAGAAGTTTTTTCATGGACGTCGTTTGCGCCGATTTTGTAGCTGGTTGGAAATAGGACAGTTTTCCCAACAAAGCTACACGGCGGGACCTGACATCGGCTGCGGCTGGCATGGCCTCTGTCTCCGACTGCATTCGTTACCGCAGGTAGGGGCGCAACTGCCGGCGAATTTTAGTCGGCAAATGGCGGTTGGCTTCGTATTGGGCCACGATTTTGGCTTCGCGCTTGGGACCGTAGGCGATGAGCTGCTGAATGCCCACGCCCATCACGGGCGCCGCCACCACGCCATAGATAAAGGCAAACCCGCCAAACCCCAGGTTGAAGCTGCCCACGCCCAGGCCATAGGCCCCACCGGAACTGGTGGGACGGCCTTCGGCGGCGGCCGATGCGCCGGCGGCCACCACATCGGCGGCCACGGCGCCCATGGTGAGGATGCCGCCCACTTTGCGGCGCTTGGCAAACAAGCGGTGGAGGGCGCGCACCGTGTCGGCGGCCGTGCGGCCTGCCGGAGCAGCCGCCGTATTCAGGGCCGTGTCGGCGGGAGCGGCAGCGGGGGCGAGGGTTTGGGCCGATGCAGAACCGGCAAGCAGGACGAGGAGCAGCGTGTGGCGAAACATGGAAGCGGGGGTGAAATGGGTTGGTTGAATGATGGGACGAAGTAAGAGGGCGCTTTCCCCGCTACCAAATGTTTGCCCCCATGGTGTAAAGTCAGGTTTTGAATAGGTTTCATCTACATGAATCGGCATTTATAATACCTGTAGCTTGATTTATCAGCTCGGTTCGGGTGATTTGTAAAGTCTGATAATTTCAAGTTTTTAGTTTAACCTGCTTTCGTGCACACAAGTGCTTTACCCGTCCAAGCTCATCGAGCGGCGTCAGAAAAAGCCCGTTTTCTGACGTCGGCTTTAGCAGAAAAATATTTTGTCCGCCACGGCAATAAAGCTTCAGGTATCCACCATCTTTACCCTGCACTTGCCTCGACAGTGTATTGTTCTGAAACACAGACACCGGGTGCTGCGACATCCGGTCTTGAAGGCATCTTCTGTCATTATTGCGGTTCACCATTCTTCGCCACTAGTCCGCTTCGCTGGGTTCCCGCAATCGTTTGTTCCTCCTATTTCCTCAACTTTTTCCTTTTTCATGAAGCAGTATCTACTGTCTGCCGGCACCTGGGCCGGCTCATTTATTCAGCGCCCCGCCGCCGGGGCAGGCCTGCTGTGCCGGCCGCTGCTGGTTGCGGCGCTTGGCCTGTGCACGCTGGGCGCTCACGCGCAGAACCGCGCCATGTTGCGGCCGGCGGCCGAAGTGCCAGTGCCTCGGCCCGTGCCGGCGGCTATGGGCTCAGTGCTGATGCCTGCCAAAAGCACGGCGGCCCACAAAGGCTTGGCCGCCATTAGTTCTACCGCTGCGGGCGGCAACTGGAGTGCCCCGGCCACCTGGGTGGGCGGCGTGGTGCCGGCGGCCACCGACGACGTAACCATTGTGGCGGGCGCTACCGTGACGCTGGACGTAGCCGCTGCGGTGGCCTCGCTCACGGTAGCCGCCACGGGCTCGCTGCTGACCTCGACCACCACGGCCTACGTGCTGCAAGTGGCGGGCAACGTGACCAACAACGGTACCCTGGACCTGAGCACCAGCAGCACCATTGGCTCGGACCTGCGCTTTACCGGCGCCGGCAACGCCACCTTCTCGGGCACGGGTACCACCGACCTGCAAACCGTTTCGCTGGCCAAATCGGTGCGGGCCGACGTGGTGGAGATGACGCTGCCCGCGTTTACGGTGCAGGGCAGCGCCACTACCACCACCGGCTTCCTCTCCACGCGCATCACCACCAACACGGTGGACGACATGACCGGGACCTTGAAAATTTCGGGCACCGGCACGTTTAACAACCGCGTTTTCATCAACGCGGCTTCCTACTTCATTCCGGCCACCGGCGGCTTTTGGCTGAATAACCCCAACTTCACGGTGGCCGCCCAAACGGGCTCGCCCACGGTGAACGGCTTGCTGCGCATTTCGGCCGGTACTTTTAACGTGGGCAGCAGCATCGGCAATTCCATCAACTTCGGCGCCAACGCCGTGTACACCATGGAAGGCGGCACACTCACCACGGTGGGGCGCTTCACCAATTTCACGGGCGCCTCCTCTGTAACGGGCACCATGACTTTCACCTTGAGTGCCGGCACCATCAACGTGAGCACCGTAGGCAACACGTCGGCCACTCCCTCGTTCGGTGTGAACGGCACCACCACCATTTCGGGCGGCGCCATCAACTTGGTGCAGCGCAGCACGGCCACCACACCGCTCGACTACTACGTGGCGGGCACCTACGCCTTCACCGGCGGCATCGTGAACGCGGGCACGACTGCCACGGCCACCAACTTCGACTTCCGGATGCGGGGCAACCTGCCCAACCTGACCATCGACAACACCGCGAACCCCAAGAGTGTGCTGCTCGCTGGCCAGACCAACCCCTTTGGCACGGTGCTCATTACCCCCGGCACTACGCTGAACCTGAACGGCGCCATTTTGCTGCAGCTGGGCGCTACCATCACCAACAACGGCACCCTGACCGGCACGGCCACCGGCAGCCGCCTCTATTTCCAGGGCACCACGGCGCAAAGCATTGGCGGCACGGGCACGGTGACCAGCCCCTTGCTGCAAATCACCTTTCAGAACAGCAGCACGGGCGTGACGGTGGGCCAGCCCATCACCACGCGCAACGTGGCCATGTTCCGCGGCAACGTCATCAGCGCCGCCAACCTGACGGTGCAAAGCTCGACGACGGCGCTGGCCGTTCTCTCTTTTGGTCTGACCAATCCCACCTCTTCGGCCGGCAACTTCGACGTGGCTCCCACGTTCGACGTATCGACCAGCGGGCTGTACTTGATTTACAACCCCGAACTGGCCCCGCGCACCACGGGCGTAGAGGTGCCCGCTTCGCGCACCCTCTATTACGCAGATTTCAACAACCCGCAGGGCATCACGGTGGCCGGCGGCGACCTGACCGTGGTGGGGCCATCGGCGTCATCCAGTTCGCTGAGCCTGCTGAGCGGCATTGTAACGACTTCGGCTGGCAACCGGCTCATCAGCGGCAGCGCCACCACGGTGATGCCGGCGGGTTCGGCTACGGCTTACGTGAAAGGTCCCTTCGGCATCACCGTCAACAGCGCGACGGCGGTGTCGCGCCTGTTTGCGGTGGGCGACGCCGCCGGTTTCCGCCCGGTGGTGCTGACGGGCATCACGACCAGCACTGACCAGACTTTCACTGCTACGGTTATCAACGGGGCCACGGGCGGCACGGGCGTTTCGCCCGTTACCAGCCTCAACCCCACGCGCTACGTGCGCCTCCAGAACACGGCCAACCTGCCGGCCGCGGCCCGCGTGCAGCTCAGCTACGGCGCCGACGACGTGTTGGGCAACGCGGCCACGGCCGTGGTGGCGCAGGCACCCACGGCAGCGGGTGCTTATGCGTCCATTGGCGGCGCGGCGGCCACCGTGCCCACCACGGGTGTGGTGTCGACGCTGGACCTGGTGCCCGGCAACGACTATTTCGTGCTGGCCAACACCGAAGGCGGCACGCTCACCAGCTCGGTGACGACGCCTGTGTGTGCCGGTGCCAATACGGGTACGCTCACGCTGGCTAACAACGTGGGCACCATCGTCACCTATGAGTTTGACAACGGTGCGGGCTTCACGCCGGTATCGCCCGTCAACAACACCGCCACGCTTACGTTCACCAACCTAACGGCTACCACCACCTACCGGGCCGTTATTCTGACTTCGGACGGCCGCCAAGTGTATTCCACGCCCGTGACGGTAACGGTGAACCCGGCGCCCACGGCCACGCTGGCCACTACCACGCCGACGACGTTCTGCGCGGGCGGTTCGGTGGTGCTCACGGCTCCGGCCGGTACCGGCAACACGTACCAGTTCTTCAACGGCACCACCAGCCTGGGGGCGGCTTCGGCCACTAATACCTTCACGGCCACGGCGGCGGGCTCGTACACCGTGGTCGTAACCAACGGCAACGGCTGCTCGGCCACTTCAGCGGCCACCACCGTGACGGTGAACCCGGCCACCACGGCGACGTTTGCTTACGCGGGCTCAACCTTTTGCCAGAGCGGTACCAACCCCACGCCCAGCATTTCGGGCACTGCCGGCGGCACGTTCTCCTCGACCACCGGCCTGAGCATCAATGCCACTACCGGAGCAATCAACCTGGGCGCCAGCACGCTGGGAACCTACACGGTGACCTACGCAGTGGGCGGTAGCTGCCCCTCGTCGGCCACGGCCACCATCACGGTGGCGAGCGCACCGGTGGCTACTTTCTCGTACGCCAATAACTCGTACTGCGCGGGTGGTACGGCCACTCCCGCCCCCGTCTTTGCCACGGGCGCCAGCGGCGGCACGTTCTCTTCGACCACCGGCCTGACCATCAATGCCACCACGGGTGCCATCAACTTGGCTACCTCCACGGCCGGCACTTATACCGTGACCAACACTGTTGCGGCCGCGGGCGGCTGTGCAGCGGCCACGGCCACCACCAGCGTGACCATCAACGCCGCCCCCACGGCTACGTTGACTGCCACCACGCCGACGACGTTCTGCGCGGGCGGCTCGGTGGTGCTCACGGCCCCGGCGGGCACGGGCAACACGTACCAGTTCTTCAACGGCACTACCAGCCTGGGCGCGGCTTCGGCCACCAACACGTTCACGGCCACCGCGGCGGGCTCGTACACGGTGGTGGTGACCAACGCCAGCGGCTGCTCGGCTACCTCGACGGCTACTACCGTGACGGTAAACCCGGCTACCACGGCGACGTTCACGTACCCGGCCGCTACCTACTGCGTGAGCGGTGCCACCAATCCCGTTGCGACGGTGACGGGTACGGCCGGCGGGACGTTCTCTTCGACCACGGGCTTGACCATCAACGCCACCACGGGCGCGATAACCCTCGCGAACTCGACGCCTGGCACTTACACCGTGACGTACAGCGTGGGCGGCACCTGCCCCTCGTCGGCCACGGCATCGGTGACGGTGACAGCGGCCCCAGTGGCCACGTTCAGTTACGGCACGGGTACGCCCACGTTCTGCGTGAGCGGCACCACCAACCCAACTGTTTCCCTAGCCACGGGCGCCACCGCTGGCACGTTCACGTCGACCACGGGCCTGACGCTTAATGCCACCACGGGCGCCATCACGCTGGCTTCCTCGACGCCCGGTACTTACACCGTGACCAACACGGTGGCCGCGGCTGGTGGCTGTGCGGCCGTTACGGCCACGGCTACCGTGACCGTGGCTCCGGCGGCCATCGCCAACGCGGGCCCGGCCGTGACCCTCTGCGGCGGAGCCACCGCTACGCTCGGGACGGCGGCCTTGGCCGGAACCACCTATGCTTGGAGCCCGGCGACGGGCCTGAGCAGCGCTACCGTTGCGCAGCCCACCGTGACGCTGCCCAACGCCACCGGTGCGCCGATTACGCAGACGTACACGCTGACGGCCACCAACGCCGGGGGCTGCTCGGCCACGGCCACCGTCACCGTCACCGTGAACCCGCGGCCGGCCACGCCGACCATCACGGCCACTTACAACGGCACGACGACCACGCTCACCTCGAGCGCGGCCACGGGCAACCAGTGGTACCTGACCGTCGGCACGACCACCACGGCCGTCGCCGGCGCCACGGGCCAGACCCTGGTGCTCACCGGCCTGCCGGCCCAGCTCGGCGCCTACACCGTGACCACCACCAACGCCAGCGGTTGCGTCTCGCTGCCCTCGGCTGCGCTGGTGGTTACCTCCAGTGTGAAGCCGCTGGCCGGCACTTCGCTGAGCGTGTACCCGAACCCCACACACGACGGCCGCCTCATCGTGGAACTGACCGGCTACCGCCACGCCTCGGAACTGACCGTGCTGAATGCGCTGGGCCAGGTGGTGTTCACGGCCGCCGTGCCGGCCTCGACCGGCACCGCCACGCAAGCCCTCGACCTGACGCAGTTGGCGTCGGGCGTGTACATCCTCCGCGTGAAGACGGAGGGCGGCCTCGACACGCGCCGCGTGGTGAAGCAATAGCCTCCCTTTGGCGCTTTGAAAAGCCCTGGCCAACGCTGGCCAGGGCTTTTTTGCTTCTGAATGAGATGTGTTGACTTGCTGCGCGGGTCTTTTGCCGTTCCGTAGCTTTGCGCCATGTCCGTTTTTCAGACCTACCTGCAGCTCGGCTTCTTGCACATTTGCACGCCGCGCGCGGCCGACCACCTCACGTTCTTGCTGGCGCTGTGCGCGCCCTACGTGCTGAACGACTGGCGGCGGGTGCTGGCCCTGGTCACGAGCTTCACGGTGGGGCACTCGCTCACGCTGGCGCTGGCCACGCTGGGTGTGGTGAATTTCAGTTCGGCCGTGATTGAGGCGCTGATTCCGGTTACCATCATGGTCACGGCCTTGCTCAACCTGCACGGCGCCGGCCGGCTGATTACGCGGCGGACGCCCATGTTTGCCGCCGTGCCCAACGTGTTGGCGCTTGTTTTTGGGTTGGTGCACGGGCTGGGGTTTTCGAGCTACCTGCGGGCCTTGCTTGGGGCCAACAGCCGGCCGGTGGAGGAATTGTTTGCCTTCAACCTGGGCGTGGAGCTGGGCCAGGTTCTGATTGTGAGCGTCATCCTGCTGCTGGGGGCGGTGCTGCTGGGCAGCCTGCGCGTGGCCCGGCGCGACTGGCTGCTCACCACCAGCGGCGCGGCGCTGGGCATTGCCACGGTGCTGCTGATGCAGCAGCTGTGGCCCTAGCGCCCGGTAGCCAGCACCGCATTGGCCAAAATTGCGAGGTTGGGGCGCAACCCTGTCGTAAATTCGCAGACCTTACCGGTCTCGGCCGTTATTCCTTTCGGTTTTTTCATTTTCATGTTCTCTATGCGTCGTTTTCTATTTGCTGGCTTGGGGCTGGCGCTGACGGGCTTGCTGCCCGCCGCTGCGCAAACCACCAACTCCGGCACCGACAAATTCGCGCAGCTCGAAACGATGCTGCCGACCCCCAATAGCTACCGCACCGCCAGCGGCGCCCCCGGCCCCGACTACTGGCAGCAGCGCGCCGACTACGACATCAAAGTCACCCTCGACGACGCCAAGCAGGCCCTCACCGGCCGCGAAACCATCACCTACACCAACCTCTCGCCCGACGCGCTGCCCTACCTCTGGGTGCAGCTCGACCAGAACATCTGGGACAAAAACTCGATGACGACGGCCACTGAGGTGAATTCGCTAAATGACAAAGTATCCTTCCAGACCCTCGAAGGGCTGGTGGACGACTTTGACGGCGGTTTTCGCATCGAAAGCGTGACCAGCAAGGACGGCAAGGCCCTGCACACCGTCACGAACCACACCATGATGCGCGTGGACCTGCCCACGCCGCTGCAGCCGCGCCAGTCGGTGTCGTTCAACGTGAAGTGGCACTACAACATCAACGACGCCACCAAGGGCGGCCGCTGCGGCTACGAGTACTTCCCGGCCGATAAGAACTACCTCTACGAGATGGCCCAGTTCTACCCCCGCATGGCCGTGTACTCCGACAACCAGGGCTGGCAGCACAAGCAGTTCCTCGGCAACGGCGAATTCACGCTGCCCTTCGGCGACTACAAAGTGAGCATCACCGCGCCGGCCGACCACGTGGTGGGTGCCACCGGCACGCTCCAAAACGCCGCCCAGGTGATGAGCGCCGCGCAGCTGAAGCGCATGGCCGAGGCCAAAAATGCCAAGAAGCCCGTGCTCATCGTGACTCAGGACGAAGCCGCGAAAGCCGAAGGCAGCCGCGCCACGGGCACCAAAACTTGGACCTACGTGGCCAAAAACGTGCGCGACTTCGCCTGGTGCAGCTCGCGCAAATTCATCTGGGACGCCATGCAAATCACGCAGAGCGGCAAGCCCGTGCTGTGCATGAGCTATTACCCCAAAGAGGGCAACCCGCTGTGGGGCCAGTACTCGACGCAGGTGGTGGCCCACACCATCAAAACCTACTCGAAATTCACCATTCCCTACGCCTACCCGGTCGCCATTTCGGTGCACGGCGCCATCGGCGGCATGGAGTACCCCATGATTTGCTTCAACGGCGGCCGGCCCGAGAAGGACGGTACCTACTCGGCCGAGCGGAAATACGGGATGATTTCGGTGATTATTCACGAAGTAGGCCACAACTTCTTCCCGATGATTGTGAACTCCGACGAGCGGCAGTGGACCTGGATGGACGAGGGCTTGAACTCCTTCGTGCAGTTCCTGACCGAGCAAGAGTGGGAGCGCAACTACCCCAGCCGCCGCGGCGAGCCCCGCAACATCACGGCCTACATGGCCACCGACAAGACCCTGCAAACCCCGATTATGATTAACTCGGAGTCGGCGCTGCAGTTCGGCAACAACGCCTACGGCAAGCCCGCCACGGCCCTCAACATCCTGCGCGAAACGGTGATGGGCCGCGAGCTGTTCGACTACGCCTTCAAGACTTACGCCCAGCGCTGGGCCTACAAGCACCCTACGCCGGCCGACTTCTTTCGCACCATGGAAGACGCCTCGGCGGTGGACCTGGACTGGTTCTGGCGCGGCTGGTTCTACACCATCGACCACACCGACATCAGCCTCGAATCGGTGAAGGCCTACAACGTGAGCACCAAAAACCCGCAGGTGGAAAATGCCCGCCTGCAGCAGCTGAAGGCCGCCGCGCCGCAGTCCATCACGGCCCAGCGCAACGCCACCGACATCAAGCAGACGCTGGTGGACGAGAAGCCTGAGCTGAAGGACTTCTACAACAGCTACGACCCGCTGGCCGTGACGCCCGCCGACCAGCAGCGCTACACTGCCTACCTGGGCACCCTCACCGACGAGCAAAAGCAGCGCCTGGGCGACACCCAGAACTTCTACGAGCTGAGCCTGCGCAACGTGGGCGGCCTCGTGATGCCGGTGGTGCTGCAGATGACTTACGCCGACAACTCGCAGGAAATTCAGACCATTCCGGCCGAAATCTGGCGCAAAAACAACGCCCAAGTCACGAAGGTCATCGTGACGAAAAAGCCGGTCATCAGCTTCGTCATCGACCCCTTCCAGCAAACGGCCGACACGGATGTGAGCAACAACGCCTTCCCGCGCCAGCCCGCCGCCTCGCGCTTCGAACTGTTCCAGCAGCAGTTCCAGGCCCCTGCGAACCCCATGCAGCAGCAAACCACGCGCACCAGCAGCCCCATGCAGAAGCTGGAGCAGAAGCCCGTGGGCAGCGGCCAGTAGAGCGGACCAGCTGCCATTGCGAGCGCAGCGAAGCAATCCGTCTGTTCTCAGCGACTAGCTTTTTAATGTGAAAAAGCCCCGGCACCGCATGGTGCCGGGGCTTTTTTGTTGGGTTTGTCTCCTCTCAGAGTTCGATGCTGAGAATTGGAAGGATTGCCGCGCTGCGCACGCAATGACAGACAAACTACACCCGTGGTACAGCAAAGGCCGCAACCATGAGTCCGTGAATCAGGTACTTTGAAGCGAAATCAAAACCTGCCGCCATGAATGAGTCTGACCGCATTTCCGCCGCTTCCCGCCGCGAGTTTATCCGTACGTTGTCGTTGGGAGTAGGGGCCTCGCTGGTAGGTACTTCAGTGCTGGCGCGGCCGGCGGCCAAGCCGCTGGGCGTGGCGCTGGTGGGCCTGGGCAAGTACAGCACCGGCCAGTTGGCGCCCGCGCTGCAGCAAACCAAGCTGTGCCGCTTGGCCGGCATCGTGACCGGCACTCCCGCCAAAGCCACACAGTGGAAGCAGCAATACAGCCTGCCCGACGCCAACATCTACAACTACCAAACCTTCGACCGCATTGCCGACAACCCGGCCATCGACATCGTGTACGTGGTACTGCCCGTGGGTTTGCACGCCGAGTACGTGGAGCGGGCCGCCCGGGCCGGCAAGCACGTCATCTGCGAGAAGCCCATGGCGACATCGACCGAAGACTGCCGGCGCATGATAGCGGCCATGCAAAAGGCCGGCAAGAAATTCAGCATCGGCTACCGGCTGCATTTTGAGCCGCACCACCAGGAAATGATGCTCCTTGGCCAGTCGCAGGCCTTCGGGCGCATCACCCACCTGGCTGCCGACAACGGTTTCCGCTTCAACAACGACACGCCGTGGCGGGTGAGCAAGCGGCTGGCCGGCGGGGGCCCGCTGATGGACATGGGCATCTACTGCGTGCAGGGCGTCATTTATACCAAAGGCCAGCTGCCGGTGTCCGTCACGGCCAAGTTCGAGCCCAAAACCAACCCCACGCTCTTCAAGGAAGTGGAGGAGGGGCTGAGCTGGCAAATGCAGTTCGCCGACGGCGCCGTGGCCGACTGCCGCACCAGCTACGGCCAGAACCTGAGCAGCCGCCTGCGCGCCGAAGCCGCCAACGGCTGGCTGGAACTGCAGCCCGCTTTCTACTACGACGGCATCGAAGGCCGCACCAGCCGGGGCCCCATGAATCTGCCCAACGTGCCGCAACAGGCCCGCCAGATGGACGATTTCGCCGACTGCATCCTCAACAACAAGCCCACCCGCGTGCCCGGCGAGATGGGCCTGCGCGACATTCAGCTACTCTCCGCCATCTACCGCGCCGCCGAAACGGGTCAGAAAGTATCAACCAAAGACGTGGTGGCCGTGCTGGATAAAACCAACAGCCGCTAAGCTATTGAAGCAAGGGAAACCAGACGGTCATGCTTCGCTGCGCGCTGCATGACGGCCTTTCTGACTTCCTAGCCTTGTTGCCCCTTCGGGGCCTCGCCGCCCACCATGCGCGAAATCAGCCCGTGGTCCTCTTTCGTTTCGGCCCACACCACCCCCACCACGTGGATGAGAATGAAGCCAATGATGAGGTACATCGTCACGTTGTGCGTTTCCTCGGCCAGGTGATGGATACCTCGTAGCCACGACACGTCCTCGAATATCAGGATGAGGCCGGTGCACACCATGATGGTAATAAACAGGTAGAACAGCGCGTAGGTGGTTTTGGCAAACAGGATTTTACCGGCTTTGCTTTTGTCGGCCGGCGGGGCCAGGCGGTAGCGGCGCAGGATTTCCATCAGCCGGGCCGAGAACCGCAGCTCCGAGGGACCCGTGAGCTGCAGGCCCAGCCGAAACACCCACAGCGCCACCAGCGCCCAGCCGAAATAGATGTGCCACGCCCATATTCGCTCACTGATGATGTGGGCCAGCTCGCGCGCCTGCGGCACCGACACGTCCTTGCCCGACGACTGCAGCTCCGTGACGGCCGACTTGGACTTCACAATCACCTTCTGAAACAGAATGGTCATCAGCTGCAGGCTGATAAGCAGCGCATTGGCCCAATGCCAGAACCGCAGCGTGCCGCGGTAATCCTTGGTGGGCACTTCGACGGCAGGGGCAATGCGGGTATCCATTTGAGATTAAAAAAGGATTAAAAACTAAGGCGTGGTGGCCGTTTCTACGAAAGCGGCGGGCACTGGTTCGGTGCGGCCGGGGTATTCGAGCAGCGCCTGGGCCAGGCAGTCGAGCGCCGCCGCCAAATCGGTCAGGTTGATGACATAGGCCAGGCGTACTTCCTGCCGGCCCAGGCCCGGCGTGTGGTAGAAGCCGTTGGCTGGCGAAAGCATCAGCGTTTGGTTGTGGTAGGTGAACTCTTCCAAGAGCCACCGGCCGAACTTCTGGGCATCGTCCACGGGCAGGCGGGCCACCACGTAGAAGGCGCCGCCGGGCACGGGGCAGGTCACGCCGGGCATGGCGCGCAGGCGGCCCACGGTGAGGTCGCGCCGGGCCTGGTACTCGGCGCGGGTGCCGTCGAAATAGGAGGGAGGCAGGTCGGCGGCGGCTTCGGCGGCCAGCATCTCCAGCACGGGCGGGCACACCCGCATCTGGCCGAAGTGGAAGGCCGCCTGCCACAAGTCGGCGTTGCGCGTGACGAGCGCGCCCACGCGGGCCCCGCAGGCGCTGTAGCGCTTCGAAATGGTGTCCACCATCACCACGTGCCGCTCGCCGCCGGGCAGGCTCAGGGCGCTGGTGGCCCGGGCGCCGTCGTAGCAGTATTCGCGGTAGGCTTCGTCGGAAATAAGAAACAAGTCGTGCCGCTGGCAAAGGCCCAGCAGGGCCTCCAACTCGTCGCGCCGGTACACGTAGCCGGTGGGGTTGCTGGGGTTGCAGACGAGGATGGCGCGGGTGCGCTCGGTGATGACGGCTTCGAAATCGGCCAGTGGCGGCAGTGCAAAGCCGTCCTCGATGTGGGCCGTGACGGCCACGATGTGCACCCCCGCCGCAATGGCGAAGGCCGTGTAGGTGCCATAAAACGGCTCGGCAATGATGATTTCATCGCCAGGATTGAGGCAGGAGAGCAGGGCGAAGTGGATGGCTTCGCTGCCCGCCGTGGTTACCATAATATCCTCGAACCGAGCCGGAATGCCAGCGCGCTGATAGTAGGTTTCGAGCTTGCGGCGGTAGCTCTCGGTGCCGGCGCCGGGCGCGTAGCCCAGCACCTTGATGTCGGCGGTGCGCACGGCCTCCAGCATTTCGGGCGGCGTGAGCACGTCGGGCTGGCCAATGTTCAGCGGGTACACAATCTTGCCCTGTTGGCGGGCGGCTTCGGCATAGGGCAGCAGCTTGCGAAACGGCGAGACGGGCATGGCCTGCCCGCGCTGGGAAACATCTGGCATACAATCAATTTAAGCTCCGGGCGGCCGCGGCCACCGGAGGGCAGTATCGGCTAAATATAGCGGCCCCGGGCCGCTCACAAGCACTTCTTATACAGATTATAGAGAATGCGGTTGTCGGCCTCGGTGAGCGGCCCGGCCACGTTTTGCTGAATGAAATGCAGCTTGAACGCCCGAATGGCCGCCGGCAGGTCCTTGGTGTCGTAGCCGATGATGCGCAACGCCTCGCGCGGGTTGAACGTGGTGATGGGCCCGTTGAGGCGGGCCAGCTGGGCGTCCACTTTGCTCGTGTCGGTGGGCAGGGGGGGGAGGGAAGCGGGGGCTGCGTCGTCGGGCGTGGGCTGGGCTGGAATAAGCAGGCGGCTGGCCAGGGCGGCCGCGCTGTCGGCCCCAAACGGGCTGGGCAGCGGGCCGGGGTCGTACCACAGGCCGAAGCCGTTGTCGGCCAGGCGTTTCCAGGGGAACAAAGCGCTGGGGTCGTTCTTGCGCGTCGGCGCAATATCGGCGTGGCCCACGAAGTTGGCCGTGGGGATGCCGTAAGTCCGCTTCAAGCCCGTCAACACGCGCAACAGGCTGGCCATCTGCGGCTCGGAAAACGGCTCGGTGCCGTTGTTGTCCAGCTCGATGCCGATGGACGACGAGTTGATGTCGGTGGTATTGCCCCACTTGGCCGCGCCGCCGTGCCAGGCGCGCAGGTAGTCGTTCAGCATGTGAAACACCCGGCCGTCGCGCCCAATCACGTAGTGCGCGCTCACCTGCGTGCGCGGCAGCGTAAACGTCTTGAGCGTCTGGGCCGTGGAATCCTGCGCCGTGTGGTGGATGATGACGTAGTTGGGCTTGCGCAGGTTAAAATTGGTGGTGCCTACCCAGTAGGCGCCCTGCAGCAGGCTGTCGGCGCCGGGCGTGGGCACGGGCGTGGCGCGCAAGGCCTTAGCGTAGGCCTTCACCTGCTCTTTGTAGGATTTGTTGGTGGCGGCGTAAGGATTGCGCTGGGCAGCGCAGGCGGCCAGCGCTGCCGCAGCCAGTAGTTGCCCGGCACCGGCGGTCAAACGAATTTTCATTGCGGTGAAATTACGGCAGTAAAGGTCCATACGGCGCAAAAAAGCCCCCGCAACTTTCGTCACGGAGGCTTCTGAGGTTGCAGTCTGGTGCGCAAGCTCAAGCCTGCGCTCTACACGCTATTTAGCATAAGCCACAGCGCGCATCTCCCGAATCACGGTGATTTTAATCTGGCCGGGGTACTGCATTTCCTTCTCGATTTTCTGCGAAATCTCGAAGCTCAGCTCGGCGGCGCGCTCGTCGGTCACGTTCTCGGCGTCTACCATCACGCGCAGCTCGCGGCCGGCCTGGATGGCGAAACACTGGTTTACACCTTTGAAACCGTTGGCAGTTTCTTCCAGCTGCTTCAGGCGCTTGATGTAGCTTTCCATCATCTCGCGGCGGGCGCCGGGGCGCGAGCCCGAAATGGCGTCGCAGGCCTGCACGAGCGGCGAAATCATGGCCGTCATCTCAATCTCGTCGTGGTGAGCCCCGATGGCGTTCACCACGTCGGGGTGCTCTTTCCACTTCTTGGCCATCTCCATGCCCAGAATGGCGTGGGGCAGCTCGGGCTCCTCGGTGCTCACCTTGCCGATGTCGTGGAGCAGGCCGGCGCGTTTGGCTTTCTTCACGTCGAGTCCCATCTCGGCGGCCATGGTGGCGCAGAGGTTGGCCACTTCGCGGCTGTGCTGCAGCAGGTTCTGGCCGTAGGAGGAGCGGAAGCGCATCCGGCCCACCATCTTAATCAGCTCCGGGTGCAGGCCGTGAATGCCGAGGTCGATGATGGTTTTCTCGCCGATTTCGACAATTTCCTCCTCGATGTTCTTGCGGGTTTTGGCCACAATCTCCTCCACGCGGGCCGGGTGAATGCGGCCGTCCTTTACCAGCAAGTGCAAGGAGAGGCGGGCAATTTCGCGCCGCACCGGGTCGAAGCCCGAGATAATGATGGCCTCCGGCGTGTCATCCACAATGATTTCCACGCCCGTCGCGGCTTCCAACGCGCGAATGTTGCGGCCCTCGCGGCCGATGATTTTGCCCTTCACGTCGTCGCTTTCGATGTTGAAAATCGACACGCAGTTCTCGATGGCGTGCTCCGAAGCGGTGCGCTGAATGGTTTCCAGCACAATCTTTTTGGCGTCTTTGGTGGCCGTGAGCTTGGCCTGGGCCACGGTGTCCTTGATGTAGGAGCTGGCCTGAATCTGGGCTTCGTTTTTCAGGCTTTCCACCAGCTGCTCGCGGGCTTCGGCGGCGGTCAGGTTGGCAATGGTTTCGAGCTGGCGCTGCACGGTGTGCAGCTGCTCGTCGGCCTCGCGCTGCCGGGTTTCCAGCTCGGCCATGGCTTCTTCGTGGTCGAGGCGGCGCTTTTCGGCCTGGGCTTCGAGCTTGTCGCGCAACTGCTGGGTATCGGTCTGGTTCTTTTCGCGTTGACGCTCTAAGTCAGCTTCTTTCTTTTGCAGTTGCTCCAGCTGGCGCTGGGTGGTTTCGGTGAGCAGCTTGATGCTTTGCTCTTGCTCCACCACGCCCTGGCGGCGTTCGGTCAGTTCCTGGTCGAGGGCCTGCTTGAGGCGGCGGCTTTCGGTATCAAATTCGTTGCGCAGCGTCTTGAATTTGTTCTTCGACTGCTCCAGGCGCTCGTCGGCCTGCTTGATTTTCTCGTCGCGAAGGCGGTTGCCTTTTTCCTCGGCCTCGCGGAGGATTTGCTGAGCGCGGGCCTGGGCCTCGCCCTCGTGGTCCAGCCGGGCTTTGCCGGCCAGCTGTCTACCCACCACGATGCCCGCCACAAGGGCGACCACCGCGGTCAGTATACAGTACAATATGATGGGTGACATGGAATTATGGTTTTTGGGGTGGGTGAAAAAACCATAACCAGGTAGAACAGAAGTGCCCGGGCTAAGCGGAAGCGGCCGATTGCCGCGCCGCCCAACCGGGCCAACGAGTGTGTGGGTGCCGGGCGGGGCTACGCTTAGCCCGCCAGCACCACGCCTGATAGCAGCTCGTCGAAACGAGCGAGCCGTTCGGTCAGCGCCGCGTCGGTGCCATCCTTTTCCTTGCTCACTTTCAATTGGTCGGCCATGGTGGCCAGGGCGACCATGGCCAGCAAGTCCTGCTTGTCCTGAATGCCGTAGCCTTCCCGAAATTCGCGCAGCTTGTCGCCCAGCAGCCGTCCGGCTAGGCGCAGCCGTTCCTCGTCCTGCACGTCAACGCGCATGGGATAGTCCCGGTCAGCAATACGAATTTTGATGGCTAGCTCGCTCATACAGCGATGATTAGGGCTCAGGGTGAGGGGTTAAGTCGGGTTAGTCTCTCAAATAGGCAAGACACTTGTCCAGTTCGCGGATGTATTCGTTGAGGCGCAGTTTAAGTTCGTTGGCGTGGGTGGGTTCCCCAGCTATGGTGTGTACAAGTTTAACAATATTTTCCTGGTTTTGTCGCTCCTTCAGCTGCCGGTCCTTCTCGCGCACGTCGGCGCGTAGCTGCTGAATGGTGGTGTTGGCGTCGGCCAGCTCCTCGCGCAGTTCCTGATAGGCAGCCACTAAGGTGGTAATCTGCCGCTCCAGGCGGTCGAGTTGCGCAAGTTGTTGGGAGGAGGCCACGGTCGGGATTAATTTTTGGGTGAAGATAAAGCGGCGGGCCGAAAGCTACGCTTTACCCGGCACTTGCTCGCAGCTTGTGCCTCAGAGAGGTTTGCCTTTGAGAGCAGAGCAGGCGCAACGGTCCACCAGTCGCAAAAGCAGAACGTCATGCGGGGCTTGCCGAAGCGTCTCTCCCGCGCAAGTAATTGATTTACTCTCGCGGTAGAGACGCTTCGGCAAGCCCCGCATGACGTTCAGTCGAACGGCAAGCCACGCTTCGGCCGCGGCTACTTCAGCGAATCCGGTGGCGCAGAGGCCATGTCGGCAATCGACCACAGGAAATCAGTCCGCAGGCGGCCTTTGAATTTGGGGCTGCCCATGTCCACATAAGTATCGCCGAGGTAGCCCAGCGGGAGCATCTTTTTGGACGTGATGGCCGCAAACGGCGTGAAGCTGGCCTGAGCGTGGCAGCTCATGCAGTTGGTGCGCACGCCCACGTCATTGACGACCACCAAGCCGTTGGTGACCACCCGGGAGGGCTCCCGCAGGTGGCCGCTGTTGCTGAACGTGCCCGGCCCGAAACCGGCTTCCAGGTAGGGGTTGAACACGTAGATGGACTGGCCCACGCTTTGGCCGCCGGCAAAGGGCTGCACCGGGTCAATCATCTGGTAGGAGATGGCCATGGCGTAGTGGCGCGGCGCGCCCACGAGCTGGGCCGGGCGCTGGGCCACCACGCCGGGGTTGCTGGGCAGCGGGGCGCGGTCGGGGTTGGGGGCCCACCACATGGTTTGCCAGGTCCAGCGCTTGATTTCTTTGGTGGTGATGTGCATGGCCACCAGAATGGCGTAGTCGCCGGCGTAGGCCACGGGCGGCGTGCCGGGGTCGAGCTCGGCGTTCATGGCCGCGGCTTCGGCGGCCGTGAGCTTGAAGTGCACGAAATCGCGCAGGTTGTAGGTGGTGGCCGGGGTGGCGGGGGCGCAGCCCGGGCTTACTTGTCCCTGGCCCTTGCCGCGGTTGGCGGTGTCGACGTACACGCAACTCGACCATTTTTCCTGGCCGAAGGGAATGCGGGCGCTGGTGGTGCCGGTCCACACCTTCATCTGGTACAGGCCGCGGCCGCGCTTGCCACCGGGCACCACCTCATACACGGGCTTGATGGCGATGGCTTCGCGGGGCAGCTGCGGAATGTCGCCCCGGCCCTTGTCTATCAGGCCCTGCAGCGTGGAGGCCCAAAACAGCTTGTTCTGTACGATGAAGGAGGCCGCCACCGGGTCGTAGCTCACCGATTCGAACACGTCTTCCTGCGAGTCGGCGGTCATGGCGTGGGCACTGGCCACTTTGGCCCGGGCCTTCAGCCCCTGGCGGAAGTCCGGGTCGCGGAATAGCTGCCGGGGGCGATTTAGCCGGCGCCGCGGCGTGGGCCGCTGCAGCAGCATGGCCCGCAGGTTGGCTTTGGGGGCGGCTTGCTGGGCGGCGTCCACCTCTTCTTTGGTGGGCCAAGTTTCATACACGCGCAGGGTGTCGCCGTTGAGCCGCTGCGGCGTCGGCGAGGACAGGGCCGTCCAGATGCCCCAGCCGTGCTGGCTGATTTTAGCTGCGTCGCGGTTCTGAATCCAGCCGTTGATGACGGTGCTGTCTTCCGGGAATTTAAAGCCGGGAATGCCGGGATTGGGCAACGTTACGGCTTGCACGTTGGGGCCGGGCCGGGCGGCCATCTTAGCGCCGGTGGTATCTGTAGCGTCGGCGGCCGGGGCGCTGGTTGTGGTTTCCGTTTTGGAGTTGTTGGACGAGCAGCCGGCCAGCCACAAGCAGGCGCCAAGCAAGGTTGGTAGAAGGTATTGCTTTTTCATGGCAGTGAGCGAAAAGGTGAGCGGATGGATTGGCCAAAGCTCCGCCTTATTTCCTCACTATGGTCAGGTATAAATACTTGATTTATAAAGCACGTATAAACCCGTGCGCACTGTATCCGGCAACGTTGTAACAAACGACAGAGCGCCGCCGCGGAAACTTCCGCGACGGCGCCCCTTGGGTAAATTTAATAGGCCCTTACTTCCGAATCAGCGCCCCGGCCTGCTTCTCAAACTGCTGAATGAGCTTCTGCATTACCTGGTCGATGGCCTGCTCGCTGAGCGTCTGGCCGTAGTCCTGCAGCGTGAAGCTCACCGAGTAGGACTTCTTGCCCGCGCCCAGGTTTTCGCCGGCGTACACGTCGAACACGTTGATGCTTTGCAGCAGCTTCTTCTCGGTTTTGCGGGCAATCTGCTGGAGCTGGTCGAAGGTCACCGACGCATCCACCACCAAGCTCAGGTCGCGGCGCACCTCGGGGAACTTGGGCAGCTCGCGGGCCGTGAGGGTGGGCTTGTATTTCTTGCTCAGGGCGTCCCAGTCCAGCTCGGCGTACCACACTGGCTGGCTCACGTCCATTTTCTTGAGCACCGAAGCCGACACCGCGCCGAGCTGGGCTAGCGGCTGGTTGTGTACCAGCAGCGTGAGGCCGCCGGCCAGGTAGGCGTGCTGCACCGGCTGCGAGGCCGCCCCGCCAAAGCCCAGCGCCGCCAGCACCTGCTGCACCGCGCCCGCCAAGTCGTGAAACGCCGCTTTATCCGACTTGTGCTGCCAAGTTTCGGCCGTAACATTACCCGTCAGATAAAGCACCAGCTTGTTCTTTTCCTGGTACTTGCCGTTCTCATTCTGCGCGTACACTTTGCCGAATTCGTACAGCTTCAGGTCGCGTTGGCGACGGTTGATGTTGTGCCGAATGATTTCGAGGCCTGAGTGCAGCAGCGTTGGCCGCATCACGTTCAGGTCGATGCTGTTGTAGTTCAGAATGCGCACCAGTGACGCCTCCGGCTCGCCGTCCTTCTCGAAGTACTGCGAGTTGGTGAGCGAGTTGGTCAGAATCTCCGAAAAGCCCTGGCCACTGAGCAGCGAGGCAATTTTCACGCGCGTCACTTCCGGGTCGGGGTTCGGGAACTTGGCTAGGAACGAGGCCGAGTTGTTCGGGCGCAAAGCCACGTTGTTGTAGCCGTAGATGCGCAGAATTTCCTCAATCACGTCGGCCTCGCGGGTCACGTCCACCTTGTGCGGCGGCACCGTGAGCAGCCAGGTGGCCTGGTCGCCTTTTTCGAGGTTTTCCTCGGTGATGTCGATGTCAATGTCGAGGTCAGTCAGAATCTGACGGATGCGTTCGGGCGCGATGTACTGGCCCACCAGCCGCTCCACGCGGGGCAAACGCAGGTGCACGGTGGCCGGCGGCACGGGCGCCGGGTACTCGTCTACCACCGGCGCGGCGACGGTGGCGCCGGCCACTTCCTGCAGCAGCAGCGCCGCCCGCTGCAACGCCACGGGCACCATGTTGGGGTCGGTGCCGCGCTCGAAGCGGAACGAGGCGTCGGTTTTCAGCTGGTGCGTCTGGGAGGAGCGGCGCACGGCGGCGGGGCCGAAGTAAGCGCTTTCCAGAAACACGCGGGTAGTGGCTTCGCTCACGCCCGAGGTCTTGCCGCCGAACACGCCGGCCAGCGCCATCGGGGTGCCGTGGGCGTCGGCAATCACCAAATCCTCGGCTTTCAGGCTGCGTTCCACGCCGTCTAGGGTCACGAATTTCTCGCCCGCTTCGGCGCGCTTCACCCGGATGCGGTTGCCCGTAATCTGGTCGGCGTCGAAGGCGTGCAGGGGCTGGCCCAGCTCGTGCAGCACGAAGTTGGTCACGTCCACCACGTTGTTGATGGGGCTCAGGCCGATGCTGCGCAGGCGGCGTTGCAGCCACTCCGGCGAGGGGCCGACCTGCACGTTTTCGAGCAGCAAACCGGCGTAGCGCGGGGCCGCTTCCACGTCTTCAATCGTTACGTCGACGTTGGCCGCCGCCGACTCCGGCGCCGCGAAGGCGCTCACATCGGGCAGGTGGCAGGGCTGGCCCAGCAGGGCGCGCAGCTCGCGGGCCACGCCGTAGTGCGAAGCCGCATCGGCGCGGTTGGGCGTGAGGCCGATTTCGTACACCGTGTCGGAGCCCAGGCCGAAATACTCGGCGGCGGGCGTGCCGTTGGGCAGGTCGGTGTCGAGCACCATAATGCCGGCGTGCGAGGTGCCCAGGCCGATTTCGTCTTCGGCGCAAATCATGCCCTCGGAGGCTGCGCCGCGGATTTTACTTTTCTTGATTTTGAAGGGCTCGCCCTGCGCAGGGTGCAGCTCGGCGCCTTCGAGGGCCACCACCACGCGCTGGCCAGCGGCCACATTGGGGGCGCCGCACACGATTTGGCGCACGGTGCCGTCGCCCACGTCCACGGTGGTCAGGCTGAGCTTGTCGGCGTCGGGGTGGCGCTCGCAGGTGAGCACCGTGCCCAGCACCACGCCGCGCAGGCCGCCGGGGATGCTTTCCAGCTCCTCCATGCTTTCCACTTCCAGGCCCGAGCCGGTGAGCAGGGCGCCAATCTCGGCGGCGGGTTTATCGGTCGGAATGAGGGTTTTAAGCCAGTCGAGGGAGATGCGCATGATGAGTTGTCCGTTGCTAGTTGTCAGTTGTCAGGCCGCTGACGACGTGGCAAAGGTACGGCGCACCGTGAAGCTCCGTAAACGTGAATCGGTTGCGCGGGCAAGGCTGGGCTGCGCTACTCGGGTGCCGTTGTTACTCGTGAAACGACTTCTCGCCGGCCGCAATGGGCACGCCCAGCCGGTTTTCGGCGGGCGGCACGGGGCAGCTGTAGTCGTTGTTGTAGGCGCAGTAGGGGTTGTAGGCCTGGTTGAAATCTAGTGTGATTTCGTTGGCGTCGGGCTCGGGAAGGGCGGCGTCGAGGTAGCGGCCGCCGCCGTAGGTTTCGCGGCCGTTGGTGGCGTCAGTGAAGGGAATGAAGAGGGTAGAATCATTGCCGTCGGCTTTCAGGTACAGCGCCAGCTGCTGAGCCTGGGTGCCAATGCGGAATTTGGCCTGGCCCCAACGCAGGTATTTTTCTGCGCGGTTGTCGCTCATTTGCAGCAGCGTGGTGTCGGGCGTGGCGTTGCGCGAAACGGTGGCTTCGACTACCAGGGACAAATCGGCGGGGTAGTATTTGAGGCTATCGAACTGCGCCTTTTGGGCTTCCGAGAGAGGCGATTGGGCCGACTCGCGAAACGAGCGGTTTTTCTCGCCGCGGGATTTGCGCACTTGCGCCGCGTATGCGCTGGCGTCGGGCCGGCTGCCGTTTATCGAATATAAGATGATGCCGATGATAGCGACCGCCAAGGCTATTTTTTTAATCATGTTTCTTCTTTTTGAGCAGGCAGCCAACTGCCGGGGCTGCGGCGGCATCAGGTAGCCGCGCTACCTTCGGCGCTCCTTTTCTGCCTCATGCAACAACTTCGGTTTATACTCTTCCTGCTGGCCGCGGCGCCAGCCCTCGCCCAACAGTCCGCACCTTACCGCCCGGCGGCCCGGCAAATAAACAACCTGGTGCACACCCGGCTCAACGTTGAGTTTGATTATGAAAAACGCCACCTGATTGGCCGGGAGTGGGTCACCCTTAAACCCTACGCCGCGGCCACCGATTCCCTGCGGCTCGACGCCAAGGGCATGGACATCAACACCGTGGCCTTGGTGCGCGGCGACGCGCAGTCCACGCTGAAGTACGAGTACAACCAACGGCAGCTGTTGATTCATCTCAAACAGCCGGTGCCAGCCGGCGAGGCCTACACGGTTTACATTGAATACACGGCCAAGCCCGACGAATTGAACGTGAAGGGCGGGCGCGCCATCGAAGGTGCCAAAGGCCTCTACTTCATCAACCCGGACAGCGCCGTGGCTGGCAAGCCCGTGCAAATCTGGACGCAGGGCGAGCCGGATTCCAATTCCGCCTGGTTCCCGACCATCGACGAACCTAACCAGAAAACCACCCAGGAAATCTCGATGACCGTGCCCGCCAAGTACGTCACGCTCAGCAACGGCCAGCTGGTGAAGCAGGTGGCCACCGCCCCGGGGCTGCGCACCGACACCTGGAAAATGGACGAGCCCCACGCGCCCTACCTGTTCATGATGGCCGTAGGCGACTTCCGCATCACGAAGGATACGTGGCGCGGCAAGGAGGTCAATTATTATCTGGAATCGCAATACGCCGCCCAGGCCCGGGCCATTTTCGGCAAGACGCCGCGCATGCTGGAGTTTTTCTCGCAGCGGCTGGGCGTCGACTTTCCTTGGAACAAGTACCACCAGGTGGTGTGCCGCGATTTCGTGGCCGGGGCCATGGAAAACACCACCGCTTCGCTGTTTGGCGAGCACGCCCAGGGCTCGGCCCGCGACCTGTTGGACTGGCAGTACGCCGGCGTGGAGCGCGAAATCGCCCACGAGTTGTTCCACCAGTGGTTTGGCGACTATGTCACGGCCGAAAGCTGGGGCCAGCTCACCGTGAACGAGAGCTTTGCCAACTTCAGCGAAATCATCTGGGCCGAGCACGAATACGGTCCCGATGCCGCCGCCCAGCAAGCCGACATCAGCCTGCGCACCTACTTCCGCGACCCCGCCAATTTCCTGCTGCCGGTGGTGCGCTCGCGCTACGCCGAGAAGGACGACATGTTCGACGGCGTCGTCTACCAGAAGGGCGGCAACATCCTGAACATGCTGCGCGCCTACCTGGGCGAGGAAGTGTTTTTTCAGGGCCTGAAGCGCTATTTAACCCAAAACGCCTTCGGCACCGGCGAGGCCCACAAGCTGCGCCTGGCGCTGGAAGAAGTGTCGGGCAAAGACCTGAACTGGTTTTTCAACCAGTGGTATTACGGCGCTGGCCACCCCGTCGTCACCATCGACTACGCCTGGGACGCCGCCCGGAAAGTGCAGTCCGTGACCGTGAAGCAGACCCAGGCGGGCCAGTCGTTTCAGCTGCCGTTCACCATCGACTACTACGTGGGCGGCAAGGTGCAGCACCAGTCGGTGATGATGACCGAGGCCACCCAAACCTTCACCATGACCCTTGCGGCCAAGCCCGACCTGGTGAACGTGGACGCCCAAAAGGTGCTGGTGTGGCAGAAGGAAGACCACAAGCCATTGGCTGAGTTTGCTTACCAGCAGCGCCACGCCGCCCGCTACCTCGACCGCCGCGAAGCCCTGCGCGCCGCCCAAAGCAAACCCGCCGACCCGCAGGCCCAGAAAATCCTCCTCGCCGGCCTGGGCGACAAAACGCCTGCTCTCCGCGAGATGGCCGTGCAGGTGCTCGACCTCAAAAACGCACCCCTGCGCAAAGCCGCCACGCCCATGCTGGAAAAAATGGCTGCCACCGATGCCGCGCCGCAAGCCCAGGCAGCCGCCCTGGCGGCGCTGGGTTCGCTCAAGCAGAAAAACTACGCGCCGCTGTTCGGCAAGGCCCTGGGCAGCCCGTCGTACCGGGTGCAGGCTGCGGCGCTGGAAGCCTTGCTGCCCCTGAACCCGGCGCAGGCGCTGGCCCGGGCCAAGGCTTTTGAAGCCGATAGCAAGGACCCGCTCACGGGGGCCATCGTGCTGGTGTACGGGCAGGCGGGCAGCGTATCGCAGTGGCCCTGGATGCGCGCCAAATACGACGCGGCCGACCCCAACGGCCGTTTCCAGATGCTGCAGGGCTTCGGTGAGATGCTGGGCCGCATCGATGACCCGACGGCGCTGGCCGAAGGCATCACGCGCATCCGCGACCTGACCGTGCAGTACAAGCGCTACGTGGACTACCAGCGCGTGGAGGGCTTGCTGCGGGAGGTGCAGCAGCAGCAAAGCAAGCGGGCCAATGCGGTAGCGGCGGCTGGGCTGGTCGACCAGGCCGTGGCGGCCATCGAGGCGGCGAAGTAGCGGCAGACGCGTGCCAGCGGAAAACCGTTAAAAAGCAAAAACGTCCTGCTGAGTAGCTGGCTCGGCAGGACGTTTTTGCATTAGCGGCGGGGTGTTACTGGGCCGTGGGGTACCAGTTGCGCAGGCGCACGTCGATTTTTTTGTCGGCGGCGTTCACCTGCTTCTTAAAGCTGGCTACGTCGCTCAGGCCGTTCTGGCCGCGGTAGTGGTAGGGGTACACAATGGCGGGCTTGAAGGCCAGCACGCCCTGGGCGGCCTGGTTCACGTCCATGGTGTAGGGCAGGTTCATGCACACAAAGGCCACGTCGATGTTCTTGAGGGCGCGCATTTCGGGGATGTCTTCGGTGTCGCCGGACAGGTACACGTTTTTGCCGCCCAGCCCCAGCACGTAGCCATTGCCGCGGCCTTTGGTGTGGGGCGCGTCGGCCGCTTCGGGCAGGTTATACATCGGGATGGCCGCCACGCTCATGCCCAGCGTGTCGAGTTTCTGGCCGTTGCGCAGCACGCGCACCTGCTTTTTGTACTCGGCCGGCAGCTTTTCGGCCACCGCCGGGGGCACCACCATCAGGGCTTTGCCCAGGGAGAGGCCGGCCAGCGTTTTGGGGTCGAGGTGGTCGGGGTGAATGTCGGTGATGAGGATGACGTCAGGAGCGGCCAGGCCTGCGTAGCCTGCGGCCCCGCCGTAGGGGTCCACGTAAATGGTTTTGCCGCCCCAGGTCAGCACCACGCTGCCGTGCGTGATGGGCTGCACCGTGAGGGGGCCTTTCTTGGTGGCAATCTGGTCGGCGGCGGCGCGCGGCGCGGAGGCGGCCGTCTGGGCCTGCGCGGTGAAGGCTGCCAGCGTGGCCGCCAGAAGGATGGTAAGTTTCATCGGTCTTTTGTGAATTGAGTGAGAAGTGTGGTCAAATTTTGCCGGTCGCCGTGCCTTTTGGGAGGAACTGCTGCCGAAAAAGTGTGACCATAACCCGATTGCCCCGCACAAGTTCAGACGAAGGAAGGCACTGCCCTCCCGGAGGGTTTTTATTACAATGGCCCGCCGTGGGAAAAATTGAGGTGGCTGAAGAGAATCGGGGTTTGGAAATGGAGCTCACGCCTGTGCTTCTCCATCGGACATGCAATAGAGGTCCAAGTCAAAGCTGAGGTTGAATTCGCTGGCCAGAGCGTGGTAGCGGGTGTTTAGATGGACTGAGGGCGTGCTTTCGCCATTTTCGGCGTATATCCACAAGGCGCAGGAAAGCTCGGGCGTGCAGCGGTGGCAAAAGCTCTTTACGGCGTCGCGGTGGGCCTCTAGCAGGTCAAGCACGGCGGTGCATTGGTCTTCAAAGGAAACCGATTTGTCGGCGCTGGCTTCCCACACCCAGCCGTTGTAGGGCCACACGCGCGTGCCTTTGGGTCCCCGCGGCTCCCCTTGGCGCATCACCTTGGTGGGTGCAACGCCAAGCATTTCGGTGATGGCCTCGGGGGCCAGACCCTCAATTTCCCAGAAGCACAAGCGCACGTCGATTTCGTTTTTCATAAAAAGGCCCTGCACAGGGTAGGGGAATCGACAGGTTTACAAAAACCGTTCGGGTAGTGAAAGGTGTGAGTAATTAGAAGGAAGTGCCCCGGTATGGTTTTATGGTAAAGACCGGCGTGCGATGCTGCTTCACCACCGCTCGTACAAGCTCTTGGTCAGTACTCAGGAAGTCCACGTTCAAATGAGCCGATATTTTGATGACTACTGGCCTTTTGCCATGGGAAACGTCCACATCACTGTACAGGGCCCCTGCTCGGCCGAACACGCCAGTGGGGTAGGATAGGAATTCCCGGGCATAGCGGAAAAGCTCCGGCTTTGTCAATTGCAAGGCGCCTTTGAAGGTGTTGGGCACGCGGTGCTGGGCAAACAGGGTGCGTAGCGCGGGCAACGTGGGTTCGTCGTTCGGCCACCAGCTATAGTCCTTGATATCGTGGGTGACTATCCAGCACGAGCCGTCATCAAACTGTGCGACCAACTGCTTAAAAAACGTCTCGTAATGGTCCAGAAATTTTGGCAGCCCAAAGTCTATTCCTTGCGAAATGTTGTGCGCTTCGCTGGCCAATTGAAAAGACGCCCCGTACCAAGGAGTATGCGAGTCTGCGTCGCTGTGCCGGTAGCGGAGGTAGCGGTTTTGGTTGTAGGGAAGCAGCGCGCGAACGTGTTGTTGGAAAATGGCCGGCGCACGGCGCTGTTTTACAAGGCGAAGGGTTTTTCTGACTGGTGTCATAATTTTTGCCCTGCTACTACAAAATCCCCTCATCCGCGAAGCTGTAGTACCCCTGCTCGGCAAAGATGAGGTGGTCCAGAATGGGCAAATCCAGAAAATTGCCGGCTTCTTTCAGCTTCTTGGTGAGCTGAATGTCGGCGCCGCTGGGGTTGCGGTTGCCGCTGGGGTGGTTGTGCACCAGAATGATGCTGCTGGCCAGTTGCTCCAGGGCTTCCTTGAAAATCATCTTGGGGTCGGCCACGGTGCCGGCCACGCCGCCGCGGCTGATGGCGGTTTTGCGCATCACCACGTTGGCCCGGTTCAGCAGGATGACCCAGAACTCCTCGTGCGGCAGGTCGAGCAGGTGGGGGCGCATGAGGTTGTAGATGTCGCGCGAGCAGGTGATGGTGTTGCGCGGCGCAGCGTCAGCCTCCTTGCGGCGGCGGCCCAGCTCCAGGGCGGCCACCACCGTGATGGCCTTGGCCTCGCCGATGCCGGGGTGGCGGCACAGTTGCTTCACGCTTTCGCGGGCCAGGGCGTTGAGGTCGTGGCCCACGCCCTGCAGCATGAGCTTGCCCACATCCACGGCCGTGAGCTTGGTGGTGCCCGAGCCGATGAGGATGGCCAGCAGCTCGGCGTCGGAAAGGGCGGCGCGGCCCTTGCTCAGCAGCTTTTCGCGGGGGCGGTCGTCCTCGGCCCAGCTCTTGATGCCCGAGGCAGTGGGGGTGGGGTAAGAGGGGGCGGCAGAAGGCAGAGGGTCAAGCGGTTCCATGCAGCGCGGAGGTGGCAGAAGGTAAAATGTCCGTTAAATGTAAAGCAAAAGCCTGCGGGCCGCGTTTAAACTTGGGCGCCGCCGCTGCGTTATGCAGCGGGTGCTTTCTCCGCTCTGTTGTTAGAATATGCGAAATCCGTTTGTGTTGTGGTTGATGTTGGGCTTGGTGGTATTGGCCGAATGGTATGGGTACCAGGCGGTGCGCACGGTGGTGCAGCACGCCTCGCCGGGCGTGCGGCGCTGGGCGTCGATAGGCTATTGGGTGCTGACGGGCGTGGTGTGGTGGCTGGCCATCTGGGCCGGCAGCACGCGCCAAACCGGCAACACCGTCCTCAAAAGCTACCTCATGAGCCTGCCGCTGCTGTTGCTGGCCGCCAAGATGGTCATGCTCATTCCGCTGCTGCTCGAAGACCTGGTGCGGCTGGGCCGCTGGGCCCTGAGCTCGGCCACGCGGCCGGCGGGGGTGGCGGGCGAGGCCATTCCGCGCAGCGAGTTTCTGGCCAAGCTGGCGCTGGGGCTGGGCGCCATTCCCTTTGTCGGCCTCTTGTGGGGCATGGCCAAAGGTGCCACCGATTACCAAGTGCGCCGCGTGTCGCTGAAATTTCCCAACCTGCCGCCGGCCTTCGACGGCTTCAAAGTCATTCAGATTTCGGACCTGCACACCGGCAGCTTCAACTCCACCGAGCCCCTGCAGCGCGCCGTGGCCCTCATCAACCAGCAGGCGGCCGACCTCGTGCTGATGACCGGCGACCTGGTGAACAACCGCGCCACCGAAGTCGAGCCGCACATTCCGGCCCTGCAGGGCATCAAGTCCGACCTTCCCATCTTCTCCAGCCTCGGCAACCACGACTACGGCGACTACGTGCAGTGGGGCAGCCTGGAGGAAAAGCGCGCCAACCTGGAGCGCCTCATGCAAAACCACGCCAAAATCGGGTGGACCTTGCTCAACGACACCGCTCACACCATCGAGCGGGGCGGCGACAAAATTGCCATCGTGGGCGTGCAGAACTGGAGCAGCCACGCCAACTTTCCCAAGCACGGCAACCTGCCCAAAGCCCACGCCGCCAGCGGCGATGCGCCCTTCAAAATCCTGCTCTCGCACGACCCCTCGCACTGGGAGGCCCAGGTGCTCAACTACCCCGACATCGACCTCACCCTCAGCGGCCACACCCACGGCATGCAGTTCGGCCTAAACCTGCCGTTTCTGAAGTGGAGCCCCGTGCAGTATGCCTACAAGCAGTGGGCCGGCCTCTACGAGCAGGGCCGCCAGAAGCTGTACGTGAACGTAGGCCTGGGCTTTTTGGGCTATCCCGGCCGCGTGGGCTTCCTGCCCGAAATCACCGTGTTTGAGCTGCGCCGGGCGTAGGCACCCGCCACCCGGAACAGACCCTCATGCTCTGCATTTGCTTAGCATGAGGGTCTTTCTATATCACCCAGGAAACATATGCCAGGGCATTGCCGTAAAGCGCCCCCAAACCCATTACGGTTGTCCTTTTATTCCCTTCTCATGAAAAATTCCCTCTTGATTCTCGCGGGCGCTGCCGCCCTCTCGCTGGCCTCCTGCTCGCAGGAAAAAACCACCGAAGTCAACACCGCCCCCGGCGATGGCATGACCACCACCACTACCACCACCACCACGGGCCCCATGACGGACGCCCAGATTGAGGCCCGCGCCCAACAGATTGCCGACAAGATGGCGGCCAACATGAAAATCACGGACGAGGCCACCAAAACCAAAATTCGCACCGTGTACGTGAACCGCTACAAGCGCATGAACGACCTGCGCAGCAAGTACACCGCCGACACCACCGGCATGGCCGCCGCCATGCGCGACGCCTACGCTGCGGAAGACCAAGAATTCAAGGTGATTTTCGTGGACCCCACGCAGTACCAGGCGTATGAGTCGAGCCGCTCGACGTACTACGACGACCCCAGCACCTACACCAGCGCCGGCGACGACGCCAGCATGTCGTCGATGAGCGACACGGCCACCAGCGGCGGCATGTCGCAGTCGAGCATGACAACCACCGAGTCGACCACGACCACCACGACCGCCGACAACGGCATGAGCGGCAGCATGGGCACCGATGCGGCTTCGGTTTCGAAAATGAAAGCCAAAGCCGACGACGGCAGCAAGCTCAAGGTGAAAGAGAACGGCAAAGTGAAGGTGAAAGACGCCGACGGCACCAAAATCAAAAACTAATGGTTTGGTCGATGCAATCGGCCGAACCGTCGCTGAAAAGCCCGCGCCTGCAACGGCGCGGGCTTTTTTTGGCTCATTGGGTTGCTACTTTGTGGTAGCGTTGTGCGTATTCTGTTGATGGTAATTGAAGTAGTGCCTTGTGTGCGTGTCGTTTGGCCGCCGTGGAGCCAGCGGCTGGCCCTGCTGGCGGTGCTGTGGCTGCTGGCGCTGGGCGCCCGCGCGCAGGCCCCCACCACCGTGCGCCTGAGCGGCAGCGTGGCCGAAGCCGGCTCGCGCCTGCCCGTGCCGGGCGCCACCGTGCAGGTGCAGCGCACCCGCCGCGGCGTGGTGACGGATGCCGCCGGCAACTTCGGCCTCGACGTGCTGCCCACCGACACGGTGCTGTTTCGGGCCCTGGGCTTCAAAACCCAGCGCATGGCCATGGGCGGCACCGGGCTGTCGCAGCTGGTGGTGCGCATTCAGCTCAAGCGCGACAGCGTGCAGCTGGGCGAGGTGCAAGTGGTGAGCGACCGCGCCGACCGCGCCGTCATCAACCGGGCCCTGCGCAACATCAAGCGCCCCAAGCCGCCCGTGACCAGTGCCGTGAAGCGCCCGCCGAAGCCCCAGCCGCTCTTCGCCGTCGACTCTGCCGCGCCCAAGGCGCCGGTGCCCACCATCCAAAGCCCGGTGAGCCTGATTTACGACCAGTTTTCGCGGGAAGGCAAACAGCGGCGCAAGATGGAAGAAATTGAAGCCGAGCTGAAAGCCGAGAAGCTCCGCAAGGCCCGCGCCGAGTACAACAAGGCCTTCAAGGACAACCGCGGCTACGAGCCGTAGGGTAAAAGCAGTTAGCAGTGAGCAGTGAACAGTTAGCAGTGAGCCGTGTGCCAAAGAGGAATTTGCTCACGGTTCACCGATAACTGCTAACTGATTTTACCCGTAAGCCCAAGTATGAAAATTGGGTATCCCTGCGTGAACGAGGCGATGGACTGCAGCGCCGCCAACACTTTCCGGCTGGCCTCTTACAGTGAGGAGCGGCTGGTGGCGGCCGTGACGGCCAACCTGGCCTGCCTGCGCCGCATGCTGGAATGGAACGTGGCCCAGGGCCTGCTTTTCTTTCGGATGGGCTCGGGCATTGTGCCCTTCGGCTCGCACGAAATCAACACCTTTCCCTGGCAAACCCATTTTGCGGCCGACTTCCGGGCCATCGGCGACTACATCAAGGCCCACGACCTGCGGGTGAGCTTTCACCCCGACCAGTTTGTGGTGCTGAACTCGCCCAGCGCCGACATTGTGCAGCGCAGCATTCAGGAGCTGGTGTACCAGGGCTCTATGCTGGACCTGATGGGCTTGGACGGCACGGCCAAGCTGCAGATTCACGTGGGCGGGCTGTATGGCGAGCGGGAGTTGGCCATCCAGCGGTTTGCGCAGGTGCACGCCACGCTGCCCGCCGCCGTGAAGGCCCGCGTGGTGGTGGAAAACGACGACCGGCTGTATTCGCTGCGCGACTGCCTGCACCTGCACGAGCTCACCGGCGTGCCCATTCTGTTCGACAATTTTCACCACGAGTGCCTCAACCACGGCGAGCCCATGCCCGAGGCCCTGCGCCTGGCCGCGGCCACCTGGCACCCCACCGCCGACGGCGTGCCCATGATGGACTACAGCTCGCAGGCGCTGGGCGAACGCAAAGGCAAGCACACCGACGACCTAGTGGACGACCTGTTTCGGGGCTTCCTGGCCGACCTGCATGGCCTTGATTTCGACCTGATGCTCGAAATCAAAAACAAGGAAGCCAGCGCCCTGCGCGCCGTGGCCATTCTGCGCGAGCTCGGGCTGAGTGCCCCCGCGCCCAATATTCCCAGCCCGCCCCTGACCCTACCCCCCGACCCAAACGCGCCCGCCAAAGCCAAACGGGCGAAAAAGGACGTAAAGGTCAAAAGCGAAGAGTTATAGCCCGCTGGTCCAACGCTTTTTCAGCACATCAGCACATTCCCAAATCAATCCATCAGTCCAATGCCCTCCGACCAACTTCTCGCCACCGTCAGCGCCCTCAAAAACGGCCTCACCAGCCTGCCCCTGGGCTCGGCCATGGACAACACCGAAACCTGGCAGCAAACCTTCCTGCAAAGCGGCGAGCCCGGCCTGCAGGACATTGCCCGCGAAATCGGCAACCTGCAATCGTTGCTCACCAGCGGCGCCCTGAGTGCCACGGCCATCGGCAACTCGCTCACCATGCTGGGCAACCAAACCAGCCAGCTCAGCGCCAACGCCGCGGCCGACGTGAAAAAGCCCCTGCTGGAACTGGCCGACTTGCTGCGCAAGCACGGCAGCGACCTGCTGGCCCACGCCGAGAAAAGCAAAAAGAAATAAGCGCCCCTGGCCGCTCATAACGTCGAAAAAGCCCTGCTCATGTTCTGAACAGGGCTTTTTCGTGTTGGGCTGGGGGAGGTGTTGGGTTATCGTGGCACGTTGCTGCTGTGGCTGCGACGCGAGCGGCTGGGCACTACTTCGTTGGACTGGCGGCGCTTGTCGTCGCGAATGAGCGGCTGCTCGCGCACGTCGGGCACGGCCGTGGGCGAAAGCTCGGGCGTGGCGGCGGGCAGAATGGCCCCGCCCGTGTTGTCGAGCGGACGGCTCTGCTGGGCGTCGCGGTTGGTGGGCGTGCGCTGCATTTCGGGCGGGCCCTGAATGGTACTTTGGTTGAGCGCCGGGTTCACGGGCGGAATGGTGGTTTGGCCCTGGCTGCCGCCGCGCACGGGCGCCGTGGGGTCGAAGGGCACGGTTTGGGCCTGCGCCGCAGCCGCGAGCAGCAGGCCGGCCAGAAGGAGAAACGGTTTCATGGGGGAGGGGAAAGGAGGGACACTAAAAAACCGGCTGCTTCGGGTGAAACAGCCGGTCTTCTTGTGGCCTTACGGCTCTGAACAACAAAAAGTTGCTAGCGGGGCGTCGAGGTTTTCATCTTGCCTTTCGAAGCCTTGTCTTTCGATTTCATGCGGCCCGAGGTGCTGCTGCCCGAGGTGCTGCCGGAAGTGGTGCCCATGGTGCTGCCGCTGGTGGTGCCCATGTTGCCGGTGGTGCTGCCCGTGCTGCCAGTGGTGCTGCCCGACGTCGTGCCATAGGTGCTGCCCGAGCCCGAATTGCTGCCCGAGGTGCTGCCCGACATTGAGCCGCTGGTGCTGGAGCCGCTGGTGCTGGTGTTCATGGTGCCGGTGGTGGAGCCGGTGGCCGGCGTACCGCTCATTGAGCCGCTGCTGGTGGTGCTGCCCGAGGTAGTGCCCATGGTGCCCGACGTGGTTTGGGCGAAGGCGGCGGTGCTCAAGCCGGTGGTCAGCAACAAGGCGAGAAGGATTTTGGTGGTTTTCATGATAAACGAGTTGGAAATGTGGAAAGGAAGGGAGCGTTGTGGACGGGGCTTTACGGAGGGGAACCGGGGCAGGGTTGCGAATCAGGCATCTTAATATTCACCGAATTAGCTATTATTTGTTGATTTTGCTCCTGATTTCCAAGGCCTAACAATGCACATGCCCGAGATAAGCAAAGTGGGAATAAAAAAACATCCCATTTTCCGGTAACCTTCGCCGGGCACGGCGGTGTCCACAAGCAAATACCCAAACACCTCATCGTAACTGCGTGGACTCGCTATCGGACAATGCCTTAATGCTGCGGGTGAAAGCCGGCGACGTGGACCGCATGGGTCTGCTTTTCGAGCGCTACCACCGGCCGTTGTTCGGTTTCCTCTACCACATGCTGGGCAGCTCGACGACCAGCGAAGACTTGGTGCAGAACGTGTTCTACCGCATGCTGAAGTACCGGCACACCTTCACGGGTGAGGGCGAGTTCCGCACCTGGATGTACCACCTGGCCCGCAACGTGCTGGCCGACCACGTGAAGAAAAACCGCCACGCCAAGCACCACGCCGACGTGGCCGACGTGGCCGAGCACCTGGGCGGCGGCAGCCCCGCCGACGCCGGCCTGGAGCGCGCCCAGGAAGTGGCCGTGCTGCATCAAGCTTTGGCCCAACTCAGCCCCGACCACCGCGAGGTGCTGGTGCTGAGCCGCTTCCAGGAAATGAAGTACGGCGAGATTGCCCAGGTGCTGGGCACCACCGAAGGCGCCGTGAAGGTGCGCGTGCACCGCGCCATGCACGAGCTCAAAAGCACCTACCTCCGCATCGAAAATTAACCTGCTATATGAACTGTGACCACGTGAAGGACCAGTTGGTTGACTACCTGAGCCGCCAGCTTACCGAGCCCGAGCAAGCCGCCCTCACGGCCCATTTGGCCGAGTGCGCCGAGTGCCGCGAGGAACTGCAAGCCACCCAACGCCTGTGGCAGAGCCTGGGGCAGGTGCCCGTGCCGGAGCCCGGCCCCAGCGTACGCCCCGAATTCTACGCCATGCTGGCCTCGTTTAAAGAAGAAGTGAAGGCCACGCCCGACTACTCCCTGAAAGGGCTGTGGCAGTGGTGGCTGCACCTGGACGTGCCGCGGCCCATTCTGCGGGCCGTGTACAGCCTGTGCCTGGTAGGGGTGGGCCTCATTGGCGGGTATTGGCTGAACCGCCAGCCGCCGGCCACCGACGACCAGCAGCAGATTGCCGCCCTCGCCAACGAAGTGACCCACATGAAGCAGGTAATGCTGCTCTCGCTCATCCAGAACCCTTCGGCCACGGAGCGGCTGCGGGCCGTGGGCTACACCAAGCAGCTCGACGAGCCCACCGCCAAAGTGGTGAACGCCCTGCTCAGCACCCTCAACACCGACCCCAACGTGAACGTGCGCCTCGCCACGCTGGAAGCCCTGGCCCCGCTGGCCGAAGACCCGCAGGTGCGCGAAGGCCTGGTGCACGCGCTGGCCCGCCAAGACTCGCCGCTGGTGCAAACCGCCCTGGCCGACGTGATGGTGAAGCTGCAGGAGCGCCGCTCGGTGCAGCAGATGCGCGAGCTGCTGAAGCAGCCCAACCTCGACGAATCGGTGAAAAGCAAAATTCAGGAAAGCATCCAAACCCTCACAACCGGCCGGCCCGCCGCGCCCCAATCTTCTCCCCGCCATGACCAAACCCTCGTTTCGCCGCAGCCTGAGCAGCCTCTTACTCGTGCTGTCTAGCACCAGCGCCTGCTGGGCCCAAAGCAAAGAATCCACCGAAAAAATCACCAAAGAATTCGCCCCCATGGCCGACGCCGGCAAGAGCACGCTGGCCCTGTACAACATCTTCGGCTCGGTGCGGGTGGAGGGCTACGCCGGCAACAAAGTGCTGGTGGAAGCCACCAAAACCATTCGGGCCGACGACGCGGCCACGCTGGAGCAAGGCAAAAAAGAAGCCCAGCTGGGTTTTACCCAGCACGGCGACAGCGTGGTGGTGTACATCGCCGGGCCGCAGGATTCGCGCCCTATGGACCGGCACGGCAACTGGAGCCACCGCGACATTGACTACCGCTACGAGTTCGATTTTGTGGTGAAGGTGCCCTACGCCATGAACCTGCACGTGAGCACCGTCAACAACGGCTCGATGGAAGTGAAGGACGTAACCGGCCTCTTGCACGTGAACAACGTGAATGGCCCCATCACCCTCACCAACGTGCGGGGCACCACCCGGGCCCACACCGTGAACGGCAACGTGGACGCCACCTACGCCGCCAACCCGGCTGGCGCCTCGTCCTACCACACCATCAACGGCAAAATCCGGGTGAAATACCCCGCCAGCCTGGGCGCCAACCTGCACTTCAAGAGCATGCACGGCGAGTTCTACACCGATTTCAGCGACGCCGAAATCCTGCCCGTGCAAGTCACCAAAAACAAGGAAGGCAAGGGCGGCGGTACCGTGTACAAACTCACCAAAGACACCGCCGTGCGCATTGGCAAAGGCGGCCCCGATTTCCGATTCGAAACACTCAACGGCGACGTCACCGTCTCCAAAAACTAGCTAATCCACCCCTCGCAATGACTATTTCCCTCCAACTATCCCCCGTGCAAATTGCGCGTCGGCTTGCGCTGGCCTTCCTGCTCGTCGGCAGCGCCCTGGCCAGCCAAGCGCAGGACGACACCAAGGAAACCCTGACCGTGGCCCTTACCTCGCCCGGCAAGCCCGGTACGCTGGAAGTGGGCCTCGTGAACGGCTTCATCCACGTGACCGGCTACGGCGGCAAAGACGTGGTGATTGACGCCAGCGCCCGCCCGGCCAAAAGCCGTCGCACCCCCGAGCCGCCCACGCCGCCCGGCGGCATGAATCGCCTCTCGTCGGCAAGCAGCCTGAACCTGACCGCCGAAGAAAAAAATAACCGCGTGGAGATTTCTACGCAGTCGCACGCCCACCCCGTCGACCTCACCATCAAGGTGCCGCAGAATTTCTCGCTGCAGCTCAGCACCGTGAATAACGGCGACATCCTGGTCGAGAACGTGAACGGCCAGCTGGAAGTCTCTAATGTGAACGGCGCCATTCAGCTCACCAACGTGTCGGGTTCGGCCGTGGCCAACACGGTGAACGGCAACCTCACGGCCACCTTCAAAAGCGTGAACAACGGCACGCCCATGGCCTTTTCCACCCTCAACGGCAAGGTGGACGTGACCTTCCCCGCCAACGCCAAGGCCGCGCTGAAAATGAAATCGGAGCGCGGCGAAGTGTACAGCGACTTCGACGTGGCCGTCGACAAGTCGACCCCCAAAGTGACGCGCACTTCGCAAGGCGGCCTCACCCGCCTCAGCACCGACGACTGGACCTACGGCAAAATCAACGGCGGCGGCGCCGAAGTGATGATGAAAACCTTCAACGGCAACATCTACCTGCGGAAAGTGAAGTAACACGCTTGTAGCGGCGGTCGCAGGTAATAAGAACGTCATGCAGAGCGGCAGCGAAGCATCTCGCGTGGGGCAGTAATCCTATTGATTGGATGTACTGTTGCACGCGAGATGCTTCGCTGCCGCTCTGCATGACGTTCTGGTATTGGGCTTTCTGCGGCATAACTCATCGTTTACCGCACCACCACGCGGGTAGTGGCGCCGTCGGTGGCGCGCAGCACGTAGAGGCCGGCGGCCAAGCCGCGCACGTCCAGGTGGTCGGTGGCGGTGGGCAGCTGGCGCACGGCGCGGCCCAGGCCATCGAGCAGGGCGCCGGCCACGGGGCGGCTGAGGCGCTCGGCGGCGCCGGGCGCGGCGGGGTTGGGAAAGCAGTGCAACGCTTCGGGGGCCGGGGCGCCGTTTTTGGCGCTCGTCACCACGCCGCGCAGGCCAACCTGGTACACGGCCACGGTGCTGCTGATTTCGTTGGCCAGCAGCAGGAGCGGGGCGCTGGTGGGGCTGTTGGCGGCCGAAACGAAGACAATGCCCTCGGGGCCCAGGTCGCCGGTGCCGGCGGTCAGGCTGCGGTTGTTGAGGTACTGCACCACGCGCGGGTTGGCGGGGTCGTTCACGTTCAGCACCACCACGCCGCCCACGCGCTCCAGGCTCACAAAGGCGTAGGTGGTGTCGCGAATCATGCCAATGGTCACGCCTTCGGGCTCGGGGCCTTTGTCGTCGGAGCGGTTTTTCCGGGTGGGCGTGCCGGTGGTGTTGCTGGCGTTGAAGAGGCTGCCGAAGGCGGCATCGGTGCTGGTCACGCGCTCCAGCAGGTCGCCGCTGTCGTGCACCAGCGCGCCGGTGCTGGCATTCAGAATGCTGAACGAGCGGCCGCCCAAGGCATAAATCTGGTCGAAATCCCCGTCGCCGTCGGTGTCGCCCTGCTTGTTGGTCACGTTGAGGCGGCCCAGGGCGCTGCTGTTTTTCAGCATTGCGGCCTGCGGGAAGGCGGTGGGGTCGAGCACGTAGGCGGCATCGCCGAGGCGGTTGATTTCGTTCAGGCCGGTGTATTCGCGCGAGTCGCCCTCGTTGGCCGTGATGAGGTAGCGGCCGCCGCCCAGACTGGCCGGCAACTCAAACGAGGCCAGGGCGTCGGGCTGGCGCATGCCGCGCACCGGCCAGTTGGCCATCAAAATGTCCGCGGCCTGGTCCGAGGCATCGAAGCTGAAACCGGGCTGGGTGTAGTCCTGGTAGCCCACCGAGCGCAAGCTGGTGAACTGCAGCGTGGCCAGGTCGAGCGTGGCAATGGCGTTGTTTTCCTGCAAGCCGATGTAGGCCGTTTGCGAGTTGGCCGACACGGCCACGTACTCGGGCTCGAAGTCCTGCGCCACGCTGCTGGGCGTGCCCGCCGGCCCGCCGTAGATGCGAATGCCGGCCGCCCGCAACGTGACGGCCTGCGCGTTGTAGGCGCTAAAGTCCAGGGTGGTGACGCGGGCCTGCGTGACGGCCGCGATGCCGCCGGTCATGTCAACCACCGATACCGAACCCAGCGGGTCGAGGGTGTACGCGGCATTGGGCTCGCCTTCGTTGGCCGTGATGACGTAGTGGCCATCGGGCGAGAAGGTTATCATATCGGGCATGGCGCCCACCGTCACGTGCTTGATGAATGCGCCGTTTTGGTCAAAAAACACGATGCTGCCATTCTGCTGCGGCGCCGTGTTCTCGATGGCGCAGGCCACCAGCCCATTGCGCACGGCCACCGAGTTGATGTTGCCATACGGCAGGATGTTGATGGAGGCCACCGGCGTGAGCATGCCCGGCGTGGCGAAGTTCAGGATGTCGAGCTTGCCGCCCACCGAGTTGGCCACGTACAGGCGCTGGGTGCTGGGGTCGTGGGCCACAATTTCGGCCGAGTTGATTTGGGTGCTGCCGCTGAAGGCCGTGCCGTTTTGGTAGCTGCCCAGCAGGTTGAGGCGCAGCGTGTTGGTGCGGGCAGGCGCTTGGGTGTCGTTGTCTTTGAGGTAGACCAGAAACTCCGTGGCGCCGGCCGTGAGCGTGGCGTTGCCGGGGTTTTGGAGGCGCACCGTGAAGTATTCGGTGGCTTCGGCCGTGGCGTCGTCGAGCAGGGGCAGCGTGAGCGTGGCCGTGGTGCTGCCCGGCGCAAACGTGACGGTTTGGGGGCCGGCAAACGTGAAGTCGGCCCCCGCCGTGGCCGTGCCCAGCGGCGCCAGCACCGCCTGCACCGTGCTGGCCGTGGCGTTCGGGTTGCGCAGGCTAAGCGGAATGGATACCGTGCCCGCGCTTTCGGCCACGATGAGCGGCGTGGCGGCACCGGTAAAGCCCAGGTCGGGCACGGTTTGCGCCTGGGCGGTAAGAGCCAGCGCAAGGGCAAGAGCGGAGGCTGCCAGAAAACGTGAGGCGTAGGAATGTGAAAGCATGAAAGCAGGCTGAGTGAATAGTCAGCCAAAACTATCGGCGCCTCATTACCTCAACATTACAAGCGAGTTACCGAATTGCGGCGGCCGTGCGGAAGGCTTGTGCCTAAATTTTTTTGGGCACCTTGTAACGAATGGGCCAAGTCCCGGTACTCCTTTCACCTCACCTCCAACACCCCACCCGTGACCTCCACGAGCACGAGCGACGAAGAACTGATGGCGGCCGTGCGCGCCGACGACCTGGACCAACTCGTGCCCTTGTTCGAGCGCTACCACGCGCCCCTGTTCAACTACCTCACCCGCCTCACCAACGACCGCGAAACCAGCGAAGACCTTACCCAAACCGTGTTCGAGCGCATTCTTAAATACCGCAGCAGCTACCAGCCCAGCCAGCCCTTCAAGGCCTGGGTGTACCAGATGGCCCGCAACGTGCACGCCGACCACTGGCAGCGCCAGCAAAAGCTGCAGGCCGCCGACGCCGACGTGGAAGACGTGGAGCGCACCGGCGCCCTGCGCGGCGCGGCCTTCTCGCAAATGCGCGTGGCCAACCACCACGACGACCTGCACGAAGCCCTGAACCTGCTGCCCACCCCGCAGCGCGAAATCCTGGTGCTGAACCGCTTCCAGGGGTTCGGCTACGAGGAAATAGGCCAGCTGCTGGGCTGCACCGCCGAAGCGGCCCGGGTGAAAGCCCACCGCGCCCTGCAGGCGTTGCGCAAAATCTATTTCGCCAGTTAACCATGAAAACGCCCGAATTATCTGCCTGCCACGAGCTCGAAGCGCTGCTGCCGGCCTACGTCGAGCGTAGCCTGCCCGCCGCCGAGGCCGACCGCGTGGCCGCGCACCTGGCCGCCTGCCCCGCCTGCCAGCTGCAAGTAACCCAGCTCCGCGCCCTCACCGACGACCTCGACGCGGCCCTGCCCGAAGTGCCCCGCACCGCCCTGCGCGCCAATTTTATGGCCATGCTGGAGCAGCAAAAGCAGCTGCTGAAACCCGAAGCCCCGGTAGCAGCCCCCGCGCAGCCCGCTGCCAAGGTGGTGTCGATGTGGCCCACCGCGCTGGCCAACAACTGGATGCGCGTGGCCGCCAGCATCGTCCTCATCGCCGCCGGCGTGCTGCTGGGCCGCAACCTGAGCTGGAACGGCCGCGGCACCGACAACGGCGTGGCGGCCAACAGCAACAAGCCGGCCCCGGTGGAACTGGCCCAGTCCATGCGCCAAGCCTCGGCCAGCGACCGGATTCAGCTGGTGACCAACACCAGCAAGCAAACCGAGCCCGGCGACCCCACGGTGCAGGTGCTGCTCAACACCCTCAACTTCGACGCCAACCCCAACGTGCGCCTGGCCGCTTGCGAGGCCCTGTACCGCCTGCGCGAAGACCCGCAGGTGCGCGAAGGCTTGGTGCATTCGTTGGCCATTCAAACCGACCCCAACGTGCAGATTACGCTGATTGACATGGTGGTGGCCATGCACGTGCGCCGCGCCGTGCCCCAGCTCGAAAAGCTTTCCAAGCGCCCCGATGCCTTGCCCGTGGTGCGGGCCCAGGCCGAGGCCGGCATTGGCAAATTGATATAGACTCCCTCGTTTTTCTCTCTTTCTCCGCCCCTTTTTTCTGCACGCGGCACCGCTCGCCGGCGCCGCGCCAAGACCTCACTTGCTTAATTTTTTCCTCTATATGAACAAGTTCATCCTCCTCGCTCTGACGGGCGCCCTGACGGCCCAGGCGGCCAACGCCCAGGAATACAAAACCAAAATCGGCGGCAAAGACCGCAAAGTCGTGCTCGAAATGCAGGGCAGCGACATCACCGTGGAAGGCATCAGCGGCGACGAGCTGGTGATAAAAGGCAACGGCTACGAAGAAGCTCCCAAGCGCGCCGAAGGCCTGCGCCCCATCTACAACTCGGCCGTCGACAACACCAAAATCGGCCTTTCGGTGACGCAGACCGACAACGCGGTGCGCGTTGTGCGGGCGTCGCGCAAGGATGCCAACTACGTGATTCAGGTGCCCAAGGGCGTGAGCGTGCAGTACACCCAAACCAACTGGAACGGCGGCGACGTGACGGTGCGCGACATGGCCGGCGACCTGGAGCTGAACGTGAAAAACGGCGACATCAAGCTCTCCAACGTGACCGGTCCCGTGGTGGCCAACACCGTGAGCGGCGACATCCAGGTGCGGTTTGCGCCCATGCGCCAGGGCCCCAGCTCCATCTCGACGGTGAGCGGCGACGTGGACGTGAGCATGCCCGCCAACACCAAATCCACGCTGCACCTGCGCTCGGTGTCGGGCGAAGTGTACACCGATTTCGACCTGAGCATGGGCAGCAAGGGCGACAACATGCAGCACATCGGCGGCCAAGTGGTGGACGGCACCATCAACGGCGGCGGCAACTCGGTGTCGCTCAAGACGGTGAGCGGCGACATTTTCGTCCGCAAAGCCAAGTAGCGTCCGGCTCGAGCCGAACCCTGAAACCCGGTCATGCTTCGCTGCGCGCTGCATGACGCATACACGGCGACAGCTGTACTTCAACTCTCCACCTTCCACTTCTGCAAAAAACCATCACCATGCGCCGCTTCCTGTTCCTTCTCCTCACGCTGCTGGCCGTGGCCGGCGCCCACACCGCGTCCGCCCAGAAAATCATCGAAAAAAGCGTGGACCTGGCCAAAGGCCAGCGCCTGTACCTCAACCTGAAGCAGGGCAGCAGCATCCGCATTCGGGCGGGCGCCAGCGGCAAAATGACGCTGAAAGCTTCGGTAAGCATCAACCAGAACCGCCTCAACGACGCCCTGCTGCTCGGCACCGAGCAAAGCGGCGACGAAGTGAAAGTGACGTCGGAGTTTGACAAGGAAATGCTGCGCAAGGCCCAGCCCGGCGACTGCCCCACCGGCGGCTCGTACTACGGCGACACCTACACCTACCGCAGCGATGGCAAGGCCCGCGACGGCGAGAGCTACCGCCAGGTATGCGCCGTGATTGAATACGACATCACGGTGCCGGCCGGCGTGAGCCTGCGCGTGAGCACCCTCAGCGGCAACATCGACATCGCGGGCCTCACCGGGCCCATCGAGGCCAAGTCGCTGAGCGGCTTCGTGGACGTGGCCTGGCCCGCCACCCAGGGCGCCGAACTGGCCCTGAAAACCATCACCGGCGAGGTATACACCGACCAGGACATCGCCTTTTCCTCGGAGCCCCGCAAAAACGCCATCGTGGGCTACCAGGTGCGCGGCACGCTGAAGGGCAGCGGCCCGCTCGTCAAGCTCGAATCCATCAGCAACGACGTGTATTTCCGCAAGCGGAAGTAACCATTCCACACCAAGGGAGTTTCCGCGCACAAGAAGACCTGTTTGGTTTTCTTGTGTGGAGAAATATGTTTGATAATTAGGCAATTGCTCTGATGGTATAAAACAACAGGCGCGGGACAACACAGGGGCGCTGGTCTGCAAGCTGGCGCGCCGGTGGCAGTGGCTTCGAAGTGGTTTTTGGTGAGTGAAAACAGCTCGCAAAGCCCGTCCCGCGCCGTTGTTTTTTCGCTGCACAAGCAACTCCACGGTCGCCGAATACTCCTTTTGCTTGCCTCTCCTTCCGTCCTATGTACCCCACCTTTTCGCTGCGCTCGTTCTTTCTGCTGGCTTTGCTGGCTCTTTCCTGGCCGGCGGCCTGGGCCCAAGGCCCGGCCGCCGCACCGGCCGCCGCACCGGCTTCCGCCGCCACGGCGGCACCCAAGCGCCAGCTGCAGGCCGTGCGCATCACGGAGGTGCCCAAGCTCGATGGCCTGCTCGACGAGGCCGTGTGGCAGACCGCGCCCATTGCCACCCAATTCTACGAATACGAGCCCAAGCCGGGCGGGCGGGAAAAGTACCCCACCGAAGTGCGCGTGCTCTACGACGACGCGGCCATTTACGTGGGCGCCGTGATGCACGACGTCTCGCCCGATTCGGTGCTGCGCGAGCTCAGTGCCCGCGACAACCTCGGCAATTCGGACTGGTTCGGGGTGTTTTTCGACACGTATAACGACCACCTCAACGGCTACGAATTCATCGTCTCCTCCGGCGGCGTGCAACTCGACGCCCGTATGTCGCCCACCAACGGCGAAGACGGCAACTGGAACGCCGTGTGGGACTCGCGCACCGCCCTGCGCGGCAACGACTGGGTGGCCGAGCTGCGCATTCCCTATTCGGCCATTCGCTTCAGCAGTGCCCCGGAGCAGGTGTGGGGCCTGAATTTCGGGCGGCAGCGGCGCGTCACGCGCCAGAAGTTTTTCTGGACGGAGGTGAAGCCGCAGGTCGACGGCTTTGTGAACCAATGGGGGCTGCTCACTGGTCTGCGCGACCTCAAGCCGCCGCTGCGCCTCTCGCTCACGCCCTACGTGAGTGCGTACGTGAACCACAATCCGCTGAACGCCGAAGGCACTAAGCGCACCACCACCAGCTTCAACGGCGGCGCCGACATCAAATGGGGCATCAACGAGAGCTTCACGCTCGATGCCACGCTGGTGCCCGACTTCGGGCAGGTGCAGAGCGACAACCAGGTGCTCAATCTCTCGCCCTTTGAGGTGCAATTCAACGAGAACCGGCCGTTTTTCACCGAAGGCACCGAGCTGTTCAACAAAGGCAACCTGTTTTATTCCCGAAGGGTAGGGGCCACGCCCGTGGGCTTCTACGACGTGAAAGCCGACGCCACCGAGCGCATCGTGCGCAACCCCTCGGAAACCCCGCTGCTCAACGCCACCAAGGTGTCGGGGCGCACCGGCAAAGGGCTGGGCATTGGCGTGTTCAACGCCCTGAGCAACGACGTGTACGCCACCCTGCGCAACCGCGAGACGGGCGAGGAGCGCCAGGTGCTCACGCAGCCGTTTGCCAACTACAACATCGTGGTGCTGGACCAGAGCCTGAAGAACAACTCCTACGTCTCCCTCATCAACACCAACGTGACGCGCGCCGGCGCCACCTACGACGCCAACGTGACCGGCGGCCTGTTCCGCTTCGCCAACAAGGCCAATGCCTACGCCGTGGATGGCCGCGTGGTGTACTCCAACCGCCGCGGCCAGGTGTTTGGCCGCAACGAGGAAGTGGCCGACCGCGACGGCTACAAGTACCAGGTGGGGGTGAGCAAAATCTCGGGCAATTTCACCTGGTACCTAAACCACGGCATCGAGTCGAACACCTACAACCCCAACGACCTGGGCATTCTGTTCGGCAACAACAACATCTCCCAGGGCCTGGGTGCGGCCTACCGCATCTACAAGCCGTTTTGGAAGGTAAACAACTTCTCGGTTTTCAGTGAAGTCAACCAGTCGTTCCTCTACAAGCCCACCTTGTACCAAGCGTTCGGCTACTACCTCGGCGCCAACACCACCTTCACCAAGAGCTTCAACCAGTTCGGGTTCGATTTCAACCTCGACCCCGTGACGCACGACTTCTACGAGCCGCGTGTGAACCCGCTGGGCTCCAAATACGTGCGCGTGCCCGGCAACGCCCGTATTGTAGTATTCGAGAACTCGGACACGCGCAAGAAATTCGCCTACGGCTGGAATTTTGGAGTGCAGCACTACAACCTGGATGAGCGCCTGCCCCGGGCCCGCCGCACGGGCTACAGCTTCGGCCTCTACCCGCGCTACCGCGTGAATGACCACCTCACCTTCCGCTACAGCATCGACTGGAGCCTGTACCGCAACCAAGTCGGCTACGTGAACGGCGGCATGGACGGCGCCGAAATCCTCGACCAGCCCTTCCTGAACCAGGTGATTCTGGGCCGGCGCGACGTGGCCACCGTTTCCAACGTGGTATCGACGGCCTACACCTTCACCAACCGCATGTCGTTTACGCTGCGCGTGCGGCACTACACCAGCAACGTGCACTACCGCGACTTCGCGGCCCTGGGCGACCACGGCGACGAAACGCCGGTGGACTACCGCCGCAACCGCGACAACACCTACAACGCCTTCAACGTCGACGCCGTGTACTCGTGGTGGTTTGCGCCGGGCTCGCAGGTCAGCATCGTCTGGAAAAACGCCGGCTCCACCTTCCTGCAGGCCGAGCAGGCCACGCCGCTGTATTTCGATAACTTCAACAACACCATCAACACACCGCACAACAACTCGGTGTCCGTCAAGGTGCTCTACTATCTCGACTACCTCACCCTGCGCCGCACCCTGAGCGCCCGGTAGCCCATTTTGCGACGCAAGCAAAAGGCCCCCTGAAGTGCTTCAGGGGGCCTTTTGCTTGCGGGCGAAGGACGGTTACTTATTCACCATCAGGCGCTGGGTGCTGGTTTGCCCGCCGCCCACGTACTGGCAGAGGTAGAGGCCGGCGGGCCAGCGGCTGGCGTCTACTTCCAGCTGGTACTCGCGGCCGCCCACGGCCGGGCCCTCAAACAGGGTGGCCACCTGCACGCCCATCTGGTTGAAGACGCGCACCGAAGCCACGCCCGACACCGGCGCCTGGAAGTTCACCGTGGTGGTGCTGGCCACCGGGTTGGGGAAGGCCGTGAGCACCACGTCGGGCAGCGCGGGCGCCGGGATGGAGCCGCTACCGCTGCCACTGCAGCTGCCCAGCAGGTCGTTGTGCGTCGAGCCGGGGCCGATGTGGGCCGGCACGGCGTTGGGCGAGATGCAGATTTCGTGGCCGTTGTGGCACACCAGCACCTTGGGGTTGTTGGCGTTGTTGCCGCAGCGGGCCTCCACCACGTTCAGCGTCACCGAAGCCGAGGCCGTGCAGCCGCTGGCGTTGGTGGCCGTCACGGTGTACACGTACTGGCCCGCGCTGCTGGGCGCAAACACGGGGCTGGGGCTGGTGGGGTCGCTCAGGCCGGCGGCGGGGCTCCAGCGGTAGCTGGTGCCGCCCGTGGCGGTGAGGGTGGCGGTTTGGGGGCCGTAGCCCAGGAAAATGGTGTTCGGCAGGCTTCTCACCGGCACGGCCCCCACTATGCTCACCGCGATGGCGGGTGCCGCGGCGGGCGCGGGCTGCGCGAGGGTGGCCTGGGCCGTGGCGGTGCAGCCGTTGGCGCCGGTCACGGTCACGGCGTAGGTGCCGGCGGCCAGGCCGCTCAGGTTCTGCGTCGCGGCCCGGAAGCCGTTGGGGCCCGTCCAGGCGTAGGTGGCGGGGGCCGCGGCCCCGGTCACGGCCAGCGCGATGCTGCCGTTGGCCGCGCCCGCGCAGGTGGGGGTGGTGGCCGTAGCGGTGGCGGCCACCGAGCAGCTCACCACGTTGATGGTGAAGGCCTGCATCACGCGGCCGTAGCTGTTGCCGTGGTGGTAAATGTCTTCGGCGTCCAGCGTCACGGGGTAGGCGCCGGCGCGCGTGGCCGTGCCGCTAAGGGTGGCCGTCCCGTTGCCGTTGTTCACGAAGCGCAGCCAGGAGGGCAGGGTAGTGGCCAGCACGTCGAGGCGGTCGCCGTAGGGCAGGTCGGGGTCGGTGGTCGTGATGGTGTACACAAACGACTGGCCCACCGTCAGCGCCAGGTTGCCGGGCTGCGAGGTGAAGGCCGGGGCCGAGTTAATCAGGAAGTTGAGCGTGTGCGTGGCCTGCTCGCCGTGCGAGTCGCGGGCCACAAAGGTGGCGGCGTGCGGGCCCCAGTTGGCCACGGCCGGCGTCCAGCTCAGCTGCGTGCTCACGGGATTGGCGGCCGCCGTGGGCAGGGCGGCGCCAAAGCCGGCCCCGGCCGGCAGGCCCGTCACGCTGGCCAGGCTCACCCGGTCGGTGGCGTCGGGGTCGGAAGCCTGAATGGTGTAGCGCAGGGCCGTGCCCGGCGTCACTTGCACCACGCTGTTGTGGGCGGGCGTGGGCGGCACGTCGAAGCGGGGCCGCAAAGTTACTTCAATGGTTACCGAGGTCGTGGCCTGCCCGCCGGCCAGGTCCTGGGCCACAAAGCTGATGACGGTGGTGCCCAGGTTGGCGGCCGTCGGCGTCCAGGCAAAAGTCGTTTGCACGGGGTTGCCGTCCAGCGGCAGCGCGGGCGTGGCGGTGGCGCCCGGCGGCACGCCGTAAGCCAGCAGGTTCACCACGTCGTTGGGGTCGCTGTCGGTGGCGCGCACGCCAAACGCCACGGCCTGGCCCGGCGCCACGCGGTACACGTAGGCATTGGGCGGCGTGAGGCTGTAGTCGAACACCGGCGGGTTGGAAGTGCCCGTCACTTTCACCAGAAAGTCGACCAGAACGCTCGTGCGCCCGTCGCTCACCTTGACCACGGCGTTGAACATCTGCCCCACCTGGAGGCCCGCCGTGCTGAAAGAAACCAGGCCCGACGTGGCGTTCACGCTCATGCCCGGGGCATTGGCAAAAGGGTTGTTGTTGAAGTCGGCCGCGGTGGCCATCGAGAAGGTCAGCGCGTCGCCGTCGGGGTCGCTGGCGGGCAGCAGGAAGGTGGCCGCCGTCGGGCTCGAGGCCACGTTCACCACCGGCACCAGCGTGCTCACGGGCGAGTTGTTGCCGGAGCCCGCGTTCACCAGCGTGCTCACGTACATCACCCCGTTGGCGTTGTTGGAGAGGGTGCTCAGGCGGCAGCAGTCCGTATAATACGCCCGGAAATCGCCCGCCGTGGCGTACGTGTGCGTGATGATGGCCTCGCCGTAGAAGCTGTCGCCCACCACGTCCACCGACGTCACGCCCAGGTTGATGATGCCGTTGGTGCCGTCGCCAAACTCCAGGTTGCCGGTCACCACCGACGCGCCCACGCTGGCGTTGAGGCCCCCGAAGCTGCGGCGCCACGCCTGGCTCACCCGAAACTCTACGGTCAGCTTGGCCGGGTCGGAGGCCACGGTGCGCCACGTGAGCGAGCCGTAGCGGAAGTGCGTGGCCCGCGCCGGGCTGGCCGCGCCCATCCCAAACAGCAGGCACAGCAGCAGCACGCGCCAGCCCGTCCACCGCGACCACCGGCCCGGACCCCACGAAAGGGAATTCAACTTGTTTCCGGCAAAGTCAAAATGTTTCATATGGCTAAAAATTGAAATGAGTGAAAAATATGAATTTAAAAAGAAGGAAGGCTTAAGAAGTATAACTTTATTAAAAACGACTGATTGGGATTTTCATATCAAATTCTTTTCTGTGTGCTAATATGTTAATTATTGAAGGTGATAATTCAAATGTATTAAAATTTATGCGCTAAGCAAATGAATATGATATATTCCTTTATGATTCTTGGAACAAATATCCAGGCGCTGGTTTTTGTCATATTTTGGGTTGAGGCCTAATGGGCGAGACGCGGTTATTCAGGGGCCAGCCAAAACTTCTCGAATTGTCCGACCTTTGCCGGGCCTTTCTTTTCCCGCTGTATGTCGGCCCCCTTCGCCCCCGAACTCCGCACCGTGGCCGTGACGCGCTACGTGACCCCGCTCCGCGAGGGCGGCTCCCTGCCCGCCTTGGTCGAAGCCGACGACGGCTTCCTGTACGTGGTGAAATTTCGGGGCGCGGGGCAGGGCGTGAAGGCCCTCATCGCCGAACTGATAGTGGGCGAACTGGCCCGGGCCCTGGGCCTGCGCGTGCCCGAACTCGTGTTCTGCGAGCTGAGCGAAGCCTTTGGCCGCACCGAGCCCGACGAGGAAATTCAGGACCTGCTGCGCGCCAGCACCGGCCGCAACCTGGCCCTGCACTACCTCTCCGGCGCCATCACCTTCGATGCGCTGGTGACCACCGTCGACGCCCGCCTGGCCTCCCAGATTGTGTGGCTCGACTGCCTGACGCTGAACGTGGACCGCACGCCCCGCAACACCAACATGCTGATGTGGCACAAGGAGCTGTGGCTCATCGACCACGGGGCCGCCCTCTACGCCCATCACGCCGGCCCCGAGTGGGCCGCGCCGCGCCCGCGCCCCTTTCCGCAGGTGAAGGACCATGTGCTGCTGCCCCAGGCCAGCGAGCTGCCGGCGGCCGACGCCGAAGGCCGCGCCCGCCTCACGCCCGAGGTGCTGCGCGCCGTTGTGGCGCTGGTGCCCGACGAGTGGCTCACCAACGGCGACGCCCCCGCCGCCACGCAGCGCGCCGACTACGTGCGCTTTCTCGAAGCCCGCCTGGCGGCCTCAGAAACATTTGTTCAGGAAGCCCAAGCCGCCCGCCATGCACTTATATGAGTACGCCGTGCTGCGCGTGGTGCCCCGCGTGGAGCGCGAAGAGTTCATGAACGTGGGCGTGGTGCTGCTGTGCCGGGCCCAGGGCTTTCTGCAGGTGCGCTGCGCCGTGCCCGAAGCCCGCCTGCGCGCCTTCGCCCCCGGCCTCGACCTGGACGAGGTAGCGGCGCGTCTGCACGCCTTCGAACGCATTTGCCAGGGCCGGGCCACTGGTGGTACCATTGGCCAGTTGCCCCTGGCCGAGCGGTTTCGCTGGCTCACGGCCATGCGCAGCACCATCGTGCAAACGTCGCCTGTGCATCCCGGCCTGTGCGCCGATGCCGGCCAGACCCTGGCGCGGCTGCTGGAACAGTTGGTGCTCTGAGCGAAGAACAGCAGCTGCCTGAGCGCGTGGCTTGCCCTTTTGGCTACGGTTAAGCTTATGCTTCGGCAGGGCGAGCGCGCCCTGTGGCGGCTTCCGCAAATCCGTTACTTTCGTGCTGACCACTGTCCCTGCTGCCGCCCCGGCCGCTGGGTGGCCGGGCCGAAAGGCGCTGCGGGCAACCACCGGGTCGTTGAGTAAGAACGGTAGTGGGCCCGTCCGCAATGAACGCCATTCCTTCCGCTGCTTCTGTGCCATCCGCCGCCGATTCGCTCTGCCAGCGGATAGTGCACGCCATGCCCTGGGCCGTGCTGGTGCTGGGGCACGACGGCCTGCTCCGGCTTGCCAACCCCCAGGCGGCAGAACTCCTGGGCCGCGCCTCCGAAGCCTTGCAGGGCCAGCCCCTCGCACAGGCCTTGCCCGCCGACTTCCCCGACGCCCTGCGCCAGGACCTGCTCGCCGCGCTGAGCGGGGCCGAGCCCGTGCGCGGGGAATACTACCTGCCCCACGCCGGGCGCTGGATTGAAATGACCACCGTGTCGGGCCCCGACGAGGTGCTGGTGTACTGGCAGGACGTGAGCCTGCGCGTGCAGCAGCACCAGCAGTACCGCGCCCTGGCCGACCACACCCCCGACGCCGTGGTGCGCTGGGGCCCCGACCTGCGCCTGCTCTACGGCAACCCCGCCATGGCGGCCGAAGCCAGCCGCCCCCTGGCCGAGCTGTTGGGCTGCACGATGGCCGAGATGGGGGCGCCGCTTGAGCAAAGCGAACCCTACATGGCCAAGCTGCGGCGCGTGTTTGCCACGGGCCAGCCCGAAGAGCATTACGGCCAATATACCATGCCAAAGGGCACGGTCTTTTTTCACTCGCTGCTGGTGCCCGAAGTGCACAACGGCCAGGTGCAAAGCGTGCTGGCCCTGGCGCACAACGTGACCGAGCTCAAGCGTGTCGAAGCCGAGCTGCGCACCAGCCGCGACCTGCTGGCGGCCATTTTCGACAGCTCCTCGCTGGCCATTCAAATGTTGCGCAACGTGCGGAACGAGGCCGGCGACATCGTCGACTTCGATTTTGTGCTCACCAACGCCGCCGCCGATGCCATGGCCGGCCGCCGTGTGGCCGGTACCCGCTGCCTCGTCGACTGGCCCCACACGGTGGCGTCGGGCCTGTTTGAGCACTACGCCAGCGTGGCGCGCACGGGCCAGCCGCTCGATTTTGAGGACTGCTACCGCGGCGACGGCGTCGACTCCTGGTTCCGGTACACGGTGGTGCCGTTTCACGACGGGCTGCTGGTAACGGTGGAGGACATCGGCGGGCGCAAAAAAGCCGACCTGGCCCTGCAGGAGGCGCACGCCCAGCTGAACGCCCTGTTTGAGGCCGTGCCCGTGCAGCTGGGCTACTTCCACGCCGTGCGCGACGGCGCGGGCCAGCTGGTCGATTTGCGTTCGGCCGCCGTCAACCAGTCCCTGACCCAAGCCATTGCCACGCCCGTGCCCGTCCACGAGCTGGTAAGCGCCCAGCTGCCCGGCCTGCGCGAAATGCCGGTGTGGGAAATCATGCGCGCGGTCATTGAAACGGGCCGGCCCCAGCGCCTGGAGGTGTACCACAACTTTGGCCAGGGCGGGCGCTGGTTCGACGTGCAGTACACGCGCCTCGACGACGGCCTGATATCGGCGTCGCTCGACATCACGGCCCGCAAGCAGCTGGAGCAGTCCCTGCGCGAAGGCCAGGAGCTGTTGCACACGGTGTTCAACGCCAGCCTGGCCAGCTTTGAAGTGATGAAGGGCGTGCGCGATGCCAAAGGGCAGCTCGTCGATTTTGAATGGGTGCTCACCAACGACGCCGCCCAGCGCCTGCTGCAGCGGCACGACGTGGTGGGCCGCCGCTTGCTGGAAGAAGAGCCCGGCATGGGCCCCAGCGGCGTGTTTGAGCGCCTGCGCCAGGCCGCCGAGCAGCAGCAGCCCGTCGATTTTGAGGTGCCCTACCCGCACAACGGCACCGAGGCGTGGTTTCACGTGGCGGCCGCGCCCCTCGGCGACGGCTTGGTGGTGACCTGGCAAGACATCACGGCCCGCCAGCAGGCCACCGCCGAGCTGCTCCGACTGCAGCTGGTGCAGCAGCAGCAGCTGGCCAATGCCGTGCTCGAAGCCCAGGAAACCGAGCGCCGCCGCATTGCCGAAAGCCTGCACAACGGCCTGGGCCAGCTCCTCTACGCCGCCCAGCTGCGGCTCGACCAGCTGTCGATAGCCGCCGGCCCCGCCGCCTTCGCCGACGGCAAGCGCCAGACGGTGCAGCTGCTCAAAACCGCCATTCAGCAAACCCGCTCGCTATCGCACCAGCTCATTCCCACCATCCTCGAAGACTTTGGCCTGGTGGCCAGCGTGCGCGACATCTGCCAGCGCTTCAGCACGCCGGGCGGGCCGCATTTCATCTGCGTGGCCGGAAGCTTCCCCGAGGTGCCGCCTGCCTTGGGCCTGGCCCTGTTCCGCATGGCCCAGGAGCTGGCCAACAACATTGTGCGGCATGCCAACGCCACCGAGGCCTCGCTGCAGCTGGCCGAGCGCGACGGCTTTCTGCTGCTGCAGGCCGCCGACAACGGCCGCGGCTTCGACCCCGACCTGCCGCGCCCGAATAGCAGCGGCCTCAAAGCCCTGCGCGACCGGGTGCGCCTCCTCGACGGCCGCTTGGCCATTGTCTCAGCGCCGGGCCACGGCACGCAGGTCAGCATTCGCATTCCCAGCACCGCGCTGAGTGGCTCGACTAAATAAAGGTCTTATCAGTAGATAATTACTCCGCTTGTTCCGTAGGCGTACCCGGTTATGATTCGCATTATTGTAGTGGACGACCATGCCCTGGTGCGCAGCGGCCTACGCGCGGTGCTGGCCGCCCAGCCGGGCCTGCGGGTGGTGGGCGAAGCCGCGCACGGCCAGGAGTTGCTCGACCAACTCCCCGCCATGCCCGCCGACGTGGTGCTGCTCGACCTGAACATGCCCGTGCTCGACGGCGTGGCCACGGCCGAGCGCCTGCGCGCCCGGTTTCCGGGCCTGGCCATCCTCGTTCTGTCCATGCTGGCCCATGAGCACAACGTGGTGCAGGCTTTTGAAGCCGGCGCCAATGGCTACGTGCTCAAAAACGCCGATACCTCCGAGATTGTGGCGGCCCTGCACGCCGTGGCCGCCGGGCGCCGCTTTCTCTCCACCGAAATTGGCTTGGCCATGCTCCACAAGGTGGTGAGCACCCAGCCCGGGAAACCCGCAGGGGCCATCACCGAGCCCCTCACGGCCCGCGAGCTGGAAGTGCTGCAGTGCATTGCCGACGGCCTCACCAACGGCGAAATTGCCGACAAGCTCTTCGCCAGCAAGCGCACCGTCGAAACCCACCGCCAGAACATCATCGCCAAAACCCACGCCAAAAATACGGCCGCCCTCATCAAGTTTGCCGCGCAAAATGGGCTGCTGAAGCCCTCGCCCGCAACGTAAGCGGGGCCGTGCCAAAAACCGAAAAACCCCGCCTGCTACTCGCAGACGGGGTTTAAAGTGGAGATGCAGGGATTCGAACCCTGGTCCAGACAAGGAAATTGGCGTGCTTTCTACGTGCGTATCCAGACTTGAATTTTCGAAGAACCTCAGGCGTCAGTCAGGCCCTTGAGTTTCCCTTAGCTGCAGTGAAGTTTCGCCCCCGCATCACAGCTCTGCGAAGGCTATTTTCTACTTACGACGCTCCGAACTCCCAGGTGTAGAAACTTACCCGGGCGGAACGATGACGTTACCTAATTCTAAACTAGGCAGCCATGGCGTACGAATAGTCGCCGGTTGTTTTTCGATAGATTTTTTGACAGGAGAGCTTCCATCAACTCCTGGCACGCTTACCCGCAATTTGCGCAAGCTGTCAATTCCGGTCATCCCCAAATGGTAAAGAACGAGTTCCGCCGCAGCGGGCCGCGAAGGTACGCGGTTATGGAAGAAACGCCAGGGGAGGCGGGAAGGTTTCCTTAACACGCCTGTCATCCTGAGCGCAGCGAAGGACCTTATCACGGCTGAACGATGCGCAGTAACCCGTCTGTTCTCTATAAAACAGGGTTTGATTTCTACTGCAAACTGTGCCAGCGTGATAAGGTCCTTCGCTGCGCTCAGGATGACAGACGGGGCCAAACCGCTTCCAAAGCCGCCCATTTCTGGGTAACTTTGTAGACAGAACTTATGGATAATTTCGTCGTTTCGGCCCGCAAGTACCGTCCTTCCACGTTTCGCAGCGTGGTGGGGCAGCAGCACGTCACCACCACGCTGCAGAACGCCATTCAGAGCCAGCACCTGGCCCAGGCGTTCCTGTTTTGTGGCCCCCGCGGCGTGGGCAAAACCACCTGCGCCCGCATCCTGGCCAAGACGATAAACTGCACCAACCTCACGGCCGAAACCGAAGCCTGCGGCACCTGCGCCTCGTGCGTGGCCTTCCAGGAAAATGCTTCGTTCAACGTGCACGAGCTCGATGCGGCGTCCAACAACTCGGTGGAGGACATCCGCTCCCTAGTGGAGCAGGTGCGCTACGCCCCGCAGGCCGGCAAGTACAAAATCTACATCATCGACGAGGTGCACATGCTCTCGAACGCGGCCTTCAACGCCTTTCTGAAGACGCTGGAGGAGCCGCCGAGCTACGCCATTTTCATCCTTGCCACCACCGAGCGCCACAAGATTATTCCCACCATTCTGTCGCGCTGCCAGATTTTCGATTTCAGCCGCATTCGCGTCGAGGACATGCGCGGGCACCTGCGCTACGTGGCCACCCAGGAAGGCGTATCGGCCGAAGACGACGCCCTGCACCTGCTGGCCCAGAAGGCCGACGGCGGCCTGCGCGACGCCCTGTCGATGTTCGACCAGATGGTCACCTTCGGCGGCAACAACCTCACCTACAAAGAGGTGGTGCAAAACCTGCACATCCTCGACTACGATTACTACTTCCGCCTCGTCGACAGCCTGCTCACCGAAAACCTGTCGGCCGCCCTGCTGCTGCTCGATGAGGTGATGCAGAACGGCTTCGACCTGCACAACTTTGTGGTGGGCACCGCCGAGCACCTGCGCGGCCTGCTGGTGTGCAAAGACGCCGTGACCGTGCAGCTGCTGGAAGTGTCCGAAGGCATCCGGCTGAAGTACGTGCAGCAGGCCCAGGCCGCGCCGCTGGCCTTTCTGCTCTCGGCCCTCAACCTCATCAGCCAGTGCGACCGGGAATTCAAGCAGGCCAAAAACCAGCGCCTGCACGTCGAGCTGGCCCTCATGAAACTGGCCTACCTCAACGGGGCCGTGCAGTTTGTGCGCGAGCTGTCCCCCGCTAACCAAAGGTCATCGTCAGATAACGGCGAGGCTAAAAAAAAAACTAGTGGCCTGAACGGTGGGGGAGACGCTGCCCCGATGGCTCCAGCCAGCAACGGCGCCCACGGCTACGCTCAGCCCGCGCCGCAAGCCTCGCCGGTTTCGGCCGCCCCGGCGCCCACGGCTTCTTACGCCGCGCCGGCGGCCTTCGCCACCGAGTCGGCGCCCGCGCCCTATACCGCGGCTCCGCGCCCGGCGGCGCCTGCGCCGCTGCCCATGCCCGCCGGGGCGCCCGTAGCCACCGGCCCGGCCCCCGCCGACGGCCCCGAGCCGCTGCCCGTCGAAAACGGAGTGGAGGAACTGCACGACACGCCCAGCATCGAGGACGAGCCCGCGGCCGCCATCACCGAGCGCCACCAGATGCGCGACACGCTGCCGCACGTCGAAATCGGCGTGCCCAGCTTTGAAGGGGTGGAGCCCGCGCCGCGCCCCACGCCCCAGGCCGCCTTCGCCAAAATACCCAGCTTGGCCGGCAAAATTCCGAGTCTGAAGGACCTGAGTAGCCGCAACGCCGCCGCCGCCAGCCAGGCCGCCAAAGATGCGGCGGCCTTGGCTGAGCCCCAGCACAGCGGGCCCGTTGCCGCCACCGACCCCGCCGTGCTCCAACGCGTGTGGAAGGAACTGGCTGAGGAGCGGAAGGCCCAGGACCGCATGAGCGAGTTCTGGGTGCTGAACCGGCCCGTGGCGGCCGACGCCGAGCACAGCATCGAGCTGGCCGTCGACAACCCCATTCAGGTCGACCAGTTCAACGAAATGCGGGTAGAGTTCCTGGCCGAGTTGCGCCGCCGCACCGGCAACCCGCGCCTCAACGTGCTGCCCGTGGTAAACACGGCCGCGCCCACGGCCCGCAAGCTCTACACGGCGTCGGACAAATTTGAGTACCTGGCCGAGCGGTTTCCGGCCTTGCGCGAGGCCAAGCAACGTCTGGGCCTGGAAGCCGACTTTTAACGCAATCCGAACGGCGGAACCTGCCCTTCCGGAGGGCCTTGTAGCTTCCGGCTAGGCCATTCTGGGCGTTGTTTTTCCGCAAACGTTTGGGGAGAATTGCCTTGTGCAGACTGCGCCGGGGTTTTGGCCGGAATAATCTGCCAAGATAAGACGAAAATTCGTTTTGTATTCCCCTATCAGCCAGCTACCTTTGTTTTTTGAATCCCCCAGGTACCCGCTTACGTCTTTCGTGAAAAACAACTTTTTGCTGCTGATTCCTGCCCTGGCAGCGCTGGGTCTTGCTACGCAGTGCCAATCAAGCAAGCCAGTTACGACCGCGCCGGTTGCTGCTGCTGCGCCTGCTTCCACTCCGGTCGCCCCCAAAGAATACCGCTACGAATCGGTGCCCGGCGACCCGCTGGGAGTGCGCATCTACCACCTCGATAACGGCCTGACGGTATACCTTTCCGACTACAAAGATGCCCCGCGCATTCAGACCTACCTGGCCGTGCGCGCCGGCTCCAAAAACGACCCGGCCACTGCCACTGGCCTCGCGCACTACCTCGAGCACATGGTGTTCAAGGGCACTTCGCAACTGGGCACGCAGGACTGGGCCAAGGAAAAAGTCGAGCTCGACAAGATTGAGGCGCTGTACGAGGTATACCGCGGCCAGCGCAACGACCCCGCCGCCCGCAAGCGCACCTACCACCAGATTGATTCCATCTCGGGTGTAGCCGCCAAGTACGCCGTGCCCAACGAGTACGACAAGGTGATGGGTGCCATTGGCGCCAAAGGCTCGAACGCCCACACCTCGAACGAGGAAACGGTGTATCAGGAGGACATTCCCAGTAACCAGCTGGAGAAGTGGGCGGCCATTCAGGCCGAGCGGCTGCGCGAGATGGTGCCGCGCCTGTTCCACACCGAGCTGGAGGCCGTGTACGAGGAGAAAAACCGCGGGCTGGACTCCGACTTCAACAAGGAGTTTGAGGCGCTGAACGGCGCGCTCTACCCCACGCACCCCTACGGCACGCAGACGACCATCGGCACGATTGAGCACCTGCAAAACCCGTCCATCACGGAGATTAAGAAGTATTTCGGCCAGTACTACGTGCCCAGTAACGTGGCGCTGTGCCTGAGCGGTGACCTGGATTTTGACCAGACCATTCGGCTGATTGATAAATATTTCGGTGCCATGCCGAGCAAGCCGGTGCCGGCCTTCAATGCGCCGGTAGAAGCGCCCATCACGGCGCCCATCACCAAGGAAGTGCTGGGCCCGCAGTCGGAGAACGTGATGCTGGGCTTCCGCCTGCCGGGCAAAGCCACGAAGGACGGCGTGCGGTTGCGCATGCTGGATAAAATCTTGACCAACGGCCAGGCTGGCCTCATCGACCTCGACCTGAACCAGCAGCAGAAAGTGCTGCAAGCCGCCTCGTTCACCGACCTGAACGACGACTATTCCACGCATGTCATTTACGGCACGCCGCGCCAGGGGCAGAAGCTGGAGGACGTGAAGGCGCTGCTGCTGGGCGAGCTGGCCAAGGTGAAAGCCGGCAACTTTCCTGATTGGCTGATTCCGGCCATCATCAACAACGAAAAGCTGGAGCGCACCAAGAGCTACGAAAGCAACGAGGCCCGCGCCAGCGCCATGTATGAGGCCTTTATCGAGCGCATCGACTGGAAAGACTACCTGCAGCAGCAGGAAGATTTCGGCAAGCTCACCAAGGCCGACATCGTGAAGTTTGCCAACGACCATTACGGCCAGAACTTCGTGACTGTGTTCAAGCGCACCGGCACCGACCCCAACAAGGTGAAGGTTGTGAAGCCGGCCATCACGCCCGTGCCGGCCAACCGCGACGCGGCTTCGGCCTACTACAAGCAGCTCACGGCCATGCCCAGCACCGAGCTGACGCCCGTGTTCGTCGATTACAAAAAGGACATACAGGAAACCGAAATCAAGCCCGGCCTGCCGCTGTACTACACGCACAACGCCGAAAACGGCCTGTTCAACCTGTACTATGTGTTCGACCTGGGCAACAACCAGGACCCGCGCTGGGGCCTGGCTGCCGACTACCTGCAATACCTCGGCGCGGGCCAGTACTCGGCCGCGCAGCTGCAGCAGGAGTTCTACAAGCTGGGCTGCTCGTTCAGCGTGAACAGCGGGGCCGACCGCACCTTCGTGACCCTCAACGGCCTCGACGCCAACCTGGAGCCCGCCCTGAAGCTGTTCGAGCAGTTGCTGCACGCGCCCAAGCCCGATGCCGCTGCCCTCAAAAACATGGTGGCCGGCATCCTCAAGCAGCGCCAGGATGCCAAGCTCGAAAAGCGCGTGATTCTGAATCAGGCGATGGTGAACTACGTGAAGTACGGCCCGAAAAACCCTTTCACGAATATCCTGAGCGAGAAAGAGTTGAAAGCGATGAAGCCGGAGCAACTCACGAGCTTGGTGAAGAAGTTGACTTCGTACCAGCACCGAGTGCTGTACTACGGGCCGCGTAGTCTGCGCGGCGCAAAAGCAACGGATAGTGACGAGGCATTGAAGCAACAGGGCAATGCCAACGATAAGTGGGGCGGCGGCAAGTCAATCAGTGACGTGCTCAAAACTGAACACCGCACCCCTGCCAAGCTCACGCCCGCTCCGGCATCCAAAGACTTCGCCGAGCAGCCGCTGAAAGACAAAAAAGTCTATTGGGTGGACTACAACATGGTGCAGGCCGAAATCCTGTTCCTGACCAAAGGCGACCTGTACAGCAAGGACCTGGCTCCCACAGTGGCGCTCTACAACGAGTATTTCGGCGGCGGCATGGGCAGCATTGTGTTTCAGGATTTGCGCGAGAGCAAGGCGCTGGCCTATTCGGCCTACTCCGGCTACTCGAACGCCGACAAGCTGGGCCGCTCCAACTACAACCTGAGCTACATCGGCACCCAGAGCGACAAGCTGCCCGAGGCCATGGCCGGCATGGAAGCCCTGCTCACCGACATGCCCGTGGCCGAAGCCAACCTCGAAATCGCCAAAAATGCCATCCGCAACAGCATCAGCACCGAGCGCATCACCAAGGGCAATATCCTGATGAGCTACGAGCGCGCCAAGCGCCTCGGCCTCGACTACGACCTGCGCCGCGACGTGTACGCCAGCACCCAGAAAATGACTTTCGGCGAATTGCAGAAGTTTCAGCAGGCCAAGATTAAAGGACAAAACCAAGTCATTCTTGTTATTGGCTCCAAAGACCGGCTGAATTTCAAGGAGCTGGCCAAGTACGGCCAGGTGCAGCAGCTCACGCTGAAGGAGATTTTCGGTTACTAACACCCAGTTGTCAGTTGTTGGTTGTCAGTTGTCAGGCTGATGGCCACGGGGCCCCCACAGCCCGGCAATCGACGACTTCTACCACCAAAACCCTGACGACGGACAACTAACAACTGACAACAAATTACCCACATGGCAGAGCAAAAAATCACCATTAAAAACGGCAAGCTGACGGTTCCGGACAAACCCACCATTCCCTTCATCGAGGGCGACGGTACGGGTCCGGACATCTGGCGCGCCTCCAAGCTGGTGTTCGACGCCGCAGTGGAAAAAGCCTACGGCGGCAAAAAGCAGCTGGTGTGGAAAGAAGTGCTGGCCGGTGAGAAAGCATATAAGCAAACCAACAACTGGCTGCCCAACGAAACCCTCGACGCTTTCCGCGACTACCTCGTGGGCATCAAAGGCCCGCTGACCACGCCCGTGGGCGGCGGCATTCGCTCGCTGAATGTGGCCCTGCGCCAGGAGCTCGACCTGTATGCCTGCGTGCGCCCCGTGCGCTACTACGACGGCGTGCCCTCGCCGGTGCGCCACCCGGAACTGACCGACATGGTCATCTTCCGCGAAAACACCGAAGACATCTACGCCGGCATCGAGTACATGAACGGCACGCCCCAGGCCCAGAAAATGCTGGAATTCCTGGTGGACGAGATGGGCGTGAAGAAGATTCGCTTCCCCGAAACGTCCTCGTTTGGCATCAAGCCGGTGAGCAAGGAAGGCACCGAGCGCCTCGTGCGCGCCGCCATCAAGTACGCCCTCGACAACAAGCTGCCCAGCGTGACGCTGGTGCACAAGGGCAACATCATGAAGTTCACCGAGGGCGCCTTCAAGACCTGGGGCTACGAACTGGCCGAGAAGGAATTCGGCGCCAAGGTGTTCACCTGGGCCCAGTACGATAAAATCGTGGCCAAGCAGGGCGTGCAGGTGGCCGATGCGCTGCAAAAGCAAGCCCAGGAGCAAGGCAAGCTCATCATCAAGGACAGCATCGCCGATGCTTTCCTGCAGCAGATTCTGCTGCGCCCCGCCGAGTACTCGGTGGTGGCCACCCTGAACCTGAACGGCGACTACATCTCCGACGCGCTGGCCGCCATCGTGGGCGGCATCGGCATCGCGCCGGGCGCCAACATCAACTACCTCACCGGCCACGCCATCTTCGAAGCCACCCACGGCACGGCGCCCAAGTACGCCAACCAGGACAAGGTGAACCCCGGCTCGGTTATCCTCTCCGGCGTGATGATGCTCGACTACATGGGCTGGAAAGAAGCCGCTGCCCTCATCAACAAAGGCCTCGAAGCCGCCATCGCCAGCAAGCGCGTCACCTACGACTTCGAACGCCAGATGGAAGGCGCCACCCTCCTCAAAACGAGCGAATTCGCCCAGGAGATTGTGAAGAATATGTAGTAGCTTGGCCGCAGCCTAAGCCACAACAGAAACCCCCGCGTCGGCATTGGCTGACGCGGGGGTTTTAGCTTATCTCATATCTCATTTTATAGTATGACCTCAACTTGCGCCACTGGAGACCGGTGCGAAGTTGCTTTGACTCAACGGCTAGCGTTTCTTTGCGTACTTAGTTTCTCCATCTACTCCGCCCATGCGCATCACCGGTAAAGGTTTCTGGCTCCTGGTTCTGGTTTCGGTTTGCATGCTGCTAGCCGATTGGCTGCCAGCGCATTTCAAGCTATGGTTTGTAAGCGAAACCGGCCACGTAGGCCACGGTCAAAGCATGAATTGGCTAATACTATTGCTGTTGTTCGGGCGGTGGAAGCACGCGCGCAGCCTGGCCTTGTTCGTAAACGGGCTGCAGTTTCTGTTTGGCGCTCTCATTCTGTTCACTTCCTGGAAATGGGGAGGCCCGTGGCTGGGCTACAGCCTCACCACCCTGCTGCACCTCGTGGTGCTGAAGGTGCTGAACGACTCGGCTTCAGTGCGCGAGTTTTTGGAGGAAAAGCAGCTCGCCTGATTGGACTGGGTACTGAACGGTCATGCTGAGCGCAGGCGAAGCATCTCTACCGCAGCAGTAAATCCTATCGATTGGATTGGGTTGCGCGGTAGAGATGCTTCGCCTGCGCTCAGCATGACGTTTTAGTATTCCCCCATACCAGCATTACTCGCCCGGCTTCAGACGCTGGAAGGCGTTGTTCAGCACCTCGGCCCAGGTGGGGTGGGCCAGAATCATGTTCTGCAATTCCTGGTAGCGCAGGTTGCCGGCCATGGCCAGCTGGAACATGGTCATGATTTCGCCGCCCTGCTCGCAAAACACGGCCGCGCCCAGCAGACGGTCGTCGTCGCCCACCAGCACTTCCACGAAGCCGTCGGTTTCGCCCGTCTGCTGGGCCCGGCCGATGGTGCGGGCCGGCAGCCGGCTCACACGGTAGGCAATGCCCTGTTCTTTGGCCTGATTTTTTGAGAGGCCGATGCGGCCCAGCTGCGGCTCGGTGAACACCACGTAGGGGAGGGGGCGGTGCTCCGTCGTGCGCTGGCTGCCGTGCAGCAGTGCGTCGCGTACAATGCGGTAGTCGTCGTAGCTGATGTGCGTGAACTGCGGGCCGCCTTTCACGTCGCCCAGCGCATACACGCCGCGCGTGCCCGTTTGCAGGTGCTCGTTGACTTCGATGTAGCCCTTCTTGTTCAGCGTGATGGCGGTGTGCTCCAGGCCCAGGTCTTTCGTGTTCGGCTCGCGGCCCACGGCCACCAGCAGGTGGCTGCCGTGCAGGCGGCGCTCGCCATCTTTGGTGGCCACGGTGAGGGTGATGCGGCCGTCGGCGGCGCGGGCCACGCGGCGGGTTTCGGCGCTCAGCACCAGCTCCACGCCCGCGTCGGCGAGGCATTGTTCCAGCGGGTGGCTCACGTCGGGGTCTTCGCGCGACATCAACCGCGGCTTCGTGTCGACGATGGTGACGCGGGTGCCCAGCCGCCGAAACATCTGGCTGAACTCGACGCCGATGTAGCTGCCGCCCATGATGAGCAGGTGCTCGGGCTGCTCCGTGAGGCCCAGCAGCAGCGAGTCGCTGGTGAGGTAGCCGCTGTCGGCCAGGCCGTCGAGGTCGGGCACGGCGGCTGTGGTGCCGGTGTTGATGAAGATGAGCGGCGCGGTGAGCTGCTGTTCGCCGCCGCCCACCAAGGCAATGTGCAGGCTGTGCGGCGCCGTGAACCGGGCCCTTCCCCGAACGAGCGTAATGCCGTCGCGGTCTTCGGTGAGCTTGCGGTGCAGGCTGTCGCGCGAGTTCTGACGCAGGCGGTGCATGCGCTCAATCACAGCCGGGAAATCGACTTCCGGCTCGGGCGCCTTGATGCCCAGCGCGCCGGCCGTGCGCACGTGGTGGGCGCGTTGGGCCGAGGCCAGCAAGGCCTTGGTGGGCGCGCAGCCGTAGTTGATGCAGGAGCCGCCCAGGAAGTCGCTTTCCACCATGGCCACGCGGCGGCCGGCTTCGGCCAGGGCGTAGGCGAGGGGCGTGCCGGCCTGGCCGGCCCCGATAATAATGGCATCGAATGAAGTGGCGGGCATGGGGTGGTGCAATAAGGAAAAGGTTGGGCTTACATACGCTGGGGCGTGCCCGCGCGACTGAGCACGACTGTAGAAAAGCGCCGCGAAGTCCGGCAGAAACACGAACTTGCCGTATCAGGCGTTATCTGACGTCTTTTTTCTTCTTTGTTCGGCTGTATGAAGCACTTGCTGCGCGTTGTTCTTTTGCTGGTTCTAACGGGGCTCACGGGCTGCGCCTCCCTGTATTTCCCGCCGCCGCCCCACGCGCCCATGCTCACGCACCAGGGCGAGTTTTACGGCGCCGTGAGCACCAACCAGCACACCAACTATGCCCTGCAGGGAGCCTATGGCCTTACCAACCACCTGGCCGTGGCGGGCACGTTTTCGTCGCTGCACCGCAAAAAGTCCGATAAGACCGAAGACATCGATTTCGGCGAAGCCAGCCTGGGCTACTTCACCCGCCTGCCCGACAAGCGCGTGCTGGAAGTGTACGTGGGCGCGGGCGGGGGCACCACCCAGCGCACCGAGCGCAACGAGGCCCAACTTACCACCCGCACCCTCGACGGCAGCCTTTCCAAAATATTTGCTCAGGTAAACTACGCCCGTAAGAAGCGCGACAACATCCACCTCTTCAACCGCGACTTCCCGCTTACCTACGGCGCGGCGCTGCGCATGAGCTACATGCAGCTCAACAACTTCCGCATCGACGGCCTGCCCGCGCCCGGCGAAAACAACGTGTTTTTCGAGCCCATCACCTTCACCCGCACCCAGATTGCCGGTCCCGTGCAGCTGCAGCTCATCAGCGGCCAGATTTTCGGCTTCCGCAACAACAAGTACCTGAAGGCGGCCAATTCGGTGTTTCAGGTCGGCATCGTCATCAACCTCGACAAGAACACCACGCTAGAGGAATAGCCTGCGCGCCGCGACGGCTCCCTGCTACCACAGCCAGCCGGCGCCCTGCGCGTGCTTACTGAGTGGCCACCCTCAGGGTGCGTCGGCCGGCCAGCGTTTCCACTTGCAGCAGGTAGAGGCCAACCGGCAAACCTGCAGGCAGTACTAGCATTCCGTCGGTCGGTAAAAGGACCGGAAGCAACAGCCGCCTTCCGGTCAAGTCATATAAGCTGCACCGAACCGGGCCGCTACCGGTGCCCAGCACCGCCACTCGGTCCTGCGCCGGATTGGGAAATGCGCGCAGCTCCGGCAGTTGCTGGCCCGCCCGTGCAGCGGTGCCCACGCGGTAATCGGTCATGCCGATGTCATCAATGTTGATGCGAGGGTTGGTGGCACCAGCGGTGTTGGTGCTGCTAAAGCGCAGGCGCACGTTGCCCGCTCGGTTGGCTGTGAAAGAATAGGGCGTGAGGGTATTGGTAAGAGTAGGCGGAGGCGCCGTGCCCAGCAGACTAGTGAAAGTGACGCCGCCGTCGGTCGAGATTTCGGGTACAAAAGAGGCCCCGGTCTCGGTGGCGTAGCCCGCCGCGCTCACCGTGACCACGCCCGCGCCGTTGGGCTTGTCCACGTCCATCTCCACAAACCCGCCCCCGCGCAGCCGCGCCGATTTGAGACCGTTGAATTTATCGGCCCCGCTGGTTGTGCCAATCAGGGCTTCGCCCAGGGTCCAGCCGCCGCTTTGCAACTGCACCGAGGCGGGTGCATAAGCGGTTTTGGTACCGGTTTCAAAGTCCTCAAAAAAAGCGGGCGGCGCTGCCGTTACGGTGAACGGCACGGCGCTTACGGCGGCTCCGTTCGGATTCGTCACGCTAATGAGGCCAGTGGTGGCGCCAGCAGGCACTACCGCGTAAATCTCCGTCGGATTCGGCACCCTAGGGAAAGGCGCAGCTTGCGCGCCATTGAAAAAAATGCTGGAGCCGAAGCTGCCAGGCGCAAGGTTGGTGCCGTTGATGGTGACGCTGGTGCCAACCGGTCCGCTCGTGGGCGTGAAGCCCGTGATGGTGGGCGGGCCGGGATTGATGGTGAAAAACTTCATTCCTCCCATGGAGCTGCCCCCGCCACCGGGCGGCGGGTTGCCCGCGTTGAAATAAGTAGTCACCGGGGCCGACACGCTCGGAAGCGCAACCACTGCGGTTAGCTGCGTAGAAGAAACATAGGTGGCGGTGATGCTGACGGAGCCGGCTTGCATGCTAACCGTGGCGCCCGGTACAAACCCACTGCCGTAAAAATTAACGACTACCAGGGTACCGCCAAGCCCGGAAGTAGGCGCAATGCTATTCAGGATACTGGCCGGATTGGGCGTGGGAGCGGCGGTCACCGTGCCGGATACGGCAATATTTTGGGTGGGCGCCCCCGGGCTGGTGATGCTTACGGTTCCACTCACCGGGCCCAGCACGGCGCCGGTCATACGCACGTACAGCGGAATGTTGACAAATCGGCCACCGGCTTGGGTCAGCACGATGGACGAGCCGAAGCTAAAGCCGGACGTCCACGACACCTCAAACCCCGCGGGCGCGGTGGCAGTCACGTTGCCGGTCAGGCCGCTGCCGTTCACCGTCACCGCCTGCTGGGCCGCGGGCGTGCCTACCGCCGTGGTGAAGCCACCCAGGCTGGTTGGTGTCGCCGTTAGCGTTTGCCCCCGGGCCCCCGGGCTGGCGACGAGTAGCGTTAGTACCAAAAATAAATGTGTAAACAATTGACTCATAAGCTTTCGGGTATAGAAATGAATGTTGGGTGAAGGTAAATAAAAAAGCTCCGGCCGCAAGGGTCGGAGCTTTTTCAAGAACCAAATTGCTAAAGGCAGGCCGAAGCCTACTTGCCGCCCAGCACGCGCAGCATGGTATCGCCAATCTCGGCCGGCGAATCCACCACGTGGATGCCGCACTCGCGCATGATGGCCATTTTGGCAGCGGCCGTGTCGTCGGCACCGCCCACGATGGCGCCGGCGTGGCCCATGCGGCGGCCGGGAGGGGCCGTTTGGCCGGCGATGAAGCCCACCACGGGCTTCTTGTTGCCGGTTTCCTTAATCCAGCGGGCGGCTTCGGCTTCCATGCCGCCGCCGATTTCGCCAATCATCACGATGCCTTCGGTTTCGGGGTCGTTCATCAGCATTTCCACGGCTTGCTTGGTGGTGGTGCCGATGATGGGGTCGCCGCCGATGCCGATGGCCGTGGTCTGGCCCAGGCCGGCTTTGGTGAGCTGGTCCACGGCTTCGTAGGTCAGCGTGCCCGACTTGGACACGATGCCGATTTTGCCTTTCGAGAAGATGAAGCCGGGCATGATGCCCACTTTGCACTCGCCGGCGGTCATCACGCCAGGGCAGTTGGGGCCCACCATCGTCACCTCGGGGCGCTCGGAGAGGTACTGCTTCACGGCAATCATGTCCTTGGTCGGAATGCCTTCGGTGATGGTGATAATCACCTTGATGCCGGCGTCGGCGGCTTCCATGATGGCGTCGGCGGCGAAAGCCGGGGGCACGAAGATGATGCTGGTGTCGGCGCCGGCCTTCTCCACGGCCTCGGCCACGGTGTTGAACACGGGACGGCCGAGGTGCTCGGAGCCGCCTTTGCCGGGCGTCACGCCGCCCACCACGTTGGTGCCGTAGTCCATCATCTGCTGGGCGTGGAACGAACCCTCGGAGCCGGTGAAGCCCTGCACGATAACCTTGGAATTTTTATTGACCAGAACGCTCATTCGGAGGTGTTTTTGGGAAATTTGATGGTGGTGGGAGGGTGGCCCGGACGGGCAACGGTGGTGCAAAAGTAGGGCTTTTTGGGGCTAGGGCAAGGCGCTTGATGTCAATAACCAACCGCCTGTCATCCTGAGCGCAGCGAAGGACCTTTTCACGCCTGCACCGCCCGAAATGCTGCCCGCCGTTCTTCCGTGAGTAGGGCTTTCGCCGCGCTCAGTGCAACCGGCGTTGCCGCATGACGACGGAAAGAGCCCCGCCCCGCCGTCACAATCCTTACCTTTGCACCCTCATTTTAACCCATCCCCACCCACCTAGTTTCAATGTATTTCAACCACGTCATCGAGGCCGTTGGCCATACTCCGCTCGTTAAGCTCAACAAAGTCACCGACGGCATCAAGGGCACGGTGCTGGCCAAAGTGGAGTACTTCAACCCCGGCAACTCGGTGAAGGACCGCATGGCCATCCGCATGATTGAGGACGCCGAGAAGGCCGGCATCATCACGCCGGGCGGCACCATCATCGAGGGCACCAGCGGCAACACCGGCATGGGCCTGGCCCTGGCTGCCATCGCGAAAGGCTACAAAACCATCTTCGTGATGAGCGACAAGCAGAGCAAGGAAAAGCAGGACATTCTGCGCGCCGTGGGCGCCGAAGTGGTGGTGTGCCCCGTCGACGTGGCCCCCGACGACCCCCGTAGCTACTACTCCGTGGCTCGTCGCCTCAACCAGGAAACGCCCAACTCGTTCTACCCCAACCAGTACGACAACCTCTCGAACACCGCCGCCCACTACGACCACACGGGCCCCGAAATCTGGAACGGCACCGAGGGCAAAATCACGCACTGGGCCGCCGGCGTGGGCACGGGCGGCACCATCTGCGGCGTGAGCAAGTACCTGAAAGAGCAGAACCCCAACGTCTTCACGCTGGGCCTCGACACCTACGGCTCGGTGTTTAAGAAGTACAAGGAGACGGGCATCTTCGACGAAAACGAGATTTACCCCTACAAAACCGAGGGCATCGGCGAAGATATTTTGCCCAAGAATGTCAACTTTGACGTGATTGACCTGTTTCTGAAAGTAACCGACCAGGACGCTGCCCTCATGACCCGCCGGCTGGCCAAGGAAGAAGGCCTGTTTGTGGGCTGGAGCTGCGGCTCGGCGGTGCACGGCGCCCTGGAGTACGCCCGTGAACACCTCAAAGAAGAAGACACGATGGTCATTTTGCTGCCCGACCACGGCACCCGGTACCTGGGCAAGATTTACAACGACGACTGGATGCGCGCCCAGGGCTGGCTCTAACAAAGCTGGGCCATTGCCGGGGCCGTTCCTGTGCGGTATCTTCGTGGAAGCCAGAAATAACTCTATTATCCATGTCTGCTAATTTGAACCACATTGTACTCGTTGACGACAACGAAACGACCAGCTTTCTCAACAACCGCTTGTTGGGCCGCCTAGCCGTAGCCGACCACGTGAGCACTTTCTCGCGGGCCGATGAGGCCTTCGAGCAGCTGTGGGGCAGCGCCCAGGGCGGCAGCTCAACGCCTGCCCCCGACCTGGTGTTTGTGGACCTGAAAATGCCCGGCGTGTCGGGCTTCGAGTTTCTGGAGCTGTACAATGCCCTGCCCCAGCCCGTGCAGGACAAAACGGTGATGGCCGTGCTCACCACCTCCATGCACGGCGCCGACACTGCCCGCGTGGCCAAGTACCCCAACGTGGAGTACCTCACCAAGCCCCTCACTGAAGAAAAGATGCTGAAGCTGCTGGAAAAGCGCTTTCAGTAAGTATTCTACTACGCCTCATGAAAAAGCCCCGATTCCGCCCGAGTCGGGGCTTTTTAGTTACCCTTCACCTTGTCGATGAGGTCCTGAAAAATGCCCGTTTTCTTTTGCTTGAGGATGATGTAGCGCACGGAAAAGGCCGTGGGAAAGCGGTTCCAGTCGGCGGAGTTGAACTCGACGGTGGGCTTGAAATCGAAGGAAAGCACGATGCGTCCAAACGGCAGCTTGTACTCGGCCCCAATCAGGCCGTCGAAGCCCCAGAAGTTGCCGTCGTCTTTGTGGGTGCCAAAGTGCCCGCCGCCGCCCAGGTAATAGTTGAGGCTGGGCCCGAGGATGCCGAAGTGCCGTTCGGCCAGCACCGTGGCGCTGCGCTCGCGCTCGGAGAGCATGCCCAGCCCTTCGAGCGTGGTTTTGGGCAGCACCAGCTGCTGCACGGTGAGGCCGTAGCTGCCCCCACCGCTGCGCAGGCCGGCGGCGGTGCGGTATTTCTGGGCGGCGGCCGGCTGGGCCAGTGCCACCAGCAGCCAGCCGCTGGCGAGGCCGTAAATAAGGCGCGATGAATTCATGAATAAGGGCATGTGGAGTAGAGACGCATATTTGCGTCTCGTCGTTGAACAACCAGAACCGGGGACGTACATCGTTCAACGACGAGACGCAAATATGCGTCTCTACTCCACCGCGTCCACGAACGTGAACTGCTGGCCGTCGAACAGGCCTTTGTCGCTCAGCTTCAGGCTGGGAATGACCAGCAGCGCCATGAACGAGAGCGTCATGAACGGTGCGCCCAGCGGCGAGCCCAGCTCCTTGGCCAGGGCGTCGACGGCGGCATAGGCCGCGGCCACTGCCGTGCCGTCCTGGTCCGACATGAGGCCGGCCACGGGCAGCGGCACCAGGATTTCGCGGCCGTCGGCGCCCACGGCGGCCAAGCCGCCTTTGGCCCCGATGACCAGGTTTACGGCGCGGGCCAGACTGGCGTCGTCGCAGCCCACGGCGGTAATGTTGTGCGAGTCGTGGCCCACGCTGCTGGCCAGCGCGCCGTGCTGCAGCCCAAAGCCGCGAATGAACGCCACGGCCGGCGCCACGCCGGGCTGGTAGCGGTTGATGACGGCCAGCTTGAGCACGTCTTCGGCCACGTTGGGCACCACCAGGCCGTCTGCTATTGCCGCGGGCAGGTCGACGCGCGCCGTGATGAGCTGGCCGTCGAAGCACTGGATGACGCGTGCGGTGGGCTGGGCCGCTGCCGGGGCCGGCAGCTGGAAATCGGCCGCGGCCACGGGCCCGGCGTGGAAGTTGTTGACCACCGCAATGGGCGCGGCCGGCAGCCGCGACTGGCCTTTTTCGGCCACCAGTTCGCCGTTAAGGTAGGTTTGCAGCACCTCGAAATCGCGCAGGTCTTTCACCACAATGAAGTCCGCCGGGTCGCCTTCGCCCAGCAGGCCCACGGGCAGGTTGTAGTGCTTCACGGGGTTGATGCAGGCCACGCGCAGCACCTGAAACACGTCGTGCCCCAGGGCCACGGCCCGCTGCACCAGCTGGTTGATGTGGCCCAGCACGAGCGTGTCGGGGTGCTTGTCGTCGGAGCAAAACATGAGGTTGGCGTAATGCTCCGGCATGAGCTCGATGAGGGCGTCGAAGTTGCGCGCCGCCGAGCCCTCGCGGATGAGCACTTTCATGCCCACGGCCAGCTTGTCGCGGGCTTCTTCGGCCGTGAAGCACTCGTGGTCGGTGCTGATGCCGGCGCTGGCGTAGTGGGCCGCGTCGTCGGCGCGCAGGCCGGGGGCGTGGCCGTCCACGGGGCGGCCGGCGGCCTGGGCAATGGCAATTTTCTGCATCACGTCGGCGTCGCGGTGCAGCACGCCGGGCCAGTTCATCATCTCGGCCAGGTAGCCAATCTTGGGGTTTTCAAACAGCCGGGCAATGTCCTGGGCCGTGATTTCGGCCCCGGCCGTTTCAAACGGCGTGGCCGGCACGCAGCTCGGCGCCCCGAAGCAGAACTTGAACGGCGAATGGCTGGCGTTTTCGAGCATGAACTCCACGCCGGCCACGCCCAGCACGTTGCCGATTTCGTGCGGGTCCGAGACGGTGGCCACCGTGCCGTGCGTCACGGCCAGGCGCGCAAACTCGGTGGGCACCAGCAGGGAGCTTTCCACGTGCACGTGGGCGTCGACGAAGCCGGGCAGCACGTAGGGCAGGGCCGGGTCGGGCGTGGCCTCGTCGGTGGGGGAAATGGCCACGATGCGGCCGTCTTCGACCGAAACAATGGCGGGCTGAATGGAACGAGCGAAAACGTCGACGACGTTGGCGGTGAGCGAAAAAGACGGAGTCATGCGCGAGCGGGAGATAAAAGCGACGGCCGGTGGGCGGGGCCGCAAAGAACCTTAACTTTGAGATAAAATAAGTTGGCTATGAAAAAATCCTGGTCGTGGCTGGTGCTGGTGATGACGGTGCTCGTGCTGGGCGGCAGCCTGTTGAGCGGCTGCGCCCGCCGCACCTCGCAGCAGAAAAAAACCAGCTGGTACAAGCACCACAGCCGCGGCAAGAGCGTGCCGTGCCCGTGCGGGCACTAGGCGCTATTTTGCGCCCATGAGCGGACACGTACTTTCCTGGCGCCTTGGGCGGTTCTTTCTGTGCGGTGTCTTTTGCGGGGCGCTGGGCCTCTTGCACGCCCTGGCGGCCGGTGCCAAGCCCGAACCCCGGGTGTTCAGGCCGGGCCACTACCGGCTGGCCGATGGGGTTTCGCACGCCGGGAGCCTGTGCCTGGTCAGCGACAACGAGCTGCTGGTGAAGGCGGATGGTGCAGCAGAGCCGCAACGCTTTGGGGCCGTGCAGGTGCAAAATTTTGTGATTGGGGCCGATTCGTTCGCCGTGCTGCGCAAGTTCGACGTGGTGGTGAACGGCGTGCTGACGCAATACCCTTGTGCCATGGTGCGGGTGCACCAAGCCGCGGGCGGGCTGGAGCTGTATGGTCTGCAGGGCACCATGGACGTGTACAAGGCCGCGCCGAGTTCGCAGGCAATGATGCTCAGTAGCGTTGGCACCGGCATGAGCTACGGCGTAGCCGGTGTTGCCGTCGGCGCCCTGCTCCAAAAAAAGACGGGCACCTATGAAGAGAAGGTGATGACGGTGCTCCTGCTCCGCACCCCTGCCCATCCGGAGCTGCAAACGCTGCAACCTCAAACCAAAGAGGCCCACGACCTGCTGCAAGCCCTCACGGCCGACCAGCCCGAGCTCAGCAAGAAAATTCGCCGGCTGTTTCCCTCGGCCTTCACTCCTGAGAAAATGGTGGAGCTGCTGGCGCAATACACGGCGGCTAAAACCGGGAAATGACGCCGCGCCCGGGCTCGTAAGGGCCAATGGGAAGGCCGGCCATAATTCGGTCAGAACCACTATTATTGCCTGCTCATCCTTTCACGTTTGCCGGCAATTATGGCTTTTTCTACTCGTTTTCTGCGCGGGCACCGTGTGGGGGTAATGGTATTCCTGCTCAGCGGCTTCGCGTTGGCGACGCCGGCCTGGGCCCAGGGCAAGAAGAAACTGCCGCCGCTGCAGCCCGGCCGCCTGCACCTGGCCGACGGCCGCCTGCTGCCCGCCCAGTTGCGGCTGGAAGACGGCGACGTCCTCAAAGCCCTCGGGCCCGACGGCGCCGAAAAAACCTACTCGCCCGACGAGGTGAGCAGCTTCGTGATGGGCACCGACTCGTTCACGGTGTTGCGCGATTTTTACGTCACCCTCGTGCGCGACGCCGAGCACTACAGCAGCAGCTTCATGCGGGTGTGCGCGGCCAGCGCCGGGCTGGAGCTCTACGAGTTTCGGGGCACGATGGCGCGCCAGCAAGTGAACGGCGGCAATCTGGCCCTGGTGGGGGCCGGCCTGGCCCTGCACATGGCCGCCGGCAACACGGCCATTCCGGTGTACGGCGGCCGCCAGGAAACCTTTGTGATGACCACGGCCTGGCTGCTGCGCCGCGACGGCAACCCCCGCTGGCTCACACTGCCCTCCGGCGCCCGCAACCTGCGCGAGGTAATCGAACCGCTGGTGGCCGACGACCAAGTGCTGGCGGCCTCGGTGCGCTGGGGCAGCCTGCGTCGCGAAGACGTGCCCGCCCTGCTCAGCCAGTACGTGGCCCGCAAAACCGCCAAAGCCAAGTCCTGACCATTTCTCCCAAGCAAGTGCCCAACGGCCTAATCGGCCCCGCCGCAAGCCATGACCAAGACCTTTTTTGCCCTGCTGCTGGCCGGCGTCTTTGCCTCGCCGGCCGTGCAGGCCCAGAGCAATGCCTGGGGTCAGAAAAAGAACACCTACCAGTTTGGCAAGCCGGCCGCCGACGTGCCCGCCAAGCTGCCCAAGGCCTTGCCCGGCCGCATTCACCTGCGCGACGGCCGCACGGTGGACGGCCCCATTGCCTACCTCGACTACAACAAGATTGTGGCCGTGAGCCCCAGCGCCAAAACCGCCTACACGCCGCTCGAAGTGAGCAGCTTCGTGATGGAGCAGGACTCGTTTGTGGTGCTGAAGGATTTTAAAGTGGCCATAGGGGCCGACGAGCAGGAATACCGCATTGCGTTTGTGCGGGTAGGGGCGGTGGGCGCGGGCCTGGCGCTTTACCAGTTCCGGGGCACCATGAAGCGCGAAGATGCCGAGCACCACAGCCCCGTGGTGACGCCCTACGGCGTGGGCATGCGAAGCTACAAGTCTGAGGCCACCGAATATGAGATGAGCAAGGCCTGGATACTCAAGCGCGACGACAGCCCGCAGTGGCTGAGCCTGACTAAGTCGGGCAGCAACCTGCGGGCCATTGTCGAGCCGTTGATTGCCGACGACGCGCGGCTGAGCAAGGAAGTTAAATGGGGCTCCCTGACCACCGACAAGCTGCCGGCGGTGCTCAACGAATACATCGCCGACAAACGGGCCAGGCGCAACTAAGCGCCGCTGCGAAACGCCGTGCCCAATGCCCGGCTGCCGCAAACCCCAGGGCAGCGGGCGTGTTACTTTGCGAACCAGCGGGCTGAATCCGGCCGCTTTTGCCTCACGCCTCACGTCATTGCCATGCCCGAAACCAACCCCACGCCCCTCGAATCCATTGAACTGGCCGCCGAGCAGGTGCGCCAGCAGCTCAACCTGCCGGCCTTCGACGCCGAGGCCGTGGCCCACCTCGACCATTTTATCACGGCGCAGCGGGGCGTGCTGCCCGCCGCCGAGCGCGAGGGCGTGGTGATGGCGCTGGGCTGCTTTCTGGGGCAATGCCTGGTGCGGGTGTACCGCGGCGAATGGGGCACGGGCAAGGACGGCACCACCGGCGTGGGCATGGCCGGAAGATTTTTTTTCAATCCCTTCCAACTGGTCAATACGCAACTGAATGAGGGAGAAAGCGCGTCGGTGGCCGCTTTTTTTGCCTCGGTGCCGGCCCGCCTGAAAGCCCCGGCGCCGGCGCGTAAGGGTTGGATTTCGTAATCTTGCGGGGCCAATGGCCGCCCGCGTCGTTATGAAACAACTCGTTATCGCCATTGACGGCTACTCTTCCTGTGGCAAAAGCACCACCGCCAAGGCCGTGGCCCAACTGCTCCACTACGCCTACGTCGACACCGGGGCCATGTACCGCGCCGTGACGCTGTACCTGCTCGAAAACCACATTGCCTTCGACGACATGCCGGGCATTGAGGCGGCGCTGCGCAACATCCACATCAGCTTCCGCCGCAACCGCCGCACGGGCCGCAACGAGCTGTTCCTCAACGGCGCCAACCGCGAAGACGACATTCGCCAGATGCGCATCTCCAACTCGGTGAGCGAGGTATCGGTCATCCCAATGGTGCGGCACGCCATGGTGGCCCAGCAGCAGCAAATGGGCCGCAAGCGCGGCGTGGTGATGGACGGCCGCGACATCGGCACCACCGTTTTTCCGGATGCGGAGGTGAAAATCTTCATGACCGCCGAAGTGGAGCTGCGCGCCAAGCGCCGCCAGGAAGAACTAGCCGAGAAAGGCGAAATCGTGCCCTTGGACGACATCATCGAGAACCTGCGCAAGCGCGACCACCTCGACTCGACCCGCGCCGAAAGCCCCCTGCGCCGCGCCCCCGACGCCGTGCTGCTCGATACCACGCACATCACCATCACCGAGCAGGTCGATTTTGTGCTGGATAGGGTGTCGTCGGCGTTGTTCGCCGCGGGCTGGGATTAAATTCGGATTAAAGGCAAGGGCAACCTGTGTGCCTTGCCGCCCGGCTAATCCGTACCTTTGCCCCGGCGAACCCCTTGCCACCGCGCGGTGTTAAACTCCCAGCATGAAGGTCACGATTGATAAAAATTCCGGCTACTGCTTTGGCGTCGAATTCGCCATTCAAATGGCCGAAGACGAATTGGCACAGGGCCACCACCTCTACTGTCTGGGCGATATCGTGCACAACCGCATGGAGGTGGAGCGCCTGCACCAGCTGGGCCTGCGCATCATCGACCGCGAGCAGCTGGCCGAATTGCACGACACCAAAGTCCTCATCCGGGCCCACGGCGAACCGCCGGAAACCTACCAGCTGGCCCTCGAAAACAACCTAGAGCTGATTGACGCCAGCTGCCCGGTGGTGCTCAAGCTGCAAAACCGCGTGAAGCACGCCTTCGACCTGAGCCAGCGCCAAAACGGCCAGATTGTGATTTACGGCCAGCCGGGCCACGCCGAAGTGGCCGGCCTCACGGGCCAGACCGGCAACCGCGCCATCATCGTGATGAACGAGGCCGACCTGGACCAGATTGACTTCGCGCGCCCCGTCACGCTGTTCAGCCAAACCACCAAAAGCACGGCCGGCTTCTACAAGATGAAGGCCCTGATGGAGGCCCGCATCGCGGCCGCCGGCGGCCAATTGGACAGCTTCGACGCCAACGACAGCATTTGCCGGCAGGTGAGCAACCGCGAGCCCGCCCTGGCCAAGTTTGCCACCGAATACGACGTGGTGCTCTTCGTGAGCGGCCGTAAAAGCTCCAACGGCAAGGCCCTGTTTTCGGTGGTGAACGCCGTGAACCCGCGCAGCTACTTCATTGAAAACGAGACGGAGGTGAACGACGAGTGGCTGGCCGGCGCGCAGTCGGTGGGCATTTGCGGCGCCACCAGCACCCCGCTGTGGCTGATGCAGCAAGTGGCCGAGCGGGTGGAAGGCGTGGGCGAGCTGGCGTAAGCCGACGGATTTATCGCGTGCAGAACACGCGGAACGCAAAAAGCATCGAACGTCCTGCCGGGCTAAGTCCGGCAGGACGTTTTTATGTTGGGTAGTTGGGTGTAATGCCGGGCGCCCAGGCGCGATTCAGCTCGTACGCTTCGGCAGCCGCAAATGCTGCCTCAGCTACGGCCTTCGACGCTTCGGCAACGGGAAGTGGCGCGGCCCCGGGCCGAAAGGCCATCTTTGACCATCAATTCCAACCAACCCCAACCCCTCAAGCTCATGGAACCCCTGCAACGCGACCCTTACCTGTGGCAGAAAGCAAAGTCCCGGGCCAAGTTTCAATCGCACCTCTTCACCTACCTGTGGGTGAACGCCTTGCTCTGGGCCATTTGGGCCCTGACGGACCGCCATCACACCGGCGAAATTCCCTGGCCCATCTGGAGCACTGCTTTCTGGGGAGTTGGGGTGCTGCTGAGCGGCTTGGCCGCCTACGGCTACGGCGGCCTGAGCCGTGAGCAGCGCACCCAGCGCGAGTACGAGCGCCTAGCACGTGAGCGGGGCGTCGCCGACCCCCTTGATAAATACCGCTAAGCAACGGCTTAGGATACAGCCCCCAATCCTTTCTTCTGCAAAAGAGAATTGAACCCGGTCCGGCCGAGGTCGGAGGGCTTTCAGATTGATGCGAGGACGTTTCGGCCCCGGTCGGAGCGCGCTTCAATTGATTTGAAAGTCCTCCGGCCGAGGCCGGACTGCTTTCCATGCCATGGGTTTGGGCGCCGGCCCGGCCCCGATAAGCGGCGGCCGGCCCTATCTTCACCACCATGAACCGCCCTCGCCCTCCCAAGCGCTTGCTCGGCCGCCGCGAGCTCATCGACTTTCCCGCCTTTGCCCTCGGCGGCGTGGAGGCCAAGGTGGACACCGGCGCCTACACCAGCGCCATTCACTGCACCGACATCCACATCGAAACCGACGCCCAGCAGCGCCCCGTGCTGGTGGTGCGCCTGCTCGACCCCGACCACGCCGACGCCAACGGCCGTCCGCTCGCCTTCACCGATTTTGCCTTGCGCGACATCCGCTCTTCCAACGGCGAGGTGCAGGAGCGCTACGTCATTCGGGCCACGGTGCAGCTGTACGGCGAAGAATTTGACGCCGAGTTTTCGCTTTCCGACCGTTCCGACATGAAGTATCCGGTGCTGCTGGGCCGCAGCCTGTTGCGGCAGGGCCGCTTCGTGGTCGACGTGGCCAAGCGCAACCTTTCCTACAAAGCCCTGGCCCATGCGGCCGCGCGCCGCGCCCGTCCCTGAGTAGTTTTGCGGGCCGAATGCGCCGCGTTTTTGTTGTGCCATTTCCCTTCCATTCCTTCCGCCTTCTCTCCACTCCACGATGAAACTGGCCATTCTCTCGCGTGAGCCCAATTCTTATTCCACCAAGCGGCTGGTGGAGGCCGCGGCCGCCCAGGGCCACGAAGCCGTGGTCATCGACCACCTGCAGTGCAACATTGTGCTCGAAAAGGGCACCCCCGGCATCATTTACCAGGGCGAGCGGCTTGCCGGCTTCGACGCCATCATTCCGCGCATCGGGGCCTCGGTCACGTTCTACGGCACGGCCGTGGTGCGCCAGTTTGAGATGATGAAGGTGCGCACCGCCATCGACAGCCAGGCCATTGTGCGCTCGCGCGATAAGCTGCGCTCGATGCAGATACTGAGCCGCGCCGGCGTGGGCATGCCCAAAACGGCCTTCACCAACTTCTCCGAAGACGTGCCCACGATGATAGAGCAGGTGGGCGGCGCCCCGGTCATCATCAAGCTCCTGGAAGGCACCCAGGGCCTGGGCGTGGTGCTGGCCGAGTCGGCCAAAGCCGCGCAGTCGGTGATTGAGGCGTTTCACAACCTCAAGGCCCGCATCATTGTGCAGGAATTCATTGCCGAAAGCAAGGGCGCCGACCTGCGCGCTTTCGTGGTCGACGGCGAAGTGGTGGGCGCCATGAAGCGGCAGGGCAAGGAGGGCGAGTTTCGCTCCAACCTGCACCGCGGCGGCAGCGGCACCCTCGTCAAGCTCACGCGCGCCGAAAAGGCGGCGGCGCTGCTGGCCACCAAGGCCCTGGGCCTGGGCATTGCCGGCGTCGACATGCTGCAGAGCAAGCGCGGCCCGCTGGTGCTCGAAGTCAACTCCTCGCCGGGCCTGGAAGGCATCGAAAAGGCCACCAAGCAGGACATTGCCGGCCGCATTATCGACTACACCACCGCGCTGGCCAGCAAGAAAAAAGCCAAGCCCAAAGCAAAAAAAGGCGCCAGCCAGGCCGTAGATGCGCAGTCGGACGTGCCCAGCGGGAAGTAGGCGGCTTGGGAGTAAAACGTCATGCAGCGCGCCGCGAAGCATGACGTTCGTTTTTGTTCAGCTAGCCGCCTGACAGTTCTTTACGCTTATGCCCGCGCCCGCCACCTCCTTTCACCTCAACGGCCTCACCATTCACCCCGGCGAGCAGGTGCTCACGCGCCTGGTCATTTCGCGGCTGCCATCGGGCACGGTGATTGACGTGCCGGTGCACGTGTTTCGGGCCGTGGAGCCCGGGCCCACGCTGCTGCTCATGGCCGGCATGCACGGCGACGAGGTGAACGGCATCGAGACCATTCGGCGGCTGGTGCGGCGCGAGCTGTTGCAGCCGCTGCGGGGCAGCATCATCGCCATCCCCATCCTCAACATCTACGGGTTTCTGAATTTCAGCCGCGACGTGCCCGACGGCAAGGACGTGAACCGCTCGTTCCCGGGGTTTCCGCGCGGGTCCTTGGCCGGGCGCGTGGCGCACCGCTTCATGCGCGAAATCATGCCCCTGATTGATTACGGCATCGATTTTCATACGGGCGGCGCGGCGCGGGCCAACTACCCGCAGGTGCGCGGCCTGCTCGGCGTCGACCCCGAGGTGGACGCGCTGGCGGCCGCGTTTGCGGCGCCGTTTACGTTGCACGCGGCCCTGCGGGCGGGCTCGCTGCGCGAGGCGGCGCACGGGCTGGGCAAGCGCGTTATCGTTTACGAAACTGGCGAGAGCCTGCGGCTCGACGAACCCGGCATTGAGGAAGCCTTGGCCGGCACGCTGCGCGTGATGCACCACCTGGGCATCGGGCCCGAAGCCCCGGCCCCGGCCCGGCCCGGCATTGTGTGCCGGCGGCACACGTGGCTGCGGGCCCGCTTTGCCGGCCTGTTCCGGTCGCACGTCGAGAATGGCCAGTTCGTGGAGAAAGGCCAGATTTACGGCTCCGTGGCCGACCCCTACGGCCAGCAGTCGGTGCGGCTGGAGTCGCCGCTCAGCGGCTACGTCATCGGGCTGAATCACATGCCGGTGGTGAACCAGGGCGACGCCCTGCTGCACATTGCCGTGCCGGAGTAGGGGAGGCACTGCGTGGACGACAGCCGATTCCTCCGCTAAGCCCAGCCTTCCGCCTTACTTTTGTTTTTTCCTCACCTGTGCATTTCAATGAAAAACCCGATTCAGCTCACCATTAACATCGTGCTGGCCCTGGCCGTGGCCGGTTTGTATTTCCTGCATTTCAACCAAAAGCCGGTGGCCCCGGCCGTTGCCACCGATAAGTCGACGGCCGTATTGGCCTCGCCGGAACTGAACACCGCCGACACCACGGCCGCTGCCGCCGAACCCGCAGCTACCGCGACTGCTGATGCCCCGGCGCCCGCCGCTGCTGCCAGCAACGACGGCAAAATCGTGTACGTGGAGTCGGGCAAGATGCTGGACGGCTACCAGGGCATGAAGGACGCCCGTCGCGCGTTTGAAGCCAAAGCCCGCGGCTGGGAAAACCAGAATCAGAAGCTGATTGCCAACTTCCGCTCGGCCGTGGAGGCTTACCAGAAACAGGCGCCCACCCTCACCGCCGAGCAGCGCGCCGCCACCGAGCAGAAGCTGCAGGCCCAGCAGCAGGAGTCGGGCCAGGCCCAGCAGCGCATCCAGGCCCAGGCCCAGGAAGAAGAAGCCAAGCTGACCCAAACCGTGCTCGAAAGCGTGAACAAGAAGGTGCAGGCCTACGGCAAGTCGCACGGCTACAAGCTCATCCTGATTGCGGCCCCCAGCGGCACCATCGCCTACGGCCAGAAAGACCTCGACATCACCGAGCCGGTGCTGGCCTACCTGAACTCGGAATACCGCAAGAAGTAGGCGGTAGCAGCTGCATCGCCAGCGAAGTTTCAGCACGTCATGCGGAGCGCAGCCGAAGCATCTCGCGTGGGGTAGTAATTCAATCGACAGGATTAGTGACTCCACGCGAGATGCTTCGGCAGCGCTCCGCATGACGTTCTTTTTTTGTTGTTTTTTCGAATGCCGGAGGCAACCCCACGCGCCCAAACCCGCTCTCCAATAAATCCCGGGGCTTGCCGTTGAGGCTCTCACCAGGATATTGCCCCTGGTTCCTTCCACCTTTCCTTCTGCATGAAGTCACTTTTCCGCATGGCCGTGCTGACCAGCACGGCGCTGCTGGGGGCCGCTACCGCCCACGCGCAGCAAGCCAACCGCTTCACCATCAGTGGGTACGTGCGCGACGGCGCCACCGGCGAGAGCCTGCCCGGCGTGGCCGTGGTGCACCCCGCCACCGGCCAGGGCACCACCACCAACACGTTCGGCTTCTATTCGCTCACGCTGGCGGCCTCTCCCGATTCGGTGCGGCTGCTGGTGTCGGCGCTGGGCTACGAGCGGCTGCGGCTGGCCCAAAAAGCCGACCGCAGCTTCACCCACGATTTCCGGCTGAAGCCGTCGTCGGCGGAGCTGGCGGGCGTGGAAGTGGTGGGCAGCAAGGAGGAAAAAGTGGCCGAAAGCACGCGCATGGGCACCATCAACGTGCCGGTGGCCCAGATTAAGCTGCTGCCCGCCCTGTTTGGCGAAACCGACGTGCTGAAGGTGCTGCAGCTGCTGCCCGGCGTGCAGGCGGGCGGCGAGGGCAGCAGCGGCCTCTACGTGCGCGGCGGCTCGCCCGACCAGAACCTGATGCTGCTTGACGGCACGCCCATCTACAACGCCTCGCACCTGTTCGGCTTCTTTTCGGTGTTCAACGCCGACGCCATTAAGAACGTGGAGCTGATAAAGGGTGGGTTTCCGGCGCGCTACGGCGGGCGGCTGTCGTCGGTGGTCGACATCACGATGAAGGAGGGCAACATGGAGAAGCTGCACGGCGAGGGCGCCATCGGGCTCATTGCCTCGCGCTTCACGCTGGAAGGGCCCATCAAGAAGGACACGGCCTCTTTCATTTTCTCGGCCCGTCGCACCTACATCGACATCTTGGCCCGGCCGCTCATCATGGCGCAGGGCGACGGGCTGGTGGCTGGCTACTATTTCTACGACCTCAACGGCAAGCTGAACTGGAAGCTGGGCGCCCGCGACCGCCTCTACTTGAGCGGCTACATGGGCTACGACGAGTTTTACGCCAACGACGAGAGCAAGCGCGACAACGGCGACTACTACAAGCAGAAAAGCGCCCTGGGCTGGGGCAACCGCATTGCCGCCCTGCGCTGGAACCACGTGGTGAACGACCGGCTGTTCATGAACAGCCACCTCACCTTCACGCGCTACCAGTTCGACGTGGGCTCGACGCAGGAAGACCGGTACACCAACGGCACCGGCCAAACGCGCACCGACAAGTTTAGCCTGAACTACCTGTCCAACATTCAGGACGTGAGCGCAAAGGTCGATTTCGACTACGTGCCCAACCCCAACCACTACATCCGGTTTGGCGGGCAGTACATCCGGCACCAGTTCCGGCCCGGCGCCCTGCAGAGCGAGGGCAGCACCGACCCGGCCGAGAACCAGGCCACCGGCCGCCGCATCGGTGCCGACGAAGCCAGCCTCTACGCCGAAGACGACGTGAAGCTAACCGACCGGCTGAAGGTGAACGTGGGCCTGCGCCTGAACTCGTTTGTGGTGGAGAAGAAGCTTTACCCCAGCGTGGAGCCGCGTCTGGCCGCCCGCTTCCTGCTCACCGAAGACTGGGCCCTGAAAGGCGCCTACGCCCGCACCACGCAGTACGTGCACCTGCTCACCAACAGCGGCATCGGCCTGCCGACGGACCTGTGGGTGCCCGCCACGGCCAAAACCCAGCCCCAGAAGGCGCAGCAGTTCAGCCTGGGCGCGGCCCGCAACCTGCGCTTCAAGGGCGAAGACTTTGAGCTGAGCTTCGAGACCTACTACAAGCCCATGCAGAACCTGATTGAGTTCCGCGAGGGCGCCGATTTTGTGGGCACCACCGACGATAACTACGAGGCCAAAATCACCAGCGGCCAGGGCTGGGCGTATGGCGGCGAGGTGTTTTTGCAGAAGAAAACCGGCAAAACCACCGGCTGGGTGGGCTACACCCTGGCCTGGAGCAACCGCCGTTTCGCGGAGCTGAACCAAGGGCTGACTTACCCCTACAAGTACGACCGGCGGCACGATTTCAAGCTGGTGGTCATCCACGAGTTCAGCCCCACGCTCACGCTGTCGGGCACGTTCGTGTACGGCACGGGGCAGGCCGTCACGCTTTCGCAGGGCCGTTATTCGCTGGGCCCCAACACGGGCCCCACGTTTGAGGATTACGGCACCCGCAACAGCTACCGCATGGCCGCCTACCACCGCCTCGACCTCGACCTGAGCCACACCAAGAAAAAGCGCTGGGGCGAGGTGGTGAACAGCTTCAGCGTGTACAATGCCTACAACCGCAAAAACCCCTATTTCATCTACCTGGGCCGCGGGCAAGGCAGCGATAAGCTGAGCTACCGCCAGGTGTCGCTGTTTCCCATTTTGCCGTCGTTTAGCAAGACGTTCCGGTTTTAACCTCGCTAACAGAACGTCATGCCGAGCGCCGCGAGGCATCTCGCGTGCAAGAGTGATTACTACCCCACGCGAGATGCTTCGCTGCGCTCGGCATGCCATTCTGAAAGTTTAGCACAATGAAACACCTTTCCTTCCCCGTCCTGCTACTCCTGGCGGCGGCCCTCGACGGCTGCGAAACCACCGTGGACCTGCCCGAACCACCGCACACGCCGCGCGTGGCCCTGGCCTTCACCCTGAGCCCCAACCCCCAGGACTCTTCTTTTGCGGCGCTGTACCGGGGCCGGCAGCTCTACATCAGCAACAGCCAGAGCGCCTTCGACACCCGCCAGCTAGAGGGACGCACCGATGCCACCGTGGACCTGCGCGACGCTGCCGGCCAGGTGGTGGAGCGCTACCGCCCCCGGCCCTCGGGCACCGACCCGCAGTCGGGCTTTTTTCTGGGACCGCCCGGCTACTACAAGCCGGTGCTGGGCTTCCGGCCGCAGGTGGGCCAGGCCTACACGCTGCGCGCCACCCTGCCGGGCTTCGAAACGGCCGAAAGCACCCTCACGCTGCCTGCGGCGCCGGTGGTGGAAAGCGGCGCCTACACGCCGCGCACCACGGCCGGCCCCAACTCTGGAGAGTACACGGGGCGCCTGAGTGTGGTGCTGCGCGACGACCCCGCTACCCCCAATTACTACTTGGCTTTTGCGCGGCTGCTCGATAAGCAGGGCAACGCCGGCAATTGGTCGGCAGTCGATGTAGACTATGATAGTCAGGGCAACACCGCCGGCAGCATCGGGCAGTTTCAGCTCTCGAGCCCGCAGCAGGAGTACAGCGTGTACCCCTTTGCCGACACCGACGTGAACGGCCAGCGCATTGTGCTGGCCTCGGACGTGCGCTTCTATACCCCGTGCTTTCCATTTACCCCGCGCTGCCCGGAGCCGGGCTTCATCGAGGTGTACGTGAGCAGCATCACGGCCGATACTTACAACTTCTACCTCTCGCGCCGTCGCTACTACGACAGCGACGGCAACCCCTTTGCCGAGCCCGCTCCGCTGGCTTCCAACGTGCGCAACGGCTACGGCATCTTCGGCGGGGCCACCGAAGTCACTTTCCGCATACCGCTGCCCTAAAGCGCCGTTAAACCCGGCGCAGGTATTGTGGTCGAAGGTGCGTAAATTGAGTTTCAACTCCAACCATGCGCCCCGGCGCAATGCCTTATGCGACCCAAATCCCTGTTTCTCGCTTTCGGCCTGTTCTTGCTGCTACTGAGCAGCCGCGCGGCCAGTGCCCAGGTTTCCGTCACCATCGGCGGCGGGTACTATCCCCCGCCGCGCGCCTATTATGCCCCGCCGCGTTATTACTACCCGCCCCGTCCGGCGGTGGTGTATGCCGTGCCGCCGGCCCCGGTTTACTACGCCCCGCGTCCCGTGTACGTGGCGCCGCGCCCGGTGTACGTAGCGCCACGGCCCTATTACTACCGTGGCCGCGGATATGGCCGCCGCTGGTAGTGTAGTTGCCGTTGCACAAGGCCCCGCCCAATACGGCGGGGCTTTTTGTTGGCGGCCAGTGGGGGCGCGGCGCTGTGCGTAAGTTTAGCGCCGTGTTCCCACCCACGCATTTCTTGAGTTGAAAACGACGCCTCCGCCGGCTGGCCGGGTGCTGCCGCTGGTGGTGGCCGCGCAGTTTGCCTGCACTTCGCTCTGGTTTGCCGGCAATGCCGTGCTGCCGGGCCTGCTGCGCGACGCTCACCTCGCCGGCACGGCGCTGAGCACGGTGGTGTCGGCGGTGCAGTTTGGGTTCATTGTGGGCACGCTGGTGTTCTCGTTGCTGGCCCTGGCCGACCGGATGTCGCCCGCGCGGCTGTTTTTGCTGTGCGCCATCGCCGGCAGCCTGTTCAATGCCGGCCTGCTGCTGCCCGGCCAGACCACGGCGTCGGTGTTGGCGCTGCGCTTTGCGGTAGGGTTTTTCCTGGCCGGAATCTACCCGGTGGGCATGAAAATCGCCGCCGATTATTTTGAAGGCGGCTTGGGTAAGGCCCTCGGCTACCTGGTGGGCGCGCTGGTGCTGGGCACGGCATTCCCGCACCTGCTGCGGCTACTGGCGGCGCAGGGGGCCTGGCGCGGCGTGGTGCTGGCCACTTCCGGCTTGGCTTTGGCCGGCGGCCTGCTGCTGTGGTGGCGCGTGCCTGATGGGCCTTTTCGCCGCGCCGGCAGCCGGCTGGAGCCCGCGGCCGTTTGGCGGGTCTTTCGCGTCCGGCCGTTTCGAGCAGCGGCGCTGGGCTACTTCGGTCACATGTGGGAACTGTACACGTTCTGGGCGTTTGTGCCGCTGTGGCTGTGGTCGTACCAGGTGCGTCACCACGAGGCAGGGGCGTTGGGGCCGGGGTGGTCCTTCGCTGTCATTGCGCTGGGGGCGCCGGGCTGCGTGGCGGGCGGCTATCTGGCCCGGCGCTGGGGCAGCCGCCGCACGGCTCGGGCGGCCTTGGCCATTTCGGGGGCCTGCTGCCTGCTGAGTCCGCTGCAGTTGCTGTTGCCGCTGCCGGCTTTTGGCGTGGTGATGGGAATTTGGGGCATGGCCGTCGCGGCCGATTCGCCGCAGTTTTCGACCCTGGTGGCCCAGAACGCTCCGGCAGCAATCAAGGGCACGGCCCTTACCCTGGTAACCTGCCTGGGCTTCGCCCTGACGATTGTAAGCTTGCAGTGCTTTGCCGTCGTGCTCCATAAAGTTGAGGCGGACTTCTGGTTTTGGCTGCTGGCGCCGGGGCCGCTGCTGGGCTTGTGGGCCACGCGCCGGAAGTGTGCGGATGCGCCTGATTTTGCTTAATCTTGCTTTCCCGAGCCAGCTGGTTGGCCCGAGCAATTTGTTATTCATGAACCGTACTCCTTTGTTGTTGGGCGCCCTATTGCTGGCCGCCGGCTGCAACCAGACGGCCCCCGTTACCTCGGCTCCCGTAGCCGCTGCGCCCGAAACGGCGGCCCCGCCCGCCGCCGCCGCCCGGGCCGACTCGGCCACTGCTAGCGCCGCCGCCCCGCCCGCCGATGGCGTAGCGGCCCCGCCCGCTGCCGCGCCCAAGCTGGCCGAAGCCGAAACGATGAAGGCCTCCTTCCGCTTCAAGCCCAGCCCCGACCCCGACGACCCCGCGCACCCACGCACCAGCGCCCACCTCGTGCTGCAGGGCCGCCAGTCCCTCGACATCGACCTGGGCAAATTTGTGGGCAAGCCCGACGTGGTGGACGCCGCCAAGGCCAAGGCTGCCAACTTCCCCAGCGGCATGCTGCTGGGTTTCCGTAGCTACTCGGCCGCCACCGGCATCAGCCAGGACCTGGCCGTGCTGACCGTGGATGGCCACCGCCTGCGCGTGGTGCAGCGCAAAGTGGACGAAACGGCCCCCGAACCCGGCACCTTCGAAACCTCCCGCGAAGTTCCGCTGCCCGCCAATACCCGGGTGGTGGCCACTGCGCAGAAGTGAATAATATGTAGTACGTTAGGGCATGAATACTTCCTCCCTGCTCGGCCCGATGAAGGGCGCCACGCGCCGCGAAGTCGGCGGCGTGCAAGTTGACGTGGTGCCCACCGGCAACGCCCGCGTGAAACGCATTGTGTATCCGGCGGGCTTCCGCTGGTCTCAACGCCTAAAGGACATTGTGGGCACGCCGCTGTGCATGCACGCGCACGTGGGCTTCCTGGCCAGCGGCCAGATTAGCATTCAGTACGCCGACGGAGCCGTGGAAGAGTTTGTGGCACCGCAGGCCGTAGCCATCGCGCCCGGCCACGACGGCTGGGTGGTGGGCGACGAGCCGGCCATTCTCATCGAATTTGATTTCGAAGGTGAAACGGTGGAGCGCATGGGGCTGCGCCGGGGCTAACCCCAAGCTGCGCGTGGGCCCGGCGAACATATGCAGGTAGCGCTGCCTCGCCGTTCGCAGGCTCAGCTGTAATGAATCTATCGGCTCACCGATTAAACAGGCCGCGCTGCACAAGGTAGCGCGGCTTATTTTTTGCCCCGTGGCTGCCTTGTAGCGGCCGTATTCTATGAGAAACGCTTTATTGTCTGTTCTGGCGTCTTTTGCCACTACCGTGGCCGTGGCCCAGACTCCGCCTGCCACAGGTCCCGGCCTGGCGGTAGCGCCCACCGCAACTCTGGCAGAGCCCGCCCCCAGCCCGCTGACCACCTACGGCTTTGTAGATGCCTATTACGGCTACGACCTCAAGTACGCCAACGGCAATGAGCGGCAGTTTTTTCTGTACTCGCACAACCGCCAAAACGAGTTTGCCATCAACCAGGCGCTGCTTGGGGTGCGCTACGACGACGGCAAGGTGCGCGGTGCGCTGGGCCTACACGCCGGCACCTACGTGAGTGCCAACTACGCCAACGAGGACGTGGTGCTGCGGCACGTGTACGAAGCCTACGCCGGCTTTCGGCCCTTTGCCAGTGCATGGCTGGATGCGGGCATCTTCGGCTCGCACATTGGGTTCGAGTCGGCCATCTCGAAGGATAACTGGACGCTGACGCGCTCCATCATGGCCGAGAATTCGCCTTATTATGAGTCCGGTGTGCGCTTCAGCTACGAATTCAGCCCCAAGCTCATCCTGACCGGCGTAGTGCTGAACGGCTGGCAGAACATCCGCGAAACCAACCAGGCCAAAGCTCTCGGCACCCAGCTGCAGTGGAAACCCTCGGCGAAGGTGTTGGTCAACAGCAGCACGTTTTATGGCAACGAGCAGCCCGACGGCGCGACCGTGGCCCGTCGCTATTTCCACAACTTCTACGTAACCTACGCCCCGGCCGAGCGGCTGAACCTGGCGCTGGTGTTCGACGTGGGCAAGCAGCAAAGCGCTAGGCCCGGCTACGATACCTGGCATTCGGGGGCCGCTTTCGTGAAGTACCGGCTGGCCGAAAAACTTTCGGGCACGCTGCGTGGCGAGTACTACTACGCCGAGCGCGGCGTGCTCATTCAAAGCATCAAGCCGGAAGCCACCGATGCCGATTTTCGAGTGGCCGGGGGCTCGCTCAATCTCGACTACGCGCCCGCTCCCAACGTGGTGCTACGGGCAGAAGGGCGCTACCTGAACGGCGTAAACGGCCTGTTTGCCCGCCCCGACAATCCGAGTAACCAAAGCTACAGCAACCTGACCACCAGCCTGGCCATTTCATTCTAAAAAAGGGCGAAGAAGGGTAGGGGAACCAACCTATTGCGCCTTTGCCATCGAACGACTGGTAGCCTAGCAAAACTGCGCTGAACCAGCGGCCAGCATGCGGGCCTCTCCGGCTGCTCCTTGTTGGTTAGCCAGCCTTGCTAGGTGTGCCCGTTTTGCCAGTATGACCTCAACTGGTTTCATGTGTTGACTCGCTTGTGCTATCCTTTTTCCAGTACCTGCCGAATTCCGCCCAGCCCGCCGGCAATATTCTCCAGCTGCGTGAGCACGCTTTGCAGCTGCCCGCCGCTGCTGGTGCGCAGGTTGCGCACAAAGGTGGCTTTGATTTGCTGCCAACGCTCCGCTTCCGAATCCTGCAGCCAGCCCAGCAGCTCGCGGAGCTTGAGCAGGTTGGCTTCGGTGCCGCTGGTGAGGGTCTGCGCCTCGTTGTCGTAGTGGGTGGCCAGCAGGGCGCGCACTTCCTCGTCGTTCATCACGGGGCGCACTGTTGAGGCCAGCTTGGCCATGTTGCGGTAGGAGCCCTGCAGCTTAAAAGGTGGCTCGGTGCGGTACTCGTTGGCCTGGGCGGCCGAGCGGATGTACTCTTCGTTCACGCGGGCCACCACGTCGCGGATGCGTAGCAGCTTTTGCAGCACGGCCACGTATTCGTTGATTTCCTCGGGCGAGTGGTTGGCTTCGAAGGCGAGGCCGGCGCTGTCGCCGGTTTCGGCCAGCTTGATGAGCGGGTACACGTCGGCCTGGCTTTTGGCGGCGAGGCGGCTGAGGACGGGGTTGGCCACGAGGGCGTTTTCGAGGTAGCTGAGTAGGAAGGTGGCCGCCGTGTCGCCGATGATGTCGCCGAGGTTGTAGATGTCGGCGCGGTTGGCCAGCATGTCGGGAATGCGGAACTGCTCGCCCGATTCGGTGTAGGGGTTGCCGGCCATCACCACGGCCACCTTGCGCCCGCGAAAGTCGTAGGTGCGGGCGCGGCCTTGGTACACGCCCTCAATCTTGCGCTGGGCGTCGCACAGGGAGATGAATTTCTGCAGAAACTCAGGGTTGCAGTGCTGAATGTCATCAAGATAAATCATCACGTTGTCGCCCATCTCGAAGGCCAGGTTCAGCTTCAGCAGTTCCTCGCGGGCGCCAGAGTTGGGCGCCTGGGCGGGGTCCACGCTGGTCACGGCGTGGCCAATGGCGGGGCCGTTGATTTTCATGAAAATCAGCCCCAGGCGGTTGGCCACGTACTCCATGAGCGTGGTTTTGCCGTAGCCGGGCGGCGACACCAGCAGCAACAGGCCCATGAGGTCGGTGCGCTTGTCGGCCCCCGCCGTACCGATTTGCTTGGCTAGGTTGGCCCCAATGAGCGGCAGGTATACCTCGTCAATCAGCTTGTTGCGCACGAAAGAGGACAGAACCCGGGGCCGAAACTCCGCCAGCCGCAATTCCTCGGCGAAGCGAGCCGCCAGTTCTTTTTTCAGCGTCGCGAAAGCCTCAAACAGTGGCACCACCGTGGTGGCGTAGTGGTGCAGGCGCCGCCGAAATTCCGGAAAATACAGCTGATAGTTCCGCTCGTGAATGCGGGCGTGCGAGCCTTGCAGGCCCGTCAGCGTCTCGCGCAAGGGCGTGCGAACGATGCGGGCGGCGTCGAACGAAGTGAGCAGCAACACCGCGCACTCATCGCGAAATTCAGACAAATGGCCTGCGGGCAACTGGTGTAAAAACGACTGCAGCCATTGCCGCACCAGTTGAAACTGCGCCGCCGGCTGGTCGGCCAGCAGCGCCACCGAAGCCTCGTATTGCTCCGTAGCATTCCGCTCCTTCAGCGACTGCCGAAACAGCTGATGCAATTCCGCCGCCTCGGCCGCAATGACGAAGGTTTCGCCGCGGGTTAACTCAAAGAATAAATAGTCGCCTGCTTCCGCCAGGTGCGCCGCCGAAAACAAGCCCGTGCCCGTTGCAAACTCCTCGATGGCCAGCTGCAACTCGCCTTTCAGATTCTCGAACTCCCGCGAGTCGGGAAACACCTGCAGCAGCACGCCGATGCCTTGCAGCTGGTGTTGCCAGGCGGCCTTTTTCTTGCGCCCCGTGAAGCCGTGCCAGTAGAGCGCCGCCGCGGCCCGGGTCTGGGTGGAGTAGCGCAGCAAATCGGCGGTGCGGGTGAGGCGCACCAGGGCTTCGAGCAGCAGGGCCGCGTCGTGGTCGTGCACGCCTTTGAGGTAGCCTTCGGCGTAGCGCGGGGCCATAAACTGCTGCATGTGGGCGGTCAGCTCGGCCACGGTGAGGTGCGACAGCTCGGCCAACGAGAGCACCGCGGGCAGGCCATCCTGGGCGGGCGCAGGGTGCTGGGCCGCTTGCAACAGCAGCCAAGCCAGGTACTCGGCGCGGTACACGTCGGCGTTTTCCGACACCACGGTTTGGTCCCACACAGCGCGGGCGGCCAGCACGGCGGGGTCGGTTATTTTCTGAAAGAAGTTGGTGCCGGTGAGGTGGTAGTGCAGGTCGCCGTCGCGCAGCACGGCCGTCAGCTCCAGCGGCTGGGTGTTCACGGTGAAGGTGTAGGGACCGAATTTCAGGGCCTGGCCCCCATCAGTGAACAACTCGGCGCGGTCCTTGAGCTGGCGCACGGCATCTTCCTTCACCGTTTTGAGGCGGCTCTGGATGTCGTCGGCCTTCACGGGGTCGCCGAGGGTGAGGAGGTCCTGCACGGTCTGGCGCACCTTTTCCACCATCATGTCGGAGGCGAAATACCCGTTGATGTCGGCCACGGTTTCAAAGCGCCCGAGCCGGTTTTGCACCGCTTTCAGGATGCGCTCCGCCGATTGCAGCAGGGCCGAGGCGCGCTGGTTGCGGGCCTCCACCAGGCTCACCTTGCGCGACTCAAACGCCTCCGATACTTCCTCGCGCTTACCCGCCAGCTGGCTTATGAACTGGTCGAAGTCCGGGAATTTGCCTTCCAGCTCTTCGAGCTGCACCATGAGCTTGGTGCTGTATTCGTCGCACTTGGCGGGCGCGTCGCACAGGTCGAGGTAATTCACCAACGCCTGGTCGAGCAGCTTGATTTGAGCCGTAAATTCAGCCTGCGCTTCGGTGCCGGCCAGCGCCTGTCGGCGCCGCTTCAGCGCCGCCCGAATCTGGTTGAAGCTGGCGTAAATGGTCGAGATGTTGTCGATGATGCGCGTGGTCTGCGTGGGGTCTTCCATCGGCAGGTTGCTCACCACTTCAATCAGCAGTTCCAGCTCGCCCGATACCGCACTGGCCTGCTTTTCCTGCTCGTTGGCCTCGGCCACTTTCTGCACTTGTTCGATGGCCTCGGCGATGGCCTGCACGCGCACGGTGTAGGGCTTCAGCGCGTCATCTTTCAGCAGGAATTCCACCGTTTGGCCGGCTACGTCCTTGCTGGTTTGCTCCAGCTCAGAGGCGGCTTTTTCCACGGTGGGCAGCTCCACGTAGCGCAGTTCTTTGAGGGAAATCACTTCACCGCGCACGCCGCGCAGTTCCGCCAGCAGCTGCACGTATTCGTTCACATCCGTGGCCGTGGTGCGCTTGATGCGGCCGGTTAGCTCGTCGGCTTTGGCCAGCACGCGCTGGGTTTCGGCCCCCGTGCTTTTGCGGATGCTCAGCACCTTGTCGAACTCTTCCACGGCCGCGTTGGCGGCCTGCTGAATGTTGCGCAACGGCTCGGCCAGCGCCTGGGCGGCCGGCTCGCGCAGCCAGTGATACGTGTCGGTGAGCGTGCCCGTGAGGCGAATTAAATCCAGGTAGAGGCCGGCGTAGCTGTCGTCTTTGCCCAGCAGCGTCAGCACTTCCTGCGCTTCGGCCATGGCGCGCACTATCTCCTTGTTGCCCAGCTTGTAGAGGTAGGAGCCGGAAGTGACGGGCAGCTCAAAATCGGGCGCGACATAGGGCGTCTGCCAAATCTGCACCGCGTGGTGCTTCTTGGGGTCGTCGTCTTTGCGGAAGTAGCACAGCTCGCCGTTTTCAAACAGCGCGTAGCCGTGGCAGCTGATGGGGTTGTCGACCCGCTGCGCGATGATGTTGTAGGAAAGCAGCAGGTAGACGCCGTTGTCCTTGTTGTAAAAAACGTACAGAAAATCCTCCCCGTTTGGCGACACAATTCGCTTCTCAAACAGCATGTCGCGCAACCCTTTTTCAAACAGCTTGCCCTCGCCGGTTTGCAGGTAGAAACCGTGCGGAAAAATCAGGCCCTGGTTGTCCGGCAATAACACGCAAGCCTCGGCCAGCGCATCCAGTCGCTGGGCAGTTTGCAGCTTGGAATTATACAGTAAATACCGGTAATCCTGCTCCTGATACGGCCGGATTTTCAGCAGAATAATGTTGCCAACTACCGCGTAATAAATCTCCGAATCATCCAGCGTCTGGTCTTTGTCAAGCACCGGTTCGGCGTAGATGCCGCGCCCGGTAGTTGTGTTGTTTTCCACCTTGATGGTGAGGTCGCCGTGGATGGTTTCAACAAAAACCTTGTCCTCGATGCTAATGTGCGGGTGTTTGCCCGAGCGCTGCATGTCGCGCGTGGTGCGTTTCCAGGCAAATTCGTGCTGTGGTGGAAACACGTATTCGTGGTCGCTGCGGTTGTCGATGTACGTGAGCGCATCGCCCTGCAGTAGCCACTTAAACGTCTTGATGTCGTTGGCGCTTTTGCCCACCCGAAACACCATAAACAAATGACTGCCGAGCACCGCGAATTTGACAAATTGCGTGTTCTTGTAGTAGCGGTATAAATTCCGAAATTCCTCCGCGAATTGGGCGTTGGAAATTAAGTCTAACGGGAGCGGGGTAAACTCATGATTGGCGTAGGAATAGGCCCCGAAAACATCGGATAATTCCACCTCCGTTTTCAGCCCGATAACGACGTTGAAACCGAAGAGAAAACGGTGGCCCACCGGCACCATGTCCCACGGCACGCAATTGTGCTCCGTGCTGATGCGGCCCGTTCCAATCAGCTTGGTGTCGATGGCCCCGAAAACGGTCTTGCGCTCGGCGTTCAGCTTGTCGATGCGCGTCTTCAATTCGGCCCCGCTTTTTTGGAGGCGGTTGCGTAGGATTTCGTAGGTGCCGCCTTCTAATTTGACGTCCGGCGAGGGCGCGGTAGTTGGTTCCATAGCAGGGGTGCCAGGGCAATGCGGGAAGTTGTGGGGACGGGCCAGAAAGAATGGCCTAAAAACGTGTCACGCTGAGCGCAGCCAACGCATCTCTACCGCGATAGTAAATCTGGTTGCTCTTCGCCGTGGAGACGCTTCGACAAGCGGACGCCAGATGCGCAGGACGGGCTGATGTTGTGCTGATTCAGCTTACGCCAAATTCAGCGTCTTCACCGGCTTGTCGCCAATGCCCAAAGCCTTGGCCGTGCTCGTCAGCTGCGTGATGGTGTTGCGGGTGGCATCGTCGCCGGCCTTGTTCATCATTTGCAGCAGCAGCGCCGAGACACTAAGGTTCTTCATGTCCTCGCTATTAAGGCCGAACTGGTCCACGAAGCGGCGCAGGTTGGTTTTGAAGTCTCCCCCGCCATCGTGGCCAAAAAAGGCGTCTTTCACCGTGCCCAGTACTTCGGAATTGTGCACGGCGCGGTCCACCATTTTGCCCTTGGTAATGGAGCCGATAATTTGGTCGAAGAACATGGTTTCGCCGCCCACGATGTCGATTTTGGCCGATTTGAGGGCTTCCGAAATGACTCCAGCCTGGGCACCGGCAATGTCTTTCTGAATGTTGATTTGGGCCAATTCCACGGCCTTGTCCTTATCGAGGCGCAGCTTGAACTCTTCGTGGTCTTTGCCCACGCCGTCGAGCTTTTTCATGGCGTCGGCCTTGGCTTCGATGCCCTTGGCTTCTACCGCGAAGCGCTGCTCGTTCACGGTCACTTCGGCCAAGCCGCGCTTCTGGTCGGCGTCGGCTTTGGCTTCGATGACGCTGGCTTCGGCCAAGCCTTTTTCCAGGTTTACTTTGGCGGCTACCACGCCCAGCTTTTCGTCGGCTTCGGCCTGGGCCGTGGCGCGCACTTGGATGGACTGCGCCTCGGCTGTGGCCGTGAGCTGCATTACGTTGGCTTCCGACTCGCCTTCCTTCTGGCGGGCGGCGGCCTTGGCTTGCATCACCTGGGCTTCGGCCAGGCCCACGGCGCTGGCTTTGCTGGCCTCGGCTTCGGCCATGATGCGCACGGCTTGTGAGCGGTGCTCGGCCGCGGCTTTTTCGGCTTCGGCATCTATGAGGGCTTGCTTGGCGCGGAACTCGGCAGCTTGCTTTTCCATCTCGGCCGTGCCCACCAGGGCGATGGTCGACTGCTCGGTTTCCTGCCGGGCTTTGGTCACGGCCACCAGCTTTTCGCGGTCGGCCTGGGCCTGGGCGCGGGTGTCCTTGATGCGCTCCTCTTCAATTACCGTGGCTTTCTCCACCGTAATGCGCTCCCGAATGATGCCCTGAATGTTTTTGCGCTCTTCTTCCAGGGCTTTCTCCTTTTCAATCTGGGCCAGGGCCACGATGCGCTCCCGCTCGTTGATTTCCAAGGAACGGGCCTGCTCCACGCGCTCGGTTTCCACGGCGTCGGTGCGCTGCTTGTTGCGCTCGGCCACCAAAATTTGCCGGTCGCGGTTCTGCTCCGAAATCTTAATTTCCTCGTCGGCCATGATGCGGGCTTTCTCGCCCTTCATGCGCTCCTCCTGGCGCACCTTTTCGGTTTCGGCGGCTTCGCGGGCCTTGATGTTGGCAATTTCGCGGTACTGCTTTTCCTGGTTTTCGGCCAGTTGCTTTTCGAGCTGCAGAATGGTTTCCTGCGCTTCCACGTCCTGCTTCTTGATGGTTTTCTGCTGGTCGCGCTGAATTTGATTGGCCTGAATTTTCTGTTCCGACGTCAGGGCAATAATTTTCTTGATGCCTTCCGCGTCGAGAATGTTGTCCTGGTTCAGCGAGGTCAGCGGGGTTTGCTCCAGGTAATCAATGGCGCAGTCATCCAGCACGTACCCGTTCAAATCAGTGCCGATGATGCGCAGAATCTCCTGCTTGAACTGTTCGCGGGAGTTATAGAGTTCGATGAAATCGAAGTGCTTGCCCACGGTTTTCAGGGCTTCGGAAAACTTGGCGTCGAACAAGCTTTCCAGCGCCAGCGGGTCGGAGGCGCGGTGCGCGCCGATGCTTTGGGCCACGTTCACCACGTCGTCGTGCGTTTTATTGACGCGGATGAAGAAATTCACTTTCACGTCGGCCCGCAGGTTGTCTTTGCACACCAGCCCTTCGGAGCCGGCCCGCGAAATGACGATGGTTTTCAGCTTAATATCCATCACCTCCAGTTTGTGGAGAATGGGCACCACGATGATGCCCGAGAAGGAAACCTTGGCATCGCCCATGCCGGTGCGCAGCAGGGCCTCGCCCTGCACGGCTTTCTTGTACATCTTGGCGATGACCGCCAAAAAGCCAAGGAGAAACAGGCCGACGATAATCAGAACGGCCCAGGAAAGGGAAGCTAGCATGGGAGTAGGAGTGGTGGAATAAGGTAGGTGATGGGTGCGTTGAAATGGTTGTAGGGGAAAGCCAGGTTACTGCACTTGGTAAGGTTCGACCACGTAGCAGCGCCGCGTTGCGTCGAAGTCGATAACCAAGCCGGTGTCGCCCTTCGTCAGCGGCGTGCCGGTGCTGCGCACGTTCAGCATGAGCGGGGCCCCGTCGATGCGCACCGAGGCCTGGCCCAAGTGGCTGGAAGTGGCCGGCAGCAGCACGGTACACACCTTGCCAATGACCACCACGTCGGAGTCGTGGTCCTTTTCCAGCGCCGTGAATAGCTTCACGAAAGGCAGGGTGAGAACCTTGGCCACAAACAAACGCCGACGAACAAGGGCAGCAAGAAGCCCACTCCTAACAGCCAGGAAGTGTTTTCGGTGTAGTAATTGACCAGTATGCTGCCCACCCAAAGCGGCAAAAACACGAAGCTGAGGAACACCATCAGCGGGATGCGGCCCAGGTTGAAAAAGGCCAGGGCGCCATTAAGCCAGCTGCTATTGGCCGCTTCGGGGTGAAAATCGCCGGGGTGGTGGAAGTGGCCGTGGTCGTCCAAATCGAGGTCCACCGTTTTCATGTCGAGCAAACCCACTATCACCGTGAGCCAGTAGAGCAACACAAAAACCAGCAGCCCCGTGGCGACCAGATTAGGCGGAGAGACAGCGGCTTGTAAAAGTTCGGTCATGGGCGTATACAGGGCAGCTTAAAGGTAGGAGTATTCGGCCGATTCCAACGCCGGTTTGGCCCGTTTGGTCTAGTCACCGTAGCCAACTATTTGTTTTTAATGCGTTGAATTCTTCCCTCGTTTGCCAGCGTCATTGGCTTGTGGAGGGCGATGCTCACCGTCGCGCGGGCTTTGAGGCTTTCAGCTGGTTTTCTCATTAATGGCAGACTTGAGGGTAGGCACGCGCTGTCCCATTTGGGCAGCGGAGTGCTCAGCCTGGAGTAATCGGTGATGGCGCGCGCGGCCTTGCCCTCTTCCGGCTGGTTTTGTAATTGGCTGTTTCGGCGCGGAAGCTTTTGTTTTGTTGCAGGCTCGGATAGTCATCGCCTTCGCCACTGCCAAGTCGTGCAGGTCTTTTTTAAGGTCCTGTTGGAGGTCACACCGGCCCTGTTCGATGAGCGAATGGCCGAGCTAGAGCGTAAAGCAGAAGAACTTGCAGCGTAAACAAGGGGCTGTAGCTAAGACAATTAGTCTTCAAAAGCAGAAAGGCCGGGGCGAAGCATCGTATTGCTTCGCCCCGGCCTTTCATACGGTGTGCTGTCCCTGCTTTGCGAAGCTGCCTGCCCCGGAGACAGGCAGCTTCGATGAAGACCTCGCTACTGTTGCCCGCTAATTTCCTGCAGCGTCCAGGTATTGCCGTCGGGGTCTTGAAACCCGGAATATTTGATGCCGCCCAGGTCCTGAATGGCACCCAGGGCCACGCCGCGGCCGGCCAGCGCGGCGCGGGCCTCTTCAATGTTATCGACCACCAGGTGCAGGCCCCGCAGCGAGCCGGGCGCCATGGCGATGCCCGCCAGGCCCTCGCTCAGGACAATGGAGCAGCCCGAGCCGGGTGGCGTGAGCTGCACCACGCGCACCGGGCCGCCCGGCCGCACGTCGTGGTCGAGCCGGAAGCCCACATGCTCGGCGTAGAAGTGCTTGGCGCGGTCGATGTCGGCGACGGGCACGGGAATGAGCTCTAGTTTCAGGTTCATTGAGATGGGAGATGTCAGGCCGTGGCCCGTTCGTAGGTGAGGACGAGCACGCCGGTGCGGGTGGTGTGCGACGATTTTAGCGTGAACTCCGAGCCGATTTCGGCGGTGAACAGGCGCTTGCCGGTGCCTCGCACCAGTGGGAACACCATGAGGCGGTAGGTATCAATCAACTGGTGCTGGCGCAGGTATTCCACCAGCTGCCCGCTCCCGTAAATCAACAGGTTCTGGCCGGGCTCCTCTTTCAGTTTGGCCACGGCCGCGGCCACGTCGCCCTGAATGATTTCGGCGTTCCACTCGGCGGTTTGAAGCGTGCGCGAGGCCACGTGCTTGGGCAGGCGGTTCATGAGGGCGGCGCCGGGGGCGTCGGGCATGTTGGGCCAGGCCCCGGCGAAGGCCTCATAGGTCACGCGGCCCAGCAGCAGGGCATCGGCGGCCTGCATGAGTTCGCCCTGAAACTCGCCCAGCTCGTCGTTGAAGTAAGGGGCGGTCCAGGCCGGGTTTTCCATCACCCCGTCCAGGGTGAGGTATTCGGCAGCAACTACTTTGCACATAAGATGTTGGTGAAGGCGGCTACTCGCCGGGGCAGTTCCACAAATTGAACATCCACTCCGTGCCGAACCGGTCGATGAGCGTCCCGAACTTACCACCCCAAAACATATCCGCCAGCGGGTCGACGACGGTGCCGCCCTCGCCCAGCTTGGCGAACAGGGCGTTGAGTTCCGCCTCGCTGTCGCAGTTCAGGCACATGGCAATGGTGTTGCCGGGCGCAAACGGGCGGCGCGTATCCAGGGCGTCGCAGGCCATGAGCACGAGCGGGCCAGCGGTGAGGGAGCCGTGCATAATCTGGTCCTGGGCTTCGGCGGGCAGGTGCCCGGCCATGGCCGTATCGCCGACGCGCATCAGGTTGAGCTCGCCGCCAAGGCAGCTGTGATAGAAAGTAAGGGCTTCGCGGCACGTGCCGTTGGGAAATGCGAGATGGGGGTTTAACGAGGCCATGAGCGTGGCAGGGGAAAGAGGTGAAAGGAAAAGATGAGCGGTTGAAAAGTCCGGCAAAGGCTAAATGGCATAGGCAGGGCTGGCCGCCTCGGCTGGTGCGGCGGCCGCGGTCCGCCGCGCCCGGCCGGCCAGATACTGCTTCCACAGGAAATACATACCGAGCAGCACGGCCAGCATCACCGCAGCCGGAACAGCGGCCGCCACGCCCATGCCCGCAAACAGCACCGAGGCGCCCGCGCCCATAAAGTCGATGGCAAAGCCGGCATAGGCCCATTCCTTTAGCGCGCGGTACTTGTGTTGGAGCAGGGCCAGCGCGCCCAGGATTTTGGCCGCGCCGGTGATGTCCATGAGGTAGACGGGGTAGCCGAGCTGCTTCATGGCGACCACGCCGTTTTGCTCGTGCAGCAAGCCGGCGACGCCGTCGGCCAGCATCATCAGGCAGAAAAGAATGGTGAGGCCCCAGTAGAGGCGGGCGGTGGTGCGGGGTTGCATAGTGAGAATTTTTGGGGGTGAAGAAAATTGTTTTAGTATTTCTAACTGATTTAGCAAAGGTATTAGCAAAATTGGGCTGGCAACAGGGGGGATTGCGCCCAAATAGGGGGCCGAATGCGCCAGGCTTGTGCCTACATTTGGGTCATGAAGCACGTATCCATACTGGTGCCCGTCGGCGAGGCCGTGGTGGGTAGCATTGAGGGGCCGCACAAGGTGCTGTGCCAGGTGAACGACCTGCTGGCCAGCATGGGCCAGCCGCCTGCTTTCGAGGTGGAGCTGGTGGGCCTCACCCGGCACAAGGCCTTCAACCGCGGCCTGTTCACCCTGCGCGCCGACCGCCTGCTCGACGAAGAATTCCGCACCGACCTCATCCTCGTTCCCGCCCCGCACGGCGACCTGGCCGAGGCCGTGGCGCTCAACCAAGAGTTTCTGCCCTGGATAGTGCGCCAGCACCGCGCCGGGGCCGAAGTGGCCAGCCTGTGCCTGGGCGCGTTCATTCTGGCCGCCACGGGCCTGATGGACGGCAAAAAGTGCGCGACGCACTGGCTCGGCGCCCCGCAGTTCGCGGCCATGTACCCGCGGGTGCACCTCGTGCCCGAGCAGGTCATCACCGACGAGCAGGGCCTGTACAGCAGCGGCGGGGCCTATTCCTACCTCAACCTGGTGCTCTACCTCATCGAAAAGCACGTGAGCCGCGACGTGGCCGTGTGCTGCGCCAAAGTGTTTCAGATTGACATCGGGCGCCAGAGCCAGTCGCCGTTCGTCATTTTCCAGGGCCAGAAGGGGCACGACGACGAGCCCATCAAAAAGGCCCAGGAGTTCATAGAAAAGAACCTGGCCGGCAAAATTACCATCGACGACCTGGCCGCCCTGTGCTGCCTGAGCCGCCGCAACTTTGAGCGGCGCTTTCGCAAAGCCACCGGCAACGCCGTGGCCGAATACGTGCAGCGCGTGAAGATTGAAGCTGCCAAAATGAGCCTCGAATCGTCGCAGGACAACGTGAGCGAGGTGATGTATTCGGTGGGCTACACCGACACCAAGGCGTTTCGCACGCTGTTTAAGCGCATCACGGGCGTGTCGCCGGTGGCGTACCGCGACCGGTACAGCCGCAAGCGCCCCCTGGCCGCGGCCGCGTAGGCGGGCACCAAAACGACTCGGCCCCCGGTGGCGCCGTGCGGGGCACGGGCGTCCATCGGGGGCCGAGTCATGTAGCGGTGGGCCTCGTCGCCAGGCCCACCGCGCTGGCTGGGGCGGTTAGCGGGTCACCGAGGCAATGGCTGCCGGAGCTTGGGCAGGCGTCAGCTCGGGCACCGAGATGGTGGTTTGCGGGCCTTTTTGCACCTGCACGTTGTAGCGGTACCGCTCGCGGCCCACGCGCAGCAGCACGGCATACTTACCGGCCGGCACGCCGGCAAAGTTGAGCTTGCTGCCGTAGGAGGCCTGGCGGTTTACTTCGCTCACCAGGAAGGTGTTGTGCGTCAGGCACAGCACATCCATGCGCACTTTTTCCAGCTTGGGATTTTCCACGGTGAAGGACAGGCACTGCGCGTCGGCTTGCTTGGCTTTCACGGCGGGGGCATCTTGGGCCAAGGCGGTGCCGGCGGTGCCCAATACGGCCAGGCCGCCCAGGAGCAGGGCCCGCAACATCGGGGCCGAGGCCAGGCGCTGAGCGCGGGTGGAGGTGGTGGCGCCAGTCAGTTGCTGGGCGGGGCGGAGGGAGAGGAAACGGTTCATGGTACTTACAGAAAAAAGGTGAGGGTGAATTTTTTGCAGAAAAAAGGCGGGGCGGCAGGCGAAGGAGAGTGGCGCGTGTTACAGTACTGGGCGACGAACAGTACAAATGTATGGTAGGTACTTTGTAAAGCAAGGTACTGTTATCATGGATGTGCGAAATTTGTGAATGTAATTCCTTTACTGGTTGATTATCAGCGACAAAATTTTTGAAATAATTTTGATTGCTGTGGCGGTCGGGCGTTCTTAGGGTAACTGAAGCGGGGTGGCCGGACTGGCAGGCCATCGGTAGGGCGCACTGTACAGAAGATGCGAACGAAAGAAAAAGGTTGCCTGAGGAGCGTGCGAAGTGGGCCGAGCGGTGCAAAACGAGGGGAGGAGGGCGCTTTCAAAAGTGGATACCGCCGCAAGTGGCAAACGTTACAGCCCGTCAGAAAAAAAATATTCAGGAGTTAAAATGATTGTTACGGGCGCTTGGCGCGCCGTCTAGGAGCAGAATAGCGCGGGCTCCGCCGCCGTCCGCTGGCCGCCGTGCAACCGGGCGGCGGCGTTGCCGGTCAGAAACCCGGAAGGAGGCCGCGCCCGGCCCCGAATAGGTTTGCCACTTTACCCTACTGCATTATGTTAACATTTTCTGCAAAACCGGCCCTGCTGGGCCTGCTGGCCGGGGGGCTGCTGTTTTCGTCCTGTCAGAAGCATGATGTGGCCGCGCCCGACCCGGCTGCACCCGAGGCCACGCCCGTGCGGCCGCTCACCGGTGCCGAGCGCAACACCGTGACCAGCGCCAACGATTTCGCCTTCCAAGCCTTTGGCGCGTTGCGCGCCGCCGCGCCGGCCGACAACATCTGCATCTCGCCCTTGAGCATTTCGGCGGCCCTCACCATGGCCTACAACGGGGCCGACGGCACCACCAAGGCCGCCATGAAGCAAACGCTGGGCTTCCAGCCGCTCACCGACCTCCAAATCAACGAGGCCTTCCAAAGCCTGTTTGCGCTGCTGGGCGGGCTCGACCCCAAGGTGACTTTCACCACCGGCAACTCCATTTGGGTGGGGCAGCAGTACCAGCTGCAGGCGCCGTTTGTGCAAACCAACCAGCAGTATTTCGGGGCCACGGTGCAGCCCGTGGCCTTCGGGGCGCCGGCCACCACCGCCCTCATCAATAACTGGGTGAACACCCAGACCCGGGGCAAAATCACTCGCATCCTCGACGGCACCGACCCCAACGACGTGATGTACCTCATCAACGCGCTCTACTTCAAAGGCGCCTGGACGTACCGCTTCGACCCGCAGAACACGCGCCCCGGGCCTTTTTTCTACGAAAACGGCACATCGGCCACCAAGAGCTTCATGAGCCTGACCACCGGCCGCTACCGCCGCTACCGCGACGCCCAGCAGCTGGTGGTAGACCTGCCTTATGGCAACCGGCGCTTCAGCATGACGCTCGTGGTGCCGCAGGGACAGAACACGCTGGCCAACGTAGCCAGTCGCCTCACCAACTCCCAACTGAACGCCTGGCTGGCCGCCACCGACTCGACCGGCCTGGAGCTGCGGCTGCCCAAGTTCCAGCTGGCCTACGAGCAGAAGCTCAACGCCATGCTTACGCAACTGGGTATGGGCGTGGCCTTTTCGGGCCAAGCCAACTTTGGCCGCATGCTGGCCGGCGGCTCCAGCGGCCTGGCCATCAGCGAGGTGAAGCACAAAACCTTTCTCGACGTGAACGAAGAAGGCACCGAGGCGGCGGCCGTTACCTCGGTAGGGATTGTGGTGACTTCTTTGCCCCAGCCCACGTTTGTGGACCGGCCCTTCCTGTTCCTCATCCGCGAAAAATCCACCGGCAGCATCCTGTTTATGGGGCAGATGACGAACCCCTAGGCGCCGCGCTGCCCGCGCGCATTTGCCGAAACCACTATGCAGCGGCTTGTGGTTTGATAAGCAGCATAGGGCATCATGAGCCGTGAAAAAGCCCCGCCAGCTATTGACGGGGCTTTTTTTACGGCTTGGGTAGTAACTATCAGCAGGCGCGCTGGCGCTGGAAGTGTAGTCGTAGCACGGTGTCTAGTTTTTCCTGGGTCAGGGGTTTGTTGATGCGGCCGGCCGCGGGCAGGCCGTCGAGGCGGGTGAGGTCGCGGGCGTCCATGGAGGTAGTGAGCACTACCACGGTGGTGGCGTGGCGCTGGGCCGGCGGCAGCCGCTGAAACGCTTCCAAAAACTCGATGCCGTTCATCACCGGCATCTGGATGTCGAGCAGAATGAGGGAGGGATAGTGGGGCTGGGGCCCGGCCCCCGACTGCTGCAGCACGGCCAGCGCCTGCTGCCCGTTTTCGGCTACCAGAATGCGCTCGGCCACGTCGTGGCGCTTGAGCAGGCGTTCGTTGAGGAAGTTATTGGTCGCGTCGTCATCGACCAGCAGCACGCTGGAAAGGGTGGGCATAGCTCCCACCTACGCAAGGGCACGCGGCCGGGTTCAGGTCGAATTGGGCAGCACCACCGTGAACGTGGAGCCCTGGCCGGGCTGGCTGTGCACGCGCACGGTGCCGCCGGCGTTTTCGGCCATGCGCTTCACCATATAGAGGCCCACGCCGGTGCCCGGCACGTGGGTGTGCAGGCGCCGAAACATCACAAACAGCTTGGCCTGCTCCTCGTCGCTGAGGCCCAGGCCGTTGTCCTGCACTTCCAGCAGCACTTGGCCATTGGGGCAGGTGGCGTGCAGCGTCACTTCCGGCGGGTGGCCGGGCCGGTGGTACTTCACGGCGTTGGAGAGCAGGTTGTAGAGGATGCTGCGCAGGTTTTTGGGCGAGAAGCGCACGGTGGGGCAGGCGCTCACGTCCACGCGGAGCTGGCCGCCGGTGGCGGCTAGGGCGGGGGCCAGGTCCTGGCGCACGGCCTCGGCCAGGGCGGCCAGGTCCACGGCTTCGGCGGGCTCGGCGTGGGCCAGCTGCAGCTTGCTCACGTCGGTGAGGTGCACCAGCGTGCGCTGGAAACGGGCCACCGACGCGTGCATGAGGCTGAGCAGGTGGGTCACGTCGGCGTCGTGCCGCACGGGGGGGGGCAGCTGCTCTTCCAGGGCCAGCAGCAGGCCTTCGATGTTGGCAATGGGCGCGCGCAAGTCGTGCGAGGCCGTGTACACGAAGGTGTCGAGGTCCACGTTGGCGTGGCTGAGGCGGTCGTTGGTGTCGCGGAGCTCGTCGTTGGCGGCCAGCATTTCTTCGTTGATGGCGGCCAACTCCTCGTTCAGCTCCTGCACCTGCTGGTGGGCCTGCACTTGCTCGGTCACGTCCGTCACCAGGGAGTAAAAGCCCAGCACTTCGCCGCGGTGCACGTCGGGGATGTAGTCGGTGCGGATGTGCCGCACGAAGTCTTTGCGGTAAGGCATTCGGACCTCGAAAGAAAGGCGCTCGCCGGCCAGGGCGCGGGTCATGTAGGCTTCGGTGGCGGCGTATGCCTCCTCGCCCACCACTTCCCGCACGGGCCGGCCCAGCAGCAGGGCCGGGTCGCGGTTGAACCAGGTGCGGTAGGCGTGGTTGGCGAACTGGTAGCGCCGCTCGCGGTCGACGTAGGCAATGAGCACGGGCAGGGCATCGGTGAGCAGGCGCAGGCGCTGGGCCGTGTCCTCGGTGGCCTGGCGGGCGCGCATCTTATCGGTCGAATCGACGATAAAGGCCAGAATGCCGGTGGTGCGCCCCCGCTCGTCGTGCAGCGGTTGGTACACGAAATCGACGTAAATCTGCTTCGTGCGTCCGGTAGCCGGATTGAACAGCTCGGCGGCCATTTCCTTGCCCACAAACGGCTGCCCCGTGGCATACACCTGGTCGAGCAGGGCCACGAAGCCCTGCGACACTACCTCCGGAAACGCCTGCGCCACGGTGAGCCCCAGCTGAGTCCGGTCTCCCGAAAGCTGCTGGTAGGGCTGGTTGAAGAAGGTGTAGCGGTGGTCCGGGCCGGCCATGGTGGCAATGGAAGCCGGCACCTGCTCCAGAATCTGGCGCAGCAGGGCTTGCTGCTGCTGCACCTCGCGGGTGCGCGCGGCCACGCGGGCCTCCAGCTCCTGGTTGAGGTCGAAGAGGGCCTGCTGCGACCGGGCCAGCTCGGTGTTGGACGTCAAAAACTCGTCGTTGCTGGCCCGCAGCTCCTCGTTGATGGCGGCCAGCTCCTCGTTCAGCTCCTGCACGCGCTGGCGGGCGCGCACCTGCTCCGTGATTTCCACGGCAATGTCGACCACGCCCAGCACCTCGCCGCGCGGCCCCAGCAGCGGCTGGTACACAAAATCATAATACGTGGTTTGCACCTGCCCGTCGCGCAGGAGCTGGGCCGGGGTCTCGCGGCCCGTCACCGGCTCCCGCGTGGTCATCACCTGGCGCAGCAGCTCGTCGAAGCCTTGGCCGCGCAGCTCGGGCAAGGCGTCGAGCAGGGGCTGGCCAAGCAATTGCTCCGGCGAGCGTTGCCAGATGGTGCACACCTCTGGGTTGGCCGCCGTGATGCGCAGCTCCGGCCCCTGAAACAGCGCAAAGGCCACCGGCGCCTGCATGAGCACCGCCTGCAGCACGTTGCGCTCGCGCTCGGCCGCGGCGCGGGCCTCCAGCTCGCGGGCCTGGCTGGCGCGCAGCTCCTGCTCGGCAGAAGTGCGCAGCTGGGCGCTGGTGTCTTCGAAGCTCACCACCAGCACGTCGCCCAGGCGCTGGGCCACCAGCACGTAGTAGCCGTCGAGGCCGTCGTGCTGGTAGTTGTTTTGGCGGCGCGCCACCTGCCCCGAGAGAAAGGCGTCGCGGTAGAACTGAAACACGCCGGCGACTTCGGCCGTGGGGTACAGCCCCAGAAACGACTCGGCCGAGCCCGAGGGCACCCGCAGCAGGCGCTGGGCGGTGGCGTTGATGTGCACCACGGCCAGGTCGACGATGGTGCCGGAACCGGCGGCATCGTAGAGCGGCCGCAGCAGCAGCACGCCGCTCGTCGAAATGTCGAGCAGCACGCGCAGCAGGTCTTCCGCAGGGGGGAGGCCGGGCGGCAGCGCGGACGGGGGCAGGTCTGGCATCATGGCGTGGCAAAGCCGGCAATGCTCCGGCAGGGTGAGTCGGCGGCAGGGTAGAATAGGGGCTTACGCAACGGCGGGCAGTGCGGCGGTGTTTGCGCCGGGGCTTAGCCGCGCTCCACAAAAATGAGGCGGTTGCTGAACGGGTCAACCACCGTCATTTCCAGGGCCGTAGGGTCGTAGAACGGCGTTTCCAGGCTGGGGCGGTTGTACATGTAGGGCTGGGCCAGCAGCTGCTTGTGGAAGGAGGCCAGGTGCTCAAAATCGTCGATAAACACCCGCGCCCCGGGCGAGGCGTCGCCGTGGTGCTCGGAAAGGTGCAGGGTGATGTCGGCGCGCGTCACCTGCAGGTAGGCCGGGCTGCCCGCCGGCCGGTGTTCCCAATCGATGCGAAAGCCCAGCCAATTGAGGTAAAACTCCAGGGCTTTGTCGTAATCAAAAATGCGGAGAATGGGCTTAACAGTGGCCATAACCTAATTTTTGGTGCCGCACTCGGCGCAAAACTTTTGCTCGGGTTTCAGGGCTTCGCCGCAGCCGGTGCAGTGGCGGGCCTGGGTGTTGGCGGCGGGGGTGGGCGTGCCGCAGCTGCCGCAAAATTTTTGGTCGGCCGTGAGCTTGGCCTGGCAATTGGGGCATTGCAGCAGGGCGTCGCGGTTCAGAAAGTCGAGGTGCTGGGTGTAGTCCTGGGCGCGGGTTTTCTCGCGAATCTGCTCCTGGGCGGCCTGGGCCTGGTGGGCGCGCAGTTCCTCCTGCTCGTCGGGGGCGCAGGTTTCGCAGAGGCCGGCGCTGTGGTTCCAGCAGGCATCGGGGCACACCCAGTGGCCGCAGCGGGTGCACTGCTTGAACTGCTGCTTGCCCTCGGCCACGGCCGTTTCGAGGGCCGCGTCGTGGGCCTTGCCGCCCACCGCGCGCTGAATGTGGTACGCGGCGTTTTCGGCCCCGCCAAGTCCGCCAAACAGGCTACCGGCCGCCTGCAGCAGGCTCCCCGCAATGCCGATGGCGTTGGGCTGAAACCGCGACATGTAGCCGTTGTGGCACCGGTCGCAGTGAAACTTGAACTGGAAGCCTTTGTCGGTCGAAAGGTCGTCGTAGTTGGCAACGAACTGAATCAGGGTGCTCATAGCAGAAGGTGGAAAGGTGGCATGGGCAAAAGTAGGGAGAGCCATGGAGTTGGAACGGTGGATGCTCCGCTTGGTGGAAGCCGAGAAGTAGGCCCACGCCGGTGCGCGCCGGCCAGATGGGCTGGCAACCGCCGCCTTCCAAAGAATCGGGCGGGCCGCGCAACCTCGCCGCGGCCCCGCCGGTCAGGGCTTCGAACGGGAGGAGCCGGCCGGCCTTGCCCGCGCCTCACCTCCTTTATCTTTTTTATGCGAGTGAAGTACCTGTTTTCGCTGGGCCTGCTGGCTGGCCTGAGCGCAGCCAGCGGCCTGGCCGGCTGCGCCGAAAAAGCCGACGTGGCCCCCGAAGCGCCCTGCGGCACCACCGCCACGGTGCGCCTGTGCCTGGGCAACACCCTGATGTGCCCCACCGAGCACACCACCCTGGTGTTGGCCGACGGCACCCGGCTGCGCCCCCGCGGCCCGCTGTGGGAGGCTTACCTGCCGCAGCAGGCCAATGGCGCTACCTTACGCATTGGCTACACCCGCGGGGCCACGCTGCCGGCCAGCGACATCGCCGACGTGGAGGTCACCATCACTTGCCTGGAGCACCCCATGATGCGTTGCGGCACGCCCTCGCCCGGCGGGTGGTGAGAGGGGAGGTAGGAAGACGGGAAGAGGGGCGCAACTCAACAACTGCGTTGGGAGTACATCGAGAACAAGCTGTTCCACCTTTCCTCTTCCACATGGCTACCTCCCACACCCCCGACGCCGGCGACACCTACGCCACCTTCAAGCAAGACGTGAACATGACGGCCAGTGAGCTGGAAAAATGGCTGAAAACCGACGAATCCAAGTCGGTGGGCCAGGACAGCGGCGACGGCACCAGCATTGGCCGCCACTCCGGCGAGCACATCATCGACATTCTGCACAAGAAGAAGGCCGACCTCACGCCCGCCGACGAAGCCCACATGCACAAGGTGCACAGCTACGTGGCCCGGCATTCGGCCCAGGGCCCGCACGACAAGAAAGACATCGAAACTTCGCGCTGGCGCTACTCCCTCATGAACTGGGGCCACGACCCGCTGAAGAAATAGGGAAAGCGGCTACCGTTGGCCCCAGGGCGCTACTTCGCCGGTTCGTTTTTGATGATTTTCCCGGCCTTCATCACGAAGCGCACCTTTTCCAGCGCCGTGATGTCGGCCAGCGGGTCGCCGTCAACGGCAATGAGGTCGGCGGCCATGCCCGGCTCCAGCGCGCCTATTTTGCCTTTCAAGCCCAGCAGCTCGGCCCCGTTGACGGTGGCGGCCCGGATGATGTCGAGCGGGGCCATCCCGGCCGCGGCGTAGGCCCTGAACATGAGCAAGCTGCTTTGGCCGCGCGTCATGCCCGGGGCCTGGTAGTAAGAGTCGGAGCCGGCCGCAATGCGCACCCCGGCTTTCACCGCTCGTGCGAGGCGCTGGCGGTTGCTGGCGGCAAAGTCTTTAGCGCCTTTTTCGGCCCGCTGGCGCTGTTCGGGGGTGGCGTTGGCGAGTGCACCGCTGGTGTAGTACTCGGCCGGGAAGTCGGTGGGGACCAGGAAAATTTGTTTGGCCTTCATCATTTTCAGCACGTCGTCGGGGATGGTGTAGGCGTGTTCGATGGAGTTCACCCCGGCCTGCGCGGCCATGCGCGTGGCGTCGTCGCCAATGGCGTGGGCAGCCACGGTTTTGCCCTGTCGGTGGGCTTCCTCCACAATGACCTTCAGCTCCTCAAGCGACACCACCCGCGGGTCAGTGTTCACGATGACCTTGATGCAGTCGGCGCCGTCGTAGAGGGCCTGGCGCACGGCCCGGCGGGCTTCCTCCACGCCGCTGACGGCCACGTACTCCTGCGCCACCAGGGCCTGGGCCTCGGGCGTGAGGCGGCCAAACTGCCCGCCCGCTGCCGACAGCGCGCGGGTAGAAGCCACGATGCGCGGCCCCACCACCTCGCCCCGGTTGATGGCGTCGCGCAGGGCCACGTCGCCGTTCAGGCCGCTGTTGCCGAGGTCGCGCACGGTGGTGATGCCGGCTTCCAGGTCTTCGCGGCCCATGGCGGCGCCCAGCAGGGCCCGGCGCGCGGTGCTCATGGTGGCCACGGTGTGCAGCATGTTGTTGTCGTCGCCGCCCAGCTCGGGCAGGTAGTTTTGCAGCAGGTGGGTGTGGGCGTCCACTAGGCCGGGCAGTACCAGGGCGTTGCCCAGGTCCAGCACCTCGGCCCCGGCCGGAATGGCCACGTTGGCGCCCGCCTGCAGAATGGTGCGGCCCTGCACCAGCACCACGGCGTTGGCGATGACGCGGCCGGTGCGCACGTCCAGCAGGCGGCCGCACTTCACGGCCCGGATGGGGGCGGCTGCGGGAGTTTGGGCAAGGCCATTCCGCGGCTGGCTTAGTAGCAGCAAGCCGGCGCAGGTCATTAGGATGTGTCGAAGAAAAAGTAGTTGTTTTTGCATGGTGAAAGGTAGGGCAACAAATGTTCAGATGAAGCAAAGCCTGGCAGAACCAGCCAGCACAAATCAAACAGCGCCACGTCGGTGAATGCGGGGCCGTGCTCCGGCACCCAGTAGCGCTTACCGGCGCATTATCAGCTTTGGGCGCGATGGCCGGTGCGGCCCTCGCCACCTCTTTTTCGCTTGCCTGCCTGTCCGCCTCCTGGCCGCGCCGCCCGCCGGAGCTGGCGGGTGGGCCAGTAAAGCAAAAAGCCCCGCCAGTGACTGGCGAGGCTTTCCGGGGCTAAGTAAGCTGGGGGCTTAATCGGGCTTCAGGGGTGTGACGGCTTTGGCTTCCTGCACGGTTTGGGCCGTGAGGGGCGCGCCGTTGAGGGCCACGTTGACGAATTTGATGTCGGTGTACTTGTTGGGGAAGGCGGCCTGGTCGGCGGTGGCCGTCACGTTTTTGAAGGTGATGTTGCTCACCTTGTCGGTGGGGTTGCCATTGAGGACGGCAAACTGCTTGCACTTCACCTTCACGTTGGAAACGGTGATGTTGCGGATGGTGCCGAAGGGCTTTTCGGTGCTGCCGGCCATGTTGAAAAACTGCGTCCAGGGCGAGAGCGTCACAATGGTGCCGCACTTGCCGGTGATGCCGTCGACGGTGATGTTTTCGTAGACCTGGTAGGTGTCGGGGCGCATTTTGAAGAGCAGCACGGGGCGCTCGTTGTCCATGCGGCAGTTGCGCAGGGTGATGCGGTTGGCGTGAATGCACTCGCTGCCGCAGGTGAGGGCCGCGTGCACTTCGCCGAAGGTGCAATTCTCAATGAGCACGTCTTCGATGGGGCCGTTTTCGGGCAGCTTCTGGGCCGTGGGGCCCTTGCCGCCCTTGATGGCAATGCCGTCGTCGTTGACGGAGATGTAGCAGTTGCGCACGGTCACCTTGCGGCACACGTCGATGTCGATGGCGTCGGTGCTGGGCGCCTTCACCGGCCGGAAGGGCGAGCGGATGTCGCAGCCGTCGATGAGCACGTTGTTGGACTGGTAAAGGTGGGTGGTCCAGAAGCCGGCGTTGTGCAGCTTCACGTTCTTGATGGTCACGTTGTTGGAGCCCCAGATGAAAACCAGGCGCGGGCGGTGCACCTCCAGGTTGGTGGCGTACTTGCCCAGCTTCTGCATCGAGTCGCGGTAAAACCAGAACCGCTTCCAGAACTTCAGCCCGTTGCCATCGATGGTACCAGGCCCGCTGATGGTGAAGCCGTTCACCTGCTTGGCATTTACCAGGGCGGCGTAGTAGTCCAGCTTCTGGCCTTCCATGCGCGAGGGCACCAAGGGGTAGTCGGCAATGTTGTCGGAGCCCTTCAGCTTGGCGCCGGCCTGCAGGCGCAGGTGGGTGTTGGGCTTGAAAAACAGGGCGCCGCTCAGAAACACGCCCTTGGGCACCACCACGGTGCCGCCGCCGGCCGCGCTGGCCTTGTCGATGGCCTGCTGAATGGCTTGGGTGCTGAGTGTGGTGCTGTCGGTGCCGGCTCCGTACTGCGTGATGACGTAGTCTTTGGGGGGCGCGGGCGTTTTCGGGGGCGTGGGGGCGTGCAGCGAAAAAGCCGCCAGGCAGGCCGCCAGCGGCGCAAGGAGAAGTTTCATGGGGCGGGAAATGGGTTGAACGGCGCAAAGAAGCGGCGGGACCGCGGCCGCACTGTTCTGTAGTTACCCGCCCGCTGCCCCACCGGCGCCCGGTACCCGCACCGGCCCGGGTTAGTTGAGGCGCTCCAAGTGCCAGGTGCCCAGGGGCGGGCCATCGGGCGCGGGGCCCTGGGCGGGGGCTAGCCGCAAGGGCGTCACCACGCCGGCGGGCAGCGTGGGTTGGTCGGGCGCGGTGAAGGTGGGGCCGCTGTCGGTGCCGGCGTCGTAGGCGCGGGCGGGCAGGTGGCGCTGCGTGGCCCACTGGCCGGTGGCGTCGAGCAGGTTTTCGTCTTCGAGGGCCACAAACCAGTCGGGGCTGGGCGCTATCATCGTCACCAGGCTCAGGCGCGGGTGGGCAGCGTCGAGGCGAATGGTGTCGGAAACGCTGCCCGGCGAGTTGAAGTAAGGCGCTTCCAGCAGCCGAAACGCGGCTCCGCTGCTTTGCAGGGCGTTTATCTCGGACCGCAGGGCGGTGTTGTTGCCACGCTCGGCCATGTTCTTTATGCCGAGACTGGCCGCCTGGCCGGGCCGGAATAGCAGCGCATCGGCCCGGTGCGAAGCCCCGATGACGGACGAAAAGTGCGCCCCGGCCGGAAAGTTGGCGTGGGTGCCGGCGCTCCAGGTGGCCTCGAACGTGACGCGGTAAAGAGCTGACCCTATTGCCGGCGCGGGCAATGTTTCCCCGGTGTCGGGGGCTGTGGAGCAGGCGGCCAGCCCGACGGCAAACAGCAGCGGAAGGCGATGGAGCGAACGAGGCATGGCACAAAAAGGATGAAGAACCCGGGGCATGTGCCGGGCCAGACGCTGGCTATGTACTGCCCTTACAGGTTCAACGGTTTTTATTGCAAAGTAGCCGGGGCTGGTAGAAATGCCCCCGGGCCGTCAGTCTTCCCTTCACTGCAGCCGCCGCCGGTTTTCTGCGGCCTTCTCCCCAATGCCGGTACCACGCAAAACGGCCCGGAAACGCAGGGTTTCCGGGCCGTTTTTTTAGGCAAGGGGCAAGGTCAAGCTTCCACGCCTTCGGCGGCTACGGCCAGGATGGGGCTCATCGAAGCCTCGGCCACCGGCTCCAGCGCCTGCGGGGCCGCGGCCTTTGCGCTGGCGGCTGAGCTGCGCAGGGGGTATTGCTTGGCCGTGACGCCCACGCTGACGCCCTGGCTGCCCTGGAACACGCCGGTGGCCTGCGTCGTGACGCCGCCCGACACGATGGAGTAGCCCGAGGTGTCGATGATGTTGTGGTCGAGGCAGTCCTGAAACACGGACTGAATGGGGATGAACCACAGCCAGTGGCCGTTCACCTTGTCGTTGTTCCAGATGGCCACGCTGCCCTGCAGCAGCACCGCTTGCGTGAAATTGACGTCGTAGCTCTGCGTCGAAATCACCATGTCGGCCTTCACCGAGCTGTTCGCCGGCACGTTGATGGGCGAGTTCACGCTCCAGGTCTGCGTGTTGGTCTTGGTCTGGCCCTGGGTGGACGACAGCCCCAGGGTGACGGTCACTTTCTGCGAGCTGGAGGCCACGGCCGGCACGCCTTCGGTGGCCGATATCTCAATGCCCACCGACAGCGACTCGGTGATGGACCAGGTGAAGGACTGCTGCGAGGTCTGGGTTTCCTGGAAGGTGTTTTGCTGCTGCACGCTCGTGCCGTTGTCGTACCACAGCTGGTAGGCCACTTCCGAGCCCCCCACCGGCGGGGTGTTGCTGGTGTACACAATGTCCTGCACCTGCACGTTGGTCTGGTACTGGTGGTAGTTGTCGAGGAAGCTCTGGCTGCCGTAGTTGGTGCTGGCCGTAAACCGGCAGCTCGTGCCGTGCTGGCTCGAATACCAGTTGCCCCAGGCGTCGGTGATTTGCTGTAGAGAGTTCATGCGCTGTGCTGTGTAGAAAGGTGAGAAATTAGGTAGTTGTCTTTTGGTATGGCAAAGTAAAATGCTGATATACAGTGGTGATTAACGTAGAAATACCCGCTTTTGAAAATGGGGTAATTCTACCTACCGGGCGGCGGGTGGCCCCACCAGCCCCGCCCCGAAGCAGGCCGCCCAGGACGCGCGGGCCCGGAAAGCCCGGCCAGCTGCTGTCGGAGCATTTCGTGAAATAATGTTCCGATAAGGAGGTTACCTTGTGCCAGAAATACCACCGGTTTCGTACACCACCTGCCCCGCAGGGCGCGCTTGGCCGGGGCGGCATTGGGCATACTAGCGAGCTTATGCAATACTCCTTCTTACTCCTGCTCGGCGGCTGTGCGCTGCTGGCCGGCTGCGGCGCCGATGAAAAGCCGAGCCTCCCCGTGCCCGCCGCCGGCGACAACCGGAGTACCCTCCGCTACCAAATCAACGGGCAAACCTTCGAGGAAGAGGCCCGGGTGAGCTACCAGCCCGCCGCCCCGCCCACCCGCCCCTTCGACGTGCTCAACGTGGAGGCCGGGGACTCGTCCCGGGCTTCGAGCGGCGCCTACGTGCTGGTGGCCTTTCTCAAAGGCGCGGGCCGGCCCGACAGCAACTACGGCGTAGTGTCCATTCGCTACCGCAACCCGACCATCCAGCTCGCGTGGGGCATCAGCCCGCGCGGCACCCTGGCCCAGTGGAACGGCGGCTGGCGCGGCTCATTTAGCGGCCCTGCCACCGACCAGCTGAGCGGCCCCCGGGTGGCCATCGAAGGCGAGTTCATAAACGTGCGCTGAGGCGCCGCGCGGCTGAAGAGCAAGCGGCTACGCTTTCCTGCCCACGGCTCCCGGCCCGTTTCGCTACCCCCAAGCTCATCGTCTTCGGCGGGGGCGGCCCCAAAAACGACCCCGCCGCGAAGCAGCGCCGCGGGCCGCTCCGGCAGCGGCCGTGCGCCGGGACCGGCTGTGGGCCCGTGTCCTGCCGCCTTGCGGCCGTGAAAGCCGCTTCCGGGCCCGCTGCCGGCGCAGCCACACTCCGTGTGGGCCCGCCGACTTACCGGCTGCGGTCGTTCACATACCGCGCTAGGGCAAAAATGGGAATGCCTTGTATTTTTGATTGGCCATTGAAGTCCTTACTTCAGTTCTTGTGTCCATTATCCACGCTTTTACCGCTATGAAGAAAAACTACGTCTGGAACTGGCTGCTGCCGGCTCTGCTCAGCCTGCCGCTGGCCGCTACGGCCCAATCGGTGGGCATCGGTACCACCACCCCCGACCCGAAGGCGGCCCTCGATGTCTCGGCCACGGACAAGGGCCTGCTGGTGCCGCGCCTGACGGCGGCCCAGCGCACCGCCATCAGCAGCCCGCCCGTGGGCTTGCTGGTGTTCCAGACCGACGGCACCCAACCGGGCTTCTGGTACTACTTCGGCGGGGCCTGGACCAGCATTCCCAACGCCAGCACCAGCGGCGACAACCTGGGCAACCACACCGCCACCCAAACTTTCGACCTGAACAACGAACGACTAACCGGGGCGGCCACCCTGTCGCTGGGCGACTCGACGGCCCAAGTGGAGCTCAGCGCCAACGTGCAAGGCCCCAGCGCGGCCCTGCTGACGCGCAGCAAATCCAACCGATTCTTTAGCCGGACCATGCTTTCCGGCTACGGCCGGGGGCCTTATGGGCAGGACATCGACTACGCCGTGTGGGGCAACGCCTACCGCGCCGACGGCTGGGGCGGCATCTTTTCGGCGGGCAAGCCCGGCGGGCCCGTGCGCTGGGTGGGGCTGGCCCAGCACCCGGGCTTCGTGGGCTCGGGTGGGGTCATCCGCATCGTGGACGGCAGCCAGGGCGCGGGCAAGGTGCTCATGTCCGACGGCGTGGGCTACGGCACCTGGCAAAACCCCAAGGCCAACGCCAACTTCGACCTCGGTCCCTACTTCTTGGTGGGCAACGGCGGCAGCGTGGGCCTGCGCATCAGCAACACCGGCAACGTGGGCATTGGCCCCGACGCGCCGCGGGGCAAGTTCGATGTGAACGGGGGCGGCGACGCCTACCTCGTGGACGACCCCAACAACGGCACCAGCCAGAGCGTGTACCTGCCCGGCCACCTCTACCTGGCCCCCTACAGCGGCACCAGCGGCACGGCCTTCGTGCAGGCCCGCGTGCCCAGCCCCGGGGCCGGCACCAGCATCGGCCTCACCCTGCGCACCACCAACGCCGGCACCCTCACTGATGCCCTGCAGCTGAGCGCCAGCGGCGACGCCCGCTTCGCCGGCACCCTGGACCTGGGCCTGACCACGAGCTACACGGATTACACGCTCAACGGCAACAGCTACGGCCAGTTTACCGCCAGCTGCCCCGCCGGCACCGCCCTCGTGAGCGGGGGCGGGGGCCACCGCGACTTCAACAGCGCCCAGCAGGACATCACCGTCAACTTCAGCTCCCCGGACCCCAACGCGCCCAGCTCCACGTGGCTGCTGCGCGTGAGCAACAGCAGCGGCAGCTCGCGGGCCATTCGGGTGTACTGCAACTGTGCCCGCATCCGGTAGGAGGTGCCTGATGGCGCGGGGGTGGCTGCGCTTCCAGGGCTACCCCAAGCTCATCGTCCTCGGCGGGGGCGGCCCCCAAGACGACCCCGACGCGAAGAAGCCCGCCTAAGCCGCGGAAGAAACGAAAAGCCCCGCCAGTTGCTGGCGGGGCTTTTGTTTGTGGGTAAGCGGTGGGCGCTACCTCCTTCATCTGGGGTTTCGCCGTCGTAGTGCCTGCACAGACGTAGACGCGCAGGGCTAAGGCCAAAACACGTCTAGGAATCCTGCCAATGATATCACTGGTACCAAAGGAAATTCGATGGCCTGCAACACCTGAAAATGACGGTCGTTGGTGACAAGAAATTCGGCGCCGGCAGCAATGGCTACGTCCACGAACTTATTATCGTCGCCATCGGCCGTGATGAGTTGCCAGTTATAGTAGGCTTCCTGAAAATGCGTATTGGGAGCCACCGTGAGAATGGTAAGTACCAAGTTGGCGGTGGCGGCCGAGTAATGCTTGGTTAGCTGTTCCTCGTATTCGGTCAGAATTTCGTTGCTGACCACCCATTCAAACGCCTCGGCTTCGAATAACCGGTAAAGCCGGTAGTAGGGGCTGCGCGGGGAGATGGACGCCAGCAGGCAGTTGGTATCAACGACGACCCGGCGCATCAGGACGCCTGATGGAGCAAGCGGTCGAAATCATCGGGAGTGTAGCCCCGCTCGTCGCTGGCGCGGGTGGCTTCCTGCTGCAACCGGGCCGAATAGTGGCGCACCAGCACCCGCTTCAACTCCAGTACTTGGGCATCGGTCATGCCGTGGCCAAACAGCCGAAGCAGGCTGATTTGAAGCTCATTCAGAGGCGCAGAAGGGGCGGTGGGTTGGGGCGACATGGGAAAAGCGTTTCGGTGAAAACGGGCCGGGCAGCTGGGAAGTTCGGGGAGGGTGGTTGCGTGCTGTCCAAAGATAGAAAACGCCCTACGAAAACTCGCCCACCAAGCACGAAGTGTGGCTGCGCTTCCAGGGCTACACCAAGCTCATCGTCCTCGGCGGGGGCGGCCCCAAAGACGACCCCGACGCGAAGAAGCCCGCCTAAGCCGCGAGCGAAACGAAAAGCCCCGCCAATTGCTGGCGGGGCTTTTTTTGTGGTGGGAGTTGTAATGATGCCCTAACTGAAATGTTTGCGCCTCTTTCTGCGGTATTCTAACTTCAATCACACATTTAACATGAACCCATTTTATGGGTTCATGTTAAATGTTATGAGTTCATGAGTAAAGTGGTCAAAAAGCTCTTCTGAACTCATTGGATTCGTGTGTTCATTCTCTATAACCCATCCATATTTATTGCCAGAAAGCATCATCCTATATGTATTTACGTTTACCCGTTTGGGTTCTTCGCCTGGAAAATAGCCTGAAAGGTTAGACTTGAGTCCGTCAATTGAGATATTGCTTTGCCATGCTGCAATTCTTAATCGTATTCCATCAAAATCCTCTGATTGAGGAATTGAAATCACTAAAGCTTGCCTAGCTGGATATTCTCTTTTGCCACCTATTGAATGTAAAGTGTACAACAGGGTGTAGTTGTAGTGAAAAGGCCCCTCAAGTTTTAAACTGATAGACGCGTCTTTCGACAAAGAACTATCGTTGAATGAATCAACAAGTGTTTTTATTATATTTCCTAGTGCATATACCTCTTGAACAGCAGTTTTTTTTAACGCCGGATGTGTCTCTTCAGCGGCTCGCAATGCTTCAGTGTCTTCGATTACTTTCCGTAATAAATCTTCTGTCTTCTTATTCATTTTGAATTTTTGTTAAGTGGTTGTGAGGAACTAGGGTTATTTCAGTAGTCCATCTCTCAGTAAAACTTCTACCGTTGCCGAAAGAATTTCAAAAAAATCAAAATGAGATACTTCTCCTATTGTTCTCGCGTAATATTGTTCGCGTCTGTTACCGCTTTCGAGTAATTCGTATTGAATGAAGTTGCCGTTTGCTGTAGTATATGAGTAATTGCTTGGTATGTTGGGGTTGTGTACCTTGAATTTATGGGATTTGTAATCTGCTATTGGTAGTAAGTTTCCAATAAGCCAATCGTTGTTGCGTTCGGTTGCAGCATGATAGTCGCTGCTTCTTCTGTAACGAATTACAGTTTTGATGGATTTCAGCAGAGCTTCACCTCCGCCTATTATTCTACTTAGTATCTCTATGGTAACGACGGCAGGGATTTGCCAAACTTCAATTTGCTTTTGATACGGTCCAGGCACATCTATTTTCTTCCCGGATAAGGAGATGCGCAAGCCATAGCTGTTTTTGAACCTACGTATTTTTAACGCGCCGGAGAGAACAAGTTCGGTTAGAATAATAGGAAGTAGTCCCTTTTCACTGTAATTTCTTCCCTGTACAATTTTCTCTTTTACATATGATGCGAAATTTTGGTCTTCGATACGAATGTTATTGACGAAATCATCCACTGCGCTTCCGATTTCGAGCTCATTGCTGAAAAAATAAACCTCTTGGCTGAAAAATTTATCTATGTACCCAGTAAAATCTGTGTCTGTTCCGTATCTGGTATGGAATATATTGCGTATATTCTGGATGTCACAAACAAAAATCACTTTATCAAATCCAAATTTATTGCGTTGTGTTTTGTTGTAATCTAAATGCGCGCTGAATATATTGAATAGACGGAAAATATGTTCGGGGTCAATTCTATCTAAATCGTCAATAATAAGTACCTTGTATTTTGCTTTCTTCTGCTCTGCAAGTCGTTCTAGATTTCTTTCTATAAACTCGGTTGCATAATCGGTTTCATGCTGATAGGACTTGGCAACCTCATTGCCAAGGTCAAGCGCATCACTTGACTCACTAGTGGAATTACGTGCTTTCTCAATTTCTTTGACTGTAGTTGACAATTTGGCGAGAGCAGTTAACACTAATGGTATCGCATCCGTTGGCTTGTTCATTAGCGGCAGCAGCTCTACAAGGCTACTTACGATAGAGTCCATTTTAGTAGGTAAGAGCGTTCCATAAGCGACGCTGCGGCTAACTGATTCTGTATCGAAGGACAAGCCGTGTACAGCACCTAGCTCAAAAAGTATATCATATTTTATTAACTTAAAAATGTCTTCATTGCTAGAAATGGAATAATTAATAGGCGCAAGCTTGACTGCTAAATAGTCTGTTGGTTCAAGTCCGAAAAAATATTTGTCCAAGAAATAGGTTTTACCCATTCCAAAAGGACCAGAGAAGATGATACGGTCATTATCCTCTTCCTCGATGTGTTTTTTGAATAATTCGGCCTGCCGGTCAATTGGAATTTCTAGAGGCATGATTTACGTGGTTGATAGTTTTGTTAGGAAAAGTACTGCTTATAATTGACTTATTGCTACAAAAAAGCCTCGCCAGACACTGGCGAGGCTTTTCGTTACTTAAGCTACGGCACCTACTCCTTCACTAGGCGTTTCACCACCGTGCCTTCCTGGGTGTGGATGCGGACGGTGTACACGCCGGTGGCTAGGCCGTTGAGGTCGATGGTTTCGGAGAGGAAACCCTGCTTGGGGCGCGTGCTCAGCTGGCGCACCGTCTGGCCCAGCACGTTCACCACTTCCACTTTCACCGGGCCCTGCTCGCGCAGGCCGGCCAGCTCCAGGGTGGCGCGGGCGGTGGTGGGGTTGGGGTAGAGGGCGGTGCGGGCGGCGAGCTGGCCGGTGGTGACGGCCGTGACGGTGCCGGCCACGAAGTTGAGGTAGAAGCGCGGGCCGGTGTAGCTGGCCAGCATCGTGAAGGCGTAGGTGGGGCTGGCGGCCAGGTTCTGGCGGCGGTTCAGCACCCGGTCTTCGAGCCACACCTGGGTGCCGGCGGGCGCATCGGTGAGGCCGGTGAGCACCAGCTCGTGGGCGCCATCCTGGCTCACGCGCACCCCGAGGGGGATGACGGGGGCCGTGGCCAGGTCGGGCAGGCCGTTGATGGCGAAGCTCTCGGGGCCGGCCTGGCTCCAGAGGCTGGGGCGGCCGTTGCCGTTGAGCTGCACCTTGTAGGCGTCGTGCCGGGCCGAGAAGCCGAGGGCGGCGCCGGGCTCGAAGTACACCACCGTTTCATCGGCGGTGGCGGTGGCCAGGTTGCGGGCTTCGAGGCGCAGCACCGGGGGCGCCGCGGTGGTGCGGTTGAACACCGGCGAGCCGTAGCTGGTGGCGCGCACGGCGTTGGTCAGGCTCACGCTGGCCGTGGGGGCGGTGGCCCGCACGAAGAAGCCCTGCATGGCGGCCAGGTCCTTGGTGCCGCCGTTCTGGCCGAGGCCGTTCACGTAGGCCTTGTAGGTGCCGGTGTACTGGCCGCTGGGCTCGAACACGTAGAGGGCATCGGCCACGCCGCTGAGCATGCCGGTGGTGCTGCGGGCCACGTCCCAGTCCATGGGGGCGGGGTAGGGGTTGCCGAGCAGGTGCCAGCCCGAGTTGGCCAGGCTGCCACGGCCGAGGCTGTAGCTCACGTTGCCGGTTTGCAGCAGGCCCGAGATGTCCACCGTGGTGGTGGGCAGGGTTTGGGCGGTGTAGCCGCGCAGGGGCAGCAGGTCCTGGGTGGCGGTGGGCACCATCCAACCGTCGTCGAAACCGGGTTTGGAGGCCGTGAGGCGGGTTTCGTCGTACTGGAAGAACGTGGGGAACGGCGTGGCCGAGTTGCCGGCCGTGTTGTAGGCCGGGTTCAGCTCGAACACCGGCAGGTCGTCGGCAAACTCCTGCACGGTGGTGCTGATGCCGGCGGCGCTCAGCTTCATGGGCGAGGAATAGTGGCGGTAGCCGGGCGCCCCGCTCAGGCCGGTGATGAAGCGCTCCATGGTCGAAACGCCCGTCACCACGCCGCCGCCCACGGGGTTCACCACCATGGCGGTGCCGCTGGCGTTGCTCGTGAGGGTGAGGTGGCCGTTGGAGGCCAGGTTGCCGGTGGTCAGGGTCAGCATATGGGTCAGGAACCAGTTGTCGGTGGCCGTCACGCCGCTGCCGTTCTGAATGAACAGGTCGTAAAAGCGCGTGGGCGTGGTCGAGACGCCGCCGATGGTTTGCGGGCCGGTGCCGATGCAGTACCAGCCGAAGGCGCCGCAGTTCACCAGGCCGGTGTTCACGAAGTTGCCGAGCAGGTACACCGGGCCGGAGTAGCTGACGCCGGCGGGGTTCGAGCAGTTCAGGCCGAAGAAGCGGATTTGCTGGGTGCCGCCGCAGGTCTGGGCCACCGTGCCGTTGAAGTACACCGTGTAGGTGGCCGGGTTGAAGGGCCCGTTGCAGAGCCAGTTGCCGGCCACGTAGATGTCGCCGCCCAGCACGCAGCCCACCAGATTGGCCCAGGTGATGTGGTGGAAGTAGCTGCGGGCCGTGGCGCCGGTGGTGGTGATGGTTTGCAGCGCCGTGCCGTTGAAGGTGACGCCGAAGCCCTGGCCGTGGAAGATGCCGGTGTTGTTCCAGAAGCCGGCCACGGTGATGTCGCGCAGCAGCTGCACGTCCACCGCGTTGGTGATGCCCACGTTGTAGAAGGCGCTCAGCACCGTGCCGCCGATGGTTTGCAGGGCCGTGCCGTCGAAAATCACCGTCTGGCTGTTGGCCAGGTAGCCGCCGTTGTTCACCCACAAGCCACTCACGTAGATGCCGTCGAGCAGCGTCACGCCGGCCGCGTTGGCAAAGGTGATGTCGTGGAAGTGAGTCCTGCCGCCGGTGCAGGTGATGCTCTGGGCCACCGTGCCGTTGAAGCGGGTGCGGAAGCCGCAGCCGCAGTAGCCGCCCTGGTTCACGAAGTTGCGCGTCACGTCGATGTTCTGGCCCAGGCTCACGTTCACCGCGTTGTTAAACGTCACGTCGTAGAAGGTGGTCAGGGCCGTGCCGGCGATGGTTTGCAGGGCGGTGCCGTTGAAGTATACCAGCAGCGCGTTGGGCAGGAAGCTGCCGTTGTTGGTCCAGTCGCCCAGCAGCGTGATGCCGAGGTCTTGCCGCACCGTGGCGCCCGTGGCAATGGTGAAGTGGTGGAACACCGTGGCCACCGAGCCACCAATGAGCTGCAGCACCGTGCCGTTGAAGGTCACCAGCTTGCCATTGGCCAGGAAGCCGCCGTTGTTGGTCCAGCTGCCGGTCAGGAAGACGTTGTTTTGCAGGGTCACGCCGGCCAGGTTGGCAAACACCACGTCGTGGAAGGTGAGCGTGCCGGTGGAGTAAATCCCCTGGGCCGCGCTGCCGTCGAAGTAGGTGATGAAGCCGCCGGCCGTGAACAGGGCCAGGTTGCGGAAGTCGCCGCGCACCCGGATGTTCTGGCCCAGGGCCACGCCCACCGCGTTGTTGGTGGTGATGTTGCCGAAGATGGTCGTGCTCGTCCCGCCGATGTTCTGCAAGGCCGTCCCGTTGAAGGTGACGAGGTAGCCCACGCAGCTAAAGAGGCCGTCGTTCACCAGGTTGCCCCGGATGAAGATGGGGCCGCTCAAGCTCACGCCGCCCGCCGTGTTCAGGATATTCAGCCCGAAGAAGGTGGTGACGGCCGTGCCGCCAATAAGCTGCGCCACGCTGCCGTTGAAGAACACCGTGTAGGTGGCCGGCACAAAGACGCCGCTATTGGTCCAGGCGCCCGCCACGCGGATGTTGCTGCCCAGCGTCACGGTGCCCGTGTTCAGGAAGGTGATTCCGTAGAAGTTCGTGACCACGGCGCCGTTGATACTTTGGGCGCCGCTGCCGGCGAAAGTCACCGTGTAATTACCGTGGAGGAAGCTGCCGTCGTTGGTCCAGTCGCCGAGGATGGTGACCACGCGAGCCAGCTGCACGCTGGCGCCACTCACGATGGTGAGGTGGTGGAACTGCGTGAGCACCGTGCCGGCAATGGTCTGCAAGGCCGAACCCGAGAAGAATACCCGGAAGCCGTTGGCGACGAAGCCGCCGTCGTGGGTCCAGTTGCCGTTCAGGTAGATGTTCGAGAGCAGCGTAACCGTCGTCGGGTTGTTGAAGCGCAGGTCAAAAAACCGCGTGTTCAGCCCCGCCGTGATGGTTTGGGCCGCCGTGCCGTTGAAGTACACCAGGTAGCCATTGCCCAAGAACACGCCCGTGCCGGCCCAGTTGCCAAGCACCGTCACGGCCTGCAGCAAGCTCACCGAAACCGTATTGGTGATGGTGACGTGGTGGAACGTGGTAAGCACCGAGCCGCCGATGGTCTGGGCCACGTTGCCAATGAAGTTGACGAGGTAGCCGTTGGCCAGGTAGCCGCCGTTGTTCAGCCAGTTGCCCCACACGCTGATGTTCTGGTTGAGCGTGATGCCCGCCAGGTTGTTCCAGGTCACGTGCCAGAACTCGTACACCCCGCCGCCCGTCAGGCTCTGCGCCCCGCTGCCGCCGAAGGTGAAGGTGTAGCCCGTGTACACGCCGCCCACCAGGTTGTAGCCGTAGAACGTGCCCAGGTTGGCGAAGCCGCCCAGCAAGGTCACGTTCTGAATCAGCCGCATGGAGGACGTGCTGCCGATGTTCCAGCCGTAGAAGCTCAGCGCGGTGTAGCCGCCCACCGTCTGCACCACGCCGGGCTCGTTACCGTTGAAGTACACCGTGTAGGTGCCGGGGTTGAAGCTGCCCGAGTACAGGTAGTAGTTGCCGGCGATGTAGATGTTGGTGGCCAGACTCACGCCCGCCGCGTTGTCGGCGTAGAAGTGGTAGAAGTAGGTCGTGGCGTTGGCCGTAATCACCTGCGCCGCCGTGCCGCCGAAGCGCACGAAGTAGCCCAGGGTGCTGCCGCCGCTTAGGTACCAGCCGTAGAAGACGCCGGTGTTCACGAAGCCGCCCAGCACGTAGATGTTCTGGTGCAGCGTGACGGAAATCAGGTTGTTGAAGGTGACGTTGTAGAAATCCGTGACCTGCGTACCGCCGATAATCTGGGCCACCGTGCCGGCGAAAATCACCGAGTACGTGCCGCCCGAGAACAGGCCGTTGTTTATCCAGTCGCCGAGCACCGTGATGTTGCTCACCAGCGTCACGCCCACCGTATTGTTGATGGTGACGGTGTAGTAGCTGCTGCTACCCGTGCCGCCGATGGTCTGGCCCACCGAGCCACCGAACACCACCCCGTACGTCACGGCCGAGAAGGTGCCGTTCACCACGAAGTTGTTCAGGAAAACGGCGTTCAAACCCAGGTTCACCACCGCGCCGCTGTTCACGTAGGCGTTGTAGAAGGTGGTGACGGACGTGCCACCGATAATCTGCGTGCTGCCCGTGCCGTTGAAGTACACGTTGTAGAGCGGGCCACCCACGAAAGTGCCGAAATTGTACCAGTTGGCGTACACGTTCAGCACGTTGTTCATCGTCAGGGTTGAGCCCGCGGTGATGTACACGTTGCCCACTTGCAACGGGTTAGTGCCGTAGATGAACTGCGTAATCCCGCCCGTGAAGTACCAGCTGGAAGTGCTGCTGGCCAGTACCGTGCCGTTCACCGTCACGTTGCCATACAGGTTGAAAATGCCGTTGTTGGTAAACGTCGCGCCGTTGGCAATGGTCAGGTTCAACGCCAGCGCCGCCGTGCTGCCCGTGATAACCGGGTAGAAGGTCACGCCGCTGGGAATCGTCACCACGCTGGTAGCAGTGGGCACCTGCCCGCAACTCCAGTTGGCGCCATTGAACCAGTCGGTGCTCACGCCGCCGGTCCAGGCATACGTCAGCGCGCCAATGGTCAGGTTGCTGCCGTTGTCGGCACCCACGGCGGCCGGGTTATCGGCCACCACGCGCACGCGGTAGCCGGAGCCGGCCGGGGTGCTGGTGGGGATGACGGCCGCCACAGTGCCGCTGGCCGCGCTGCTGCTCAGCGAGCCAATGCTAACCGGCGAGGCAAATGAGCCGCTGGCGTTCGAAAGCTGCACCGTGAAGGTGTTGCCGCCATTCACGCTGCCCGTCGTCACGCTGTACGGCACACTCAGGGCCGAGCCGGGGCAGAAACTGCCGCTCACGTTGCCAGTAGCAAGCGTGAGCACCGGCGCGCCCACCTGCACCTGCACCTGCCGCGTCACCGAGCAGCCGTTCAGGGCCACGGTCAGGCTGTAGGTGCCGGCATTGGCCGCGTTGGCGTTCGGGATGCTGGGGTTGGGCTGGCTGCTGCTGAAGCTGTTGGGGCCCGTCCAGGCAATGGTGGCGCCGGCCGGCACGCCGCTGCTGCTGAACTGAATCAGCGCGCCCGCGGCCACCGGCGAGTTGGAGCTGGCCACCACGTTGGTCAGGTTCGAGATGGTCAGATTCGTGCCGTTGTCGTTGCTGGTCAGGGCCGGGCCGGTGCTCACCAGCCGGATGCGGTAGCCGGCGCCGTCCGCCGTCGAAGCCGGCAGCGTGAAGCCCAGGCTGCCGCTGCCGGTGCCGCTGAAGTTGATGGTGGTCAGCACCACCGGCGCCGCAAACGAGCCGCTGGCATCCGACAGCTGCGCCGTGAGGCTACCGCTGCTCAGGCCCGCGCCCCCCACGGTGTAGTTCACCGCGTAGCTGGTGCCGGCGCAGAATTGCCCCGAAAACGTGCCCATCGCCAAAGTCGTACTCACGGGCGGGTTCACCAGCACGCGCACGCTGGCCGAATCGGTGCAGCCGCCCTGCGTCACAAACACGTAGTAGAAGCCCGACGAGGCCGTAGTCACGTTGTTGAACGTCGGGTTCTGCTGGTTGCTGATGAAGCTGGTGCCGCCGCTGGTGTAATTCACATACCACTGGTAAGTGGCTGCGCCATTGGGGCCAGCATTCAGCTGCAGGGTGCCGCCCGAGGCAATGGGCGAATTGCTGCTGGCCGTGGCTACCAGCGTGGTGGGCACCGTCAGGTTCGAGCCGTTGTCGGTGGTGCTGGTCACGCCCGGGTTCGAGCCCACCAGCCGAATGCGGTAGCCCGTGCCGGCTGGCGTGCCCTGCGGCACCGTGGCCGAAACCGAGCCGCTGCCCTGCCCGGTGAAGGCCACCGAGCCAATGGCCGTAGGCGCGGCAAACGAGCCGCTGGCATCCGACAGTTGCGCCGTGATGGTATTGCCGCTGGCAAACACGTTGCCCGTCACCGAGAAGCCGATGTTTAGGGCCGTGCCGGGGCAGAGCGAGCCGCTGAATTGCGAGATGGCCAGAATGGGCTGGGCCGACGGATTCACCGTTACCTGCGTGGCCGTGCCGGGGCTCTGGCAGCCGTTCACCGTCACGTAGAGGGTGTAGGTGCCGCTGTTGCTGGGCGTGGCGTTGGCAATGGTCGGGTTTTGCTGGGTCGAGGAGAAGCCGGGGCCGGTCCAGAAATAGCTGGCGCCGGCCACGGCCTGGGCCGTGAGCTGAATGGTGCCGTTGAAGGCCACCGGCGAGTTGCTGCTCGGCGTGGCCGTGGGCTGCGTCGTGATGCTCAGGTTGGAGCCGTTGTCGTTGCTGGTCACGGCCGGGCTGGAGCCCACCAGCCGGATGCGGTAGCCCGTGCCCGAAGACGTGCTGGTCGGGAGGGTGGCCGAAATGGCCCCGCCGCCCTGGCCCGTGAAGGCCGCCGACCCAATCACCGTGGGCGCGGCAAACGAGCCGCTGGCGTCTGAGAGTTGGGCCGAGATGGTGTTGCCGTTCAGGAAGTTATTGCCCGTCACCGAAAAGCCAATGTTGAGCGTGGCGCCCGCGCAGCCATTAAAGCCAAACTGGCTCATGGTGAGCACCGGCACGGCATTGGGCTGCACCAGCACCCGCACGCTGGCCGAGTCCTGGCAGCCGTTGGCGTTCTGCACGTACACGAAGTACTTGCCGCTCTGCGTGGGCTGGGCGTTGGTCAGGTTCAGCGTTTGGCCCGAACCCACGAAAGCCGTGCCGCCGCTCGTGTACTGCGCATACCAGCTGTAGCTGCTTTGCCCCGTGGGCTGCGCCACCAGCTGAATGGTGCCATTGAACACCACCGGCGAGTTGGCGGTGGCCGTGGCCGCCGGCGTGGGGTAAACGGTCAGGTTCGTGCCGTTGTCCGTGCCGATGATGTTTGGGTTGGAAGCCACCACGCGCACCCGGTAGCCGGAGCCGGCCGGCGTGCGAAACGCCACCGAGTCGCGCAGAATGCCGCCGCTGGCGTTCTGGCTGATGAGCGTGCCGTACAGCCGCGAGCCGGCCGTAAACACCCCGTTGGCATCCGACAGCTGGAAGCCAAACACGTTGCCCGTGCCGTAGCTCGCCATGTTGGTCGTGAACGGCACCTGAATGAGCGTGCTGCTGCAAAAAGCCGTGGCCGAAACCGCCCCCGTGGCAATGGCCGGCGGGTAAGCGAAGCTGCCCGCCGAGCAGGCCGTGCCGGCCGGCGTGGTCACGCAAATAGGGCCGGTGGTGCCGCCCACCGGGGCCGTCACCGTCAGGCCGGTGCTCGTATTGTTCGTGATGGTGCTCACCACGGCCGGCACGCCGTTAAACGTCACGGCCGTGGCCCCGCTCAGGTTGGTGCCCACCAGCGTCACCACCGTGCCCGCGGCCCCGCCCGTGGGCGTGAAGCTGGTGATGCTCGGGCTGGCGCAGTTGAAGTAGTAGGCGCCCACGCCGGTCACGATGGTGTAGTTGCCGCCGGTGCTTTGGAACACGAGGCGCAGCACCCGCGCGTTGGTGGCGGGCGTGGCCAGCGTGCGCACCACCGGGTACACGCCGTTGGCGTTGAAGGTGGCCGTGTAGGTGTCCACCGTCGCGAAGGGGCCGGCCGTGCTGGTGGCCGTCTGAATCTGGAGCGTGAAGTTGGTGGGCGTGGCCGAGTTGGTAAACTTCAGCCGCACCTCGCTGATGGTCTGGGCGCTGCCCATGTCGGCCTGAATCAGGGCGCCGTTGTACACGTACACCGAGTTGCTGGTGGTGGGCGTGGCCGGTTCGGCGTTAAAGGCCAGTTCCGGCGAGTTGCCCACGGAGCCGCCCACGCCGTAGCTGCTGGTGGGCAGGCCGGCCGCCAGGTTGGTCGAGCTGGCGCAGCCGTTTTTCACAAAGCTGCGGCTGCTCACCAGGCTCCACTTGCCGTTGGCATCGCGCGAGCGGAAGAAGATGCGGTGGGCGCCGTCGGCCAGGGCACTGGCGTCGGCCGCAAAGCTGAAATTGGCCAAATCCTGGGCCGGCGTGGGCACCGGCACATCGGTGGCCGAGCCAAAGCCGGGGTCGTTGTCGAAGTAGTACTCGACCTTGTTGATGTTCGGCGCCACGGCCAGCACGGGCTCGTAGTAGAAACTGCGCACGTTGGTGAGGCTCCACTTGCCGTTGGCATCGCGCGAGCGCACGCTCAGGGTGTGAAAGCCGCTGCTCAGGCTGCTCAGGTTCACGGCAAAGGCCACGCCGCTCAGGTCGGTGGCCGCCGTCACCGGCACATCGACGCCGTTGCCGATGCCCGGCTCGGCGTCAACAAAGTATTCCACCTTGGTCATGTTGGGCAGTGCATTCAGCGCCGCCGGCTCGTAGTAGAACGTGCGCCGGTTGGTGAGGCTCCATTGACCGTTGGCGTCGCGCGAGCGCACCCCCAGTTGGTGAAAGCCAGCCGTGAGGCTGCTGATGTTCACGTTGAACGCCACGCCGCTCACGTCGATGCCGGCCGTCACGGGCACATCCACCGCTGCCGCAAAGCCGGGGTCGGTGTCGATGAAATACTCCACCTTCGTAATGTTGGGCAGGGCGTTGAGGGCGGCCGGCTCGTAATAAAAAGTCCGGCGATTCGTCAGGCTCCACTGCCCGTTGGCATCGCGCGAGCGCACCCCCAGCTGGTGAAAACCTGCGCTCAGGCTGCTCAGGTTCACATTGAAGGCCACGCCGCTCACGTCGACCCCGGCCGTCACGGGCACGTCGGTGCCCGCGCCGGGGCCGGAGTCGGCGTCAATAAAGTATTCTACCTTATTGATGTTGGCCAGGGTATTCAGCGCGGCCGGCTCGTAATAAAACGTGCGCCGGCTGGTGAGGCTCCACTGCCCGTTGGCGTCCTGGCTGCGCACCCCCAGCTGGTGGAAGCCCGCGCTCAGGCCGCCCAGCGGCACCGTGGCCGAGAGGGCCGGCAAGTCGCTGGCCGGCGTGGGCGGCAGCGCAATGGCCGTGGCCGCCCCGATGCCGGGGTCGGCGTCCACGAAGTATTCGGCGCGGGCGATGGTGGCCTGGCCGTAGCTGCGCACCGCGCTGCCTATCAGCAGCAGGAGCAGCAGCACCAGCGGCAGCAGCCAGCCATGCCCCGGCCCGTCGCTCCGCGTGGGCCGGAAGTCGTAATAGCGTTGCATAAACCGGGCGCCGCTTAGTTATTGGAGCGCGTGCCCAGCGTCACGTTCAGCGAGTTGCCGGTCACGGCCTGGTTCAGTTGGTAGATGGCCGGGATGGCCGGCAGCCCGCCAAAGCGGTAGCCGTAGCCGGTGGCGCTGCCCGTGGCGCCAATATCGACGCCGCCTTGCCCGGCGCCCGTGGCGGGGTTGGTGCCGGTTTTCAGCTTGTACCAGGCGTCGAACTGGCCGGGGGCAGTGGGCGCCAATACGAAGATGGCGGACTGGGGCACGTTGGCCGTGTTGTGCGTGCCCACGGTGCCCAGCGTGGGCAGGGTGGTTTGGGCAAAGAAGTTGTAGTCCCAGTTCGTGTTGGCCGTGGGCGTGAAGGTGCTGGCGAAGTAGTTGTTGCGCACCGTGAAGTTGTTGAGGCTGGTGCCGCCCCCAATCACCGAGTTGTTGCTGAACTCGCCGGAGGCGCCCACCGCGTTGATGTTGGTGCTGCTGTAAATGATGTTGTTGGTGATGAGCGAGTTGGTGCTGATGCTCGATTCCTGCACGCCGTAGAAGTAGTTCTGGCGCAGCACGGCGCCGCTCGTGTTCGAGCCATAGGCCAGGTAGATGTAGCCCGTGAGCTTGCAGCGCTGCACCGTGATGTTGTTGGCGTTGATGTACCAAGACGTGTTCGATTCCAAACCCGCCACCGTGCTGCCCGCGCTGCCGGGCGAGAAGGTAATGGTCGAAATGTTGGCGGTGATGGTGTTGGCCTGCAGCGCCGGCGGCTGGTTTTCGCCCAGGAAATACCCCGGCCCCACGATGGTGAGCTGCTTGGTGCAGTTGAAGGCCGGGTACTGCGTGGTAGAAGGCTCCACCTGGATGATGTCGCCGTTGGCTGCCGCCGTTTGCGCGGCCGTCAAATCGGCGTAGATGTTGGCGCCCGTCACGCCGGCGTTGTTCACCCGGCGAATGGTTTGGGCCGAAGCCAACTGGCCGGCCAGCGCCAGCAACACGAAGAGGAGGGAAGCGGAGAGGTTTTTCATAAAGAAAGAAAAAATTGGATGTGAGCGTAACTGGCTGAGCAGCACAACGGCACCTGCCCGGAGGCAGACAGTCGTTAGACCACTGCTTAGAAAGGTAAAGTTTGTATATATAGTAAAAGATTAATATCCGTGCTGGCACGGATTTTTTACCTGCTTTTCATCCGTGCCAGCACGGATGCCGGCGCCCTCTGCACACCTCCCCCCATCCTCTCCAAAACGCCGCCGGCCCCGCGGCGCGGCCCTCGCCGACGCATCGGGAGCAGCCGCCCCGCAGGGCCGGAGAAAATGTAGGGACGCGTATGCGCGTCTCCTCGCGTAAAGCGGATGAAACACAAGCGGCGCCGCCGAAACGCCACTACGCGTCCCTACCCCGGGCCGGTGGCCAGCTCGTCGGACTCGTGCACGCGCACGCCGCCGCCGTCTTCCTCGGCGGCGCGCAGCATGGCGGCGGCCACGGTGGCCCCCGTCACGGGGCGATACTTCAGCAGCGGGCCGCGCAGCAGCGGGCGCAGCAGGCCCAGCACCACCGCCCCGATGCGCTCGCCCAGGCGGGGCCGGGCGCGTTCGCCCAGCAGCAGCGAGGGCCGGAAAATGTGAATGGCCCGAAACGGCGTTTGCCGCACGGCTGCTTCCATCTCGCCCTTCACCCGGCTGTAGTAGATGCGGCTTTCGGCGTCGGCCCCCATGCTGCTCACCACCATGAACTGCGAGGCAAAATTGGCCGTGGCCACGGCCGCCAGTCGCACCACATATAAGTAATCAACTTTGTAAAACGCTTCCTTTGAGCCGGCCTGCGCCATGGTGGTGCCCAGGCAGCAGTACACGTCGTCGGCAATCAGCTTGAGGCGCACATCCTCCAACTGGTCCAGCTCCGTGGTCACCTGCACCAGCTTGGGGTGAATGGTGGGCACGGCCTTGCGCCCCACCACTATCACCTTGGCGTACCGGCCCGAATCGAGGAGCAACGGCAGCAGCTGCGAACCAATGAGGCCCGTGGCCCCGGCGAGTAAAGCGGTTTTTTGCATAGCGGATGGTGTGCCAAGCGGCCCTGTCAGTGCGAGCGGAGCGAAGCAATCCGTCCTGTTCTCAGCGACCAGCCCCCTGATGTGATGAAACCTGTTGCTGCCCCCGCATTTGGTATGTCGCAGTACAAGGCCGAATACCATACGCCGGAAAAAGCGTCTGGTTGAAAGGAATGTGCTGCGCCGAAGGAAGAAGGACGATTTTGCTCCGCTCGCAATAAGAAAAGGCGGCCTACTTCAGCACCGTCGCTTCCGGCTCCAGCGTCACCAGCCCTTGCCGAAACAGTGCCCCCAGCGCCTTCTTAAACACTTTTTTGCTCATGCCCACGCGGCGGTACACGTCCTCGGCCAGGCTCTTGTCGCCCAGCGGCAGGCGTCCGCCCGGCGCGGCCTTGAGGGCCTTGAGCAGCGTGTCGGTGGCCGATTCCACTTCGCCATAGCCCTCTTTTTGCAGGCGCACGTCGAGCTTGCCGTCGGGCCGGATTTGGCGCAGGAAGCCGGGCAGCTGCTCGCCCAGCCGCAGCGGCCGGAACACCTCGTTGTGAAATAGCAGCCCCTGGTGCGTGCCATTCACGATGACGGGGTAGCCCAGCTCGGTTTCGTCGGCCACCAGCAGGCGCACTTCGTCGCCGGGCTCGCCGGGGAAGGGGGCATTTTTTAGGAACTGCTTCCATTTGGCTGAGGCCACCAGCCGGTCACTTTCCTCGTCGAGGTACACGTACACCAGCACCCGCTCGCCCACGCGCAGGTCGCGGCGCTGGTTGCGGTAGGGCAGCAGCAGGTCCTTTTCCAGGCCCCAGTCCAGGAAGGCGCCAGCCGGGCCGTGGTCCTTCACGGTGAGGGCCGCGAAGCTGTCGACCAGCGCCAGGGGCCGCAGGTTGGTGGCAATGAGGCGGTCTTCGGAGTCGCGGTACACAAACACGCGCACGATGTCGCCCACGCGGGTGCCGGCCTCCACGTACTTTTCGGGCAGCAGCAGGTCGCCGTCGTCGGAGGTGAGGTAGAGGCCGATGCTGGTTTCGCGGGCTACTTCGAGGTCGTTGTAATCGCCGAGGAGGAGGCTGGCCATGGGGTGTGGTATTTAATTGGGGAAAGCAACAAAGGTCGGTTTCTGTGCGGGGTGCTACAAGAAACCGCAGCAGCTTTGTGCCGCCCATCTCTATTCCGCTCGATAATGAATCAGTTAGTGCCCATTAGTGCTGTGAGTTGGGAAGAATTGCAGCAGCACATCTACGATGTGGACGGCTCGTGGCGCGATATTTACGTGCTGGACGCTACCCGGGCAGACTGGAAACTCTGGGCTGACTTCGTCAATGCGAACTACCGCGTGGAATTCTACGACGGCGAAAGCATCCGGCTCAACCAGATTGATTTTGCCGCAGTGGAGCAGCTATGGAACAGCCACGGCCAGGCCAATATGCTTGGGGCAGGCTTTTTCGTGGGTGAAATAGACATTCGGTGCCATTTCTTCCAGGACGACGAGATTGAAAACGACATCGACCCGCGCAACATCACTTCCTTCGCAGTCCATCAGCAGCTACTGGATTACCTTATGCGCCTTTCCCAAGCGTTAGGAAAGGAAGTGGTGCTAACCGCCGAAAACAATAAACCGGCGAACCGTTCCCCTAACTGGCCCGGACCCTGGCTACCGCTGCTCGCAGTCAATGGCGAGGAGGTACAAGTTCAGCCTTACTGGCGCAACTCCAAATAGCCTTAGCACTGCTGGAAGTTGAAAAACCGTTGGACATGGGAGCAAGCGAGCTAGGCGGCCAAGCGGTTTTGAAATAAAAAAAGCTTCCCCACGCTCAGCGTGGGGAAGCTTTTTGGTAGCGTGACCTTTTCAGCTGCGCCAAGGCCTGCTGGCCTCACAGCGTCATGCCGCCCGTCAGTTCCAGGCGCTGGCCGTTCACCCAGCGCCCGGCCTCGGTGCAGAGGAACGCCACCACGCCGCCGATGTCGTCGGGTTCGGCCACGCGGCCGAGGGCCGTGGCCTGGGCTACCCAGGCGCGGATTTCGGGCGTATCCGTCATGGCGCCGCCGCCAAATACTGCGCCGGGTGCCACCACGTTGGCCGCAATGCCCCGGCTGCCCAGCTCCAGGGCTAGGTAGCGCGTGAAGACTTCCACGGCCCCTTTCATGGAGGCGTAGACCGAAACGCCCGCGAAGGAGCTGCGAGTAGTAGCCGAAGAAACATTGACAATCCGGCCGCCATCGCGCAGCAGCGGCAGCGCCCGTTGCGTGAGGAAATACACACCTTTAAAGTGAATATTCAGCATGTCGTCAAACTGCGCCTCCGTCGCTTCGGCAATGGGGACGTTGAGGCTGGTGCCGGCATTGTTGATGAGAAAGTCGAACCGGTCGGTGCCGAAGGTGTCGTGCAACACCGTGGCAACCTGCCCGAAAAACGCCTCGAACGTGCTGATGTCGGCCGCGTTCAGGCGCAGGGCCGCGGCGCGGCGGCCCAACGCTTCGATTTCGGCCACCACGGCCGCGGCTTCGGCCTGCTGGGTATGGTAAGTCAGGATAACGTCGATGCCCTGCTGGGCTAGTTTCAGGGCCATGTCTTTGCCCAGGCCCCGGCTGCCGCCGGTGAGCAGGGCGATTTTGGAAGTACGCATAGGGAGGTTCTTGGTGGTGTTGATTTGAACACGACAAAGGTCCTCTGGCGCGCCGCCGACGGTGTTGTACCCGCCAATCAGCTTCTTGTAAAAATCAAATCGGCACCGCTTCTGCTGTCCGAAACGCGCCGGGGCTCACGGCCGCGTAGCGCCGAAAAAAGTGCGAGAAGTGCGCCACATCGACGAAACCCAGGCCGTCGGCAATTTCCCACAGCGTCCAGTCCGACTGGCGCAGCAGCGCCTTGGCTTCCTGCGCCAGTCGCCCGCCAATGAGGTCGGTGGTGGTGCGGCCGGTGCTGTCCTTGAGCACCTTGTTGAGGTGGTTGACGTGCACGGCCAGGTGGTCGGCAAAGTCTTTGGCGGTGCGCAGGCGCACGCGCTGCTGGGGCGTGGCGAGCGGAAACTGCCGCTCCAGCAACTCCACAAAGCGCGACGAAAGCCGGGCCGCCGCCGTGTGGGCGGGGTGCAGCGTGGCGGCGGGCCGTTGCTTCTGGCCCAGGTGCAGCAGCTCCAGCACGTAGGCCCGCAGCAAGTCGTACTTGTGGGCGTAGTCGGAGGCTAGCTCCTCGTGCATGCGGGCAAAAATGGCCTCCGCCCGCCCCACTTCGGCCGGCGTCAGCTGAAACACGGGGTAGCCGTCGGCCTGGAACAAGGGCAGCTCATCCGGGGCAAGGCCCCCAAGTACCGGCAGCAGAAACTCGGCCGTGAAGAGGCAGAAATGCCCACGCTGCGGCTCGGCGGGCCACCACTGAAACGGCACCTTGGGCGTCGAAAACACCAGCGCATCGGGCGCAATGGCGATGGTCTCGTTGGCGTATGCGGTGCAGCTGCGGCTGCGCAGCAAGCTGATTTTGTAGAAGGAGCGGCAGGCGTAGGGCGTAGCGGGCCGTAGCGAACTGGCCTCCCAGAGGTTGCTCAAATCAAACGCGTTGAAATGGCCGATTTCGCGCTGAATGCCCGGGGGCAGCAGGGAGTTCAGGTCGGGGCCAGTGCAAGGGGCCAATTCCTCGTAGAGGGCACTCAGGGCGGCGGTGGTCATGGCGGCAGCTTGTAAGATTCAAAGCGCAGCAACTCGCCGCTGGGCAGAAAGTTTGCTCTTGGTCCCACGAGGCAGCCCCAGGTTTTCAACAGGGACCCTGGTTACTATTAGAGGGGAGGCTCCACCGTTGAAGAGCTTTGCAAATACTTATCCACCGCCACGGCCAGCAGCGCGCCGGCCACCGGCCCCAGCACATACACCCACCAATCAGTCCAGTTGCCGCTGAGCAGGGCGGGGGAGAAGGACCGCGCCGGGTTCATGCTCGCGCCCGTGAGCGGGCCGGCCACCAGCGCCTCCAGCGCCACCGTGGCGCTGATGGCCAGCCCCGCCAGCATCCCCACCTCTTTCGAACCAGCCGTGACGCGCAGAATCACCAGCATCAGCCAGAAGGTGAGAAACATCTCGATGCCCAGCGCCTGCCCGGCGCCATGCGCGGGCAGCGTGGCGCCCAGGTTGGAGCCTTCGCTGGCAACGAGCTTCACCAAGGCGCTGCCCAGCGCCGCCCCGGCCAGCTGCGCACCTATATAAGGGAGCACCCGCCGCCCCGGAAACCGCCCCATGGCCCAGAAGCCAACGGTCACGGCCGGGTTCACGTGGGCGCCGCTGGTGTCGCCCAGGCTCTGAATGAGGATGAACACCACCAGCCCAAAGGCGGCGGCCACGCCGCCGTGCCCCAGGGCGTGGGTTTGCTCGTTCACCACGGCCGCGCCCGTCCCAAAAATCAACAGTACGGCCGTGCCCAGCGCTTCGGCCAGCAGGCAGCGACGAAGGGTTACCGGCTGCATCAGGCCGGGGTGTGGGCGGCGCCCACCGTGGCGCTGCGGCGCTCCAGCAGCAGCGTGTCGCGCCACTGCCCGTGCAGCTGGCCAATCCGCTCCCGGCGGCCCACCACCCGGAAGCCCGCGGCCTCGTGCAAGCGCACGCTGGCTTCATTTTCGGGGAAAATGCCTGCCTGCAAGGTCCACAGGCCTTGGTTTTCCGATTCTTTCACCAGCGCGGCCAGCAGGGCCCGGCCCACGCCCTGCCCGCGCGCGGCTTCCGCTATATACACGCTCACCTCGGCCACGCCGCCGTACACGCAGCGGCTCGACACGGGCGAGAGGGCCGCCCAGCCCAGCAGCTGCTCCGGCGCATCATCGGCGGCCACCACCAGCCGGCAGGCGGCCAGGTGGCTGGCGTCCCAGGCCTCCCAGGTGGGGGGCTCGGTGGTGAACGTGGCGTTGCCGGTGGCCAGCCCTTCGGCGTAGATGGCGCACACGGCCGGCCAATGCGCGGCCGTCATCGGAAGAATGCTCATGCGGTGGAATGAAAAGCCCGCGGATAAAACCCGGCTTCAAGGTAGCCTCTACGGCCCAAAATGGTGCCCCGGATTGCGGAAGCCGCGTTAAGAAACTGTTACCGGCCGATTACGCAGCCTGAAACTGCGCCCGCACGAAGTCGTGGGCGTAGGCCTTCACCTGCTCGCGCACGGCCCGAAACTGCTCCATGATTTCCTCCTCGCTGCCGGTGGCCTTGGCGGGGTCGGGGAAATTGTGGTGCAGCTTGCGGGCCGACGACGGGAACACGGGGCACACCTCGTTGGCGTGGTCGCACACGGTCAGCACGTAGTCGAAGGGCACGTGGGCGTACTCGTCCACGTGGTTGCTGGTGTGGGCCGAGATGTCCACGCCGTCTTCGGCCATCACGCGCACGGCGCGCGGGTTCAGGCCGTGCACTTCCACGCCGGCGCTGTACACGGCGGCGCGCTCGCCCAGCAGCTGTTCGAGGTAGCCGTGCAGCAGCTGGCTGCGGCAGGAGTTGCCGGTGCACAGCACCAGCACGTTTTTCTGGTCAGGCATGAATGCAGCTTTTTTAAGTGCGAACCGGAATTAGCAGCACCCGCCGCCGGGCGTGCAGCAGGCTGTTTGGAGCTGGGGCAGGGCCAGCAGCTCGGCCGGAATGCCGCAGGCATCCTGCGCCAGGCAGGCCGTGTGCTTGGCCGTGAGCACGAAGTCGGTGCCGTCGAATTCCAGCCCGAACTTGCCGATGGTGGCCTGCTGGTATTCTACCTCAATGGCCAGGTCCTCGCTGCCCAGAATGCGCTCCGAGAGCTGCAGGATGTGCAGGAATTTCTGCGGCGCCAGCCGGTGGTCGTAGTCGCCGGCTTCCCACAGCTGGAAGTTGGCCACGGTTTCGCGCCGCTCCACGCCGCCGCAGTCGATGAAATGCTTGTTTACCAGCCCCACTTCCGTCACGTGGAAATGGGCCGGCAGGTGAGTGCCGTCCGGCAGCCGGAAGTTCACGGCCGCCGCGGTGGCCAGGGCCTGCTTCATCTCGGAAATATTCATGGCGTTGTTGGGGAAAAGGAGAGTGGGAAGTAGGAGAAAAGGAGAATGGGGAAGTAGGGGAAAAGGGAAAGGACGAGGGCGTCTTTAGCAGGCGCATTGGGGTTCGGGCGGTGCGGGCAGTTCGGCCAGCAGGTCGCCCAGCAGGTGGCGGGCCCGGGCCCAGCCGGTGGGCGAGAGGCAGTAGCACACCCGCGGGCCGTCCACGTCGCCTTGCACCAAGCCGGCGGCTTTCAATTCCTTGAGGTGCTGCGATACGGTGCTTTGCGAGAGCGGCAGCTCCAGCACCAGCTCGCCGCACACGCAGGCCCGCCGCTGCGCCAGCAGGCGCACAATGGCCACCCGCGCCGGATGCCCCAGAGCCTTAGCTACTTGCGCCAGTTCTTGGTCCTGGTCCGTGAAGGCTTGCCGCTTGTGTATGGCCATGGTGCTGATTTGTTTATCGTCGATTTACGATTACAAAAGTAAGCCCTTTTTTGTCTTCGCAAGCCTATTCTGAATAATCTTGAAATAGTGAAATTAAATTTTAAATAAAATTAGCATTGCTCATATTTGCAGAGTGCCAAAACTGCATATCTTTGTTGCATAATTGAAGCCATTAAATGACTATAAAGGTGGTCTAAACGCGTTTTGCTTGTTTAGGCAGTCCATTTATTAAAGCTTTTGCACTTTACGATTTCGAAATTATTTTTACGCCGAAAAGACAATTTTGACAAAACCTATTGTATCTTTAATCCGTTAGTGCTGGCAAGCGGAAGCCCAGGTTCCGCCATTATTTACCTCTTACCCCTTTGCTTGTGATGCATTATCTACGCTACCTCTCACTCGCAAGCCTGACCGGGCTGCTGGCCACGGGCCAGGGCCACGCACAGGCCGGGGCCACGGCCTCGCTGCAAACCGGTCCTGCCACTGTTTCCGTGGCCCCGCCCTTGCCGGCCGTGCTCAAGGCCGTGGTGTCCGCGCCCGCTTTCAATCCCGACTCGGTGTTCATCAATCCCGAAGTGCGGCCCCAGTTTGTGGGCGGCGACAAGGCTTTCGCGGCTTACCTCGCCAAGTCCATTCGCTACCCGCAGGTGGCGCTGCAGCGCCGCATCTCGGGCAAGGTGTACGTCAACTTCATCCTCAGCGCCCAGGGCAAAGTCACCGACGCCCACGTCATCAGCGGCCCCGGCAATGGCCTCAACGACGAGGCCCTGCGCCTGGTGTGGCTGATGCCGCCCTGGGAGCCCGCCCGCGTAAACGGCCAGCCCGTGCGCGTGGCCTGCACCATTCCCATTGCCTTCTCGGCCGACCGTTAGTTCCGCTTCGGCTTCGCCCCGCACGTTTACCGACTGCAATACCAGCGCATTGCTACCTATTCGAAGGGCGGTTGTGAGCCGCGCTACTCACAACCGCCACCTTATCCTGCTGCCCTATATTCTATCCGAGTTTTAACGAGTGCTTTATACTAGCTTATAAAAAAGCCCCGGTCCTGCATAGGCCGGGGCTTTTTGCTGGCGGCGCGGCCTACTGATACGGGGCCGTTCCGGGCGCGCCCAGGCCGAAGTCGTTGAACGTAACCGTTTCGCGGGCCGACTCGAACAGGCGCACGCCGTTGGCCGCCGTGAGGCCGCGCGGGTAGTAGCCAATCAGGATTTGGAAAGTGCGCAGGGCCGTAAACTCGTTGCGAAAGCGCATGCCCAGCCCAAAGCCCGTGTAGGGCGCCCGGCCAAAAGGCGAGCCCCCGCGCGGCTGCTCGCTCACCCAGGCGGCATCGGCAAAGGCCAGGCCGGCCAGCCGGAAGCCCAGCAGCGACAGCGGCGTAAACAACGTGGTTTCGTAGTTCACCACGAAGCGGCTGGTGGCCAGAATGGGCGTGGCCGGCGAAAAGCCCCGCAGGCCCCGGTCGTTGGTGATGCCCTGCAGAATGTCGCCGGGCCGCCGGTTGATGCCAATGGTGCCCCGGCTGCTGAGGAAGTGCCGGTACTGCCAGTCGCCCAAGTGGTAAAGGCGCGTGAAGGAGGTGAGCTCGGTGGACAGCACGCCCTGTTCCCACTGGCGGTTTTGGTCGAGGCGCTGAAAGGCGCCGATGTCGACGGCGCCGTAGAGGTAGCCGCTGCGGGTGTTGAAGCCCGCCGCGGCGATGCGGGCGGCTAGGTAGCGGCGCGGCACCACGCGGTTCACGTCGTAGCCGGCCGTGAGGCTGAGCAGGGTGCCCGCCGGCACGTCTTCGGTGCGGCCGAAGCCGAACAGGTACCGGTCCTTGTAGTAGCGGCGCACGGAGTAGCCCACCGTGCCCAGCAGTAGGGTGCCGTCGTGGTAGTCGGGGGTGGGCACGCCGGTGCCGGGGTCGGGCCGGGGCACGGCGCTGAAATCGGTGCGAATGAGGCGGCCGGCCACAGTCACGCGGCCCGGGTTTTCGTAGCCCAGGTCGTAGGAGCGCAGGCGCAGGGCGCGGCCCACCCAGGCGTCCTGCACCAGGGACTTGAGCGGGTAATACACGTAGGGCTGGCCGGGCGGGGGCGCCACCAGGGCCACGTCCTGCGAATAGCTGTCGAAGGTGATGGCGCCGGCGTAGCGGGCACTGGGCGAGTAGAAGTCGCGCTTGAGCGTGACGCCGCCCGAGCGGTAGTTGTTCTCGTTGCGGTAGCGCGCCTGCCCGTACACGAAGTTGCGAAACGGCGCGGTGTAGCTGCCCACGTACGACCATTGCTGCGGGGTTTCGCCGTTGTCGGTGCTCAGGCCGCGGCCGTACTCGTAGGCGTTTTCGAGCTGGTGGCCCTGGCCCAGAAAGTTCTGGTCGCCGAAGGTGACGATGCCGGCCGTGGCCGAGCCCACCTGCAGCCCGGCCGTGATGCTGAACACGTCGGTGGTGATGACACGGATGTCGACGCTGTCGCGGGTGCTGCTGGTTTCGTTCACCAGCACGCGGGCGTCCAGGATTTCGGGCGTCTGGCGCAGCAGGCGTTCCGACTCGGCCAGGGCCTGGGGCTCCAGGGGCTGGCCCGGCCGAAACAGCAGCACCTGCCGGATGCGCGAGCGCGAGGTTTTCAGGTGCAGGGCATTGCCCGACTTCTCCCAAAAGCTGCGCGGCACCTTGGTCGAGTCGCTGAGGCTGTAGCCGAAGGCGTCGAGGGTGGTAATCTCGACGCGGCGCACGACTTTGAAATTGTGCTGGTCGAACTGCCGGTTCAGGAGCACGGCGTCGAGGCCGGCCTGCTCTTCCTGGCGCTGGGTGAAATTGAGCAGGCCAGAGAGGGCCTTGCCCACGATGGTTTTGCGGCGCGAGTAGGCCTTGAGGCGGTTGATGATGCGCTCCTGGTCGAAGCGGCGGCGCAGGGAGTCGGGGCGGTGCGGCAGGATTTCGTCGCTGGCCTTGAGCGAATCGGGCGGCACGGCCGAGCGCGGGTCAAACGTCTGCCCCGCCGCGGGCCGGGCGGCCCCGGCCAGCACCACAACAAGGCAAAATAACCAACCGCGAAAGCTCATAATGGGGCGCAACGCTGCAAAATACGAAAAGGAGCCGGGCCCGTTGGCCGGCCGGGCCATTCTTGCTAAAAGTCCGCGCAATGGTCGAGATTTATTTTCCAGAAAAAAGAAACTATTCCCAAAAAAATTAGCTTAAGAGATGTTGCCTGTTTGGCCACTGCGTATTACTTTTAAGCCCGAAAGCCAGCCCTTCCTCATGAACGAGCGCATTCAAGAGAAACTAAGCATATTAGCCGATGCCGCGAAGTACGATGCTTCGTGCAGCAGCAGCGGCGCCAAGCGCAAAAACGAGAACAAAGGCCTGGGCAACGCCGAGGGCATGGGCATTTGCCACAGCTACACCGAAGACGGCCGCTGCGTGAGCCTGCTCAAAATCCTGCTCACCAACCACTGCATTTTCGACTGCGCCTACTGCGTGTCGCGCCGCTCCAACGACGTGAAGCGCGCCGCCTTCACGGTAGATGAAGTGGTGGACCTTACCATTAATTTCTACCGCCGCAACTACATCGAAGGGCTGTTTCTGAGTTCCGGCATTTTTTCCAGCCCCGACTACACCATGGAGCGCCTCGTGCGCATCGTGAAGAAACTGCGCACCGAGCACAAGTTCAACGGCTACATCCACGTCAAGACCATTCCGGGTGCCTCGGAGGAACTGATTCAGGAAGCCGGCCTGTATGCCGACCGCCTCAGCGTGAACATTGAGCTGCCTTCGGAGCTGGCCCTGCAAACCCTGGCGCCGGAGAAGAACTACCAGGAGATTCTAACGCCGATGAGCCAGATTCGGGATGGCATCATGCAGAATAAAGAGGAAAAGGCCCTGTTCAAGAAGGTGCCCAACTTCGCCACTGCCGGCCAGACCACGCAGCTCATCGTGGGCGCCAGCGCCGAGACGGACCTGCAAATCATCAAGCTCACCGACTCGCTCTACCAGGGCTACGGTTTGAAGCGTGTGTACTATTCCGGCTACATCCCCGTGACCGACGACGCCCGCCTGCTGCAGGTGACGCAGCCGCCCGTCATTCGGGAGCACCGCCTGTACCAGACCGACTGGCTGATGCGCTTCTACGGCTTCCAGGCCGATGAAATCCTCGACCCCGCCCACCCGCACCTCGACCTCGAAATCGACCCCAAGCTGGCCTGGGCCCTGCGCAACCGCCACGTGTTTCCGGTGGATGTGAACACGGCCGAGTTTGAGATGATACTGCGCATTCCCGGCGTGGGCGCCCGCTCGGCCAAGCGCATTGTGGCCGCCCGCCGCTTTGCCCGGCTCAACATGGAGACGCTGCGCCAGCTGGGCGTGGTGCTCAAGCGGGCTAAATACTTCCTCACCTGCGAGGGCGAGCACCAGCCCATCATCGGCGAGCTGAGCGAGCAGCAAGTGCGCCGCCAGATTCTGTTCGGCGCCGGCTCGGTGCGCTCGGCCCTCGTCACCCAACAACTCGACCTGTTCGCTCAGGCTTCTTAGCAGCTATGCCCCACGACGCTCCATTTTCCAACGGCCTCCCCTCGCTGTCGAAAAGCAGCTTGGGCGGCGTGCAACACGACATCTTTTTTTCTGTCATGAAAGTCATTCACCGCCAAAACCAGCCCATCCCCGCCACGCCCTCGTCGGATAAAGTGGCTCGCCTTTCCTGCGTGTGCCGCCTCAGCGAGCTCATGCCCCTGGTGCGCCAGATGCACGACGAGGCCCGTGCCCGCCACCAAGCCCAGCTGGGCACCGAGCAGAGCCAGCAGGCAGCGTAACGCCCGTGGCGTAAACTCAGCGAAACCGCACCTCCTTGGTCTCGTTCGAGTCGGTGCGGACTCGCTGAGCCCACGCCATGCGCAACCCCCGCCGGACTCTGGGGGTACAGCTAAGCATGCCCTATGCCGTCGAACACCACCGCGTGCCCACCAACGGCCTGCATCTGCACGTGGTGCAATGCGGTCCGGCCACGGGCCGTCTGGTGCTGCTGTTGCACGGCTTTCCAGAGTTTTGGTATGCCTGGTGCAAGCAAATTGAGGTGCTGGCCGATGCCGGCTACCGGGTGTGGGCGCCCGACCAGCGCGGCTATAACCTGAGCGACAAGCCAGACCACGTGCGCAGCTATGTGATTGACGAGTTGGCCGCCGACGCGGTAGGGCTGATGGACGCGGCAGGGTGCGAAACGGCCGTCGTAGTTGGGCACGATTGGGGCGCGGCGGTGGCGTGGCATATGGCTGCGCATTATCCTAGCCGCGTGAGCCGGGTAGCCATTCTCAACGTGCCGCACCCGCGCGTGATGGGCCGGGCGCTGTTGCGTAAGCCTGGCCAACTGCTGAAAAGCTGGTACATTTTCTTCTTTCAATTGCCGTGGCTGCCCGAGGCGCTGGTGAAGCGTAGCCGCTGGCGGTTTGCCCGCCAGGCCTTACGCGGCACCAGCCGTCGGGGCACCTTCAGCCCCGCCGATTTGGCCTTGTACGAAGCGGCCTGGACGCAGCCCGGCGCCATGCACCGCATGATAAACTGGTACCGTGCCGCCGGACGCTACGCCAGCCGTCTGAGCAAAGCGGGACGGGTTACGGTGCCCGTCCGCATTATCTGGGGCGAACGGGATGCGTTTTTGAAACGCGAGCTGGCCCAGGAAAGCCTAGCGTACTGCGATGACGCCGAGCTCACGTACCTGCCCGCCAGCCACTGGGTGCAGCACGAAATGTCCGCCGAAGTAAACGAGCTGTTGCTCCACTTTCTGAAGTAGCCCATGGCCAACATTCGCCCCCTTCGCCGGCCGCCGGCAACTCCTGCGCCAGCTGGCAAGGCCGTGCGCCGCCCCGTGCCCGCTTTCACGGGCCCGACGCGCGACTACACCTACGACGGCACGTTTGAGGGCCTGCTCACGGTGCTGTTTGCCGTGTACGACAGCAAAGCCGCGCCCAACAGCATTCAGCCCGAAGCTGCCGTGCAGGGTGGCTTGTTTGCCGCACCTGCGCCCGTCGAGACCAGCGAAACCCTGGCCGCCCGGGTGTGGGACGGCCTGCTCAACACGATGGACGCCGAAGCTCGCACGCGCCTCTACCACGTGTTTCTGAGCGAAGACGCGGACCGGGAAATGCTGGTGTTCCGGTACGTGGACCTGGCCCTGCGCTCCCCGCAGGACATTGCCGAGAACTACGCCAACGCCGACGTGCGCCGCGTGCAGCGCCTGGCCCAGCAGATGTTCCGCGAAAAGCACCGCATGGAAGCCTTCGTGCGCTTCGAAAAAACCACCGACGAGCTGTTTCACGCCACCGTCGAGCCCGACATGGACGTGCTGCCGCTCATTGCCGCGCACTTCACCACGCGCTACGCCAACCAGCGCTGGCTGATATACGACCGCCGCCGCCACTACGGCCTCTACTACGACCTCACGCGCACCGACGTGGTGCAGTTTGAAACGGCCACGGCTCCTCGCGGCACGGGCCTCTCGGCTACTGTGCTCGATGAGCGCGAGCCGCTGTTTAAGGTGCTGTGGCAGGCGTATTTCGACCACGTCAACATCCCGGAGCGCAAAAACCTGAAGCTGCACCGCCGCCACATGCCCCTGCGCTACTGGAAATACCTCAGCGAAAAGCGGCCGCGCGAAACGCGCTTCCAGCCCATCGCCAACAAGCAGCCGCCCACGGCCGGCACCCTGCGGCTGCCACCCGCTCCCCAACCAGAACAGTAAAGCCGCCCGCGGGGGCGCAGCCGCGGGCCGCGGGCTCACCCGAGGCGCTGCAGCACTTCGTCGATGGTGAGCTCGCCGGCCACAAAGCGGTCGAGGAGGGCGCGTTCGTACGCTTGCGGGGCCAGGGCAGTGTTTTCCGTAAGGCGCAGGGCAGTCATCACCAACCGTTGACGGCCTTGAGCGGTAGCCAGCACCGAAGCTGACGGTCCAGCTTGCAGTAAATCAGGCGTTTTCATGAGGGTGCGTGAGAAGTACAGGGCAAAGGTCGGACCTTTTAACGCCCGATTGTTACGTATTTAAGCGGAGGTTTGAGCAGATTGTACTTATTTCTTACGTAGGTAAACCACGTAATGGGACATGCAGAAGTCATCCTAAAATAAGTCGGGCGGGTGCCGGACAATATGCCGGCACCCGCCCAAAAATCCTGCGGACGAAACATGATTCGCAGGCTTATTCGCGCACCACTTTCAGGCCCACCTGATGGGTGCCTTGCACCAGGCGCAGCACGTAGGGACCAGTGGCGAGTTCGCCCAGCTCGGGCAGCGCCACGGAGGTGAAACCAGCCGGCAGGTCGAGCGCGCGGCGCAGCAGCGCGCGGCCCAGGGCGTCGAAAAGCTGCAGGGTGGCCGGGCCGGCGGTGGCCGTGCGCACGCTCAGGGCCGTGCCGTGGGCCCCAAACGGGTTGGGTGCCGCCGTGGCTGCCAGGCCCAGCGGGGCCGCTACTTTCAGCGAGCGCATGGGCGAGAAGGCGGCCGAGCCGTCGGCGTCGACCTGGCGCAGGCGGTAATACACCACGTCGGCGGCGTAGCGGGCCAAGTCTTTGTCGAGAAGCTGGTAGCTCTGCGGCTGGGCGGTGCTGCCGTGCCCCTTCACGGTGCCAATGCGCCGGAACACGAGGCCGTCGGTGCTGGCTTCCACGTCGAAATGGTCGTTGTTTTTCTCCGAGGCCGTGGTCCAGCGCAGCAGGCCGTCGTAGTCGCCCGCGTGCTCGGCGGTGAAGGCGGACAGCTCCACGGGCAGCGGGTTGGCGGCATTGCTCACGGTGAGGCGGCCCAGCGCGGCGGTGCTGAAGGAAAAGCTGCGCGTGCTGCCGCTCACGGTGGCGGCTTGTTGGGCGCTGGCCGGCCCCCAGAGCGCTGAACCCACATCGGCGCGCCAGGCCTGGGCGCTGGCAAAGGACGTGAGGCCGTTGTCGTCGTCGGCCAGCCACTGCAGCACCACCTCCACCGGCGCGGCGGGGGCCACGGCCGTTTCCACGGTCCAGATGCGGTCGATGCCCTTCAGGGCCGGGGTGGTAAAGTTGATGCCGCGGCTGAGGTTGTCGGTGAGCAGCCCAGCGGTGCGCGTGACGGCCACCTGGCCCAGCCCGCTGCGGTTGAGGGCGAAGCCATGGCCGAAGTCAAGCAGCCCGCTGCCCGCCGCGCGCACAATGCGCAGGTTGCCTTGCACGTAGCGGCCCGGGGCTTCGCCGCTGAGCGTGGCGCCGTTGGGCAGGGTGAGCATGGCCGCCGGCGCGGTACGCAGCAGCCCGCTTTGCAGCGTGAGGGCCGATGTCACGGTGAGGTCGGCCGGCAGGGCGAGGGTGCGCTGGCCGCTGGCGCCGGTATTGTTGAGGGTGAGGCTGGCCACGGTGGCCGCGCCGGGCGCGAAGGTTTGGTTTGTCGTACCCGCGAAGAGGAGCAGGCCGCTGGAATTCAGGGTGCCGGCGTTGGTGAGGTCGCCGGTGAGCTGCACGGTGCCGGCGTTGGCCAGGGTGCTGCCGGCGTTGTTTTTTACGCCGCCTTCCACGTAAATGGTGGCACCGGCCTGCACCGTAATGGTGGCACCGTCGTTGGTGAGGGCCTGGGCCGAACCGCTCAGTGCGGGCAGCGCAAGCAAAAGCGTATACAGTGTTTTCATGAGGTAGTACAAAGCCGGGCAGGCGTGTGAGAAAGCGGGGCGTTGAACGCGCTACTGCTCGTAGGTGATGAGAATGCGCGCCGTTTTGCCCAGCACCGAGGTCGAGGTGCTGCCGGCTCCGGCCCGCAGCACTACCCGGCCGTTGTTAAGGTAAGCATAATACAGTTCACCGGCGTTGTCCGTGAAGCTAGGCGGCGAATGATTGCCGTTGCCGCAATCCACCAGCACTTGCAGGCCCAGGATTTTGCTCACGGTCAGGCCGTGGTCGAGAACAATTTGGGTGCCGGCCGTGGTGGGCATGGTGGCCGTCAGTTTCAGAAACGCCACGCTCGGCACCGTGCCCGCGGCGGGGGCGTCGCTGGCGCCAGCCACGCGCAGGTAGCCGTTCACGTCGAGCTTGGCGTTGGGCGTGCCGGTACCGAGGCCGGCGTTGCCGGCGTTGTCGATGCTCAGGCCCTGGCTGCCGCCGTTGCCCACCAGTTGGTTGGTGCCCAGGTTGAGGTTGCTGCCCAGGTTCACGGCCGAGGTGCCGCGCAGCAGGCGGGACCCCAACGACAGGTCGGCGGTCAGGGTGACGGGGCCGGAGCTGCTGGTGAGCGCGAAGCCGTTGAGGTTGAGGGGGCGGGTGGCCGTGTGGCTGCCCAGGTTGTCGCCGGGCAGGGTAATGATGTCGTCGGCCACGGCCAGGCTGCCGTCGGCCAGCAAGCCCAACGCGCGCAGGGAGTTGATGCGAAAGGGTTGCAGCGTGTTGGCAGCGTAGTTCACCACGTACGCCGTGGTGCCGCTCACGGCCACGGCCCGGGGCTCCTGGCCGGTGGCCGTGCCGCCGGTGGTGCCACCCGCCGTGGTCGGGTTGAGCAGAAATGGCACGGCCGGGTTGCTCACGTCGAAGGCCTGCAGCGTGGAAGAAAACGAATTCACCACGTAAGCGCGCGACCCGTTGAGGGCGATGCCGGCCGGGCGGTTGCCGGTGGCGGTGCCGCCGGTGGTGCCGCCGGCCGTGGCGGGGTTGAGCAGGCGCGGAGCCGCCGGGTTGCTCACGTCGAAGGCCTGGAGGGTTCGGCCGCCATCGTTCACCACATACACCGTGCTGCCGCTCACGGCCACACCTCTGGGGGTGTTGCCGGTGGCCGTGCCGCCGGTGGTGCCGCCGGCCGTGGCGGGGTTGAGCAGGCGCGGGGCCGCCGGGTTGCTCACGTCAAATAGTTGCAGGGTGTTGCTGCCGTTGTTCACTACATACACCGTGCTGCCGCTCACGGCCAGGGCGGCGGGCCGGCTGTCGGTGCGGGTGCCCATCGGCGAGGCATTGTTGACCAGCGTGGGGCTGGCCGGGTTGCTCACGTCAAATAGTTGCAGGGTGTTGCTGCCGTTGTTTACTACGTAGACGAGGGTGCCGCTCACGGCCACGGCGCTGGGGGAACTGCCCGTGCGGGTGCCCGCATCGCGCGCGGCCCCGTTCAGGAGCGTGGGCTGCGCGGGGTTGCCCACGTTGAATACCTGCAGGATGTCGTCGTCGGCGTCTACCACGTAGGCGGTGGTGCCGCGCACGGCCACCCCGCTGGGGCCTGCGCCGATGAGCGTACCGGCAGTGCCCCCATTTAGGCCGCCGCCGCCCGCGCCCGGACTGGTACCGTTCAGCAACACCGGATTGGCCGGGTTGCTCACGTCGAAGGTTTGCAGCGTGTTGTTGCCGTTGTTCACCACGTAGGCGGTGGCGCCGTTCACGGCCACCGCCACGGGCCCCTGGCCGGTGGCGGCACTGCCGAGCTGGTTGGGGGCGGTGCCGGTGGGGCTGGAGTCGGCGTTGTCGAGCAGGCCCAGGGTGCCGTCGGGCAGCACCTGGGGCAGGCGCGCGCCCTCGCCGCTCAGGCCGCGCACGCGCAGGTTGCCGTTTACGTCGAGCTTTTGGGTGGGGGCAGTGGTGCCGACGCCCACGTTTTGGGCCAGGGCCGCTGTCGGGATGGCCAGGGCAAGCGCCGCACCGAGTAGAAAGGAGAGGTTTTTCATTAACTAATGCAGGAAAGGGGCTTCGGCACGGGGGCCAGGGCAAAGACAAATTTCTTGAGCCGGCGCGCGGGGCGCAAGCCCATCTTGATGGGGGGGCTAGCGGCCGGCTTCGGCGCAGGCCCCGGCGGCTTCCAGGGCGCGCAGGCGCTGCTCGAAGCCGGCGGTGCTGGCTTCGGCGCGGTCGGCGCGCTGGCGCTGGGCGGCGGCATCGGCCTTGAGGGCTTCAATCTGCTTCTGCTGGTCCTGAATGGCCTGGATGAGCAGGGGCGTGAGGCGGCCGTAGTCCACGGCCCAGGCGTCGCGCACCACGGGGCCGGCGTCGCCCTGCTTCACGGCGTCGGGGTAAACCTGAAACAGGTCCTGGGCCAGCAGGCCGGTGGTGCGGGCCGTAGCCGGCTGGCCGATGAAGTTGTAGTCCTTCACCTGCAGCTTCAGCAGGTCTGCCAGCCCGAAGTGGGTGGGCGTGATGTGCTCCTTCATGCGCCGGTCCGACGTGGTGGCGTACACCACCGCGTTGCCGCTCAGGTTGGCGTAGATGCTGCCGAGGAAGTTGCTGCTGCCGGCCTTGAAAAACTCCACGAACTCCGAGCACGTGTTGCAGGCGGCGTTGGTGGCTGGCACCGTGAGCGTGAGCACGCCGTTGGGGTCAGAGGCCGTGCTGGCAAAGGCGGCCGTGGTGTTGGCCGGGCTGGTCACGTCGAGGCGCACGGCGGGGGCCACCGTGCCGATGCCCACGCGCTTGTTGTTTTCGTCCCAGGTCATGAGCGGGTCGGCGGTGCCGTTGTTCACGGCTTCGAGCACGAGGCGGTCGGCAGAGCTGCCGCCTTCGCTGGCGCCGGTGTTGTGGCGCAGGTTCCAGCCGTACACCAGGTTGCTTTCGCGGAACTGCAGGGTGCCGCCGGCCAGCTGGCCGTTGCCGCTGGAGTGCAGCAGCACCGTGGGCGCGTCTTGCCCGGCCAGTTCCAGCTGCTGGGCCGGCGCCGCGGTGCCAATGCCCACGCGCACGGCGTTGCTGCCGGTGCCGCCCAGCACCAGCGAATTGCTCTGGCTCACAGATGCTTGGTAGCCCAGCGCGGTCGTATTGGTGAGGTCGCTCGAAGACGGGCCGGCGGCGTGGCCCAGGGCGGTGTTGTAGGTGCCCGTTTCGTTGTAGTAGCCGGCCGAGTAGCCCACAAACAGGTTGTTGCTGCCCGTCGAGGTGGCGTAGCCGCTCGTGAAGCCCATGAACTGGTTGGAGCTGCCTTCCGAGTTGTTGTAGCCCGCTTGGTAGCCCACGAACAAATTGTTGTTGCCGGTCTGGTTGTAGAAGCCGCTTTCGTAGCCGCTGAACTGGTTGTAATTGCCCGATATATTGAAGTAGCCGCTGTAGTGGCCGGTGAATTGGTTGTAGTTGCCTTCGAAGCTGCCCCGGCCGCTGGAGTGGCCTATGTACAGGTTGTTGCTGCCCGTCGAATTAGAAGAGCCGCTCTGGTAGCCGCTGAATAAGTTGTTTTCGCCCGTGGTGTTGGACAAGCCACTGTTGTAGCCCGTGAACTGGTTTTGGCTGCCCGTCGTGTTGGAGGAGCCGCTCTGAATGCCACTAAACAGGTTGCTGCTGCCGGTGGTGTTGTTCCGGCCGCTTAGGTAGCCCGTGAATTGGTTGTTGTTGCCCGTTGTGTTGGCGTAGCCGCTCTGGTAGCCGCTGAAAAAATTGTTGCGGCCCTGGGTGTTGCTGAAGCCGCTCTGGTACCCGTTGAACAGGTTGTTGCTGCCGCTCACGTTGTTGAACCCGCTTTGGTAGCCGCTAAACTGGTTGAAGCTGCCGAAGGTATTGGCGTAGCCGCTTTGGTAGCCAAAAAACAAATTGTTTCGGCCAAAGCTGTTCCAGCGCCCGGCTTGGTAGCCCACGTACAGGTTGTTGCCGGTCGTGTTCTGTCCCAGGTTGAGGCCGCCGTCGCCGCGTATGCCCACCCCCGTGGCCGTGCCGATGTCGGCCCCGTTGCCCACCAGGGCGTAGGCCTGCAGGTTGAGGTTTTGGGTGGCGGCGTGGCTGCCGAGGTTGTCGCCGCCGAGGCGCACCCAGGCCGTGCCGTCGTAGGCGTAGAGGCCGGGCGCGTTGTCGGTTTGGTACAGCACCAGGCCGGCCGCCGGCGCCGCCACGGCGTTGCGCTGGGCCAGCGTGAGGCGGGGCAGCAGCAGCCCCTGCGTGGTGCTGCGCACTTCCAGCGCCGCCGAGGCATCGGGGGCCCCGGCCGCGCCAACGGTGACGCCACCGGTTTGGGCCAGCGCGGCGCCCGAAACCACGAGCAGCGCCGCCGTCAGAAGGGTGCGAAAAGGCATAGACAGAACAAGCGAATGGCCCTGGCACCGCGCCAAGGGCGTTCGCAAAGTTCCCGGCCGCCATCCTGCCGCACAAGTACATCTTGATGGGGGGCGGGCGCTACCAGCGCCGGTTGCGCGCCAGCAGCTCGCCCTTGGAGTTGATGTGCAGCTTGCCGTAGATGCTCTTGATGTGGCCGCGCACCGTGTCGAGCCCGATGCCCAGGCGGGCGGCAATCAGCTTGTAGCTCAGGCCTTCTTCAATGGCCTGCACCACCTGCTGCTCGCGCGGGGTGAGGGGCTGCGCCGGCGCGGCGGCCGGTTGGAAAAACCGGACCACCTGCCGGGCCACCGCCGGGCTCATGCTGCTGCCCCCCTCCGCCACCGAAAGAAGCCCGGCCTTGAGGTCGGCCAGCGGCGTGTTCTTCAAAAAATAGCCCACCGCGCCCGCGCACAGCCCCTGAAATATCCACTCCGGGTTGCCGGGTGGGGTGGTGAGGAGCACCACGTCGGTGCCCGGCAGCTGCGCCCGAATGAGCCCCACGCCCTCAATGCCCGACTTGCCGGGCAGGCCGATGTCGGACAGCACCAGCCGGGGCGGGGCCGCCAGCGTTTTGGCCTGCGCCAGAAATTCTTCCACCGAGCCCACGGCCAGCACGCAGTCGAATTCGGGTTGGGCGCAGAGGTAGGTATGCAGGGCCTGCCGCACGGCGGGCACGTCTTCAATCAGGGCAAGCGAAACGGGCATGGGGCAAAAGTACCGGCCGGCCGAAAACGCCGCCAGTACATCTTGATGGGGGAGGGCAGGGGGTTGCGCGCTGCATGGCGTGCTGGGGGCTAGCAACTAGCTCACCGGTACTTCCACCAGCACGCCAAAGCCCGGCTGGCCCGGCACCGCGCCGAAGCCCGTGCGGCAGGTGCCGCCCAGGGCCTCGGCGCGGGCCTGCATGTTGCGCAAGCCGTGGCCCGAAGCGCGCCCGGAGCCGGTGGCGGAAGGCGGGCCGTCGTCGGCAATGGCCAGGGTGAGGCGCTGGCCCGCGGTGCGCAGCGCCACCTGAATGTGCGCAGCCGGCGGGGCGTGCTTTTGAATGTTGGCGAGGGCTTCCTTGAAAATGAGGTAGAGGGCGCGGCGGGTTTCCACGGGCAGCACCGTGGTTTCGCTGGCGGCATCGGGGGCGAAGGTGATGGTGGCGTCGCCGTATTGCAGCACCTCGTAGGCGTGGTCGCGCAGGCGGTCCAGCAGGCTGCCCACGGCGTCGTTGCGGGCGTCGAAGCTCCACACCACGTCCTGCAGCTGGGTGGCGGCCCGCCGGCTGGTGGCGGCCACTTCGCGCAGCTGGGCCTGCTGCTGGGCCGGGGCGTGCACGCCGGCTTCGAGCAAATCGGTTTGCATGGAAATCTGGGTGAGCAGGGCGCCCACTTCGTCGTGCAAATCGGCGGAGAGGCGCGTGCGCAGGGCCAGCTCGCGGCGCAGCTGCCGGCGGCGGTATTCCTGCAGGGCCACCGCCCCCACGGCCAGCAGCAACACCGCCGCCAGCCCGGCGCCCAGCAGCTGGCGCTGGCTGCGCAGCTCGGTCACCTGCTGGCGCTGAGTGAGTTCGCGCACGCGGGCCTCGGCGCGGTCGGTTTCGTAGCGGGCGCGCTGCTCCTCGGTAATGCGGGTGTCGGCCAGGGCGCGCAGGGAGTCGCGCAGGGCCTGGGCGCGGGTTTGCCAAGCGTAGGCGGCGGCGAAGTCGCGGCGGTGCGCGGCCACCTGGCGCAGCACGTCCAGCGCGTCCAGTACCTGGTTCGATTCCAGGGCCTGCCGGGGCAGGGCCAGCACCTGGCGGGCGTAGCTTTCGGCCTGCGGCCACTGGCCCTGGCGCAGGTAAAAGCCGGCCAGGCTTTTCAGGGCCACGCTCAGCTCGGCGGGCCGGCCGATGCGCCGGCGCTGAGCCAGCACTTTGGCAAAGTAGTAACGGGCCGAATCGGGCCGGTTCAGGTGTTCGTAGGCTTTGGCCAGCGTGTTCCAGGTGATGGGCGCGGCGCCAGTGAGGTGGGCGCGCTGCTGCAGGTGCAGGGCCAGCCGCAGGCAGGGGAGCGCGGCGCGGGCGCTGTCGCGGCTCAGCAGCACGGTGCCCAGGTTGAGCCACGACGTGGCCAGGGCCACGGTGTCGCGCAAGGCGGTTTCCAGGGCCTTGCCCTGCCGGGTGTAGGCGGCGGCTTCGGCCCAGCGCTTTTGCTGCGCGTAAATCAGCGCCAAATTGCCCAGGGCGGCGGCTTCCGAGCCCCGGTTGCCGCGGCGGTGGTGCAGGCGCACGGCCCGAAACAGATTGACGGCGGCCGAGTCGAGCCGGTTTTGCCGCGCAAACAAGATGCCCCGCGAGTTCAGAATTTCAGCCCGCAAATCGGCGTTGGTGCCCGCCAACTGGTAAGCTTCGCGGTACAATTGAAACGCCTGAGCCGGCTGGTTCAAGTCGCCGTGCGCCATCCCCAAATGGTAGCGGTAGTTGGCCAAGACGGCGCTTGGTGCGGTGCGTAGCAGCGGGCCGGCCTGTTGCAGCAGGCCCAGGGCGCGGGACACGTCGCCGGCTTCGCGGTAGTAGTTGCCGCGCAGGTCCAGGGCGCGGCCGGCCAGCACCGGCTGCTGCGCCCGGCGGGCCACGCGTTCGGCTTCCTCCGCGTACTGCACCACGCCGGCCGAATCAAACGGTTCCCAGTAAGCATCGGCGATGCGCAGCAGGACGGCGGCCCGGGCCGCCCCGGCAGCCGGCGCGGCCTTCAGAGCCGCGCGCAGGCTGTCGGGAACGGGCGGCAAGGAAGCGACTTGCGCCCGTGCCGCCAATGGCAGCAGCGCCTGCAGCATCAGCCCCGAAAAAACAAGTTGGAAGCGAGGCCAATGGCGTAAACGAAACGGCATGCAGGAGCGGTGGTGCTAGGAGGGCGACGATTTTTTCGAAAAATAATCGTCGCCCTCCTTCTTTCCGCCTGCGGGCCTATTCCCGCACGAGCTTCAGCTGCGCGTGTTGGGCGCCCTGGTTGAGGCGCAGCACGTACACGCCGGTGGCCAGCGGTCCAAGCTCGGCCAGCGGCAACTCCGTGCTGCCCGCCGGCAGGTTGAGGGTGCGGCTGAGCACGAGGCGGCCCAGGGCATCGTGCACGATGAGCGCGGCCGGGCCCGCCGAGGCCGTGCGCAGGGTGAGGGTGGTGCCCGCCGGGCCGAAGGGCTGCGGCCAGGCTTCGGCGGACAGGCCCAGCGGTGCGGCCACGCGCACCTGGCGCACGGGCGAGTAGCTGGCCGTGCCATCCTTGTCCACTTGGCGCAGGCGGTAATACACGGGGTCGGCGGCGTAGCGGGCAATGGCCTTGTCGGTGAATTGATAGTCAACGGGCTGCGTGGTGCTGCCGTGCCCGGCCACGGTGCCGATGCGGCGGAAAGCGCGGCCGTCGGCGCTGGCTTCCACCTCAAAATGGTCGTTGTTTTTCTCCGAGGCCGTGGTCCAGCGCAGCAGCGCATCGTCGCCCAGCGGCTCGGCCGTGAAGCGCGCCAACTCCACGGGCAGCGGGGCCGAGACGTTGCTGACGGTGAAGGCGCCAAACTCCGTAACGTCGGCCGCAAAGCTGCGGGTGGCGGCGCTGCCGGGCGCGCCCACTTTGCTCCAGGGCCCGGCCGCCGAAGCTGCCCGCCAGAGCTGGGCACTGGTGCCGGGCACGAAGCCGTTGTCGTCGTCGGGCAGCCAGCTAAGCGAGGCCATGACGGCCGCCGTTGGCGTGCCGGTGGCGGCCACGGTCCACACCCGGTCAATGCCGTTGTTGGTGCCGGCCAGGTTCTGGCCGAAGCTCAGCCCGGCCGTTTGCAGGCCGGCGGTGCGCGTGACGGTGACGGTGCCCAGGCTCTGGCCGTTGGGGTTGAGGGTGACGCCGTTGGAAAAGGCCACGGGCGCGGTGCCGCTCACGGCGGCGCGCACGGCCCGCAGGTTGCCCTGCACGTAGCGGCCAGCTTGCTCGCCCAGGAGGGTGGCGCCATGGGGTAGGGTGAGGGCGGCGGTGGGAGCCGTGCGCAGCAGGCCGGCGCTAAGGGTGAGTTGGCTGGTGACGCTCAGGTCGGCGGGCAGGAGGAGGCGGTTGGTGCCGGTGCTGCCGGTGTTGGCCACTTCCAGATTGGCCAGCGCGGTGCCGGCCGGCGCGGTCAGGGTCTGGTCCTGGGTGCCGCTGAAGCGGAGCAGGCCCGCGCCGCTCAGGCTGGCTGCTGGGGCGGCGTTGGTGAAGTCGCCGGTGAGCTGCACGGTGCCGTCGTTGGCGAGGGCACCGGCTTGGTTCAACAAGCTGCCGCTCACGTATAGCGTTGCGCCAGGTTGCACCGTGAGGGTGGCCCCGTTGTTGGTGAGGGTTTGGGCAACGCCGGACGCTGACGCCAGCAGCAGGGCCGCGAGCGGCAGGAGAGCGTATGAGTTTTTCATGTTCATCCAATGCGAGGGTGGAAGACGACGGGATTACTGCAGGCGCCAGCCCCCCGCCAGATAAATAAAATTCCGCAGGCCATTCGCCCCCAGCGTGACGGTACCGTTGGCGTAAGCCACCGACAGGTTTTGCGGGTCGAAATTGCCCACCGTCAGTACCTGGCCCTCGGTGCCAGTGCCCAGCGTTACGGTGCCGTTGTTGGCATTCGAGCCGTTGGTGGTGTAGTAGTGCACCATGGCCGTGGGGGCGAGGGTGGCGCCGGCGGTGGGCGCGGCGGCACTGGCGGTGCTGTGCGTGGCCAGGCCGCTGGTCACTTTCAGGGCCAGGTTGCCGGCGCCGGCTTCCACGTCGAGGCGAGCGTCGGGCGAGATGGTGCCGATGCCCAGGTTGCCGTCTTTGTCGAGGCGCACCCGTTCGGTGTTGCTGGTCGAGAAACGCAGGTCGGCCAGGTTGGTGCTGCCGTCGCCCTGGTAATAGCTCTTGATGTCGGCGCTGGGGGCGTAGCCCACCGCCCCGTTGCGGCCGGCCACAAACGCCAACCGGCCAATGTAGTCGCCGGTGGCCAAGGCCACCGGCGCGGCCAAGGTGCCGTTGGCCCGGCGCATGTAAATGGTTTGGTCGCCGCCGCCGTATTCGTCAAAGAGGTAGTCGTCGACGGCGCCGCCCCCGCCGGCGTCGCTCACCAGGTGCAAGTGCCCCTGGGGCGCGCCGGTGCCCAGGCCCACGTTGCCGTTGCCGCGCACCGTTAGCAAGGAGGTCCCCGGCGTGCCGGCGTTGGCGTGCCGGCTCACGTCGAGCGCGAGGGCGCTGGAACTGGCAATCTTCACGCCCAGGCCGTTGGCGGCGGCGGAGGTGGGCGAGGCGTTGAAGAAGCCCCCCACGAAGCCGTTTTGATTGGCCAGCCAGGTCAGCGTGCCCGGGTTGCCGCCGTTGCCGTCGGAGCCGACGATGTTCTGGTCGGTGTTGGCCAGCTGGGAGAAGGGCGCGGGGGTGCCCAGCCCAATGAAGCCGTTGGCCTTCACCGTCAGGTCGGCCGTCGTCGCGTCGTTGTCGCCGTTTATCTGGACCGAGGAATAACCGCGCAGTTCCAGGGCCCCGGCCCGCGGGCCCGTTTCGGTGCTGCCAATGTAGTCGACGAAAGCCCGGCCGGCGCCGGTTTTCACCAGGTTCAGGTGGGGGCCGGTCTGGCTGCTTTCCAGCGTGGCCATGTTGTAGGTGATGGTGCTGCGCAGGTGCAGCGGCGTGGCGGGCGCGCTGATGCCAATGCCCGTCCAGCCCTGAAAATTGACGCTCAGCCCGGTGGTACCGCCGTTGCCCACCAGCTGGTAGGCGCTTAGGTCGAGGTTGCGGGTGGCGGTGTGGTTGCCCAAGTTGTCGGCAGCCGGCAGGTTGAGGAAGTTGCTGGCGTCGAGCACCGGGGCGGGCACGCCGCCGGGCGCCAGGCCGCCGGGGTAGAGGCGCACGTAGCCGTGGCCGGCCCGCTGGCCGGGCGTGTGCACCACCGCGCTGGTGCCCGCGCCCGCAAACGACGACCCGCCGCCCCCGCCGGCCCCGCCCGCGCCCCCGCTGCCGCCACCACTGCCGCCGCCCGTCCCCTATACACATCT
>NZ_JAELXR010000012.1:0-154154 GCF_016427455.1 Hymenobacter miniatus
CCCTGCTTACATGTCGCCAACTCTCGTTCTCAGCCTCGTAGCGGGCTACTTCGCGGTTCTCATCATCATTGCCATCCTCACGTCGCGGGGGGCTACCAGCGAAAGCTTCTTCGTGGCCAACCGCAACGCCCCGTGGTACATGGTGGCTTTCGCCATGATTGGCACCTCGCTTTCGGGCGTCACCTTTATCTCGGTGCCGGGCAACGTGTACGGCAAAAGCTGGAGCTATTTGGCCGTGGCCCTGGGCTTTGTGGCCGGCTACGTGGTAATTGGGCTGGTGCTGATGCCGCTGTACTACCGGCTGCGGCTGGTGAGCATCTATTCGTATCTGGATGAGCGGTTTGGCTACTGGAGCTACAAAACCGGGGCGCTGTTTTTTCTGATTTCGCGCTCCCTGGGCTCGGCCCTGCGGCTGTACCTGGTAGCGGGCGTGCTGCAGCTGGCGGTGTTCGATGCCATGGGCGTGCCCTTTGCCGTGACGGTGGTGGTCAGCATCCTGTTCATCTACCTCTACACCTTCAAGGGCGGCCTCAAAACCATTCTCTGGACCGATACCTTTCAGACGCTGGCCATGCTGAGCTGCGTGGCCCTGAGCATCTACTTCATGGCCGATGCGCTGAACTACTCCTTTGCCAAGCTCATCACGGCGGTGAAGGACAGCCCAATGTCGCAGGTGTATTTCTCCGACGTGCGCGACGACAAGTTTTTCTGGAAGCAGTTCGCCTCGGGCATGTTCATCACCATCGTGATGACCGGCCTCGACCAGGACCTGATGCAGAAGAACCTGAGCTGCCGCAGCCTCGGCGAAGCCCAGAAGAACCTGTTCTGGTTCACGCCGGTCATTGTGTGCGTCAACATTCTGTTCCTGACCTTGGGCGTGCTGATGTACCAATACGCCACCGCCCGCGGCTTGAAACTGGAGCAGCTGCCTCAGCTGCTCAACCTCAACGGCTCGCTGAACACTGACAAGGTATTCCCCTACCTGGCCACCACGCAGTTTTCCATCGTGGCGGGCATCATCTTCATTCTGGGCATCATCGCCGTCACTTACGCTTCGGCCGACTCCGCTCTTACTTCCCTCACCACTTCTTTCTGCGTCGACTTCCTCGACATCAAGAAATACCCGGAAGCCCGCCAGACGCGCCTGCGCCAGCTCACCCACCTGGGCTGGTCGGTGGTCCTGATTATCATCATCCTCATCTTCCGGGCCTACAACAACCAGAGCCTCATCGATGCCGTGTACAAGGCCGCGGGCTTCACCTACGGGCCCTTGCTGGGGCTGTTTGCCTTTGGCATCCTCACCGGCCGCCGGCTGCGCGACCAATTGGTGCTGCCCGTGTGCGTGGCGGGGGTGGGCCTGACCTGGCTCATCGTATCGCACTCGGTGGAGTGGCTCAATGGCTACAAGTTCGGCTTTGAAATCCTGCTGCTCAACGGCGCGCTCATCTACCTGGGCCTGCTGGCCATTTCCCGGCCAGCGGCGGTGAACCCCGCCGCCCAAACCGCGGTTTAACTTCCCATGACGAAAACTATTCTTTTGACGATTTTGGCCGTGGGCTCGGCGGCCTCGGCGGCGCGGGCCCAAGCGCCCGCGGCCACGCCCGGCGCTGCGCAGCAGCCCATCATCCTCAAGGCCGACAACATGCAGGTGCAGGCCCATTCGGCCGCCAACCGCCCCGACCGCGCGCCCGTGTACCCCGGCGGCGAGCAGGCCCTGGGCTTGTTTTTTCTCGAAAACATAAAATATCCGGAAGCCGCGCGCGTCAAAGCCCTTAGCGGCATCGTGCTGGTGACGGCCACGGTGAACGCCGACGGCTCCGTGACCAACCCAGTGGTGGCCAAGTCGCTCTCGCCCGAGTGCGACGCCGAGGCCCTGCGCGTGGTGCCCCTGCTCACGGGCTGGCAGCCGGCCATGCGCAAAGGCCGGCCGGTGCCGGTGCTCATTCAGCTGCCGGTGCCCTTCGGCGGCGCGGGCAACATGAAGATTGAAATGAACAACCGGCCCTCGCCCGCCGGCGTGCGGCGCGTGAAATAAGGCGGGATTGCGGCGGTTCTGCAGCGCTTCATCGTGGCCTCACGCCAGGCTGCCGTATTTGCCGTGTTCGATAGTTAGTTAACATTACCCCCGCCTGATGGCCAGAAGTGGATTAAATACCAGTGGCAGCGACGTAACCGCCGACCTGCCCAAACCGAAAGTAAACAAGGAGTCGCTCAAGCGCAGCCTGCGGATTTTCCGCTACATGCTGCCCTACCGCGGCAAGTTTCTGGTAGGCATGCTCATGCTGGTGCTCAGCAGCAGCACGTTCATGGTGTTTCCGTGGCTGGCCGGCAAGCTCATCGACGCGGCCAACCACAAGCCGGTGGTTATTCTCGACCGCTTTCCGCTCAGCATCAACGGCATTGCGCTGCTGCTGTTTGTCATCATCACCTGCCAGGGTTTCTTTTCCTTCGGGCGTATTTGGTTTTTTACGCAGGTGAGCGAGTTCACGGTGCGCGACATCCGGCAGGCGCTCTACGGCAAGTTTGTGCAGCTGCCCATCCCCTTTTTCGAGCAAAACCGCGTCGGGGCCATCACCTCGCGCATCACCACCGACGTGGGCCAGATTCAGGACACGTTTTCGCTCACCATCGCCGAACTGTTTCGGCAGGTGTTCACGCTGATTATCGGCATCACGGCCATTCTCATCGTGTCGCCGAAGCTGTCGCTGTTCATGCTGCTCACGTTTCCGCCCATCATCCTGGCAGCAGGCGTTTTCGGGCGCAAAATCCGGGTGCTCGCCCGCAACACCCAGCAAGAGCTGGCCGCCACGAACACCATTGTGGAGGAAACCCTGCAGGCCATCAACTCGGTGAAGGCCTTTACCAACGAGCGGTTTGAAACCCACCGCTACGGCACGGCCCTCAACCGCGCCGTGCGCGTGGCCCTGAAAAGCAATTTGTTTCGCGGCGGCTTCGTGTCGTTTGTAATCATCGGCCTCACCGGCGGCATCATCCTCATTTTGTGGCGCGCCGCCACGCTGGTGTACTACCCCGGCCCCGACCACCTCGAAGTGAGCCAGCTGCTCACGTTCCTGCTCTTCACCGTCTTCATCGGGGCTTCCATTGCAGGGCTGGGCGAGATGTACGGCAAAATCCAGAGCACCCTCGGCGCGTCCGAGCGCATTCTCGAAATTCTGGACGAAACGCCCGAGCCCACGCACATCGAGCCGCCCGTAGGCCTGGTGCCGACCCGCCTGCACGGCGACATTCGCTACGAGCACGTGGCCTTTCGCTACCCCACCCGGCCCGACGTGCCGGTGCTGAAAGACATTGATTTCCACATTGCGGCGGGCGAGAAAATTGCCCTAGTCGGCCCCAGCGGCGCGGGCAAAAGCACCATTGCCGGCCTGCTGATGCAGTTTTACCCCTTAAGCGGCGGCCGCATCATCGTGGACGGGCACGACGTGCAGGACTACGACCTCACCGCCCTGCGCCGCCACATCGGCATCGTGCCGCAGGAAACGCTGCTGTTCGGCGGCACCATTCGCGAAAACATTGCCTATGGCAAGCCCGATGCCTCCGACGCCGAAATCATCGAAGCCGCCGAGCGGGCCAATGCCTGGCAGTTCATCCAAGCCTTCCCCGAGGCGCTGGATACGGTGGTGGGCGACCGGGGCATCAAGCTCTCGGGCGGGCAGCGCCAGCGCGTGGCCATTGCCCGGGCCATCCTGAAAAACCCCGCCATCCTCATTTTGGACGAAGCCACTTCTTCGCTCGACAGCGAAAGCGAAAAGCTGGTGCAAGGCGCCTTGGATGAGCTGATGCAAAGCCGCACGAGCCTCATCATTGCCCACCGTCTTTCTACTATTCGCAAGGTTGATAAAATCCTGGTGATTGACGGTGGCCGCATTGTGGAAGCTGGCTCGCATGAAGAACTGAGCGAGCGCGAAGGCGGCCTGTACGCGAATTTGCTGCGGCTGCAGTTTGAGTTGACGTAGAAATCTGAGGCCTTCTGGCAAGACGCTCATTTAGCCATGAAGCGTTTGACCATTTCGCAGGCTGATGGAGCTACTGTCGCCGCAGCCCAAGTCTGGAAGCTAACCTACAATCGCCCGAACCCAGCCTATGAGCGAAATAACCCTACACTTGGTGGGACCTGAAACTCGGCAGTTCAAGCGAATGGGCATGGTTGGCTTTATTGGTATTGGGCTATTTGGGTTTGGTTTCCTGCTTGACAAAATGGACTACCCGCTAGGTACAATATTGGAAGCTATTGGGCTCCCTTTAGTGCTTCTTATGATAGGATGGACACTAAGAAATCAGTTCAGCGGAAATCCATCGCACGGTATTACGAAAAAAACTGTGTGCTTTCGCCCAGATGTGGTTGTGATTGGGGATAAGCACATTGACTTGCGAGCTATCAGAGCAATAGAAGCTGCTATGGCTTATAAAGGTGGGCCGGCCTATAGCTCACCTAAATACCTATCAGATGGCACCGGTAATGTACTGAAGTTCATCTACAAGGACTCGAAGGAAGTGACTATTACCTTTTACCTGAATTTCAGCTCACAACTCCAGTTGCTTGAGGAGATTTTGGGAGAAGCAAAACAGCGGCACGGGTTTACGCTTATCATGTAGCCATGAGCGCACCTGCTCAAAACCCGCGCCCCAAGCGCGGGTTTCGTATTTTTGGCTCCACACTCACCCCCTCACGCTTTCCTTACCTGATGAGCAAGCACTTCCTTAGTTTTTCCGCGGCCGTGGTTACGGCTGCTACCCTGCTAGTTGCCCCGGCCGCTCAGGCCCAAATCCGCACGCCCGCCGCCAGCCCCCAGAGCACCATCACGCAGCGCGTGGGCCTCACCGACATCACCATCGTGTACTCGCGCCCCAGCGCCAAGGGCCGCAGCATTTTCGGCAGCGACAACTCGCTGGTGCCCAACGGCAAGCGCTGGCGCACGGGTGCCAACGGCACCACCAGCATCAAGTTTTCGGACGATGTGATGATTGAGGGCAAGAAGGTGCCGGCCGGCGAGTACGGCATCTACACCGTGCCGCGCCCCAACGAGTGGACCGTGGTGCTGAACAAAAGCCTCAAGCAAGGCGCCGACGTGGACGGCTTCAAGGACGACCAGGACGTGGCCCGCTTCACCATCAAGCCCTACAAACTGTCCGGCAAGGTCGAAACCTTCACCATCGCCTTCACCGACCTGACGCCCGCCACCGCCAACGTGGCCATGGAGTGGGAAAACACGGGCGCCAAATTCAAAGTGACCGCCGACGTGGACACCAAGGTGATGGCCCAGATTGACGAGAAAATCACCAAAAACGCCAGCCCTGCCCCCGCCGACCTCGCCGCTGCGGCCGTGTACTACTACGACAACAACAAAGACCTGAAGCAGGCCCTCGCCTGGATGGAGAAAGCCAACGCCGCCGAGCCCACCAAGTACTGGAACCTGAACACGGAAGCCAAAATCCGCCTCAAAATGAAAGACTACGCCGGCGCCACCAAAGCCGCCGAAGCGTCGAAGAAAGCGGCCCTGGCCGCCACGCCCCCGAATGGCGAATACGTGAAAATGAACGAGGACTTGATGGCCCAGGCCAAGAAGGGCGGCAAATAGTTGCCGCCTGTGCGGTCGTCTGTCATTGCGAGCGCAGCGACGCAAGCCGTCCTGCTCTCAGCGACCAGCCTCATAATGTGACGCCTCAAGTCATTAAAAAGCCCCGGCACAGCGTAGTGCCGGGGCTTTTTGGTTCGTGCATGTGTCTGGTTTTGGCAGGACGGCTTGCGTTGCTGCGCTCGCAATGACAGGCGCTTTACTTCTTTCTTCCCTGCAAAATCAGCAGGCGCTTGAGGTTATCGACTTCGATTTCATTGGGCTGGGTGGCCAGCACGCGCTTGATGTCCTTGGCCGAGCGGCCGCCGAACACGACCACGCCGAGGCCGGCGGCGCGGGCTTGGGCGGTTTGCTCCGGCGTCACGCGGTCGGCGTCGAGCACCACGGTGTGCAGCTTTTCGGTGCGGGCCAGGCGCAGGCCGAAAGCAAATTCGTCGGAGGCGATTTCGAGGCCGATGGGGACTTTGGGCATGGCCTTGCGGACCAGCGGAATAGTGCCGCTTTCCTGAGTAATGAGCAGCACTTTCTCGGGCGGCACGCGGTAGCGGGCGAGGCTGCGGGCAATCTGGCGGATGAGCAGCGGCGTGCGGGCGTGCTGCTTGCCGGCGGGCAGGCACTGGTCGTCTTCGTGCAAGTCGAGGTGCAGGCGCGGAAATGTAGGCCGGCGGTTGAGGCGGGCCAGCAGGGTATCGAAGGTGATGGGGCGCTCCTTCTGAATCCAGTCGTAGGGCCAGCCGCCGCGGTAGCGCAGCTGCACCAGCTCGGCGGCGGTGTGCTGGCTCACGCAGCCGGTGCCGGAGCCGTGGTCGTCGAGCTTTTGGTCGTGGTAGAGCATCACCACGCTGTCCTGGCTGAGCTGCAGGTCGACTTCGACGCCATCGGCGCCCCGCAGCAGGGCCCGCCGAATGCCGCGCCAACTGCTGGGCGGCCGAAAGTTGAAGGGACTTATGGGGGTGAAAAAGCCGGAGCCCGCGTGGCCCAATATGACCAGCTTGGGGTCGGGCGTGACTTTGGTGGTGGCGCAGCCGGCCAGCTGCCAGGTGATGGCCAGGGCCAACGCGGCCTTAAATACGAAGTGGTTTCTCATGAAAAAGCGTGGACCGGCACGTGCCTTGCGCACCTGAACGGGAAAGTGGCCCGCCGGGATGTAGAGACGCGTATTCGCGTCTCGTCGTTGAACTAGCCATACCGAATCATATGGCGTCAATCAAGCGTCATCGTTCAACGACGAGACGCGAATACGCGTCTCTACATCCCGGCGCGGCTTTTCCAGCAGGCCAAACAGGAACGTGAGCGCCACCACCAGCCACAGCGACGCCCACACGTCGCTCAGATAGTGCATGCCCAGCACCAGCCGCCCCAGCCCAATCAGCCCCGGCAGCACCAGCAGCGGCACCCGCCAGCGCGGAAACGCCACGGCCAGCGGCAAGAACAGACTGAAATACACCGCCGTGTGATAGGAAGGAAACGAGTCGTTGTGCGGGCCGGCGGCCCACAGCCCGTTGCCCGCATAGCCTTTGGCAAACTGCACTTCGGGCCGCAGGCGGTGCACCGAACCCTTCAGCGCCTTGGCCAGCACCATGCTGAACTCGTGCGTGAGCAGCAGCACCAGAAACAGCGTGGCACCCCGGCGCCTCAGCCCGTAGCGGCCGATGGCAAAGGCCAGGCCCAGCGCCTCAAAAATGAATGGCAGCCCCACCACATGCGTCATCAGCGCCTCATGCGCAGCATCGGCGCCGGTGGTGAGGGCGGCGAAAAAGGGCCTGGCCCACCCGAAATGCGCGTGGATGAAAGCGGCCAGCGGCTGGTCGAGGAACAGAATGAGCAGCGCGCAGGCCGGCAGCGTGAGGGCAGTGAAAACGAGAAACTGGCGAAGCGTCATGTGGCAATGTAGCGCGGACTCTGCGAGTCCGCACAAGTCGGAACGTTCGTGCGTCAGGGCGCGGACTTGCAGCGTCCGCGCTACGGTGCTACCCCAGCGCCTGGTTCAGGGCCACGATGGCGGGCCGGTATTCCTCGCGCCCCACAATGAACTGAATGTTGACCTTGCGCAGGGCAAAGCCGGCGCTGCGAATGTTGATGCCGGCTTCGGCCAAGGCGCCGGCGGCACGGGCCAGCAGGCCGGGCTCGTCGATGTTGGAGCCGATGAGGCAAACCAGGGCAGCTTCTTCGATGGTGACCTGCTCGTATTTCGCCTGCAGGGCAGCGGTGAGTTCGGCCTTCAAATCTTTGGCCCACACCAGCACCGAGATGCTGTTGGCGCTGGTGGCTTTGAAGATGTAGCTCACGTCGAGGTCGTAGAACACCTGCATCAGGTGCAGGTCGAAGCCGGCGGTGCCCACCATCAGGGGGTCGTGGATGTCAATCATCACCACGTTGTCGGTGCCGGTGATGACTTCGATGTGCTTGTCGGGGCTCACGAAGTCGCGGGTGATGAGCGTGCCGGGGTGCTCGGGCTCGAAGGTGTTTTTGATGCGCAGGTCGATGGCGTGTATCTCCAGCGGCTTCGAGGCCTTGGGGTGAATGGCCTCCATGCCCACGTCGGCCAGCTGGTCGGCCACGTCGTAGTTGGTGAAGCCCACGGGGCGGCAGTGGTCCACGCCCACCAGGTTGGGGTCGGCGGAGCAGAGGTGGTATTCCTTGTGAATGATGGCCTCCTGGGGCCGCACGGCCACGGCAATCTTGCTGAAAGTGACTTCCGAGTAGCCCCGGTCGAACTCGCGCATGATGCCTTCGGTGCCCTTGGTGTAGCCGGTGGCGATGCAGATGGTGCTCGCAAAATCGATGTCGGCAAACGCCTGCCGGATGCGCTCGTCGATGGTCAGGGCCTGGGCGTCGTCGAAGCCGCTGAGGTCGACCAGGGTGGCATTTACGCCGCGGTTTTGCAGGATGTTGACGGAGTTGAAGGCCGAATGCGCCTCTCCTATCGAGGCCAGGATTTCGCGGGCGGCCTGCAGAATGTTGGCGCTGTTGACGTAGCCGGAAGCCAGCACGTTCACCAGGCTCTCCAGGTACACCTGCGCCTGGTCGATGCGCTGCTGAATGAAGGTATCGGCCACGGCCAAATCGAGTCCAAGCGGCTCGTAGTGCTTATTCAGCTCCTGCAGTTTGGCGGCCACGTCTTGCAAGGCCGCCCGAAACTCCTGATGCTGGCTGATGCGGTGATACACGCCGGGTGCGCCGGTTTTCTTGTTTTCGAGCAGCCAGTTGGTGACGTTGGCGTAGGCCGACACCACGAAAATGCGGTTGTATAAGGCCGCGCCCTGGCGGCCGTGAAAGATGATGTTTTGGAGGACATCGGCGAAGGCGGTCATCGAGGTGCCGCCGATTTTTTCTACTGTGAGCATACGGTGCTAGCGGGCGCCTCACCCCCCGGCCCCCTCTCCTCAGGGAGAGGGGGAGCCGAGGCGGCACGGACGCAAAAATTCAATTAGACAAATAAGAAGGTCGTTCGGGTAATGCCCAAACGACCTGCAAGGTAAAATCGGAACAAAGGCAAACCGCCAACAAGTGTGCCGCCGTGGCTCCCCCTCTCCCTGAGGAGAGGGGGCCGGGGGGTGAGGCGCCCGTTACTGCGCCACTTCCTTCCCGTAGGAAATCATGTTCGTGATAATGCGGTAGGCGCCCGGCACGCCGGCCGGCAGCTCCCGAAACAGTGACAGGCCGGTGTAGATGTAATGCCCTTTGCCGTAGTCCGTCACCAGGATGGCGCTTTCCTTGGGGGCTTCGCCGGGGTCGCTGCTGGAGATGACGGTTTGGTATTTGGGGTCCCATTTGGAGGGGTAGTACAGGCCCTGCTCCTGCACCCAGCCTTTGAAATCGTCGGCGGTGATTTTGTTGGGGGCGGCCAGTAGCTGGTGCTTCGTGAGGGTCACGGGGGCGTCTTCCACGGTCACGCGGTCGGAGGAGAGCGTCATGGGGTAGGGGCCGATTTCGGGCATGACGGTGCCGCGGTTCACCACGTATTGCACCACCACGTTGCCGCCCTGCTCGATGTATTTGAGGATTTCGGGCTGCTTGGTTTTCAGGGCATCGACGGTGTTGTAGGCGCGGATGCCCACGACCAGCGCGTCGAACTCCTTGAGGCGGGCGGCGGTGAGGTCCTTGGGTTCGAGCAGGGTCACGTTGTAGCCAATTTGGCGCAGGGCGTCGGGCACTTCGTCGCCGGCGCCCATGAGGTAGGCCACGTTCTGGCCGCGCCGCTTCAGGTCGAGCTTCACCAGCGGGGCCACGGCTTCGGGGAAGAGGAACTGCGTGGGAATGTGCGGATACTCAATCTTCTGGATGCCGCGGGCGTAGGCCTGGCCGGCCACGGTGGCGGTGGCGCGCAGCTCGGCGCGGCCGGGCGCGGCGCCGGCCAGGGGCTGCACCTGGAAGTTCACGGTCAGCTCCTCGTCTTTGGCGGCGAGGGCGAAGTCGAAGGTGGCGGGCTCGCACTTCCAGCCGGCGGGCAGGGCCAGGGCCAGGCGGCCGCTCACCCCGGCGCGCCCGGCCCGCAGCGTGACGGGCACGGTCTTGGGCTGGGCATCGGCGAAGACGTAGGAACGGGCGGGCGGTAGGTTCACCAGCACGGGCGGCACCACGGCCAGCGGCTGGTATAATTCGCCCAGCACCGGGTCGGTGTGCTTGTATTGGACGGGGACTTGCAGGCGAAAATGCATTTTAGCGCCTTTGCCATTTTCGAAGTCCAAGCCCACAATTCCATCTATGGCAGACCTATTCTCAGGCAGCCCAATCAGTAATTGACGCGCTAAAAAAACATTGGGGTTTGCCTCAAGCTCTTTCTTCTTGTTTATATAATCTGGTGAGTTTTTGCTACCTAAAGAGACTTTGGTTAGACTACCAAGTGGCGTTTTTTCTGGAACAGAATACATACCAATGGTGCCCTTCTCACGAAGCCAGTAGGGCTGCGATTCTTGAATGAACAAGGGAATGAGCTGTCGCTTAGTTGTTCGAATGCTCTTATCGACTATTAAGGGTTTATAGAAGAGGGTATCGCCGCCAATTGCATTAGGAGAAGTCGCTATTTCGCTGAGCTTGCCGGTCCACTTAGAGCGGTTTGTTATTTCATAAGTCACTTCAATCGGCTGCCCGGCAACTGCTGTCGCGGTATTAGCTGTCGCTTCTACATATAAGCCTAAAGCAGCTTTAATCAGGGTTTCTATTTGCTCATCCTTTTCCGAAAGCCAATATTGTTCAGCAGTAGTCGGCTTATTGATTGGCAAGCCCGCATCTTTTGCAATAGCGTTTTGCCATAAATTGCCTACGGCATCCCGCACCTTCAGCAGCCCCGCCACGCTGGCGCTGGGGTTGCTCGGGTCGTACTTGCGAATCACCTCCTCGATGAGCTTGCCCACGGCCGCGCCGCCGGGCACCCGGTTCCAGGTCTGGTCCACGCCTTCGAACAGGTCTTTGGTGGCCTTGTCGCCTTTCACGGGCTGGAAATACTCCAGCGCCTCGCCCCGCTGGGCGGCCGAGCCGAAGCCCTGGCTGCGGTGGTTACTGCGGCTGCGGGCCGCGATTTCGCCGTAGCTCTGGCCCAGCAGGGGGTTGTAGCCGCCGGCGTCGAGCCGGAGGTAGCCGTCCATGTTTTCGCCGGGCTTCACGAAGAAGCTGCCGGTGTTCCAGAGCAGGCGCTTGGGCTGCCAGGCTTGCACGTACTGGAGCTGTTCGGGGAAGCGCTTGGGGTCGCCGGCGGCCGAGAAGGCTTCGGCGGCGAGGATGGCGCTGGCCTGGTGGTGGCCGTGGCCGGCGCGGGCATCGGGCGGGAAGCGGGTGATGAGCACATCGGGCCGGCGCTGGCGGATGACCCACACCATGTCGGCGAGCACCTGCTCCTTGTCCCAGATGCGAAAGGTTTCGTCGGAGGTTTTGGAGAAGCCGAAGTCGTTGGCGCGGGTGAAGAACTGCCGGCCGCCGTCGAGGCGCCGGGCCGCCAGCAGCTCCTGCGTGCGAATCACGCCGAGGCCTTCGCGCAGTTCGGGGCCGATGAGGTTCTGGCCGCCGTCGCCGCGGGTGCAGCTCAGGTAGCTGGTTTCGAGCAGGCGCTCGTTGGCCATGTAGGCGATGAGGCGGGTGTTTTCATCGTCGGGGTGGGCAGCCAAGTACATCACCGAGCCGAGGACGTTGAGCTTCTTGAGGCCCAGCAGGATTTCGGCGGAGGTGTAGGTTTTGGGCGTTTGGGCCTTCGTCTCAGTTAACAGGGAGCAGTTAACAGTGAGTAGTAGCAGGGCCGCGGCGAGCGGGCGGAGGGAGCGAATCATGCGCGGGAAACCGGAATTGAGGGCGTGAAGTTACCGGACGTTCAACGGAGCGCCTCACCCCCCGGCCCCCTCTCCTCAGCGAGAGGGGGTGCCAGTCGACATCAGGTGTTGGTAAGCGGGTGGTATCCTGTACCGTGAAAACCACGCACAGTAAGCGCCGCCGTGGCTCCCCCTCTGCCTTGGGAGAGGGGGCCGGGGGGTGAGGCGCCTGGCACAACAAGCCCAATGGCGCAGGTTCGCCAACACGCGCCAGCACGTTTGCCACGGGGCGGGCGCAACATTGGGTGGCCGGGGCACGTCTTTGCCTCGGCTGAACTAGCTTGGCCCCTTCTTCGGTTATTTCCCACACCGGCCGCCTCGTGCGCGGCCTTTTTCTTGCTTATGACGTCAACCTTCCCCCGCGTTTCGCTGCCGCTGCTGCTGGCCGTCACGCTGTTTTCTTCCTGCGCCCGCCGCCCCTTGGCCACCACGCCGGCGGCCTCGGCGGCTGTGAGCGTGCCCGTGGCGGCCCCGGCACCGGTAGCGCCCGAGACGCCCGCGCCGCAGGCGGCACCCGCCCCCAAAGCCGACCAAAGCGCGGCCCAGTGGTACCTCAAAGACCCCGAACTGGACAAGGTGCCCGGCGTGGGCGCCACCCGCACCTATGCCGAGCTGCTGAAAGGCCGCACGCCCGCCCCCGTGGTGGTGGCCGTCATCGACTCGGGCATCGACACGGCCCACGTCGACCTGAAGGCCGTGCTCTGGACCAACCCCAAGGAAATTCCCGGCAACGGCATCGACGACGACAAGAACGGCTACGTCGACGACGTGCACGGCTGGAACTTCCTCGGGGGCCCCGACGGCCGCAACGTGAACGCCGAAACGCTGGAAATGACGCGCATAGTAGCCGCCGGCCGCACCCGCTTCAAGGGCAAAACCGCCGCCACGGTGAAGCCCACCGAAAAGGCTGATTACGCCCTGTATCAAAAAGCTGAAAAGGCCTACAAAGCCCGCCTGGCCGAAGAAACCGAGCGCAACCAGCAGGTGGAAAGCATGGCCGGCCCCCTCACCCAGATGGTGGCCGCCATGAAGCAGGCCCTGGGCACCGAGAAGCTGGACACCACCGCCCTCAAAAACGCCAACACCGACGACCCCAACCTGAAGCGCGCCACGGCCGGCATGCTGGAAATGATGCGCCAGACCGGTGCCTCCGACGCCGACGACTTGATTAAGCAGCTGAACGAAGGCGTGAAGCAGGAGCGCAGCATGCTCGACAACTCGCTGAACCTGAAATTCAACCCGCGGGCCGACATCGTGAAGGACAACCCCAACGACCTCACCCAGCGCTACTACGGCAACAACGACCTCCACGGCCCCGACCCCATGCACGGCACCCACGTGTCGGGCATCATCGCGGCCGTGCGCGACAACAACCTCGGCGTGCAGGGCCTGGCCCCCGCCCCGGTGCGCATCATGACGGTGCGCGCCGTGCCCGACGGCGACGAGCGCGACAAGGACATTGCCAACGCCATTCGCTACGCCGTGGATAACGGCGCCAGCATCATCAACATGAGCTTCGGCAAGGAGTTCTCGCCCCAGCGCCCGGCCGTGGAAGCCGCCTTCAAGTATGCCGCCAGCAAGAATGTGCTGCTGGTGCACGCCGCCGGCAACGAGAACAACAACCTCGACGTGAGCGACAACTACCCCGCTTCGTTCTACCTCAACAAAGCGCCGGTGCCCAACCTGCTCACCGTGGGCGCTTCGGGCCCGAAAGACAACGCCAACCTGGCCGCCGATTTCTCCAACTACAGCAAGAAAGCGGTAGACGTGTTTGCGCCCGGCGTGGGCATTTTCAGCACGCTGCCGGGCAGCACCTACGGCAACGAAAGCGGCACCAGCATGGCCTCGCCCGTGACGGCCGGCGTGGCGGCGGTGCTCAAGGCCTATTTCCCCAAGCTCACGGCCACCGATTTGAAGCGCATCATCATGCAGTCGGCGCAGGTGCACCACACGCAGGTAGACGTGCCCGGCACCGAGAAAAAGGCCGATTTCAGCACGCTCTCCGTGACCGGCGGCGTGGTAGACATGTACGAAGCCGTGAAGCTGGCGCAGAAGGCGGCGCTGTAATAGTTCTAACGTGGCGCCTCACCCCCCGGCCCCCTCTCCCGAGGGAGAGGGAGAGCCAGGCGATAGAAGTACTCGTCGTTTCCTATGCAAAAAGCCCTGCCTCATTATTGAAGCAGGGCTTTTTATTGAATTACATCAGGCTCTCCCTCTCCTTGAGATGAGGGGGCCGGGGGTGGAGGCGTCCGTCAGCCCACGTCCACGCCCTTTTCCTCCTTCCGGAAGTGGTTCAGCACCAGCTTGTCGGTGAGGCCGGGGAAAAGCTTATTGAGGAAAACGGTGAGCTTGCCCTGGCCGGTGAGCACCAGGGTGCGCTTGCGCTGCTGCACGGCTTTCAGGATTTCGTCGGCTACGGCTTCGCTGGTCATCATGGCGCCCTCGTCGCGCGGGCTCTCGCCCTGCGAGGAGCCGTCGGCGGCCAGGGCCGTGTTGCGGATGTTGGAGGCCGTGAAGCCGGGCGCGGCCGTGAGCACGTTCACGCCCTGGTCGAGCAGCTCGGTGCGGAGGGCTTCGAGAAAGCCGTTCATGGCAAACTTGGAGGCCGAGTAGCCGGTGCGCCCCGGCAGGCCGCGGTAGCCCGCAATGCTGCTGATGCCCACGATGGTGCCTTTGCTCTGCAGCAGGTGCGGCAGGGCAAACTTGGTGGTGAAAACGGTGCCGAAGAAGTTGGTTTGCATGAGCCGCTTGATGACCTCCAGGTCGGCGTCCTGAAAGCGGGCGCGCATGCTGATGCCGGCGTTGTTGATGAGGACGTCCAGCCCTCCGAGGTGTGCCACGGTTTCACGCACGGCGCGCTCGGCGGCGGCTTCGTCGCCCACATCGGCAATGATTGTAAGGTTGGAGGAGATGCCGGCGGCCACCAAGGCCTGCGCCGTATCGGCCAGTTTTAAGGGGTCGCGGCCGGTGACGGCGACCCGGTAGCCGGCCCGGCCAAAAGCCAGGGCGCAGGCCCGGCCAATGCCGGAGGTGCCGCCCGTGATGAGTACCGTGGGAGTGGGCATAAATGGTAAAAGACAGGGCCCGCGCCGGGGCCGATTAGAGCGGTAACGCGCAAGCGCCGGGCAAACTTACGGCCGCAGGGTATGATTTTTGCGGGTCGCGGTTAAACCTGGCCCGCAGCGTGCGGTCAGCACAGCCGTCGGCCGGGTTTTGGAGGCTGAAAGCACGCATTGGTGGGACCGGGCCGGCACATGGCCGACTCAAATAGAATAATAGCCGATTTTGGCCTTTCTATCCCGGCTTTCTGCTTACATTTATCCACTGAATTCTATTGTTTTCCCCCAAAATACCGTATGCACCCACTCTTACGTTCTTGGTCCCGCGTTGCACCGGGCGTTGCTGCCGTTTTGTTATCACTGGGCTTGTCTTCGACGGCGGTGGCTCAGTGTCCTGTTGCGGCGGCCTGCACCCCGGGCTCGGCCAGCATCGCCAATCCGTCGCTCTACGGCATGGCCATTCTGGGCGTGACGGTGAGCAACACCGTGCTGGCCAACCGAACGGCCTATACCACTGGTTACCGCGACTTTAGTTGCACCGTGGCCGCTGTGCCGCTGGTGGTGGGCCAAACGTACCCCATCAGCATCCGCACCACCACTACGGCCGTGCAAAACGTGCGGGTGTATGTGGACTACAACAACGACGGGGCCTTCACCGGCAACGACGAGTTGGTGTATCAGGACATTAACCCATCCGGCAGCACGCCGGCCAACCCGCACGTGGGCACTTTCACGCCGCCCGCCACGGCCACCCTGGGCGCCCGCCTGCGCCTGCGCGTGGCCACCGACTACATCAACAGCCCCCTGCCCACCTCGTGCTCGACGCCGGTGTACTCGCAGGACGAGGACTACAGCGTCACACTTTCGGCCAACGTGAGCCCGCCGCTGGCGGCCTTCACCACCAACGGCACCACCACCTGCTCGGGCTGTGTGCAGTTTACTGACGCCAGCCAGAACATCCCCACCTCCTGGCTCTGGACCTTCGGCGACGGTGGCACCAGCACCCAGCAAAACCCCAACCACTGCTACGCCACGGCCGGCACCTACGCCGTGACCCTGCGCGCTACCAACGCGGCCGGCAGCGCCACCAGCGCCGCCACCACCATCACCTACAACACCACGGTGCCGGTGGCGGCCAGCTGCACGCCCAGCACCACCAACTTCTTCGCCAACTACGGCATCGTCCGGTTCCGGCTGGGCACCATCGACAACGCCTCGGCCGACGGCAGCGCCGGCTATCAGGATTTCACCTGCCCGCAGCGCACCGAACTGCAGGTGGGCCTCAACAACCAGATGATAATCACGACGGGCGGCAGCAACGCGCACGACATCCGGGTGTATCTGGACCTGAACAACGACGGCACGCTGGCCGCCTCCGAGCTGGTGTACCAGGGCCTGAACTCGCCCAGCCCCGGCCCCACCGCCACCCTGAACCTGCCCGCCAGCACCGTGCTCAACCAGCCCCTGCGCCTGCGCGTGGTGGCCGACGCCGTGGGCAGCAACCCCGGCCCCTGCACCAACCAGGTGAGCGGCCAGGCCGAAGACTACACCGTGGTGGCCCGCCCCAACACCTCGCCGCCCATCGTGAACTTCAGCAGCAACTACGTGGCCGGCGGCTGCGTGAACCCCGTGCAGTTTACTGACCTGAGCACCAACGCGCCCACCTCCTGGCTGTGGACCTTCGGCGACGGCGGCACCAGCACCCTCCAGAACCCCTCGCACCAGTACCTGGCCTCGGGCACCTACACCGTGAGCTTGCAAGCCACCAATGCCAACGGCTCGCGCACCGTGACGCGCACCGACTACCTCACCATTCAGGTGCCCTGCCTGGTGTACTGCGCCTCCAACGGCACGGGTGGCACGGGCCCCGGCGGCACCCAGCTGGCCAGCCCCTTCTACATCACCTCCGTGAGCGTGCCGGGCGCCGTGCCGGCTTTCACCAACACCTCGCTGAACTCCACGGGCGGCTACGGCAACTTCACCAGCTCGCCCATCACGCTCACCGCCCGCTCGATGACGCTCACCGTGAACACCAACCTGACGGCGGCGCACCGCACCTCCGTGTGGGTGGACCTGAACGTGGACGGCGTGTTTGACAACAACACCGAACTGGTGGCCAACGGACTCACGCCCGCCGGCAGCGCCTCCTACACGGCCACCTTCGCCCTCAACAGCACCGCAGCCAACCTCAACACCCGCATGCGCGTGCTGGTGGTGGCCAACACCAACGCCCCCAGCCCCTGCGGCGTGAACACCCTGAACGCCGAGGTGGAAGACTACCAGGTGCGGGTGCAGCCCCTCGCCGCGCGCGACGCCCAGGCCCTGCCCGGCCTGACCGTATTCCCGACCCCCACCGCCGACGGCCTGGTGCGCCTCAACCTAGCCGATGCCAGCGCCGCCGGCACCTACGCCGTGGCCGTGCAGAACCTGTTGGGCGCCACGGTGCTGAGCACCTCCCTGCGCCTGAGCCCCACCGCCGATGCCCAACTCGACCTGAGCCGCCTGGCGCCGGGCGTGTACGTGCTGCACCTGCGCGACGCCCAGGGCCAGACGGCCGTGCGCCGCGTGGTGCGCCAGTAAGCTTTCACTACTCGCCGCCTTCGATTTACCCGACCCATAACACCGGCGGCCAGCGGGCCGCCGGCCTGTTTTTCTGCATTCCCTTCTTCATCTTCTTGTATGTTTAAAACCTTACCACGGCGTTTTTTTGGGGCGATTCTGCTACTGGCACTGCTGGTGCTGGGGGCGCGGCCGGCGCAGGCCACCCACTTGCTGGGCGGCGAAATGAGCTACCGCTACCTCGATGCCAACGGCACCACGGCCAACCCCTTCCGGTACGAAATCACCGTCACCATCTACAGCAACGGCAAATGGACCAACATTAACCCCAACGGCGTGGCGGCACCGCCCACCTCGGTCCCGGTCGACATCTACAACCGGACCACGGGGCTGCGCATTCAGTCTTTCAACTTTGCCCGAACCGCCCCCACGCCCACCAACGCCAACCTGCCGGCGCCCATTACGCCGCGGGTGCCCACGGGCTGTACCGTGCAAGGCCCCAGCCAGCCGTTCTACCTCTGCAAGTTTGTGCAGGTGGTGAGCTTGCCGGTGTCGTTTGATGGCTACTACGCCGTGTATTCGGTGGCGGCGCGCAACAATGACCTGGACAACATCGAAAACACCCTGGGCGGACCCAACGGCGGCAACGTGCCCCTCACCCTCTACGTGAGCATGGCCCCGCCGCTGATTACGAACCGTTCGCCGGTGTTTTCGGACACCGCCGTGGCCGTGGTGTGCCAAAACGATACCACCATCACCCTCAACAACGCCTTCGACCCCGACGGCGACCGCCTCGTGTACTCCTTCGGCACGCCCTACGGCACGCTGAGCGGCACGGGCTTATTTCCGCCCCTGCCCAACCCTGTGCCCTACAAAACCGGCTATAGCGGGACCAACCCCTTCGGCACCGGCGCCGGCAACTTTGCGCTGATTAACGCCTCAACGGGCATTTCAAAATACGGCGGTACCACCCTCGGCAAGTTTGTGGTGGCCGTCGACGTGTCGGAATACCGCGCCATCAACGGCCGTGAAGTGCTGCTGGGCACCACCCGACGGGACCTGCAATTGCTGGTGTCGACCTGCCCGGCCACGCCCCCGCCCGTGTTGCCGCCAGCCCTCACCGTGCCCCGCAGCTACACCATCGAGGAAGGCCAGAGCCTGAGCATCCCCATTTCGGCCACCCAATCCAGCAACCACCCGCTGGTGCTCACCGTGAACAGCGCCCTGCTCGACGGCAGCGGGCCGTTCAACACCACCTTCAACGGCAGCACGGGCACGGTGCAGGCGGGCAACCTAACCGGCACGGCGTCGGCCAGCGGCACGGGCTCGGTGGCGGGCACCTTTGTGTTTAACTCCACCTGCGGCAATGCCCGCTCTGCGCCCTACGACCTGGGCGTGACGGTGAAAGACAACGGCTGCGGCGGCAAGATTGCCTCCGATGTGTTCCGCATCACCGTGAACCGCGCGGCGGGCCCCACGGCCATCAACGGGCCGGCCACGGTGTGCGACCCGGCCACGGTGCGTACCTACACGGCTTCGGGCCCGGTGCCGGCGTCGTATCGCTGGCGCGTGACGGGCGGCGTCATCACGAGCGGGCAGAACACCAACACCGTGAACGTGACCTGGAACAACGCCAATGCCACCGGCACGCTGGTGCTGAAGGGCATTTCCTCGTTTGGCTGCCCCACCGACTCGGTAACCAAGACCGTGGACATTCGCCCCTTGCCGGCCCTCACCGTGACCGCCAGCGCCGCCAGCATTTGCCAGGGCGGCAACGCCACCCTCACCGTGACCGGCCAGACCGGTCTGACCTACGCCTGGAGCGGCGGCGGCCAGAATTCTACCAACACTTCCATCACGGTGGCGCCCACCGCCACCACCACCTACACCGTGGTGGGCTCGGACGGCACCTGCACCACTTCGGCCACCTTCACCGTGACCGTGACGGCGCCGCCCACGGCCGCCGCCGGCCCCGATATTACCGTGTGCCCGAACGTAGCGTCGGTGCCCCTGGGCGTGGCCCCGGTCACGGGCTATACGTATTTGTGGAGCCCGGCCACGGGCCTGAGCAGCAGCACCGTAGCGCAACCCACCGTGACGCTGCCCAACGCCACCGGCGCCCCCATCCGGCAAGGCTACAAGCTGACCGTGACCGCCGGCGCGGGCTGCACCAGCACCGACTCGGTGTACGTGACGGTGAGCCCGGCCGCCGTGGCCAACGCGGGCCTGGCCCGCACCACCTGTTCGGGTGTGGCCTCGCAGCCGCTGGGCAGCGCTGGCCTGCCCGGCTACTCCTACAGCTGGAGCCCGGCCACGGGCCTGAGCAGCAGCACCGTGGCGCAACCCACCGTGACGCTGCCCAACACCACCGGCGCGGCCATCACCCAGACGTATATCCTGACGGCCACCAGCCCGCAGGGCTGCACGGCCACTTCGACCGTGGTGGTCACCATCAGCCCGGCCGCCGTGGCCTCGCCCGGCCCGGCCCTCAGCTTCTGCTCCGGCACCACTTCGGCGCCCCTGGGCGGCACGGCTACGCCGGTGGCCGGCACCACCTATAGCTGGAGCCCCGCCACCGGCCTCAGCAACCCCAACATCCTGAACCCGACCGTGACCGGCACCAACACCACCGGCGCGCCCATCACCACCACCTACACCCTGACGGCCACCACTACCAACGGCTGCGTGAGCACCGCAACGGTAGCCGTCACCATCAACCCCGCCGCGGTGGCTGATGCCGGCGCGGCCAAGCAAACCTGCTCGAATGTGCCCGTCAGCATCGGCGGCACGGCCGTGGCGGGCACCACCTACGCCTGGAGCCCCGCCACGGGCCTGAGCAGCGCCACCGTGCTGAACCCCACCGTGACCCTGCCCAACCTGACCAACGCGCCCATCACGGCTACCTACACCCTGACGGCCACCACGGCCAACGGCTGCGTGGCCACCAATACGGTCGTGGTAACCATCAATCCGGCGGCGGTAGCCGATGCCGGCCTCGCCAAGCAAACCTGCTCCAACGTTCCGGTCAGCATCGGAAGCACTGCCGTCACGGGCTATACCTATAGCTGGAGCCCGGCCACGGGCCTGAGCAGCGCCACGGCGGCCAACCCCACCGTGACCCTGCCCAACCTGACCAATGCACCCATCATTACCACCTATACGCTGACGGCCACCACGGCCAACGGCTGCGTGGCCACCAACACCGTGGCCGTGACCGTGAACCCCGCGGCAGTAGCTGTACCCGGCGCCGACCAAGCCGTGTGCTCGGGCGCTAGCATCACCCTGGGCGCGGCTCCTGTTGCCGGCTACTCGTATAGCTGGAGCCCGGCCACGGGCCTGAGCAGCACCACGGTGGCCAACCCCACCTTCACGCTGACCAATACGACCAACGCGCCCATCATCACGACTTACACCCTGACGGCCACCACCGCCAACGGCTGCGTGAGCACCGGCACGGTGACCGTGACCGTGAACCCCGCTGCCGTGGCCAACCCCGGCCCGACCGTGGCCGTGTGCGATAAGAGCCGCGTGACGCTGGGCACGCCCGCCTTGCCGGGCTACACCTACCGCTGGACCCCCAGCGCCAACCTCAGCAGTCCCGGTGTGGCCCAGCCCGTGCTCACCGGCGTGAACACGACGGCCGCCCCCATCACCCTGACCTATACCCTGACGGCCACCACGGCCGCTGGCTGCGTGGCCACCAACACGGTGACCGTGACCGTGAACCCGCGCCCGGCACCGGAGCCCATTGTGGGCCCCGCTTCGGTGTGCCCCACCGTGACGGGCATCGCCTACTCGGTGCCCACCCCGGCCGCCACGGCCTACACCTGGCTGATTCAGGGCGGCACCATTGCCAGCGGCCAGGGCACACCGGCCGTGACGGTAAACTGGGGCCCGGCCCAAACCGGCGCCTACCTGAAGGTATTCCGCCTGAACGCGCAGGGGTGCTCTTCCGACACCACCACCCTGCCCATCGTCATCAACCAACGCTTGCAAACGGTGCGGCCCACCGGCCCCGGCGACATTGCCCAGCTACCGCCTCCCGTACGCGGCGTGTGCCAGGCCGACGGTCCTTACACCTACCGCAGCGGTTCGTTTGCGGCCGGCTCCAGCTATTCCTGGCTCATCATTGGCGGCACGCAGGTGAGCACCTCGCAGAACACGGTGACGGTGAACTGGAACCCGGTGACGGTGCCCACCATCGGCAAAATTGTGGTTACCGAGACCAGCAACCCCGCCGGGGGCGTTTGCCGCGGCGAGTCGGACACGCTGAAAGTGCTCATCAACCCCTCGCCCCGCCCCTCGCTGGCCATTGCGGGCCCCGTGCGGGTGTGCCAGGGCAGCGGCCCGGCTACGTTCTCGCTGCCGGGCGGCTTCACGGGTTCTACCTACGTTTTCCAGCTGAGCGGCACCACACTGGCCGGCTCCGGCAACAGCCGCACGCTGGCCACGCTGCCTGCCCCCGGCACCTACACGCTCACGGCCCAGGAAACATCCTCGGCTGGTTGCGTGGGCCCGCTCTACAGCACCCCCTTCACGGTGAACCCCACGCCGACGGCTCCCACCATTTCGGGGTCGGGCTTTGTGTGTAATACCACCGTGGCCCAGCAGTACACCGTCGCCAATGCCCCCACCGGCGCCACCTACCAGTGGACCATTGTGGGCGGCACCATTACCTCCACGCCGGTTACGGCCAGCACCGTGACGGTGCGCTTCAACGCCACCGGGCCCTACTCGGTGAGCGCCGTGGAAGTGAGCGCCAGCCCGGCCTCCTGCCCCAGCGCCGCCACCACGCGCACCATTCTGTTCGATGCGCCGAGCGTGGCCCTCACGCTCGGCTCGGTAGACGTGGCCAGCAACAACCGCATTGTGCTGTCGCTGAACGCACCGGGCAGCACCAACACTCCCAACCAGGTGCAAATCATGCGCCGGGTGGCCGGAACGGGCACTTTCGCAGCAGTGGGCCAGACCGCGGCTTCGTCGACCACGTTCACCGACAACAACAGCGTGGACGCCAACGCCAACTCCTACGAGTACCGCCTCGACCTGACCAACGGCTGCGGCACCCTCGTGTCGAGCACCGTGGTGCAAACCGTGCGCCTCACCGCCGCGGCCACGCCGGGCGCCGGCCGCAACCAGGGCAGCGTGGCCCTCGCCTGGAACGCCTACCAGGGCTTCACGGTGAAGGAATACCGCATCTACCGCCGCTCCGATGCCGGCGCCGCGGCGCTGGTGAGCACTGTGCCCGCCAACGTATTGACGGCCACTGTTTCGAACACCGACGCCAGCAACGTGGCCTCGGGCTTTGGCTTCCAGGAAAACTTCCGGGTGGTGGCCGTGAGCACCGACGCCACCGAGCGCCTGTCGAACTCCAACGAAGCCCGCGTCGACTTTGCCAACAACACCAAGGTCTACAACATCATCACGCCCAACCGCGACGGGCAGAACGATGTGCTCGTGATTGACAACATCGCCCTCTACCCTGGCAACACCTTCACCGTGTTCAACCGCTGGGGCCGCGAGGTGTACAAAACCACCAACTATCGCAACAACTGGGGCGACGACCCGAACATCGCCGCCGGCCAGTACTTCTACCTGCTGACCCTGCCCAACGGCACCAGCATCAAGAACTGGTTCGAGGTGGTGAAGTAGCCGCACCTGGCCCGCAACCACTGCCCGAAAAGGCCTGCCGCATGGCAGGCCTTTTCTTTTACAGCACTTTATAACAATGCGCCGGAAGACGCCTGCCCGATGCTTTTTCAGGCGGAAAGCATCCGCCGGGGTAAGGGCACCACAAAGCGAGAACAGCAGCTTGTTTCTTACCCAGCAGGCCCGGGATGCGCAAGGGCAGTGGCACGACATCGAGGACAACCCCAGCAGCGTTTGCGGCAACAGCGACCATCAGGTGTTTCTGGCGCCGGGCCAGTGCTGGCAGCTGGTCGCCTACGCGGGCGGACAGCCCACCCAGCTGCGGGCCCGGCTGCGCGCCAGCCGCGAGCGCGGCAAAAGCCAGCGCTCCGACTTGTACAGCAACCCGTTTGCGGGCAGCGTGAACCCGGCCCAGTTTTGGCGCACCGAAGGGCACTTGCCCTAGAGCATTATGGACCCCTACCTCAACTAGCATCCTTCTCGGTAAGGGAGACCTGTTGGGCACTTTAACCAGGAAATTGGGACGGTGCCGGTGGCGGGGAGGGCGACCCGTCCGCGTACCTTTGCGGACTTATTGCTCCCGTTATGTCCCGCAAAATCACGAAAGCTTCTAAAAATTTACCCGAAGACGCCCTGCAGAACGTTCTGATTCAGGACATGGTGGCCGAAGGCAAATGCCTGGTCCGCATCGAGAATCTGGTCATCTTCGTCTCGCAAGTGGCCCCCGGCGACGTGGTGGACCTGCGCATCACGCGGGCCAAGAAGAACTTTCTGGAAGCCGTCCCTACGCATTTCCATTCCTACTCCGAGCTGCGCACCACGCCGTTTTGCCAGCACTTTGGCACTTGCGGCGGCTGCAAGTGGCAGCACCTGGGCTACGACTCGCAGTTGCGCTTCAAGCAGCAGCAGGTGGAAGACACCCTGCAGCGCATCGGCAAAGTGGCGCTGCCCGAAATCCAGCAGATTCTGCCCTCGCCCCAGCGCACCTATTACCGCAACAAGCTCGAATACACCTTCAGCTTCATGGGCTGGCTCACCAACGAGCAAATCAACGACGACACCCAGCACTACGACCGCCGGGTGCTGGGCTTCCACACCCCGGCCCGCTTCGACAAGATTATCGACGTGCAGCACTGCCACCTGCAGCCCGAGCCGAGCAACGAAATCCGCCTCTTCATCCGCGACTACGCCCGGGAACGCGACCTGCGCTTCGGCAACATCGTGCGCCAGACCGGCAACCTGCGCAACCTCATTATCCGCACGGCCCAGACCACCGGCGAAATCATGGTGATTTTGCAGTGCTACCTGCCCCACCACAGCATCGAGCCGCTGCTGGACGCCGTGTACGAGAAATTCCCGCAGATTACCTCGCTCAACTACGTGCTCAACAACAAGGGCAACGAAACCTTCCACGACCTGGAAGTGGTGAACTACAAGGGCAAGCCCTACATCGAGGAGGAGATGGAAGGCCTGCGCTTCCGCATCGGCCCCAAGTCCTTCTACCAAACCAATTCAGAAGGCGCCCACCAGCTCTACAAAGTGGCCCGCGAGTTTGCCGACCTGCAAGGCGACGAGCTGGTGTACGACCTCTACACCGGCGCCGGCACCATCGCCAGCTTCGTGGCCCGGCAAGCCCGCAAGGTCATCGGCGTCGAGTATGTCGAGCAGGCCGTGGCCGACGCCCACGTCAACGCCGAAATCAACGGCATCACCAACATGGAGTTCTTCGCCGGCGACATGAAGGACGTGCTCACGGCCGAGTTCACGGCCCACCACGGCCGCCCCGACGTCCTCATCACCGACCCGCCACGCGCCGGCATGCACGAAGACGTGGTGGCCCGCCTGCTGGAGCTGCGCGCCCCCCGCATCGTATACATCAGCTGCAACCCTGCCACCCAGGCCCGCGATTTGGAACTGCTGGATGCCGCTTATAAAGTCACCCGCGTGCAGCCGGTTGATATGTTTCCCCACACCCACCACGTGGAGAATGTGGTAGCGTTGGAACTGAAGTAGAATGAACGAGGGCTTGGACTTTGTCTGTGCGGAAAGCTCTGGGGTTCCAATTCTGTTGTGTCCAGCAGAATTAGCGAATCATTGGGAAGGGATTAACGAGCCTACGGGAGGTAGAGAGATTAATGCTGTCTTTCATTTGAATGGCCCCGATGGTGCTCACGTAGATTATGACCGAGCATGTGATGCTGCTGCTGAGTACATAAGCAGCATTCAAATTGGTACAGGTCAAGCGTTGGTTTTTGGTGATGAGATACCAGCTATGTATTGGATTAAATCCGAAACATTCAACGGTGGCTACGCTTTGACTTGGCTTTTCTTGCCTGATGCTGAACATCCAGATTATCGGAAACTGATAAAAGCGCTTCCTGATGGTTTCTTTAGTGACTCTGGTTACACCGTAACGTGCTCCGACAAAGGCTTTCTGTTGTTCCCTTCAACCCAAAGCCCAATTGATGGTGACTATTTCGAGTCCGTAGAAATCAAAGTTCCAGCAGGCACCTATGCAACTGGGCTAGGTTTTTATGAAACATCTGAAACCAATATCCGCATTATAAGAATTCAGCAGCAGAACAAATAATGGATTACTTCAACGACCCCGAACTCAACGGCAAATACCTCGGCACCATCACCAAGGACTTCGCCACCGTGTCCGACACGCTGAGCGAAGCCTCGGCCCAGATTCGTAAGCGCGACATCAGCCAATACCCCATTTTCGTGTTTGCCAAGCAAGAAGTGCCCCTCGGCGGCCTGCTCGTGAACGCCGACGAAATGAACCTTGAGTGGCACGTTTTCGCCAGCTACCTGGAGCTGTTCGTGCAGCAGGGCATTGTTAGCGCCGAGGGCATCGAGGCGTTCCAGGCGACCTACAAGGATGCCAACGAGTTCTGCTGCCTCTTCGTGCTGGACGAGGAGTTCACCAATTTCGTGTTCGTGCCTTATCCGGAGGACTAACCCCGGTTGAGTACCAACAAAAACGCCTGTCAGGCTGAGCGTAGCGAAGCATCTTTCACCGCTGAACGACATGTTCTAACGTGATAAGATGCTTCGCTACGCTCAGCCTGACAGGCGTTTTTGCTTTAGCGCATTGCCGTTATTGCCGGCGCTGCACCGGCAAGTCTTCCAGCTGTGCGTAGCTCAGCTTCCAGGTATTGTCGGCGGCTTTTTTCCAGAGGAAGATATAATTGCCCTCGCCGAAACCGGCGGCTTCGCCGGGGGCGGCGGGCGCCACATCCACCGAGAAGGTGCCGGCTTCGTAAGCCGTGTTGGCGTCCACGCCGCTGCTGCTCACGCTGGTTTTCAGGTTGCTGATGGTGGCCACGGTGGCGCTCACCCATTTTTGTGACACTTCGTCTTTGCCCTTCCAGTGGGCATTGCCCTGCACAAAGGCCACGTCGTCGGCCATCATGCCGGTGATTTTGCCGGTGTCGCGGCTGTTCCAGGCACTGATAAAGTCCTGGTCAAGGGTTTGCACGTTCACGGCGTCGCCGGTTTTGGAGCACGAGCTCAGGGCGACGGCTACAAACAAGCTGCAAAGAAAGGATTTCATACATCCAAGGTGTTGGTGAAAGGAAATGTGGTGGGCAGCATCACCCACGGGCTAAAAGTAGCAAACCCCGGGCGTTGGCGCCCAGGGTTTGACATATTACGCAAAGCGCGGGCTTACCAGCTTTTCCGACGAATTTCTTCGGTCGAGTACGGCTTGGAAGCGTCGCCGTAGTGCGGGTTGGGCAAGTAGGCGGCGCCCGGTACGCCCGGCTGGCTCATGGCGCCCGGCATAGCGGCCGAAGCGGTGAGGCTGTTCACGGGCACGGCCGTGGTTTGGGTGCTGGTGGCTACCAGGGCCGTCTTGCTCTCGTTGCGGGCGTTGGCGCGGCGCAGTTCGGCGCGGTAGGCGGCCTCGCGGGCGGCGGCGGCGCGGTTGGCGGCTGCAATGCGGGCCCGCTCCTTGCGCTTGTTATCAATGTGCTTGCCCACGCCGTAGCCGATGGCACCACCGGCCACGCCGCCCACCACGCCGCCCACGGCCCGGTTGCGCTTGTTGATGATAGCACCGGCGGCGGCCCCGCCCAGGCCGCCGATTACGGCGCCTTTGGCTTGCGGGCTCCACTGGGCTTTAGCAGGCGCCGAGCCAAATACGGTGCTCAGCAGGATAATCAGAGCGAAAAAATACGGAAGCTTTTTCATGGCTATCGAACGAAAAGTTGAGTGGAAATCCTGGCGGATATCAACCGGAAAAACAATTAGCGTGCCATTCCGGGATATCAACCTCAGCCCCCTAACGATTGGCGGCCCCACAAGGTTGATTCTTGCGGGCTAGAAATGAGTTAAAAGCTGGTCCACCCCTGCGCCTTAAGCGGCACCGGCTGACCAGCTTTGGTGATGAGGTTTGCGCCGTCGGCCGCATCGGTGAGGTGGCCGAGGATGGTGATGTCGGGGTGATTTTTAATTTTCTCGTGGTCGGTCACGGGCACCGTAAACAATAGCTCGTAGTCCTCGCCGCCGTTGAGGGCGCAGGTGATGGGGTCGAGGTTGAATTCGGCGGCCGCTTCCAGCGTGGGGTTGGCCAGGGGCAGAAACTCGCTGAACACCCGCGCGCCCGTGCCGCTGCTGGCGCACAAGTGCAGCACCTCCGAAGCCAGCCCGTCGGATACGTCTATCATGCTGGTGGGCCGGATGCCCAGTTCGCGCAGCTCGTGCACAATGTCGAGCCGCGCTTCTGGCCGCAACTGGCGCTGCACCACGTACTCGTAATTGCCCAGTTCGGGCTGGGTTTCGGGGTCGGCCAGAAAAGCTTGCTTTTCGCGCTCCAGCACCTGCAGGCCCAGGAAAGCGCCGCCCAGGTCGCCGCTCACGCAGAGTAGGTCGGTGGGCTGGCCGCCACTGCGGCGCACGGCCTGGCCGGCGGGGGCTTCGCCCAGCACGGTCACGGCCAGGGTGAGGCCGCCGCGGCTGGCGGTGGTGTCGCCGCCCACCAGGTCCACGTTGTAGGCCTCGCAGGCCAGGCGCATGCCGGCATACAGCTCTTCCACCGCCTCCACCGTGAAGCGCGGGCCCACCGAGAGGGCCACCACCAGCTGCGTGGGCAGGGCGTTCATGGCCGCCACGTCCGATACGTTTACGGCCACGGCCTTGTACCCCAGGTGCCGCAGGGGGCAAAACGACAGGTCGAAGTGTATGCCTTCGACCAGCAAATCGGTGGTCATTACCAGGTCGTGGCCCGCGGTGGGCCGGATGATGGCCGCGTCGTCGCCGATGCCCAGCACCGTGCCGGGCTGGCGCTGGCTGAGGCCAGCCTGCAGGCGGCGGATGAGGGCAAATTCGCCAATGGCGTTGAGGGGCGTGAGATTTTCGGGCATAAGAAAAGTATGGTCAGGAACGAAGGGATGGCGCCCCCCTTTGCCGATGAGCAAAGCAGGAAACCGATGCCGCAAAAGTACGCGCACAAAAAAAGGAGGGAATTGCTTCCCTCCTTTTCCGGCTGCTGAGCGGGGCACTTTACTGCACCACCAGCTCCTTGTAGATTTTGGTCGTGCCGTCGGCACTCCAAATCTGCACGAAGTACAGGCCGGGCTTCAGGGACGATACATCCAGCTGCAGCTTCTCCTGGCCAGAGCCTTTGGCCTGGGCCGAGATGCGCTGGCCAAGGTTGTTGAGCACGGTCACGCTGCCCACTTTGGCGTCCTTAATTTCCACCGTGGCCAGGCCGTGGGCGGGGTTGGGGTACACGCTGATGTTGGCGTCGAACTTGGCCAGGGTGCCCGAAATGGTGGTTTGGTAGACGCCGAACGGGCCGGTATAACCAATGTGCTGGCCGAGCTGGTCGTAAAGCTGCGCGCCCACCGAGCCGCTGCCCGTGGTGCCGGGAGGGAAAGCGTAGCTGTACACCGACCACTCAGTGGCAATGTTGTAGGCATTGGCGGCCGTGCTGCGCACGGGCGGGTTGGTGCCGGGCACGTTTTGCGGGCCGGGATTGGTACGCACGCCGGTCGAAACCGACGGACGACGCACCAGGCTCTGGTTGGCCGACGAGGGGTACACGGCGCTGGTGCCGGTGCCGTCGACGGGGTTGGTGCCGCTCCAGTTGCCGGTGCCGGTGCCGCCCGAAGCCAGCAGGGGCTGCTCGCCAATCACACCAATCAAGTCAACAATAACGCCTTGGCCCGTGCCGGCCGTGCCGCTGGGGTAGCGCACCAGGGCCACGGCGTCGTCGCCGTTGAAGTACGCCACGCCGCCGCCGATGAGCACCGTGGGGCCAGTGGTGGGGGCGTGGCCCACGCTGAACTGGTTGGCCGCCGTGCGAATAACCGGCAGCGTCGCCTCGCCGCTGGCCACCACAAAAGTGCTGCGGGGGTTCATGGTGTTGGAACCTACGGCCACTTGGTTGGCGTCGCTGCGGAACAGGCGCTCTTCTTCGGTGGGCGTGGTGCTGCCGTTGGAATAACGGCGAATGGAGTACGGGTTGAGGTTGACGATGCTGGTGGTCGGGTTGTAGATTTCAATAGCCCGCTCGCTGCCCGTGGAAGGAGTAGCGCCGCCGTAGTTCACGCCCGATTGGTGCGCTCCCTCGTCGTACTCAGAGAAAAAAAGCTCGGTGCCTTGCGCATGAGCAGCGCCCGAAAGCAGCAGGCCCGCCGACAGCAGTAAGTAATGCTTGTTCATAAAAAAGTGAGGTTAAGGAAAGTCAGTGCAACGGCAAAGATACGCGTTTCTAGCAGTTTAGTTTGTGAGCGAGAACCGAGTTAACAATCAGATAAAAACGAGCCTGTGGGCGAAATGGGCCGTTTGGCGACCAGCGCGGACGTAAGATGTTTTTTTAAGCTGCGCGGGTGCCCGAACGCCCGTTAGTCGGCCTATCTTTACCCTTACACCTCCATCCCACCCATGTCAACTGCTGCTCCCCTCCGCCCCCGCAAGGCCCAAATCGACCGCACCGCCACTGCCCTGTTCCGGTCGCGTGGCTTTGCGGCCACCAGCATGCGCGAGCTGGCCACGGCCCTCGGGCTGGAGGCCGGCAGCCTGTATTCGCACATCAAGTCGAAGGAGGAGATACTGCACCGGGTATGCTTTGGGCTGGCCGAAAGCTTTTTCACAGGCTTTGCCACCGCCACCTTCGACGACGCCAAGCCCGTGGCCACGCGGCTGCGGCAGGCCATTGAGGCCCACGTGCGCGTGCTCACCGACGACAGTGCCGCCTCGGCCGTGTTCCTGCACGAGTGGCGCCACCTCAGCGAGCCGGCGCGGGGCGAATTTCTGGCCCTGCGCGACCGGTACGAGGCCGCTTTTCGCGAACTCATTGCGAAGGGCGTGAGCGCCGGCGAGCTGCACACCCCTGACGCCGCTTTCGCCGCCCTCACGCTGCTGGCCAGCCTGAACTGGCTGCCCTCCTGGTACCGGCCCGATGGCAAGCTCTCGCCCGATGAAATTGCGCACCGCCTGGCCGAGCAGCTGCTCAGCGGCCTGCTGCGGACACCGCAGGCCTAAAGCCCCGGCCGGGCCCTGCAATAGCGCGTAGGAAACCGACGTTGGCGCAACGCGGTTGAGAAAGACCGTTTGCATTCCCGTTCCACCAGGAGGCTGGCGTAGCTTTGGCCTTTCCGTTTTTATTGACCGACCCGTATGGCTTTTCCGTTTGTTTCGCCGCTGAAATCATTTCTCTTTGCCTCGCTGGTTGTAGCGGCTTGCGCGGCGTCGTGCAAACGCGACGGCACCAAAACCGTGCTCAACCCTGCCTCGGCGGCGGCGGTGAAGGCCCAGTTCGACGTGTTGCAGGACTCGGTAGCGCTGAAGTGGCGCAACATGACCGAAAGCGACGACCAAAAAATCGGCGTGACGCGGCTGCTCCTGCGCGAACTCCGGAACCAGCCCGGCACCACCCCTGCCCAGTTGCAAGGCCTGGAGCGCGCCAACAACCGCCTCAAGGCCATTCGCTACAACCAGGAGACCATGGCCAGCTCCGACCTCATCGACCGCTACGACAACGCCCAGGACTCGCTGCTGACGGCCCTGTACCCCGTGGCTGCCCCCAACGGCCAGGCGCCCACCGAAAACGCCCGCAATTTCGTGGAAGGCATTCAGCAGCTCGATGCCGGCGTGGTGGCTTTCCGCGTGCAGTACGACCACGCCGTGCACCAATACAACGACTACCTGCGCCTGCACCTGGCCGAGTTGCAGTCGCTGGGCGGCAAATACGCCACCCTCAAGCCCCTGCCCTTCTTCACCATCGGGGCCAAATAAGGAAATCGGCCCAGGAGCCATGCAACCAGAAGATGCACCGGCCGGTCATACCGCCACACGACTTCTTCTGCTCATGAATCGCACTAGTATTCTCATCCGTCGCGCGGCTGCTTTGGCCTTGCTGGGAGCTGGCCTGCTGGGCAGCTGCCAGAAAAAAGATGGCCCCAGCCCCAATTCTCCCACCATTTGCGTGGGGTACCCGCCGGCGTGCGGCACGCCGGCCACCGTGCGCGACCTGAGCGGCCTCGATGGCTGCGGCAAGGTGCTGGAGCTGGCTAACGGCCAGCGCCTGGAGCCCCATGGCGCGGCCTGGAGCACATTTTCGTCCACCAACGGGCAGCGCGTGCTCATTGGCTTCACGCCCACGCAAGCCGCCAGCGTTTGCATGGTAGGCCAGCCCGTCGACATTATCTGCATTCAAAGCGCCAATTAAAGGCAGCCCCAACGGCGGGCGCCGCACTGGGTGAGGCTTGGCTGGGTTGCGAAAAGCTGTTGAATAAAATGAGTATCAAGACAGTCATTATTCCCTATCTTTAAGACTCAATCACTTATTCGCAACGCTTCACCCCCGCACGCCATGCCTTACACCTCTACGCTATTGCGTCGGCTCTTGCCGGCCCTTCTGCTCGGTAGCCTCGCCTTGTCGGCCTGCGAGCACCGCAAAGACTGCGACCCGCGCCCCAAAAACAAATGCGGCAGCACCCAGACGTCGTCGGGCACCAAGCCGGGCGGCAACTCGTAGGGTTACACTCACAGCCATGAAAAAGGGCTGGCACAAGTGCCAGCCCTTTTTCATGGCTATTTATCGAGGCAGCCGGCTACTAAAGCGCGGCCATTTCTTCGCGCACAAAGTCGGCCAGGGTGCGCAGGTACTCGGTGCTGAAATCGAAGCGAATGCCGGCCGCGGCGTAAATCTGGCCAATGGGCGCGGTGTAGCCCAGCGCTAGGGCGCGCTTGTAGGCGGCCAGGCCCTCGGCGGGGTTTTGGCGGAAGTTGCGCCACACGGCAATGGCGCCAAGCTGGGCCATGGCGTACTCGATGTAGTAGAAGGGCACTTCATAGAGGTGCAGCTGCTTCTGCCACAGGTAGGGCTTGAACGTTTCAAGCCCGGTCCAGTCCACGGTGCGCTGGTTGAACTCGTCGAAAATCTGCACCCAGCGGGCGTGGCGCTCCTCCTGGGTGTGGGTGGGGTTTTCGTACACCCAGTGCTGAAACTTGTCGATGGTGGCCACCCACGGGAAGGTTTCGAGCACGCTTTCGAGGTGCGTCTTCTTGGCGCGGCGCAGGTCCTCCGCATCGGGGAAGAACACGTGCCACTGGTCCATGCTCATCAGCTCCATGCTCATCGAGGCCAGCTCGGCCACTTCGGACGGCGGGTGCTTGTCGGCGCCCAGCGGCAGGCCGCGCGTAAGAAAGCTGTGCACGGCGTGGCCGCCTTCGTGCAGCATGGTCACCACGTCGCGCAAGGAGCTGGTGGCGTTCATGAAGATGAAGGGCACGCCGGTTTCGTCCAGTGGGTAGTTGTAGCCCCCGGGGGCTTTGCCTTTGCGGCTTTCCAGGTCGAGGTGGCCCATCTGGCGCATGGTGCGCAGGCAGTCGCCGAGGTAGGAATCGAGGTTTTGGAAGACGGTGATGGTTTTTTCCAGCAGTTCCTCGCCCGTGCCGAAGGGGCGCAGCGGCGGCTGGCCGCTGGGGTCCACGTCGAGGTCCCAGGGGCGCAGCGAGGGCAGGTTTAGGTCTTGGCGGCGCTCCAGGTCGAAGTCGTCGATGAGCGGCACCACCGTTTCGCGAATGGCCTGGTGGAAGTGGAAACAGTCCTGCGGCGTGTAGTCGAACCGGCCCAGGGCGGCAAACATGTAGTCGCGGAAATTGCCAAAGCCGGCGTTGAGGGCCACCTGGTTGCGCAGGCCGATGAGCTCGGTGAAAAGCTGGTCGAGCGGCTGGGCGTCCTGCAAGCGGCGGGCCTGAATGGCGCGCCAAGCGGTTTCGCGCACGGCCCGGTCGGGGTTCTTGAGGCGGTCGGCGGCCTGGGGCAGGGTCAGCTCCTGGCCGTCGAGAGTCACGTTCATGGCGCCCACGGTGGCGGCGTACTGCTGCTGCTTGGTGCTGATTTCCGTTTTCAGCGGAATGTTTTCGGCCCGATAAATCTCCGACGCCCGGCGCACGGAGCGCAGAAACACCCCGTAGCGCCGCTCGTCGAGGCCGGCCAGGTGCTCCGAGGCCAGCATCTTCTCGTTGAGGGCGTGGTCGTAGGGCGCCACCTGGGGCTCCACTTCGTTCACAAAATACTGAAAGGCTTCGGCGCGGGCGGGGTCCTGGGTGTCGCAGGTCATGCGGATGTAGCGCCAGGCCAGGTCCTCGCTCAGCACGGCTTCCAGCTCGGAGCGGTCGAGGAGCCAGCGCTCCAGCTCGGTGGCCGTGTAGATGGGCCGGTGCTGCAATTCCTGAAAGAACGGCTCGATGGCCGCCCAATCCGTGACGGTGAAGTCTTCGGGCAAATAGCCCCGCGGAGGCCGGCTGGTATCGGTGGCCGACTCGGCAGTGGGTTCAGCAAGTAGCATCATAAGTACAAGTATAGAAGGAGTAGCGGCGGACTCGGGCCCCGAACCGCAACCTACGCTTTACGAAACAAACACCGAGCGGGGTGAAGTTTTTTAGATTAAAAGGGGCTTAAATCCGACTCGTGCGGCCGGCCGGTTTGGTTTGCTGCCCTTAGCCGATTTCGATGACTACGCCGTCGGTCATGGGGTGGCCCACGCAGGTGAGGATGTAGCCCTGCTTTAGCTCGGAGTCGGACAGGCCTTCGCGCTCGTCCAGGTGCACTTTGCCGCTCAGGCATTTGCCGCGGCAGGCCGTGCACACGCCCGCCTGGCAGGAATATGGCAGGTCGATGTCCTGGTCGAGGGCGGTGTCGAGAATGGTTTGGCCGGCCGGTACTTCGATGACGTACTCGCTGCCTTCGTACTGCAGCGTGACCGAGCGGGTGGTTTTGGTGTCGTCGGCGGGGTTGGTCGACACGTCGCCGTGGCCGTTGGGCTGGGCCGCAATGAGCTCGGCGGTATCGGCGCTGGCCTGGAAGCTTTCGCGGCGCACGCGGGCTTCGGGCACGTTCAGCAGGGCCAGGGCGGCCTGGGCTTCGGCCATCAGCCCCTCGGGGCCGCAGAGGAAATACTCGGCCTGCTCGGCCGGGAACTGGTGGCGCTGCTCCAGAATGCGCAGCAGCATGGTGCGATTGAGGCGGCCGGTGTGGCGGTGCGGGCCCATGGGCTGCAGCGGCTGGCTATACACGTGCTCTACCTGCAGGTGGCCGTTGGACTTCGCTTCGAGCGCGGCCAGCTGCTGCTGAAAAATGACCGATTCCTCGTTGCGGTTGCCGTAAATAAGCAGCACGTGGCTCTGGGGCTCGGCCTGTACCACGGCCTTGAGCATGGACATGAGCGGCGTGATGCCCGACCCCGCCCCGATGAGCACCAACGAACGCGCGGCTTTGGGGCTGGGGCTGAGGGTGAAATTGCCGAGGGGTTCCATCACTTCCAACTGCTGGCCCACGCGCACGGTGTCGAGCAGGTAATTGCTCACCAGGCCACCGGGCACCCGTTTCACCGTCACGGACAGGCGCGGGGCGTCCTGCGGCGTGCTGCTGAGGGAATAGGCGCGGCGCTCTTTTTTGCCGCCGGGCCCGCAGGGCACAATCAGGGTCAGGAATTGGCCGGGGCGGCTGGCAATGGGCTGGCGGTCGGGCCGCTCAAGGTGAATGGTGACGGAATCGGCGGTTTCTTGGGTGAGGGCAACAACGGTGAGGGTGTGGTACATTCTGCAGGCAACTGAATAAGAGGGTGACGCCGGAACAATCGGGCGGGGCCGAGGTTCGCCGCGCGGCACGGGTACGTACGAAAAAAACCGTGTGCCCGGAGAAATTCCGGGCCGGCTTGCGCAGCAAAGGTAACTTGCCGCCGATGCCGGGCTTCATCCGGCCCGCGCTTCCTTGCCGCCTTACATGCTCACCACGCTGCTCCAACGCCACCAGGCCGATTTTGGCCCGGTCCTGCCCCTCGACCTCAACGGCCCCGACGTGGCCCGCCTCGACTTCTCGGCGCAAAACCCGCGCCTCGCCACCGCCGACCTGCGCGACACCGCCGCCTTTGGCCGGCTCGTCGACGCCGAGCTACAGTTGCAGCACGCCGCCATCGGCGTGGGCGGCTACCTCGAAAACCGCGTCATCTACCGCCGCAGCCCGCACTTCGGCCCCGGCGCGGTGGAAGAGCCCCGCTCCCTGCATTTGGGCGTGGACGTGTGGTGTCCGGCCGGCGTGCCCGTGCTCGCGCCCCTGCCCGCCACCGTCCACAGCCTCGCCGACAACAACAATTTCGGCGACTACGGCCCCACCGTCATTCTGCAGCACGAGTTGGAAGGCACTGTTTTTTTCAGTCTCTACGGCCACCTCAGCCGCCTGGAGTGGAGGAACTTGCGCGTAGGCCAGACGCTGGCCAAGGGCGAGGCTTTCGCCTCCGTCGGCCCCTTCCCCGAAAACGGCGACTGGCCGCCGCACCTGCATTTTCAGCTCATGGCTGACCTGGGCGGGCGCGTGGGCGACTTCCCCGGCGTGGCCCGGCCCAGCGAGCTGGCCACATGGGCCGCCCTGTGCCCCGACCCCAATCTCGTGTTGCAAAGCCGGTATATCTGAACCACGGATTCGTGCGGATTTTTCGGATTCCACGGATTTTGTGGACGGCACGGATACGGTCCGGGCTGTTCGGAAGTCTCCGTTTCAGCGTCAAATAACCAAAAAGGCCGTTCTTAGGAACGGCCTTTTTGGCATTAAGCATGCTGCGAAATCGTCCACAAAATCCGTGGAATCCGAAAAATCCGCACGAATCCGTGGTTCAGACTTAATCGAACTTGATAGCCACCACCGGCTTGATGCGCGCAATGAGGTAAGTCGGAATCAGCACGGCCAGCAGCGAGGCCACGAACGTGGCCACGTTGAGCAGGATGAGCATGCGCGGGTCCCACGAAATCGGCACCCGGTCCATGTAGTAGTTCTCCGGGTCGAGCGGAATGATGTGGAAGAAGTACTGCAACGCGCAGAATCCCACGGCAATGATGTTGCCGATGAGCATGCCGCGCACCGTGAGCGACAGCCCGCGGAAGAAAAACATGCGCCGAATCTGATTGTCCGTCGCGCCCAGCGCCTTCAGAATCCCAATCATGTTCGTGCGCTCCAGAATCATGATGAAAATGGTGGCCACCATGTTGAACGTGGCCACGAAAATTATCAGAATCAGGAAGATGATGACGTTGCGGTTCAGCAGCTGCAGCCAATCGAAAAGCTGGGCGTACTGGTCCGTGATTTTATCGATTTTGAGGTCGTAGGGCAGGCGTTCCAGAAACTTTTCTTCGGTTTTATCCAGGGCATCGAAGTTCTTGAGCACCACCTCCATGCCGCCCACCAGCGAGTCGGGCCAGGCCGGGGAGTTCAGCTCGCGAATCTGACGGATGTCGCCGATGACGTACACCTCGTCGAACTCGTCGAGGCCCGTGGAATAGATGCCGCTGACGCGAAACTGCCGGATGCGCGGCGGGTTCTGGATGAAGTAGAACAGGGCCTTGTCGCCCACGTTGAGGCGCAGCTTATCGGCCACCTTGCGCGAGAGCAGCACGTCCTCGCCGGCCGTGCTGTCGGGGAAGCCGATGAACTTGCCGCCCACCAGGTTCTGGCGCATGGGCGAGAGGCCGTCGGTTTCGGAAATGCCTTTCAGCACCACGCCCAGCACTTCGTCCTTGGTTTTGATGATGGCCGTTTTCACGGCGTAGGGCTGCGTCGACTTCACCTCCGGGAACTGGTGCAGCTCCTGCACCAAGCGCGGGCCGGCAATGGGGGCCACTTCGAGGGAGTTGTTGGTGTCGTAGCGCGAAATCTGCAGGTGGGCGCCAAACGAGAATATCTTGTTCTGAATCTCGTTGCGGAAGCCCTGCAGAATGGCAAACGACACCACCATCACCGCCAAGCCCATGGCAATGCTGATGATGGCTATTTTTGTAACCGACGCGGTAAAAGAGCCGGAATCGGCTCCTCCGTCGATTTTGTGCGAAATGTAGCGGGCGACATTCATTATTCGACCGTAAAGCTACGTTTCCGGCGCGTTCCGGCCACGCTGCGCGCTCGCATTGTGTGCGCCAATGCGTTGGACGCTTTTTTTACTTTCCTTTCCCCTGTTTCATGCTCGGCTTTTCCGCAAAATTCCTCCTCACGTCGCTGCTGGCTTTGCCCGCCTGCGCCACTTCGGCCCCGGCCGGGCAGGCTTCCGCCCCTCAAACCACGCCTCCCGGCACGGCCCCGGCCGCCCCGGCTCCGGCCGTGACCGTGGGCGCGCAGCGGCTGGATAAGTACCTGCCGCTGCTGAAAGGCAAGCGCGTTGGCCTCGTCATCAATCAAACCTCGCGGGTGGGCAATGCCTTTCTCGTTGACACGCTCAAAGCCCGCGGCGTGAACGTGACGGCCATTTTCGCGCCCGAGCACGGCTTTCGAGGCGAAGAAGCCGACGGCGCCACCATCAAGGACGGGCGCGATGCCCGCAGCGGCGTGGCCGTGCGCTCGGTGTACGGCAAAACCAAAAAGCCCACGCCCGAAATGCTGGCCGACGTCGACGTGCTGGTGTTCGACATTCAGGACGTGGGCGCGCGCTTCTACACCTTCATCAGCACGCTGCACTACGTGATGGAAGCGGCGGCGGAGCTGAAAAAGCCCGTCATCGTGCTCGACCGCCCCAACCCCAACGGCGACCTCGTGGACGGCCCCATGCGCGAGGCGGCCCACCAATCCTTTGTCGGCCTCGACCCGCTGCCCATTGCCCACGGCCTCACCGTGGGCGAGCTGGCCCAGATGATAAACGGCGAAAAGTGGCTGGCCGGCGGCCTGCGCTGCCAGCTCACCGTCATTCCGCTGGCCAGCGGCTACACCCACGCCACGGCCTACCACCTGCCCGTGCGCCCCTCCCCCAACCTGCCCACCGACCACGCCGTGCGGCTCTACCCCAGCATCTGCCTGTTTGAGGGCACCAACGTGAGCGTGGGCCGCGGCACCGCCACGCCGTTTGAGGTCATTGGTAGCCCCTCGCAGCCGGCATCGCGGCCGTATTCGTTCACGCCCGCGCCCAACCCCGGCTCGCCCACGCCGCCCATGAAGGGCCAGCTCTGCTACGGCCTCAACCTGGCCAGCGCCCCCGCCCGCGAAAACGGCGGCCTGGTGCTGAAATACCTGCTCGACTTTTACCAGCAAAGCACCGACAAGGCGCATTTCTTCGGCAAGTATTTCGAGGAGCTGTCGGGCACCACGGCGCTGCGCGAGCAGATAATAGCGGGCAAGAGCGAAGCCGATATCCGCGCCTCGTGGAAGCCGGGCCTGGACCGGTTCAGGACGCTGCGGAAAAAGTACCTGCTCTACCCAGAGCGGTAGGTGGCGCGGCCTTTCACGGGCCCGGCGTTTTCTTTGCCCCATGAACGCACCCCTCCGCCTGATTTTCATGGGCACCCCCGATTTTGCCGTGCCCACCCTGGAAAGCCTGCTGGCCTGGCCCGGCGGGCAGGTGGTGGCCGTCGTCACGGCGCCGGACCGGCCCGCCGGGCGCGGCCGGCAGCTGCAGGCTTCGGCGGTGAAAGCGGCGGCCGAGGCCCACGGCCTGCCCGTGCTGCAGCCCACCAATTTGAAGTCGCCGGAATTTCAAGCCGAATTGAAGAGCTACGCCGCCGATTTGCAGGTGGTGGTGGCGTTCCGCATGCTGCCCGAAGCGGTGTGGAACATGCCCCGGCTGGGCTCCATCAACATTCACGGCTCGCTGTTGCCGCAGTACCGCGGCGCGGCCCCCATCAACTGGGCCCTGATGCACGGCGACCAGGAAACGGGCGTGACGTCCTTCTTCCTGCGCCATGAAATCGACACCGGCGACCTGATTTTGCAGGAACGGGTGCCCATTGCGCCTGACGACGACTTTGGCAGCCTCTACGGCAAGCTGAAGCACGTGGGCGCGGCCCTGGCCCGCCGTTCGGTGGAGGCCATTGCCGCCGGCACGGCCCCCAGCACCCCGCAGGAAATGCGCGCCGACCTGCGCCCCGCGCCCAAGCTGCAGAAGGAAACGGGCCGGCTCAATTTCACGCGCCCGGCTGCCGAGCTGGTGAACTGGGTGCGGGGCCTCTCCCCCGTTCCCACCGCCTTCGCGGTCCTGCCCGACGGCCGCCTGCTGAAGATTTTCCGCGCGAAAGCGCTGCCCGCCGACGAAGCCGGCGCCCCCCTGGCCGCGCCCGGCACCTGGGCTTCCGATGGCCGCACGTTTCTGCGCGTGGCCGCCGCCGATGCCTGGTTGGATTTGCTGGACGTGCAGCTGGAGGGGAAGAAGCGCATGCCCGTGGCCGAATTGCTGCGCGGGTTTAAACTGCCTGCGTAAGCTGCGCGCAGCACGCGGGTCCTTTTTCATTTTAACCAGACAAACCGATGGTTTCTTTCGTAGTGGCCGTGGCCGAAAATGGCGTTATCGGCGCTAAGGGCGAATTGCCCTGGGGCCGCCTGCCCGCCGATTTGCAGCATTTCAAACGACTCACGCTGGGCCACCCCGTGGTGATGGGCCGCCGCACCTACGACAGCCTCGGCCGGGCCCTGCCCAAGCGCCCCAACATCGTCGTTACGCGCCAGGCCGGCTGGAGCGCGCCCGGCTGCGAAACCGCGGCCTCCGTGCTGGCCGCGCTGGACCGTGCCCGCGAGCTCGACGAGGAAGTGTGCGTCATCGGCGGCGGAGAAATCTACAAGGAAGCCCTGCCCGCCGCCGACGTCATTTACCTCACCGAGGTGCACCATAGCTTCGAGGGCGATGCCTTTTTCCCAGCGCTGAGCCCCACCGAATGGCGCGAAGAAACCCGCGAGCGCCACGAGGCCGACGAGCAGCACGCTTACGCCTTCAGCTTCGTGACGTTGCGGCGGCGCTAAAGCACGCGGAGTTGTCGCAACAAAAAAGGCAGCCTGATGGGCTGCCTTTTTTGTTTGCCGGCGCAGGTGCTACCGCATGAGCACCAGCTTGCCCCAGTCGTTTTTGAAGGCCTGGTCGCCGGCGGTGGCGCGGTGCTTAAAGTCGCCGTTGGGGTCGTCGAGCGCCACGCGGTAGAGGTAGGTGCCGTTGGCGAGGCGGTCGCCGTAGGTGTCGGTGCCGTCCCAGGCGTACTCCGAGATGTTGTTGCCGATGTGCAGCGGACCCAACTCGCTCATGAAAATCTCGCGGACCACACGGCCGGTGAGGCTCATAATCTGAATTTTCATGTTGGTGGGCAGCTGCTGGCCGGTCAGGGTGAACACGAAGCGGGCCTTGCTCACCACCGGGTTGGGGTACGGGTACACGTTGGAAATCTGCGAGGTGCTCACCACTTCAAATTTCACCTGGAACTCCTGCGTGCCGGCGGCCGAATTGCTGGGGTCGCGGCCCTGCACTTTCAGCGTGTACATGCCATCGGCCAGCGGGGCGCTTTGGCCGGGCTCGTACGTGAGCGTGGCCAGGCTGCCGTTGCTGGTGTCGACGGTGAAGCGCACGTTGCTGCCCGACAGGTTCACGGGCGTGCCGGCGCCGGCCTGGCCCGGGCCCTGCAGCGTGACCGTGAAGGCCGACGCGCTGGTGATGTGCTGCAGCTTGTCTTCGTCCTTCAGCTGAATGGTGATGACCGGCCGCGCCGACACCAACTCGCCGTTGAGGATGTGGCGGCCGTCGACGGCCACGTCCAGCACCGGCGGCAGGTTGGGGTCGGCCACGCAGAACTGGGCCAAATTCAGCTCGTTGTTGAACAGGTTTTGCTCGGGCTGCGCGTTCGGCGTGGGGTTTACGGTCACTTTGGTCGTGTAGCAGCCAAACACGCCCAGCATGGGCACTTTGGCCAGGAACGTCACAACGGAATCGCCCTTTACCTGGCGCGGAAGCGTGACGTACACCGGCGGGCGCGTCACGTTGCCCTGGGTCAGCTCCACCTTGGCCCGCAGCGGCGTGCCAAAGCTGAACGGCGTCACGTTCTCGAAGACCACCGGGATACTGAGTGTGCCCGTGCTCAGCGCCTGTGCCGTGAGGGCGGCGGGGTCGTAGGCATTGGCGGGTTGGGCCAGGTCGCGGCGCACCACCCCTTCAGGCACGCCCTGGTAGGTAATGAACCACTCTTTCAGCTGCGGCGCCTGACGGCGGGTCGTGTCCTGCATGGTCAGCTCCAGCTGCAGGTTGGGGTACTGGCGGGCCGAAATCGTGCTCAGCGAGTAGCCGCCGCGGCTGGGCGAGCCGGCCGGTACGCTGGCCACCAGCACCTGGCTGTTGCCCAGCGTGTCGATGCCAATCACCTTGAGGGTGTAGCTGCTCGTGGCATTGGGCTCGCGCTGAATCCAGTGGTAGAGGTTTTCCCAGCTCTTGGCCGGGCCAATGCGCACCGACGTGATGGTGCCGCGCGTGGTGGGCGTACGCAACGTATCCGAGAAGCTGATGATTTGGCTGTAGCGCGGGCCGGCGGCCGTGGCGGTGCTGGGGCCTTGCTCGCGTATCAGGCGGCCGCCGCCAGCGCGCTTCTGGGCCAGCAGCGTGAAGGGGTCGCCGTTCTGCAACTGGTTCACCATCTGCGAGCCCAGCAGCGAGCTGAAGGCGGCGCGCACGCTGGTCAGGCTCGGCCAGCGCAGGCGGTTCATGCTCACCACGGCCACGTAAGCGCCATTGGGCACCGCCGCCAGGAAGGCGTTTAGCTGGGCTTGCCGAGCGGCGCTGTTGTTGAGGGTGTTGAGGGTATCGCCGGCGTTGGTGGGGTCGGTGCCGAAGATGTAAAACTGCTGGGCGCCCTGGCCGCAGGTGCCCGGGGCGGGCAGGCCGGCGACCGGGCGTAGCGTGCGCTCATCGTACACCGCTACCAATAGGTTGGGCGTGTTGCGGGCACACAGGCTCAGCGTGGGCGGCGCCAGCACGTTCGCAATGATGCCCAGGCCCGACGTGGCAGAGAACGTAGCCGCTGCCCCCGGCAGTCCACCGCCCGCGGTGCGCAGCAGAAGAGGCGTGTTTTGAGTACTGAAAGCCCAGCGGCCCGACGGCGACACCTCCACGCCCGTGCGCTGGTCGCGCCGGAACTGGGCAAAGTGGCTTTGCGACCACCCGCCGGCGGCGCGGCCCTGAATGATGCGGAACGAGCTCACGGCCCAGTTCGGGTCTTCGTCGGCCGTAGGCGCCTGGAAGCGCACGCGCCAGTACCACACTACACTGTCGCGCCCGGCCACCGAAGGCAGCGTGGGCCGCCAGCTGGGCGTGAGGGTGGCCGTTACGGGGCCGGAAGCCCGCTTCAGGGAGCTGCCAAACGCCGCGCTGGTATCGGCTTCAAACTCGTAGACTCGGGAGGTACCCAGCGGGTCGTTGGTCTGGGCCACCAAGCGGGGCGTATTGTTGCCCACGATGGCAAATTCTACCGGGTGCAGGGTAGTTATACCGCCCCGCAGAAAAGTGTAGTTGATGAACGCAATGTTGTTGGTTTCGTCGCTTTCGGCCACGACGTTGTTGTAGTCGATTTCCACTTTAAAAGTGTTGACGCCAAATACGTTGACGCCTGTTGGGTTCGGTAGCCGGAAATCGTAGGTACCGCTGCCCTGCGGGCCTTGCGCGAAGGTTTTGGTGTACACCAGCGACGCGTTGGCCCCCACCGTGCGCGTCACTCGAATCCGCACCGAGTCGGTGGTGACGCGGCGCGGGTTGCTCACGCCGATGAGCAGCGAGAAAGTATTGGAGTTGGCCGTCACGGTCATGTCCGGTGCCACGGGCCGGATGCCGAGCGTGGCGTTGCTCACCTGAAAATCCGGCAGGGCTGGCGCGTAGAGCGAGATGGCTGGGTCGCCGTGCCACACGGTGCCCAGCAGCTGCTCGGTGGCAATGTCGTCGGGGTTCGAGGCCGGGTTGAACACACCACCTGGCGCGCGCTGCAGCTGGCGCACGGTTTCGTTGTACACCGCCGTGAAGGGCTTGCCGAACCAATTGGGGTCGTTGTAGAGAAGCTTGGTGTACAGGTCTTTGGAGATATCCAAGTAGCCGTCGAAGCCGAAGCCCGTGGTGCCCATGCAGCCAATGGCCCCTTTGTTGGCCGAAAACAGCCAATCTTCGAAGAATGTGGGCGAATTAACGTACAGGTCTCCGGCAAAACAGCCGTCGAACATCATCACCGGGTACTTGCCGGGGTTGTTGTACGTCGGGTTTTTTGTCGGCGTGCCAATGTCCAGGGCGAAAGACGTGTTGGAACCGTGGCCGAAATATTGAATAACGCCCAGGCCAGCGTTGAGGTCCTGCGTGATGTCGGCGTCTACCAGCAACGAATTACCCACGGGGTTCACCACCTGCCGCTCGATGGTGTTCACCACCCGGCCCCCGAATAACGGGCTCTCCGCATGCTGCTTGTATTTGTCCACGTATCCTTTGAAACGCACAAATTCAAACGTGTTGTTGCCGCCCGTGAGGTGCAGCACATTTTTTCGCCAGGGCTGGTCGCCGGCCCGTTCGTATTCGCGTAGCTTGTTGAGGTACGTCATAACCTGAGCTGGAGTGGTCACGGTGAGGCGCCCGGTGTTCAGCTTCGCGGCGAAGTCGTTGTTGGCAAAGTCAGCCGTCAGCAGGTTGTCCGACACCGACCGTGTGCTGGTCGGCACCAAGTCGATGCCCCGAGCGCCCAATGTGCGCGGCGCGTTTTGAATGGGGGTAAAAAACCGGTTTCCGCCATCTGAGGGCTCAATGCCTTTGCCCAGCAGCAGCAGGTAACGCTGGCTGCCGGCGGGGCTGGCCGCGGCCATCCAACGGGCAAAGTGCCGCATGGCCAGCCACGACCGGTCGCCGTAGCCAAACTGGTCGTAGAGCTGAAACGTGGTCACCATCAACGTGTCGTAGCGCGCAAGGCCGGAACCGGGGTTGGCGCGGTACTTGGCGTATTCGAGGGCAGCATTAGCGGCGCCGGCCGCTGGCTTCATGAGCTGCGGGTGCGTGATGATGATGAAGTTGGCCAGCGCGGGGTTGATGGTCCGGAACGTAACGCGCTGGGCCGGCAGCGGCGGCTTGGCCAGGGCCGCTTCATCGGCCAGCCACAGCGTGTGAGTGGCCGCGGCATTGGCATCGGGAAACACAAAGCGGCGGCGTGTGCCACTGGCGGTGCTCACCACGCGCTGCACGTTGTAAAAATCCTGCACGTCGAAGCCAGCCACGGTGGCTGGAATTGAGTCGTTCTCGAACTCGTAAGTGGCCGGCCCAGCCAGTGTGGAGTCGTTTTGAAACGCGACGCTGTGCCGGTTCTTAAACCACCGATTGTTTTGGGGCACAATGAAGCGCACGTAAGACGAATAAAAATCGTCGCCGGGCAAAGCCGATGAGTGCAGCCGGGTGGTGATGCGAATCCGGCCGTCAGAACCCACATCGGAGCGCTGTAGCGGAAACGTTTGCCGGTAGCGCGTGCGCCCGTTCCAGCGCATCACGCCGAGGCTTCGCAGATTGGTTGCCGGGCCCACCAATACTTCCACGGCGTGAGCCGTGGAGCTACCGGAAGCAGTGGTAGTTGCCCCGTACAACATTACTTCGACCTTGGGCACCGGTCCGGTGGAAGCTACGCCCCAAATAAGCGAGTCGGAAGGCACTTCCGAGAGCCCCCCGCCGTTGAAGTAGCCCTCGGCCGGTTCAATCCACGGCAGATACACGTCGGCTGTACTGGGCAACTCAATGTAAAAGCCGATGCGCAGGTTGAGCTGGTTGTGAATGCGGTGCGGGTGCACTGCCCCGCCAGCAGCCGTGGGCTGGGCCATGTGCCGCCCCTGCACCCCCGCCTTCCAGGTGATGAAGTAGCTGGCCGTGTCGGTGTAGTAATTGTAGTACTGGTGAGGCTGGTCTTGCGGGCGCTTGTAAAGTTCCACGTCGAGCTTGCCGTCGTTGTGCACGGCGTAAAACTCGATGAAGGACGTGGGGTCCAACGAAGTCTGGTTGCCCCCTACGTACGTGGCTATCTCGCGGCCCCGGCGCCAGATTTGGAGTTGGTTGGGAGCCACGCCCGTGATGCCGGCCTGGGTCAGGTACTGATAGTCGAGCTTATAGAGGCCGTCTTTCAGGATTTTAACCTTGTAATACGTCTGGCCCGGTACAATCCATTCGTTGCCGACCTGGGCCGGGGTTTGCGCGTGTGCCGGGGCCCAACCCAGCCACATGACCAATGCCAGCACCCACAACCCCCAACGCTGCGACAACTGCACGTAGTTTTTACACATATTTTCTCTGGTAGATATTGACATCGTTAAACAACGGACAGCCCGGCCCACGGCAAGGCTGCCGGCCCGGAATTATTTAAAGCCGTAGCCGAGCGACACAATCAGCGAGTTGGTTTGGGAGGTGCTGCCCAGCTTTTCCACGGCCAGGCGCGACAGCGCCAGGTCGACGCGCAGGCCGCTGACGGCCACGCCCGCACCCAGGCTGTACTGCCCCTTCCAATTGCTTTCGTACTCGTTGTTGGCGTTTTTGGTGAAGCTCTGAATCTTCTGAAAGTTGCCGGCGCCGCCGCGCAAGAACACCAGGTTTTTGTAGCCGATTTCCAGGCCCACGCGCGGGTCCACGCTCACGGCGCTGCTCGAAACCAGGGTATTGCGCTTGCCGTCGGTGGTGGCTTCCAGGTCCACGGCCAGCAGGGCCGAGAACTGCTTGGGCAGCTCTACGCGCCGGCCAATGCCCAGCACGAGGCGCGGCAACGTGATTTCGGCGCTGTTGGTCGGGATGGTGTCCGTTTTGGCCAGGGTGCTGGTGAGGCCCTTGCGGTACTCGTCGGCGTTGATGGTCCACTGCGTGAACGTGGTGGTGATGTCGCGCGCCATCAGGCCCATGTTCCACCCCTTGTGGTTGTACTGCACGCCCGCGTCGATGCCAAAGCCGTAGCCTTTGCCGAAGTCGCCGACGTTGCGGTAGATGATTTTTGCGTTGGCGCCCACGCTCAAGCCTTCCACTTGGGTCACCTTGCGGGCGTACGACACCAGCAGGGCGTAGTCGGCCACCGAGAAGTAGGTGATGCGGTCGTAGTGCACGCCGCCGTATTCGTCGAGCAGGGAGCGGGTATCGGCAATGTTGTCCACGCCCAGGCGCATCACGCTCACGCCAATGGCGCTTTTGTCGTCGAGCGGGGTCGAGAAGGCCGCGTAATCGTTTTTCACGATGCCCGAAAACAGCTCGGAGTGCATCAGCACCGCGTCGTATTTGCGGGTTTGGTTGGCCAGGCCGGCCGGGTTCCAGTAGCCGGATGTGGCGTCGCTGGCCAGGCTCACCTGCACCTTGCCCATGCCCAGGGCTCGGGCGCCCACGCCAAGGTTGAGGAATTCGTTGCTGTATTTGGGCGCTTTGGTTTGGGCCGCTGCCGGCAAGGCCAGCGCAACCGTGGCACCCAGCACAAGCAGCCCGCGGGCAGCCGAGGAAAGTTGGGACATAGAAAGGTAGTGAAGAGGTTTTGCGCCGTCGCAACGCAAGTTACTCCAAGTTAGTGCGTCAGGCCCGCGAATTTCGGGCCAACTGCGGCCAGCGGCCCGCCCCGGCCATATACGGCGGCGCCCGCCGGCCCGGATGGCCCCGCCCCGGCCCTGAGCGCATGGCCGTCCGGCCGGTTAGGCAAGGCGTCGACGGCCCCTGCCATTTATGGAAAGCCAGTGGCCGGCAAAATATTTTCGAAAATTTTCCTGCTGATTATCAATAGATAAAATAATTTTTTACCAAATAGCAATGAATTATTCATCCAGTACCTTGCGTTGCAAAGTACCTACCATACATTTGTACTGTTTCTCACCCACTAGTAATTCGCAACGCCCATGAAACTCGAGAACACCCAGGTTCAGATGCGCAAGGGAATCCTTGAGTTCTGCATTCTGGAAATCATCGCCCGCGGCGAAGCCTACGCCTCCGACATGCTGGAGGAGCTGACTTCGGCCCGCATGATAGTGGTGGAGGGCACCCTCTACCCGCTCCTGACGCGCCTGAAAAACGCCTCGCTCCTGGACTATGTCTGGAAGGAGAGCACCAGCGGCCCGCCCCGCAAATACTACACCCTGACCGATACCGGTCGCCAGTTCCTCAACGAGCTGCGCGACACCTGGGAGGAAATGGCCACGTCGGTGGGCATCATCCGGCACAGCGCGCCACCCAAGCCAGTTGCCTGAGTTCCGTCTTTTTCCTTCCCCACTCACCAGCATTAAACGGCCGTTTTTCAGCCATTTACCATGAAAAAGAACATCAGCATCAACCTGCAAGGGATTATCTTTCACATCGAGGAAGACGGTTTTGAGGTGCTCAGCCGCTACCTGGCCGAAGTGAAAGCGCACTTTGCCAACTACCGCGGCCACGAGGACATTGTGGCCGACATCGAGGGCCGCATTGCCGAGCTCTTTTCGGTGCGCCTCTCCCCCATGCAGCAGGTCATCACGCTGGACGACGTGAACGCCATGATGGCCAAGATGGGCCGCGTGAGCGACTTCGCCCCCGACGCCGACGAGGACGACGAAGCCCCCGAAACGGCGTACGCCGCGGGCTCGTCGGCCAACGCTTCGGCTGGCTTCGGCGGCGCCGCCACGGCGGTGCCCCCCGCCGCCACGGCCACCACGGAAACCGGCCCCAAGCGCCTGTACCGCGACATGGCCAACCGCAAGATTGCGGGCGTGGCCGCGGGCATTGCCCAATACTTCGCCGTGAACCCGCTCTGGATTCGGCTGGCCTTCGTGTTCGGCACCCTCTTCTCGCCGGCCATCAACGTGTGGTCGCGCCACAACGCCCGGGTCGACTTCGGGGGCTGGGTGGTGCTGGGCTACATCATTCTCTGGATACTGCTGCCCAAGCGCTACGACGCGCCTGCCCACCCCGAGGCGCTGTTAAACTCGGGCCCGCTGGCCGGCCGCCGCTTGTTTCGCGACACCGGCACCGGCAAGGTGGCGGGCGTGGCCGCTGGCCTGGCTGCCTACTTTAACATCGACGTGACCCTGGTGCGCGTGATTTTGCTAGCCGGCCTGTTCGCGGGCGGCTTCACCTTCCTGCTCTACGTCATCCTGTGGATAGTCTTGCCCGAGGCCAAAACGGTCTCGGACAAGCTGCGCATGCGCGGCGACGACATCACGCTCGAAAGCTTTGACAGCAGCGCCCGCAACAACGCCTTTGCCCAGGACGGCCCCGCCACCACCAACCGCCCCGTGGGCGCTTTCGTGGAAGATGCGGCCCGCACCTTGCAGCCGGCCGTCAATTTCGTGGGCTCGTCCATCCGGGTGGTGGCCGGCATCTTGCTCACCCTCACGGGCTTTGGCCTGCTGGTGGCGCTGGCCATTGGCCTGGGCGCCGGCATCGGCCTGCTGCCCCACTCCCAGAACATTGTGCTGGGCGACGCCCCGGCCCACGTGATGCTGAACGGCGTGCCCCAGTGGGGCCTGCTGGCCGGCTTCCTGGCCCTGGGCATTCCGGCCCTGTCGCTGCTGCTGGGCGGGCTCAACCTGCTGTTCCGCCACTCGTTCATGAACCGCACGGTGAGCTTGTCGCTGCTGGGCCTGTGGCTGCTGAGCGTGGTGGGCGTGGTGACGGCCGTGGCCCAGCAAAGCCGCGAGTACCAATACGATGCCCAAGTGGAGCAGTTGGAGCGGTTCCCCAAGCTCAGCACGCCGGTGCTGCTGCTGGACGCTCGCCACGTTGACCGCCAATGGGAGCAGCACGTGGACCTGCGCCTGGTTGCCGCCGACAGCGGCAGCGTGCTGGAAGTGCTGCGCACCATGGGCGCAAAGGGCTCGAGCGAGGCCGTGGCCCGGCGCAACGCCCTCACCAGCATCGATTACACGGTCCGGACCAGCGGCGACTCTTCGCTGGTGCTCGACGACCATTTTTCCTTCTTGCCCGATGCCCGCTACCGCAACCAGGAGCTGACCGTGACCCTGCGCCTGCCCCGCGACCGTACCTTCCGCCTCGGCCGCGACTTTGCCTACGACCTGCTCGGCGACGACAACTTCGTGGACAACCGCCGCCCCAAAGACCCCGAGCAGCACCGCTACCGCCTCAGCGGCAACAAGCTGGAATGCATTGGCTGCACCGACGAGCAACTGGGCAAAGACGAGGACGACTCGGACGCGAATATTGACATCGACGACAGCAACGGCGACAACGGCGACGAGGACAACGACGGCGACGACAGCAAAAGCGGCATCACGCTGAACTACGGCGGCGCTCCGTCCTTCGACACCGACCTGAACAGCTACGGCGGCGGCCGCCGCAACTTCGACGAGTCCGGCTTCAGCCGGGTGAGCGTGGTGGGCGGCTACCGCGTGGTGGTGCGCCACGGCGACGCCTTCAAAATTGAAGCCGCCGGCAACGAGGGCGTGCTCAGCGACATCCGGGTGGAGCGCGACGGCGACGAACTGCAAATCAAATCCCGCAACAACACCTCCCTCTTCGGCCGCCGCTGGAGCAACGACGAAAAGAAAGTCCTCATCGTCGTCGACATGCCCCGCATCGAGCGCATCGAGCTGGCCGGCTCGGTGCAGGCCGACCTCGGCGGGTTCGACCGCCAGGACGAGCTGCGCGTGGAGCAGGCCGGCGCCAGCCACCTGCGCCTCAATGGCAACTACGGCACCCTGAAACTCAACCAAGCCGGCGCCTGCCGCACCACCGCCACCGGCCAGGCCGACGTGCTGGACCTCGACGCCGCCGGGGCCTGCGAGCTGGCCGCCGCCAACCTGCAAACCCGCACCGCCACCGTGGACGTGGCCGGCGTATGCAAAGCCCGCGTCAACGTGACCGAAAGCATTAAGGGCGAGGCCGTGGGCGCCAGCGAAATTGCCTACAGCGGCCAGCCCAAAAACGTGGACATGGACTCCACGGGCCCGTCCAGCGTCAAGCGCCTGTAGCCAAAATCTTTTGGGTTAAGAAATTAATACCAGGCAACTTTTTCCGTATACCTGCATCTATGCCCCCGAATACAAGAAGTCAGGCTTAGTTTGGTGAGTGAACGACGCCTCCTTCCGGAGCCAGTCCCATGGCCGCCCCCTGCTGCAACAGGAAGGCCAGGGCTGGCTCCATTTCGTTTTTGATGGTGCCTTCCAGAATAGCCTCCATCACCGCCTCTTTGAGCTGGCCCACCTGCCGCGAAGGCTTCAGGCCAAAGGTTTCCATGATGATTTCGCCGGTGATGACGGGCTTGAAATTGCGCAGGTGGTCTTTCTCTTCCACCTCCTTCAGCTTCTCCTCCACCTGCGTAAAGTTGCGGAGGTAGCGTTCCTTCTTCGTGTGGTCCTTGCTGGTGATGTCGGCCCGGCACAGCAGCATCAGGCGGTCGATGTCGTCGCCGGCCTCGAACAGCAGGCGGCGCACGGCCGAGTCGGTCACGGTTTCCTTCACCAGCGCGATGGGGCGCAGGTGCAGCCGCACCAGCTTCTGCACCATGCGCATCTCCTCGCCCAGCGGCAGCTTCAGGTCGGTGAAGATGCCGGGCACCCAGCGCGCGCCCTTGTCCTCGTGGCCGTGGAAGGTCCAGCCCACTTTGGGGAAGTAGCGCTTGGTGGCGGGCTTGGCGATGTCGTGCAGCACGGCGGCCCAGCGCAGCCACAGGTCGCCGCCGGCGTTGGCTACGTTGTCGAGCACTTGCAGGGTGTGGTAGAAATTGTCTTTGTGGGCGTGCGTGCCCACTTTTTCCACGCCGTGCAGCTGCGCCATCTTCGGGAAGATGAGTTGCAGCAGCCCCGTCTGAAACAGCAGCTTGAAGCCATAGCTCGGCGTGGGCGACTCGATTATCTTGTTCAGCTCGACGGTGATGCGCTCCTGCGACACAATCTTGATTCGGTCTTTATTCCGAATAATGGCGTCGAACGTATCGGGCTCGATGTCGAAGTTGAGCTGCGAGGCAAAGCGCACGGCGCGCATCATGCGCAGCGGGTCGTCGGAGAAGGTCACGTCGGGCCCCAGCGGCGTGCGGATGGTTTTGCTGGCCAGGTCATTCATGCCCTCGTAGCGGTCGACCAGCTCGCCGAAATTCTCAGGATTGAGGCTGATGCCTAGGGCGTTGATGGTGAAGTCGCGGCGGGCCAGGTCTTCTTCCAAGGTGCCGGCTTCCACTTCGGGCTTGCGGCTTTCGGCGCGGTAGCTTTCCTTGCGGGCACCCACAAACTCGATGTCGCCCGCCTCCTGAGTCGGCAGCATGGCCGTGCCGAAGTTCTTGAACACCTGCACCCGGCCGCGGCCTTTCAGCCGGGCGCCCACGGCCTGCGCCAGCGCAATGCCGTCGCCCACCGTCACCACGTCAATGTCCTTGCTGTCGCGGCCCAGCGCCAAGTCCCGCACGTAGCCGCCAATGACGTAGGCGGGCTGCTTTAGCTCAGCGGCGGCTTCGGCGATGGTGCGAAAAATGGGCAGTTCGGGCAGTTGAGGCGTCTTCATGCCTGCAAAGGTCGGCACGGGTTTTATTCCCGCACCACTTCCAGCTGGCCGCCATCCCCCAGCCGCACCACGCGCGAGGGGGCCACGCGGGTATCGTCGTCCTGCCGCCAGTTCACCACGTGGTCGACGCCGCGCACAATGGCCGGGTCCACTTCGGCGTACACGGCGGGCGTGGGCTCGCCGGCTTTGTTGGCCGAAGTCGAGACGAGGCCGTGCCCCAACCGGCGCACCACTTTGTGGCAAAACTCGTCTTTCACCACGCGCAGGCCCACGGTGCCGTCGGGCGCCACCAGCTCGGGGGCCACGGCGCGCCCGGCCGGCACGATGTAGGTGGTGGGACGGGTGTCCGTCGCCAGCATGGCTTCCAGCTCGGCCGGCACGTCGGGGGCGTAGCGCTTCATCATAGCAAAGTCGGCCACCAGCACAATGCTGGGCTTGCCGGCCTCCCGGCCCTTGAGCTTGTACAGCTGCTTCACGGCGGGCGGCGCCTCGGCGTCGCAGCCCACGCCCCACACGGTGTCGGTAGGATACAGAATGACTTGCTGCAGCAGCAGGGCATCCACGGCGGCATCTACTTCTTGTTGGAAACGGTTCATGCGATGGGAAGCTTGTAGCGCGGACCCTGCGAGTCCGCGCATGGCGGGAAATGGTGACGTTCGTTCAGGCGCGGACTCGCAGAAGCCACGCTACTTGATGCTCTGGCAAAGCTCCACCAATACGCCGGCCGCACTCTTTGGGTGCACGAAACACACCAGCTTATTATCGGCGCCGCGCTTGGGTGCCTCGTTCAGCAGCACGAAGCCCTCCCCTTTCAGCCGTGCCATTTCGGTGTGAATGTCGTCTACTTCAAACGCGACGTGGTGAATGCCTTCGGGCTTTTTGGCCAGAAACTTCGTAATGGCGCTGTCGGGCGAGGTGCCGGCCAGCAGCTCAATTTTGGAGCCGCCGACCTGGAAGAAGACGGTATCCACGGCTTCGCTGGCCACGTGCTCCTTCTTGTAGGGCGCGGCGCCGAGCAGGGTGGTGTAGAGGGCCGTGGCGGCTTCGAGGTCGTACACGGCCAGGCCGAGGTGTTCGAGGTTGGTAAGCATGCGGAATTGAGAAAGGCTGCGCAGGGGCCGCTGGCATAGAAAAAGCCGGGTTTTGCCCGGCATTTTGGGCCAGCGCCGCAAGTCGGCGCATTTCCTTATTTAGATTGTATCTACTTTTGTGAAACCAAAGAAAACTGATTGCCCCGGAACCGTGTTCTAGCTGGGTATCGGCTTTTCGCTGGTTTCCCACTTGTCACTACTGCTGCGCGCAATGCTAAAGCTCCCTATTTACCTCGACAACAACGCCACCACGCCCCTCGACCCGCGGGTGCTGGAGGCCATGATGCCTTACCTGACCGAAGTATTCGGCAACGCTGCTTCGCGCAACCACCCCTTCGGCTGGGCCGCCGAGGAAGCCGTGGACTATTCCCGCGAGCAGATTGCCAAGCTCATCAACTGCGACCCCAAGGAAATCATCTTTACCTCGGGCGCTACCGAGTCCGACAACCTTGGCATCAAGGGCGTGTTTGAGATGTACAGCCAGAAGGGCAACCACGTCATCACCGCCACCACTGAGCACAAAGCAGTGCTCGACACCTGCAAGCACATCGAGAAGCTGGGTGGCCGCGTGACCTATCTGCCCGTGAACGAGCAGGGCCTCATCAGCCTTGAAGAGCTGGAAGCCGCCATGACGCCCCAGACCATTCTGGTGACCATCATGTACGGCAACAACGAGACGGGCACCATCCAGCCCATCCGCGAAATCGCCAAAATTGCCCACAGCCACGGCGCCCTGTTCATGACGGACGGCACCCAGGCCGTGGGTAAAATTCCGGTGGACGTCATCGCCGACGGCATCGACATCATGGCCTTCACGGCCCACAAGATGTACGGCCCGAAAGGCGTGGGCGCCCTCTACGTGCGCCGCAAGAACCCCCGGGTGAAAGTAACCGCCCAGATGGACGGCGGCGGCCACGAGCGCGGCATGCGTTCCGGCACCCTGAACGTGCCCGGCATCGTGGGCCTGGGCAAGGCCTGCGAGCTGGCCATGCAGGAAATGGCTGCCGACACCGCCCGCCTCTCGGCCATGCGCGACCGCCTCGAGCGCGAGCTGCTAACCTTGGAAGAAAGCTACGTAAACGGTTCGCGTGAGCACCGCCTGCCGCACGTTACCAACATCAGCTTCAAGTACGTGGAAGGCGAAGGCTTGATGATGGGCGTGAAGGACCTGGCCGTATCTTCCGGCTCGGCTTGCACCTCGGCCTCGCTGGAGCCTAGCTACGTACTCAAGGCCCTGGGCCTGAGCGACGACCTGGCGCACTCTTCATTGCGTTTCGGCCTAAGCCGCTTCACCACCGACGAGCAAATCGACTACGCCATCAACCACGTAAAAGAAGCCGTGACCAAGCTCCGCGAAATGTCGCCCCTGTGGGAGATGTTCAAGGAGGGCGTCGACCTCAGCAAGATTGAGTGGGCAGAACACTAGGGAGTTAAGAGTTAAAAGTTATGAGTTAGGAGTTTTTCTTGCCTCATGCTTTTAACCGTGCTAACTCATAACTTTTAACTTTTAACTCATAACTCAAAATGGCTTACTCCGATAAGGTTATCGACCATTACAGCAACCCCCGCAACGTGGGCACGCTGGACAAAAGCAAAAAGAACGTAGGCACCGGCCTCGTGGGCGCGCCTGAGTGCGGCGACGTGATGCGCCTGCAAATCGAGGTGGATGAAGCCACCAACACCATCACCGACGCCAAATTCAAAACCTTCGGCTGCGGCTCGGCCATCGCGTCGTCGTCGCTGGCTACGGAGTGGTTGAAAGGCAAAACCGTTGACGAGGCGCTGGCCATCGACAACATGGAGATTGTGGAAGAACTGGCCCTGCCGCCCGTGAAAATCCACTGCTCGGTGCTGGCCGAGGACGCCATCAAGTCGGCCATCTCGGACTACCGCGTGAAAAACGGCCTGCCCGCGCTGGAGCTCTCGCACCACTAATCAACGAGTGAATTTTGAATGGGTGAATGAGTGAATGGGCTGCGGCCACTTCGCTTGTTCACCCATTTTTTCATTCCTCCCATTCACGCATTTATCCATTCGCTCATTGCATAATGACCGACGAATTTGAAGCAGCCCGGCTGCAACGCGAGATTCAGCAATACCTGGGCCTGACGCCGGAACAGCTGCGGTTTGATTTTCGGGAAGTGGAAGGCCAGACCCGCCTCGACCTCGTCACGGTGAACCCGCGCCACCAGCAGAGCTTCCTGTTCCGCTACGAAACGGGGCGCGACGAAACCGAGACGCTGCAGAAAATGCTGGACTACGTGAAGCGCTTCCGCGACACCGAAAGCTCTTACACGCTGCAGTGGCGCACCCGCGGCGACCGGGAGCTGCAAACGTCTTACTTCCGTGCCCACAACGTGTATGAGGCCCTTGATAAGCTGTATTTCGGCCGCGACCTGAACGCCATCACGGTATTTAGCGTGGTACTGAACCCTAGCTCGTAAAAGGAACCGCCCTTGCGGCAGCCCGATTGAACAAAGGATTCATCATCCTTGTTTATAATTTGTCTAAATTGCGCTCCCATTCCCGTAAGCTAAGCGAGGCCTGTCCTCTCCTATTGCCATGATTACCGTTTCTGATAAAGCCAAAGAGAAAGTGACGCGCCTGATGCACGACGCGCACCTCGACGATACCTACCGCCTGCGCGCTTCGGTGGCCGGCGGCGGCTGCTCGGGCCTGAGCTATAAGCTGGACTTTGACAACGAAGTGCGGCCCATGGACCAGGAGTTTGAGGACAAGGGCGTGCGCGTGGTGGTCGACATGAAGAGCTTCCTCTACCTGGCCGGCACCGAGCTCGACTTTTCCGACGGGCTGAACGGCAAAGGCTTCCAGTTCAACAACCCCAACGCTTCGCGCGAGTGCGGCTGCGGCGAGAGCTTCTCCGTCTGAACCACGGATTCGTGCGGATTTTTCGAATTCCACGGATTTTGTGGGCGGCTCAAATCTAGTACCAGCCAAAAAAAGGCCTCTCAATCGAGAGGCCTTTTTCTTTTCATCACGTCCACAAAATTCGTGGAATCCGAAAAATCCGCACGAATCCGTGGTTCAAATTACTGCTTTTCGAACTTCTGCACGCTGCGGCCAGCGGGGGTTTGCAGTTCCAGTAAGTACAGGCCGGTGGGCAGCTTGTCGACGGCTACTTTGGCCGTGCCAGCTTCGGTGGTGCCTTGCAGCAGCACCTGGCCTACCTGGTTGAGCACGCGGTAAGGCGTGGTGACTTCGGCAATGAAGCTGATGCTGGTGCTCGTGGGGTTGGGGTAGAGCAGCACCTTGGCGGTTTCGCCGCTGCCAGCCACCGTCACCACCGGCGAGAAGGCCGCGGTGCCGTCGTTGTCTACCTGCCGCAGGCGGTAATACAGCCGGCCGGCCGGGGCCGATTTATCGACTAGGGCGTAGGCCGAGGCCTTGCTGCTGGTGCCCTGGGCTTGGGTGGTGGCCACGGTCACGAAATCGTGGGCGTTGCGGCTGCGCTGCACCTCAAACCGCTCGGCGTTCTTCTCGCTGGCCGTGGTCCAGGACACGGCCACGGCTTGGTCGGCCTGACGCTGGGCACCAAAGCGGCTGAGCTCCACGGGCAGGGGGTTGACGGACTGGAAGAAGTTGACCTGGGAGTTATCGTCGGTGGCGCCGAAGGTGAAATCGGAGAAGCCGCTGAATTCGCCCGAGGTGAGCGTACCCGCTGATGGCACGCCGCCGGGCCCATTGTCGGGGCCGGTGCTGGCATTGATGGCGGCGCGACCAATGTTGGTCCAGGCGCCGGAGGTGCCGCCATCGCGCTTGGCAATGACTAGGGCGGCATTGCCCGGGTTGTTCACGTAGTCGTCGCTGCCAAACGTGAGGATAATGTTGCCGGTGAAGCCCGACCCGGTGTTAGAGGTGGTGACGGTGTAAAAGCGCTTGGTGGAAACGCGCGTGAGGTCGGGCAGCGCTCCGCCGGTGGCGAGCACCCGGCCGGTGTTGAGTTCGGTTTGGAATGCGGTGTAGGTGGCAGTGCCGGTCTGGGTGCTGGCCGTGAGCGTAAGCGGCCGGTAAATGGTGCCGTTGCCGATGGGGAACACCGTAGCGGCCGCCCCCATGCCCGTGGCGCGGGCCAGCGGGCCATTCACGAAGCTGTTGGCACTGCCGCCGTTGAGGGCGGCGCTGCTGGCTAGCGACAGCAAGTTGGTAGCGCTGGTGGTGATGATGCCGTTGGTCAGCGCAAACGCGCCGTTGATGGTTAGCGGCGAGCCAAGGGTGGTGGTGCCGGCCGTGCGGTTCAGGGTGACGTTGCGGAGCAGGCGGGTGGTGGTGCCGTTGAAGAAGCGCAGCGTGCCCAAGGCGCCCGTGCCGCCCACGGCCAAGTCGCTGGTGGCCGAACCGCGTAGAAACCCGGTACCGGCCACGGTGCCGTTGAGCGTGAGGGTACGGCCGGCGCCGATGTCGAGCGTGCCCGAGGCATCGAGCACCAGCGCGCCGTTCACCGTCAGCGACTGCGTTAGGTCGAGGTAGTCGCCGGAAGCGTGCGACACCCGCAGGTTGCCGAGCGAAGTGGAACCGGGGGTGAGGCGCAGCGTGCCGATGGAATAGGTCGTGTTGTTCGTTTCGAGGTTGAGCGACGAATTTGGCGACACCGTGAAAGTGCCGGTGGACGTGGAAATCACGGCGTTGCCGCCCGGCACGAAAGCCAACGTGTTGGCATTTAGCGTCAGCGTTTTTCCGGCTGCGATGTCAATACCTCCCCCGTTGGCGCTGGTGTTGCCCAGCTCGACCGGAGTGCCGCCGGCAGCATCCGCCAGCACCGCGCTGTTGTCTACCAGCAAGCGGAACAGGCGCAGCGTATTGCCGTTACCGGACAGGGTTTGCGGGCTTATGCCCTCCAGCGCCAGCGTGATTTTCCGGGTGCTGGTGGTGTTGAAGGTGGTGGTGCCGAGCAGAGACAGGTTGCCAAGCAAGGACACGTAGGAAAAATCCGAAGTGCTCGAACCACCCACGTTGGTCACGTTTTGAATGGTGAGGTCGCCGTACACGTACGTGTCGGGCTGGAGGCCGTCGGCAAACTGCTTGGTTGCGTTGCTGAGTTTGAGGTTGCCGTAGCCGTTGGTGGGCGAAGGCACCACGTAGGTGCCGCTGGTTTGGGCAAATTCTACGGTGCTGGACGCGTTCAGGCTGCCGTAGGCGATGCCGGGGCTGGTGTGCAGCACCGTGAGGTAGGCCGTGCCCTGCATGTCGAGGGTGCCGGTAAAATTGGCAGTAGCAGGCACCGTGAGGCTGGAACCCGTGGTGAGCACCGCTTTCGAGCCCGTGCCCGAAACCACCCAGTTGCCGGAGAGGGTGTGCGTGCCGCTCACCGAATAGGTTTTGCCGGCGGCCGTGAAGTTGGACGGCGACGCGCCGGTGCCATCGGGGTTGGAACCGAAAGTGCTGGTTAGGTTGAGGTCGCCAGAGGCTTTGGAGTAGAACACGGCCGGGATGGCCGGCGTGGTGAAGCTGACCGTGCCGGGGGTGCTGGTCAGGTAGTTTTCCTGGCCCGCCACGGCGTCATCGTTGTAGGCATACACCGACAGCACGTAGGTCGCATTAGAAGAAAGGCCCGTGAGGGTCAAAGCCGTGGTGGTGCCGTCGGCCACCACCACGTAGTTGCCGGTGCCAATTTGGGTGCCGCTGCCCCGCACCGTGCTGGCCGTGTACGTGGTGTTGTCAACGGGCAGCGAGTTGGTGGCGGAGTTGGCCCGAACCACCAGCAGGCGCTTTTGCCCGTTGCCGCCGCTGAGCGTGACGTCGGCCTGGCTGAAGCCGACGTTGCTCACCGCTACCGTGGGCTGCGCGGTGGGCTCGGCGGCCGTGGCCGTCACGGCGCCCGACACCAGCACGTTGGCCGTGAGGGTGCCGTTGGTGTTGGCCACGGTGCCGGACAGGGCCCCAGCCACCAAACCCGAGAGGCGCACATACACCGTTTGGTTGAGGCTGCCGCTGCCGGGCGTAAGGGTCAGACTATTGGCGTCGGTGGTAATGCCGGTGAAGGCGGCCGTGGTAGACACTTGAAAGCCCGTGGGGGCCGTCACGGTCACGTCGGCAGTGCCCAGGTTGGAACCGGCCAGGGTGTACGTTTTGGCTACCGAGGGGGTGCCCTGCGACGTGGTGGCCAGGCTAACCGAGGTGGGCGTGGTGGCTGGCGAGGTGCTGGCCGTGAGCGTGGGCACCGGGGCAACCGGCGTGGCCGTGGCCGTAGCGCCGGTGCTGTAGCCGTCGCCGTTGGAGGTGAAAGCCTTAAAGAAATACGGGGTGCCGTTGGCCAAAGCCGTGACCGGGACGCCGGTGCCGGTGCCGTCGTACACCACGTACTGACCGCCGCCCAGGTCGGTGCCGCTGCCGAAAGCGGCATCGGCGGTGAAGGTGCCGCTGGGCACGGCCGTGATGGTGGCGGCGCTGGCCACCACCACCGTGCGGGTGAGGCAGCCGGTGGGGTTGGCCCAGCTCAGGGGCACCTGGGTGTTGCCGGCCGTGGCCACAAACGACGTCACGTTGTTGGTTTGGTAGTTTACCACCGTCAGGTTGGCGCCGTTGTCGGAGCCGGTGGTGGCGGGGCTGCTGGCATCGACCCGAATGCGGTACGCAGAACCCGACGCCAAGCTGCCGGGAATGGTAGCGCTGATGGTGCCCGAGTTCAAGTCGCTGACCAGCGTGCCGATGCTGGTGCTGCCGATGTACGCCGTGTAGGTATTACTGGTGTAAGTGCCCGTGGAGGTGAAAGGCACCGAAACAGCCGTGCCCGAAGCCCCCACGCAATACGTAGTGGCCGGAATGGCCGTGGTGCTGACCGTATTCGACGCAGCAACCGCCGTCACGGTGAAATTCACCGCGTTTGAAGCCGCGCCCGTGGTGGTGTTTTTTACCGTGACGGGGAAGACTCCGGCCGTGGCCACCGATGGCGCCGGAATGGTAGCCGTGAGCTGCGTCGCCGATACGTAGGTAGTAGTCAGGGCCGAGCCGTTGAAATAAACAGATGCTCCGCTCACGAAGTTGGTGCCGTCGACGGTCAGGGCAACGGCGCCGCTGCCGGCTACGGCCGTATTGGGCGTGAGGGTGGTGATGGTGGGCGGGTTAGGCGTCACCGAAACGTCGTCAATCGCAAGCCCATCATCGTTGCCGGTGATGTCAACATCAGTCCAACGGAGGTAAAAGGTGGCGCCTGGAGCAATGGACAGGCCGGTTATAGTGCTGCTGACAACAGCCTTATAACCTGCTGCATTACCGTCTCGCGACCCGGCCGAGCCTGTGGTGTTAGGGGTTTCAAATGTTAAAGCACTAACACTGGTGTAGCCTGAGCCAGTCAGGCTTGAGGCGGTAGTGCTGTAAGCAAAAGTAATTTGGTCAACACGCGAAGCATTGGTGACGCCAAGCCGCCATTGTTCGCCAGTGTACGTTACCGCTAACTGCGTAATCGTGACTCCAGTGTTGTTGGTAAAGGAAGCACCATATGAGGAACCTAAATTACTGCTTGCAATTGAACCCAGTGCTCGGTCAGCTTTAGTTGCAGCGCTGGTTCCACCAAAGCTATACGTCTCACCTGTAGTCGAGCTTCCGTCGCTAACTGTGTAAGTGGTGTTGGCATTAGTAGCGCTTTCAACAAATACCCAGCCTGCTGGCATTGTACTGCTTGTAACAGTCGTTGGAGCAGCCAAGGCGCTAAAATCCTGCGTAACTGCAGCGCTATTGGTTGGCAAAGACACTTGCCCCCACCCTACCAGCGGTAGCAGAAGCGTCGTCAGCAGCGCCACGCCGCGGCTGAAAAAAGAGGTAAAAAGAGTACGGGGTGGCTGCATAAGTAACAGGGTTTTAGGTATCTAAAAAAACACTTTTGGCTAGGCGCACTGCCTGTAAAATTAGGGGGACTTTATAGGACTGCCCCCATGCAAGGCGTTACCAAAACGTTACAAACTCACGCAGTGCAAACCAAAATGCCGCGATGCGCCGGCAGCGAAACCCTATAAAGGCATAATCCATTTTAAAATATTACCAATAAAAAAAGCCTCCGCTGTCGCGGAGGCTTTCTGGGCCAAAGCAGTTTGGCGGCAACAGGCGCCGGCCAGTGTTCCAAACGTTTGTGCCTGCCATTCCGGCTCCGGTGGTTGGGCGGGGCGCTGCTGCCAGCGGCGGCAATCCGCTGGGTGGGTGGCCACACCCCACGGGCCCATCCGGTTGAGAATGGCAGGACTTAGGCCATTAAACGTTTGATAATGTGCGCATTTTTGTTGTCGGCACTTCTCGCGTGAAGGCCGTGTGCAACGCGGCCCCGCGCCGGCTTGTGGGCAGCGCGGGCGCAGTGGCTGCGTGCTGGCCAAGCTCGGCCAGCACGTCTTCGGTAAGGGCGCACTGGCGCTGGTGCGAGTAGCGCCAGCGGTCGAGGCGGGCGCGCTCCACGCGCTGGCGGGTGGCGGGGGCGTCGTCGAGGCAGCGGCGGATGGAGCGGGCGCAGGCGGCCACGTCGCGGTGCAGGTAGAGCAGGCCGGTGTGGCCGTGCTGCACCAGCTCCACGGTGCCGCCGGTGGCGGCGGCCACCACGGGCACGCCGGTGGCCATGGCTTCGAGGGTCACCATGCCGTAGGTTTCGTTTTCGGAAGCCAGCACAAACACGTCGATGGCTTGGTAGAACACCACCGGGTTGGCCCGGAAGCCCCGAAAATGCACCTGACCTTCCAGGCCCAGGCGCTTTACCTGGGCCTGCAGCTGGCGCAGGTAGGCGTCGCCCTCGTTGCGGGTGGGTTCCCCCATGATGACCAGGCTGGCCTTGCGGCCCAGCTGGGTGCGCAGGTGGTGCAGGGCCTCAATCACAAAATCCTGTCCTTTGCCGGCATCGAACCGGCCCAGGATGCCCAGCAGCGGCCCTTCTGTGGGCAGGCCCAACTCCTGCCGGGCTTCGGCGGCGGTGCGGCGGTGCGGCGCAAACTGCTCCAGCGGCAGGCCCAACGGCACCACGTGCAGCTTGCGGGCGTCGAGGCGGGTGCGGCGGGCCACTTCGCGGGCCAGGCCGGGCAAGGGCGTCAGCCAGGCATCGAGCTGGCGAAAGCGCAGCGTGTGCACCAGCCCGCGCTTGGGGCGCCCCAGCTGCATGTGCTGCTGGTAGATGACGCGCAGGCGCCCGCCCATCAGGCCCTTCACCAAGGTGGCCAGGGCCAGGTCCTTGTTTTGCGTCACCACCAGCATCTCAACCTGCAGGCGCTCCAGCAGCACTTTCAACTCCCAGGCGGCCAGGGGCATGGCCAGCCCGCGGCGCACCCGCAGGGTTTCGAAGGGCACAAACCATTCTTCGGCCCAGTGGGCGAGCGGCGTGGCGGGCGGCGCAATGAAGGTGATGCGCCAGCCGCGCTCCTGCATCCAGCCGGTAAACTTCAGGCTGTTGAGTTCGAGGCCGCCCAGGCTGCCGGAGAGGCAAAGCACCGCGAGCTGCGGCCGCGATTCCGGGGCACGGGCGTCCCGGCCGAGAACGGAGTTCCCGGTGATGAAGTGTGGGGTCATAGCTCAGAAAGACAGGAAAAGAGTAGCGGGCAGCGCGGCAGAAAGCGGAAGGGCGAGGGCAGTAGCGGTTAGAGCGCATGTCGAGCTTGCCGAGACAGCTCGCGTGCTTCGTTGTGACGTGACGCTTCACCCCCGGCCCCTCTCCACAGGGAGAGGGGAGCCTGACGATTTCGCTCGGAGCAAAACCGGTGTCCCCTCTCCTTGGGGAGAGGGGGTCAGGGGGTGAGGCGTCACGGTAGGACGACTCCTGCGAGCTGCTTCGGCTGCGCTCGACTGACGTGCCATTAACACGAATTCGGTATCAGGTCCAGCGGCTGAGGAACTGCAGGAAGGCGTCCTTGTACTGGTCGCCCACCGGGATGGTGATGGCGCCAATCTGGACGGTGAGGCGGCGCACGGCCTCAATCTTGTCGAGCGCCACGATAAACGAGCGGTGGATGCGCATGAAGCGCCGGGTGGGCAATTTTTCCTCCATGGCCTTGAGGCTCATGAGGGAAAGCAGGGCGCGGGGCGTGCTTTTGAGGTGCACTTTCACGTAGTCCTTCAGGCCTTCCACGTAGAGAATGTCGCTCAGCGCGACGCGCACCAGCTGGTATTCGGCTTTCAGGAACAGGTACTCTTCCTCCTCGGGGCCGGTGGCCGCGGGGGCGCTGGCGTGCTGGGAGGTGAGCTCGGCGTAGGCGCGGGCCTTGCCGGCGGCGCGCAGGAATTCTTCGTAGTTGAAGGGCTTGACGAGGTAATCGAGGGCGTCGACGCGGTAGCCGTCCAGCGCGTACTGGCTGAAGGCCGTGGTGAAGATGACCCGCGGGCCGGTGGGGCCCAGCACCCGGGCCAACTCCAGGCCGTTGAGTTCCTGCATCTGAATGTCGAGGAAGGCCAAGTCGACGGCGCCGGGGTGCTCGTGCAGGTACTTGAGGGCTTCCACGGCGCTGCCAAACTTGCCCACCAGCTCCAGAAACGGCGTTTTCTGAATGAACGACACCACCAGGCCCAGGGCCAGGGGTTCGTCGTCGACGGCGATGGTGCGCAGGGGCGGCAGGGCGGGTTGGCTCATGTAGGGAATCGTTGGTTAAGAAAATACTGTCATCCTGAAGATTTTGCTTGAACCGCAGAATGCTCAGGATGACAGGACGGAAACAGGCTCGGGCAGGCTTACGGCACTTCCCTCCCCCACGGTCAGGGTGAGGTGCACCAGGAATTCGTTGGCCGGCGTGTGGTCGTCGACCACCAATTGGAAGCGGCCGGGGTAGAGCAAGTCGAGGCGGCGGCGGGTGTTGGCCAAGCCGATGCCGTTGCTGCCGGCCAGGTCAGTGGAAGGCAGCGCGAGGCGGCTGTTGCGCACTTCGAGCTCCACCACGTCGGGCCGGGGCTGGCGAATGGCCACGTAGATGCGGCTGGGCTCGGTGGCCGCCACCCCGTGCTTGAAGGCGTTTTCGAGGAAGGGCAGCAGCAGCATGGGGGCCACGGGCACGTCGCGCACGGGCTCGGGCCGCTCAAAGGTGACGGTGACCCGGTCGTCGAGCCGCAGCTGCATGAGGGTGATGTAGTCCTGCACGAAGGCGATTTCCTGGCTGAGCAGGGTCATGCCGCCGGCCGTGTCATACAGCACGTAGCGCATCATGCGCGAGAGGCGGTGAATGGCCGTGCGAGCCTGCTCGCCATCGAGCAGCGTGAGGGCGTAGATGTTGTTGAGGGTATTGAAGAAGAAGTGCGGGTTAATCTGGGCCTTGAGCATCGACAGCTCGGAGCTGACGCGCTGCTGCTCCAGCGTCTGGCGCAGCTGGGCGTCCTTTTGCCACTTCTGCACCACCGTGATGCAGGTGCTGATGCCCAGCACGAACATGGTGGTGAGCAGGCCCATGGAATCGAAGCGGTAGCCGCGGGGGTTGAGGCGCGGGCGGCCCGCCACGGCTTCAAACGCCTTGTTCATGAGCTCGGGCAGGTTGAGGGCCGACTCCAGAAACTTGCTGAAGACCAGTACCCCCAGCGTGATGCCCACCAACGACAGAATGAACCAGCCCGTGCGCCCCTGAAACAGCAGGCGGGGCACCAGCACCTTGGCGGTGAGGTAGAAAGCGGCCACCCACACGCAGAACATCAGGCCCTGCTTCAGCCAGAACTGCGGGGGCATGGTGAGCCGGCCGGTGAGCGGCTGAAACAACAAAAACGTGAGTCCGAACAAGCCCCACACCAGCACATGAATGAGCGGAGCGAGGTAGCGCCGGGGGGTGAGGACGGCCATAGCACATGAGGAAAGCGAAACAAACATACCCGCTCCGATTTCCAAAACCCGGCCAAACCGACCGTAACCGGAATTGTATCGACGGCGGGGGCCGTTTCATCGGCCGGCAAGAAGCCTGCAAGGGCCAAGCGGGCATCGTCTTAAAAAGGGAAAGGCCGTGCTGCCAAGCGCAGCCAAGGCGTCTGGTGTGCTTCAACTAATCCAATCGTTGGAATTGCTGCCGCAAGCCAGATTGGGCGCTGCGTAGGGCAAGATGGCTTTTTTGTAGATTGCCGGCCGCGGCTACTCTTCATTACGTACAATTCCCGAACTTTGCCGTCATGATTCGCTCCCTGCTATTACTGGTGCTGCTATCTACCACCAAATCTCCGGCGGCACCGCCGCTGCCCGACTTCGGCAGCTACCCCGTGTACCGCGGCCCCGACCTGGGCCTGACCTGGCGCGGCCCCCAGGCCACCCTGCGCGTGTGGGCCCCCACCGCCGAGGCCCTGCACCTGAAGCTGTACGCGGCCGGCACCGGCGGCGCGCCCACCGCCGACTACGCCATGGCCAAGGCCGAAGACGGCACCTGGCTGTACGCCTTGCCCGCCGGCACCACCGGCTTCTACACGGTGCAGGCCACTATTGCGGGCAAGAAAATGGCCGAAGTGGCCGACCCCTACGCCCACGCCGTGGGCCTCAACGGCCAGCGCGGGGCCGTGCTCAACCCCGCCGCCGTGGCCCCGCCCGGCTGGGCCGACGACCTGCGCCCGGCCCTGAAACAGCCCACCGACGTCGTGATTGGCGAAGCACACGTGCGCGACCTGAGCATGCACCCGCAGTCGGGCATCACCCGCAAGGGCAAGTACCTGGGAGTGGCCCAGCTGGGCACCCGCGGCCCCGCAGGCGTGACCACCGGCCTGGAGCACCTCGTGGAGCTGGGCCTGACCCACGTGCACCTGCTGCCCACCAATGACTTTGCCAGCATCGACGAGGCCGCGCCCGCCAGCGCCAACCGCTACAACTGGGGCTACGACCCGCTGCACTATTCGGTACCCGAAGGCTCGTACGCCACCAACGCTGCCAATCCCAGCACCCGCATCAGCGAGTTCAAACAGCTGGTGCAAAACCTGCACAGCCAAGGCATGCGCCTAGTGCTCGACGTGGTGTACAACCACACCGCCAACGCCGCCCGCAGCTCTTTCGAGCAGCTGGTGCCCGGCTACTACTACCGCCACAACCCCGACGGCACCCTGAGCAACGCCACCGCCTGCGGCAACGAAGTGGCCTCGGAGCGGCCCATGGTGCGCAAGCTCATCGTGGAATCCGTCGTGTATTGGGCCCAGGAATACCACGCCGACGGCTTCCGCTTCGACCTCATGGGCGTGCTCGACATCGAAACCATGCGCGCCATCCGCGTGGCCCTGGACCTGCAGGACCACAGCATATTGCTATACGGCGAGGGCTGGACCGCCGGCCCCTCCCCCCTGCCCGAAGCCAAGCGCGCCGTGAAGGCCAACATGGGCAAGATTGACCGCATCGCGGCCTTCGGCGACGAACTGCGCGACGGCGTGAAGGGCCACTACGCCCGCCAGACCGAGCCCGGCTTCGCCAGCGGCCAGCCCGGCCTGGAAGAGAGCGTGAAGTTTGGCATCGTGGCCGCCACGGCCCACCCGCAGCTCGATTTCGCCAAGGTGAACTACTCGAAAGCCGCGTGGGCCAACTCGCCCGCCCAGGCCATCAACTACGTGGCCTGCCACGACGACATGGTGCTCTGGGACAAGCTCAAGGCCTCGAACAAGGGCGTTTCGGAAGCCGACCTTATCAAAATGGATGTGCTGAGCAACACCATCGTGTTTACCTCGCAGGGCATCCCGTTTTTGCCGGTGGGCGACGAGTTTTTGCGCACCAAAGGCGGCTCGCACAACTCCTACAACCTGCCCGACAGCGTGAACCAGATTGACTGGGCGCGCAAGGCCAAATACGCCGGCGTGTACGAGTTCTACCGCAAGCTCATTGCCATGCGCCGGGCCCACCCCGCCTTCCGCCTGCCCACCGCCGAGCTGGTGCAGCAGCACCTGGAGTTTTTGCCCAACACCCACCCCGGCGTTATTGCCTACCAGCTGAAAAACCACGCCGGCGGCGACGCCTGGCAGGACATCATCGTCATTTTCAACGGCAACCGCTCCGCCGACAGCGTGACCCTGCCCCGCGGCACCTACACCGTGGTGCTGCGCGGCGACCAAATCAACCAGGAAGGCTTCGACGTGCTGGAGGTGATGAGCGGCGTGCAGGTACCGGGCAGCTCGGCGCTGATGTTGATTCGGCAGTAGCCCGCGGGCCCGGCTGACCGATATAGAGACGCATACCTGCGTCTGGGCATCCGCCCCGTTCGAGCATCGTTCACCCACACCGTTCAACGCCGAGACGCAAGTATGCGTCTCTACATTCGGTCAGTCAATCGCCACCGGCGCGCCGGTCAGCTGCACAACGGTTTTGACCACCTTATTGGCCGCAACGGCTGCAGCCATCGGCTGTCCACCGCCCACATACACCTGCACCGTGCCGGGCATTTCCACCCGTTTGGCCTGCTCGGTGAGGCGCGAAAGCTGGCGCGGCGTGAGCGTAAAGGCCACCGTTTGCCGGGCGCCGGGCGCCAGGTTGATGCGGCGGAAGCCTTCCAGCGCGTGCCGGGCCACGCGGCCCGAGGCGCCGGCGTGGCGCACGTAGAGCTGCACCACTTCGTCGCCGGCCCGGGCGCCGGTGTTCTGCACGTCCACGCTCACCCGAATGGGCTGGCCGGTCACCGGCTTCGACAGCACTTTCAGGTTGCTGTACTTGAAGGTGGTGTAGCTCAGGCCGTGGCCGAAGGGGAACAGCGGCTCGCCGGTGAAGTAGCGGTAGGTGCGGCCCTTCATGTCGTAGTTGTCGAAGGGCGGCAGCTGGGTTTCTGATTTGTAGAACGTGACCGGCAGGCGGCCGGCGGGGTTGTAGTCGCCAAACAGCACGTCAGCCAGCGCGGTACCGGCCGCCTGCCCGCCGTACCACAGGTTGAGGATGGCCGGCAGGTGCTGGGCCTCCCAGGGCGTGGCCAGGGCGCTGCCCGTCATCAGGGCCAGCACCACGGGCTTGCCGGAACCGTGCAGCACCTTCAGCAGGTCGGTTTGCACCTGGGGCAGGCCGATGGTGGTGCGGTCGCCGCCGCTGAAACCGGGCACGTCCACCTTCATTTCCTCGCCTTCGAGCCGGGGCGAGATGCCCCCCACAAACACGATGGCGTCGGCATCTTTCACCCGGGCCAGGATGTTGGCCGCGTTCATGGGCACCACTTTGGCGCCCGTGAATTTGAGGATGGTGCGGCGGTCGACCTGGAAGTACTCCAGCCGCAGGTTCAGCTTCTGGCCGGCGGTCACGTTCAGCACGTGCTGGTTGGTGGAGAAGCCGCGGCCTTTCCAGTTATCGATGACCAGCTTGTCGTCCACGAACAGCCGGTAGCCGTCGTCGCCGCTGATTTGCAAGGCCAGCTCCTCGGTGGTCGAAGGCGTGAACGTGGCCTGGTAGCGGGCCGAGAAGTTCTCGGCGAGCAGGCCGGGCGCCACTTCCATCTTCACGTTGGCCAGGTAGCGGTCAAGTCCGGCTTCCTGGCGCGTGGCCACGGGCGCGCCCTCCAGGTTGGTGCCTTTAAAGTATTCGGCTTTGAAGCCCGGCTGGCCCTGGTAGGCCAGGTTTTGGTTGAGGCTGAGCGGTTCGTACACCGTGTTGCTGGCGTAGTCCACGCCCTGCATGTACACCACTTCGGTGCCCTGACCGGCCTTGGCCCGGATGCCTTCGAGCGGCGTCACGATGTCGGTGGGAAAGCCGTTGTAGTTGCCCAGCTGCACGCTTTCGTTGTCGGCATTGGGGCCCATCACCACTATTTTCTTCAAGTTTTTGCGCAGCGGCAGCGTGTTCTTCTCGTTCTTGAGCAGCACCACCGACTCGCGGGCCATCTTCAGGGCGTGGGCCTGGTGCGGGGCGCTTTCCACCACGCTCATCGGAATGCGGGCGTACTTCACGCGCGCCGCCGGGTCGAACATGCCCAGCTGGAAACGAATTTTGAAGAGCCGCTTCACCGAGGTATTGAGCTGCTCTTCGGTGATGAGCTTTTTCTGCACCGATTCCAGCAGCGAATTGTAGGTAAAGAGCTTGCCGGTGGCGCATTCGATGTCGGTGCCGTGCAGCACGGCGTTGGCAGCGGCCGTGGCGGCGTCGGGGTCGGTTTTGTGGTGTTGCCAGAAGTCGTTCAGGCCGTCGCAGTCGGACGTGACGTAGCCTTTGAACTTCCACTTATCGTAGAGAATTTCGTTCATCAGCTTGTCGGAGCCGCAGCAGGGCTGGCCGGCGTAGGCGTTGTAGGCGCACATCACGCCGGCCACCTTGGCGTCCACAATCAGGTCGCGGAAAGCCGGCAGGTAGGTATCCCACAGGTCGTAGTCACTGATTTGGGCGTTGAACTCGTGGCGCGACGACTCCGGGCCGCTGTGCACGGCGAAGTGCTTGGCGCAGGCCGTGATTTTCAAATACTTGGGGTCGTCGCCCTGAAAGCCCTTCACCAGCGCGCTGCCGAGCTGCCCGGTCAGGTAAGGGTCTTCGCCGTAGGTTTCCTGGCCCCGGCCCCAGCGCGGGTCGCGGAAAATGTTGATGTTGGGCGTCCAGAACGTGAGGCCCTGGTAGATGCCGCGCTCGCCGCGCCGCACGTATTCCTGGTGCACGGCGCGAGCCTCGTCGGAGGTCATGGTGGCCATGGTCAGCATGGCGTCCTTGTCGAAGGTGGCGGCCATGCCGATGGCCTGCGGAAACACCGTGGTTTTTAGGCTGGTGCGGGCCACGCCGTGCAGGGCCTCGTTCCACCAGTTGTAGGCCGGAATGCCCAGCCGGTCGATGGCCGGCGAGGCGTTCAGCATCTGCGACACCTTTTCGGGCAGCGTCAGGCGGCCCACCAGGTCATCCACGCGCTGGTCGACGGGCAGGTCGGGGTTCTGGAACGGGAATTCGGCCACCGGCCCCGCAGCCGGGGCGGCCGGCGGCTGGGCCCCGCTGCTGAGCAGGAATAGGCCGAGTAAAGCAGTAGCAAGCTTCATAAAGAGGATGGGAAAAGCGTTTATTAGTTACTTGAGCCGCTACGGGGCGGAGTGCCAGCCGTGCGGCCGTTGCACGGGGAGCTTACTCGAAGCGGACCCAGTCGACCTCCACAGCCGCCGCTGAGGACGTCGGCTTCGGCGCGACGTACAGCGCGTGCGTGCCGGGACGGAAGGCCCGCATTGGCGCTTTTACTTCCTGCCAGGCGCTGCCCTTGGGCACGGTGATTTCGGCGATAACCGGCCCCGCCGCGTTATCCAGCCGGATTTGCAGGGTGGCACCGGCGGCCGACATGCTTCGGAGCATCACAGTCTTCGGTTTTTGCGCGCCAAATGCGACGCCATTGTACTGCACCCAGCCCGAGTTACCGGCGAAGACGGTTTTCCAGCCCCGAAACGTATTGGCGGTGTCCAGAAAGGCAATGGCGGCGCCTTGCTGGCTCAGGCGGCTGTAGCGGTCGAGCTGGATTTTCTGGCGGGCATCGGTGTGGCCCACGCCGCGCAGAGTCGGCGTCACTTTCCGAATCGAGCCGTCGGCCGCGAAGGACAAGCTGTCGATTCTAACGGAGCGGTTCTTGTCAAACTTCGGCGACAAATCATTGTGGTGGTAGAACAGGTACCACTGCTTATTGAGCTGCAGCAGGGAATGGTGGTTGGTCCAGCACCCGGTCGGCGACTCGTCCATGATTACCCCGCGCACCGTGAACGGCCCGAGCGGGCTGCTGCTGGTGGCGTATTCGAGGCGCTCGGTCTTGTTTGCCACGTGGGGATACGTGAGGTAATAAATGCCCTTGCGCTCGAATACATAGGGGCCTTCCTTCAGGCCTTTGGTGGGCAGCTCGCCGAGGGTGTGGGGTTCTTCGGCCAGCTCCAGCATGTTGGCCTTGAGCCTGGCGCCGTAAATGTTGCCCTGTGACCAGTAGATGTAGGCCTGGCCGTTTTGGTCGATGAACACGTTGGGGTCGATGCCGCGGACGTTGGCGATGGGCGCTGGCTGGGGCACGAAGGGGCCGGTGGGCTTGTCGGCCACGGCCACCCCAATGCGGAAGCCCCGGCCGCCGGTGGTGTCCTGGGGCGTGGCGGGGAAATAGAAATAGTACTTGCCGTTGCGCTGCACGCAGTCGGGCGCCCACATGGCGTAGCTGTTGGGCTTCACCCAAGGCACCTTGTTTTGGGTCACGATGACGCCGTGGTCGGTCCAGTCGGTAAGGTTGGTGGAGGAGAAAACGTGGTAGTCTTCCATCACAAACCAGCCGGCCCGCCCGTGCCCCGGAGTAGCCCGGATGTCGTGCGAGGGGTACACGTACACCCGGCCGCCGAACACGCGGGCCGTGGGGTCGGCCGTGAATTGATTGGTGATGAAGGGGTTTTGGGCGTGGGCGGACTGGAAGCAAACCAGGCAGAGAGCCGCCAGCAGCCTGAAAAGGATTCTTATGCGCATGGGATTTTTGCGATTGAAAGCGCGGGGTGGATTCCTATTTGGTAAGCTTGTCAGTGATGCGGAAATAGTCGAAGTCGGCGTAGCCGCCCGCCGCTTGGGTGGCGTAGTTGAAGAGGGCCAACCGGTAGCCCATGAAATGCGGCAGCGTGTAGGCCATTTTGAGGGGCTTGCCCACGGGCTGCCAAGTGTTGCCGTCGAGGCTGTAGAAGAAGGTGGCCACGTCCTTGCGGTCCCGGAAATCGCACTCGATTTTCAGATATACCTTGTCCTGGCTGAGCGGCAGGCGCTGCAGCTCCACCGGCTTTTCCGATTCGGCGCTCACCATTACAATGGCTTTCGCGCCCGGGCTGGCCTGCACGCCCACCAAGCCGTAGCGCCGCTGCAACACCCCGAGGCCGGCAAAATCGCCGGGCTGCAGGTGCGACACGTCCAAGGCCGTAATGCCGGCGCAAACCGGTCCTATGGTGCGCTGCGTGAGGGTGTTGCGGGCCAGCAGGAACGAGGTATCGACCCGCCCGGTGGTGAGGCGCAGGTAGCCCGGCCGCTTGGCCACCGACCACAGGCGGTTGTCGGGGTTGTGGTTCCATTGCCATACCAGCGGCAGGGCCGGCTCGCCCGCCCGGCGCGTAAACTCGTCGGAAGCCACGATGCCCGGAATCAGACTTTTATTCGCGGGTAGCGGCAGCGTTTCGGGCACTTTGCCCGCCGGACTGCCCAGCACCGGCCAGCCCCCCTCCCACTGGACCGGCACCAGGTACGGAATGCGGCCCACCGCGCCAAAATCGCGGAATAAGTAGGCGTACCACTTGCCGTCGGGCGTGTCGATGAGGCCGCCCTGGGCCACGCCCAGGTCCTGCAGGACCACCCGGCCTTCGTAGGGCCCGCCTATCTTATCGGCCCGGTGCACCACCACGGTGCGCATGCCGCCCTTGGGCCAGGTGATGTTGAAGAGGTAGTACTTGCCGTTGAGTTTGAACAGCTGCGAGCCCTCGGCCGGCAGGCCAAGGTTGGGGCCGGCGGGGGCGCTGGCGTTTTCGATGATGACCTGCGAAGTGGTGCCCGGCTTCAGGCCCGAGGCGTCGGCGGTGAGCTCGGCCAGCTGGATTTTGCCCGCGCCGTACACCATGTACACGCGGCCATCGTCGTCGAAAAATAAGGAATGGTCGTGCAGGCTGGGCCGGAAGGAAACCGCTTTCCAGGGACCTTTCTCGATGTTTTTAGTGGAATAGACGTGGGTTTTGCCCGTGGTCTGGGCGAAGGTGCTCACGTAGTAGGTGCCCTGGTGGTAGCGCAGGCTGCTGGCCCAGGAGCCGCGCCCGTAGGTGCTCCGGCCGTTGGCAAGCGTCATGGCGTCGTTGCCGGAGAGGGTATCGTAAGCGTAGCCCACCAGTTTCCAGTTCACCAAATCCGTCGATTTCATGAGGGGCACCCCGGGGCTCATGTGCATGGTGGTGCTGCTCATGTAGTACGTTTTGCCCACCCGAATGATGGACAGGTCCGGCACGTCGGCGTGCACCACGGGGTTGTGGGCCGGCAGGGTCTGGGCGCGCGCGGCCGCCCCCACAAGGGCAGCCCCAACCAACAGCAACGGATAGATTTTCATCACGAACCTTGCTTGATTAATGCGTTTGGGGCTTTATCGCCTGGTACTTGCCGCTCAGGTGCATCAGGCTGAAGAGGTACAGGAGGCCGTCGTAGTAGGGGTCGAAGTAGCCGTCGTCGTAGGGCGCCAGCTTGGCATTCCAGAGGGCGTGCACAAAATCCAGTTGCGGCGGGGCCGGGCGCATGAGCGAGGCCGCGGCCGACGTAGCCACCAACCCGAGCGAGTGGCGCAGCTTTTTCACCTTGCCGGCCGGCAGAATGAACTCCGGCCGCGAGCCGTCCACGTTGAACTGGTCTTCGAAAGTGTTGACACCCTTGCGGCGCAAGAAACCCTGGAAGCGCTGCGCGTACTGCTGCTGCCAGCGCCGGTCCTTGCCAAACCATACGTAGTCCATGGCCAGGTTCATGGGCACACGCCAGGAGTCGTAGCGAAAGGCCGGCGGCGCCCAGCGGGTAGCGTGCGGCTGGCCGCTGAACTCGGTGTAGTCGTAGTTGAGGCCGGTGGGCGCGGCGCAGGCCCGGTGCAGAAACACCCGCGACGTATCGGCGCAGTCCCGGTAAAACTGCTCGTGCCCGTCCTTGGCGTATTCGGCCCACACTTCCAGAAAAGCGGGCACGTGGTACGAGGGGTCGGTCCAGGTGTACATGTCACCGGTTGGCACGAAGCTTATCTGCTTGGCTTTGGTGTTGAATAGGTTGTACACGCCCCCGGTGCCGTCCTTTTCCCACGAGGCGTCCAGAATGCGGCGGGCTTCGCGGTAGTAGTCAATGCCGGTGGCGTTGCCCCAGCGGTTGGCCGCAAACAGCAGGCTGGTCACGAAATACAGCTCGCCATCCGAGGCCGGCCCCTCGGAATTGCGCTTCATGGTGGCGGGGTTGAAGCTCCAGGCAAAGTAGCCTTCCAGCGGGCCGCGCTGGTGCTGCAAATACTTCTTCGACCAGCGCCAGAGCCGGTCAAAGACCTGCTTCTTGTTGAGCTGCACGGCCACCATCATGCCGTAGGAAAGGCCTTCGGTGCGGGCGTCCTCGTTCTTCACATCCGACACGTAGGCCATGGAGTCGCCCACCTCGAAATACACCTTATTGGGCCCCTCAAACACGTCGTGGTAGGCCTGGGCCACCTTCTTGTCGATGTCGGCCTGGCGGTAGCCCGCTTCCCGAAACAGGTTGGGGTATACGTTGGTATAGAAAGCCGCCTTGCCAGCCGGTGGGCGCGCCGGGGCCGGTGCTTGGGCGTGCGCAGCGTGCAGGTGCACGAGGCACAGCGCCAGCAGGCAAGCCCGCCAGCCAAGGCCTGAGAAGCAGAAAGTGGTTTTCGGCATGAAGAAGCCCGCGCGGGGCGGAAGGAATGGTGGGGAAAGCTTCATTTGGCCGGAGCGACGCCGCGGGTGGTCTGCACGATGGGCTGGATGGTGCCGTCCGGATTATAGTGCAGGTAGTCCACACAGATGGAGCGCCGGTAATTGCCGCCGGTGGGCAGGGCGCCGTTGTGGTAGAAAAAGTAGCTCTTGCCCTTGTAGTCGACGATGCCGGGGTGCGTGGTGAAGCTATTCGGCACGTTTTCCTGGATGATGCCCCGGTACGTCCACGGCCCGGCGGCGCTGGGCGCCGTGCAGTACTCTATCATCTCGGGCTTGGTGCCGGCGCCGGCGTACACGAGGTAGTAGAGCTTTTTACGCTTGTACACCCAGGGGCCTTCGATGTAGTTCTTGGGACTTATCACCGTGATGGGGCCCGCCAGCTCCGTCATGTTGTCCTTGAGCTTCACCCAGCGGCAGCTTAAGTTGCCCCAGTACATGTACACCTGCTTATCGTCGTCGACGAAAACGGTGGGGTCGATGTCGTCCCAGGCGTGGGGCTTGTCCGTGGTCATCTCATTGGTGATAAGGGCCTTGCCAATGGCGTCCCGGAACGGGCCGGTGTGCCGGTCCGACACGGCCACGCCAATGGCCGCGCCGCCCTGGCTCTGGTCGTCCTTCTTGTGGAAGGTGGCCACAAACCAGTAAAACTTGCCCTTGTGGTACACGCACTGAGCCGCGTAGGCATCGCCGGTGGCCCAGGCAAAGGTGCGGGGCGAGAGGCGCTTGCCGTAGTCTTGCCAGTGCACTAGGTCGGTGGTGGAGTAGATGCGCCAGTCGGGCATCTTGTAGTTCGTCTCGCTCACCGAAGCCGTGTCGTGCCCGGTGTACAGAAACAAGGTGTCGTGGTACACCAGCGGCGCTGGGTCGGCCGTGAACACATTCCGAATAATGGGGTTCTGCGCCCGCATGGGCAGGTAAGCCCCAAGGGCCAGCAGGACGACAAGCAAAGTAGTTTTCATGGAGCTTGGGCAAAAGAAGGAAAGCCCTGCACAGGCCAGGGCTGATGAGGCGGAAGCTGCCACCCAGCCTAAAACAGGCCCTGGGCAAACAGGTACAAGTCGTGCCGCCACACGGGCCAGGTGTGGCCGCCGGGGTACTCGCTGTACACGTACTTGATGCCCAGCTCATCCATCCTGGCGCGCATCGCCTTGTTGTTGGCGTAGGCGATGTCGGCCGGCCCGCCCATCGAGAGCCACAGTTGCTTCAGGTTGGTGTTGATGGTGCCGGCGTTGGCCTTCATGAAGGCGTACTGCGGGTCGGACAAGGCCGGGTTATTGGCAAAAAAGCCCGAGCTGAAGACGCCCAGCGCGGCAAACAGGTCGGTGTTTTTGAGACCAGCGTAAAGCGTCTGCAGGCCGCCCATCGACAAGCCCGCCAGTGCCCGGTTCGGGGCCCCGGCCGCTGCCCGGTAGCTGCTTTCCACCAGCGGCAGCACGGTTTGCTTCAGCTCGTTTTCGAAGCGCTGCAGCGTGCCTTCGTTGAAGCCGGCCAGGCCGCCGGGGCCGCCCAGGTTGCCGTCGAGCATCACCACGAGCATGGGCTTCGCCTTTTTCTCGGCAATCAGGTTGTCGAGTATCAAATCGGCTTTGCCCTGTTTGGCCCAGCCGGTTTCGTCTTCGCCGCCACCGTGCAGCAGGTACAGCACCGGGTACCTGGCGGCGGTATTGGCATCGTAGCCGGGCGGTGTGTACACGAAAAACCGGCGCCACGAATTGGTGACTTTGGAGAAAAATCGCCGCTCCCGCACCTCGCCGTGGGGCACGTCCTTCAGGGCGTAGAAGCTGGTGCCGCGGCCCGGAATTTCGATGCCGCTGGCCATGCGCCCCATGCCGTAGAAGGTGTCACTGGCGGGGTCGGCAATGGGCAGGCCGTCGAGCACGAGCGAGTAATAATGCAGGCCGCGGCTCAGGGTGTCGGTCGTCACGGTCCAGGTGCCGGTGCTGTCTTTCACCAGGTCGTATTTGCGGCCGAGGTCCAGCTGGGCTTGCAGCACGCCGGGGGCTTTCAGGCGGAATAGGGCGCGGTTGTCCGGCAAAATCTGGGGATACTTGGCGTTGCGCACATTGGTGGCCGCCGGCGTGCCCAGCACCGTGTAGCTCGGCAGCGCGGCCACGTCCACGGGCTTGAACAGAAACTGCGAGAACATGTACAGCCCGTTTTTCCACACCTTGAAATCGTGCCCGCCGGCTTCGAGGTAGTACACGTGCGGCACGCGGTGCTCGTAGAGGTAGTCGTGCGTGCGCTGGCTGATGGGCAGCAGCCCGTCCTGGTCGCCGCACGAAATCCAGAGCAGCCGAAGCTGCTTTTTGGCTTTGGCTACGTCGGGCACCAGCTGCTCGGGCTGCTTCGTGTTGGGGGCCGACGAAAAGCCGCCCACCCAGGCAAAGGCATCCAGGTTGCCCAGCCCAAAATTCAGCGACTGCCCCCCTCCCATCGACAGCCCGGCCAGGGCCCGGCTCTCGCGGTTCCGGAGCACCGGATAGGTCTTCTCCACGTAGGGAATGAGGTCGGTGAGCAGGTCCTTTTCGAAGTTGGCAAACGCGGCCACTTTGTCCGGGCCGTAGATGTTGCCCACGGCGCGGTCGTCCGGCATGGCCCGGCCGTTGGGCATCACCACCAGCATGGGCTTGAGCTTGCCGGCCGCGTACAAGTTGTCCAGAATAACCTGCGGACGGCCGCCTTTGAGCCATTCCTTCTCGTCGCCGCCGATGCCGTGCAGCAGGTAGAGCACCGGGTACTTCTGCTTTTTGGAATAGCCCGGCGGCGTGTACACCAGCGCCTTGCGCACCGTGCCCACCGTTTTCGAGGCATAGCGGATGCTGTCGATGCGGCCGGTGGCATTGCCCGCCGTGGGTTGGTCGAAGCCTTTGGGAGCTTCCAGCGCTATTTTTTGCGCCGAGACCGTGCCGATGCTCATGGCGGCGACGGCAAGCAGCAGGATGGAAAAGGCGTTTCTCATGGCGTCAGGTGGGTTCATCAACGGAGTTTTCGGCAGGCCATTACCCGCCGCAGGGGCTGCATCTGTTCTTTTTCACGGGCAAGCACCGCCTAGGGCTGCACCACGAAGCCACCCCGCGCCGGCAGCGTCACGCTGAGGCCAGCGCCGCCCACGGCCCGGGTGCTGAAGCTGCGGTTGGTGGCGCCGTCGGTGATGAGCGTGCCACCGGCCAGCCCCAGCTTGCCAAGGTCGAGCTGAATGGTTTTGGGCGCGTCGGTGGCGTTGATGCCGGCCACGTACCACGCGCCGCCCGGCGCCCGGCGGGCCAGCACCGCGTATTCGCCGGGGAAACCGTCGAGCAGCTTCACCTCGGCCCAGCGCGGCGGCAGCTTTTTCACGAAGTCCTGCACGTAGGCGGGCTGCGCGGCCATGCCCTCGGGCACCTCGGCGTAGTGCTGGATGCCCGACTGGAAGAGCACCGAAAGCGCCAGCTCGAAGGCGTTGGAGGTGCGCCGCTGCTTGCCGTTGATTTCGGAAAACGCCATGGGCGTGAAGTCCATCGGCCCCACGGCGTTGCGGGTGAAGGGCAGCGTGGCGCAGTGCGTAGCCTCCTGGTCGGTGTTGGCCTGGTCGAAGGTCAGGAACTCGAAGCCCTTCACGGCTTCCATGGTCATCAGGTTGGGGTAGGTGCGGTGCCAGCCGCGCGGCAGGGTGGCGCCGTGGAAGTTCACCAGCAGGCCGGCCTGGGCGGCATCGGTGAGCAGGTCTTGGTAATAGTTCATAAACGACTGCCCGTCGCCGCCGAAGAAGTCGATTTTCACGCCCGCCACGCCCATTTGCTTGATGCGGGCGAACTCCCGGCGCCGGCTTTCGGCGTCGAACAGCACCTTGGTGGGCGTTTGGGGCGCTTCGTTCCAGTTGCCGTTGGAGTTGTACCACACCAGCAGCCCCACGTTTTTGGCGCGGGCGTACTGGGCCAGCTCGGCCAGCTTGTCGTAGCCGATTTGCTTGTCCCACAGGGCATCGACCAGGCAGTAGCGCCAGCCCATGGCGGCCGCGTAGTCGATGAAGCGGCGCTGCACGTCGTAGGTCGTGTTCTTATCGCCCATCAGCACCCACGACCACGACGCCTTGCCGGGCGCCTCCGTGAGCACGGGCGTTTGGGCGGGCGCGCTCACGTCGGTGGTCAGCGTCGACTCTACGATGGGCGCCAGCGAATTGCCCAGCACGATGACGCGCCAGGGCGAACGCCAGGGCAGGCGGCTTTCGGGCAGCAGCGCCGCGTCGGGCGTGGTCTTTTCCGGGGCTTGCGGAAAGGCGATGCGGTACTCGGCATCGGGCGCGGCGTGGGCCAGGTGGCTGCCGCAGTAGCTGCGGCCCATGCCCGCCTCGGTGAGCAGCACCCAATGGCCGTCCGTCTGGAACAGCGCCGGAAACGACCACCCCTGCCCCAGCGTGGAAGGCGTGCCGGCCGCAATGCCGCGCTGGTAATATTCCTCGTAGGAGGGCTGGGAGTTGGCCCAGCCGGTCTGGGCCTTGGCGTGCGGGTGCAGCCAGCCCCTGGCCCCGGCGGGCAGATGAAACGTAGTTGCCTCGGTAGTAATGCGCTGCACGTCGGCACTGTTGCCTTCGACGAGGTACTGAAACGCCACGCCGTCGTTCGATACCTGAAACGCCACGCTCAGCGTGGGCGCCCCGGCCGGGCCGGCAAAATGCACCACGCGGCGGTTGGCCCGGTAGCGGCAGTTGGCCCGCTTGTCGGTGGCCAGCTGGTAGTCGTCGGCCACGGCCGTGACCTTGCCGGCTTGCGTCAGTTTCAGTCCCTTCGAAAGGTCGGCGCCGGCCAGCTGCAGGCCCAGGCGCGAGGGGCGCAGCAGCTCGGCCTGGCGGTAGCGCACGGCGTAGGTGGGCTGCCCTTGGGCATCGACGGCCACGCTCACCCGCACGGCTCCGTCGGGGCTGCTGACCACTACGGGCCCCGCGGCCCGGGCAGCGGAAGCGGCTAGCATCAAGGCGCAAAAAAAGAGAGTCACTCGCATGATAATCAAGACAACAGGTGGCAAATCGAGCCAGCGCGCAACGGCCCCCCGGCGCCCGCCCATCGGCATTACTTCCGGTACATGGGGTCGTTGCCCTCGTATTTCAACCACTTGAAGGAGGCCGTGTTGGTGGTGGGCTGGCCCGAGGAAGTGGCGTACATCCCAAACAGGCAGCCGATGAAGCCACCGGCTACCTGGGTACTTAGAAATTTGCCGTCCACCTTGTCCTTGAGCACCGTCCAGGCCTTGCCGTTTTCTGAGAAACCAAAGCTGTAGGCGTCGCCCTGGGCCTGAATGCGCAGCTGCACGCCGCCCGCGGCCGATTTGAGCGGCGCCTGCGCCAGCAGCTCCATGCGCTTGGCTTCGGGGGTGCTCTTGTACAGCTGCAGCACGGGCTTGCCCTGGTCCACCGACTTGCCGAGGAAGTAGAAGTGCTTCTCGTCCTGAAAGATGACCAGGCCCGCCTGTTCAGTGGCGGCTTTCGGCGCGAAGGTCAGCTCGGTTTCGGCGGTGCAAAACTGGTGCTGCTGCCGCTTGCCGATGAAGGCCGGATTGCCGGTTTCGGCGCAGGTTTCGGGCTTGAGCTTTAGGGTGAGGCCTTTGGCTTTGCTCAGGGCAAAGCTGGTGCTGTCGACGGTGCGCAGCAGCAGCAACGCCGGGTCCAGCTGCTTCTCGAAGGTGAGGGTGTAGCCAAAATTACCGCTCTGGGGCCGGGCGCCGGGCTGCTTCACCTCCGGGAAGTTGGCCTGGTAGCGGTATTGCACGCCGTTGGGCCCCGGGTCCATCACGGGCCACTCGTCCTTCCATACCACGGGCACGATGAAGGTCTCGCGGCCGGTGTTGTAGAAATTGCCCTCATAGGGCCGCACGGCCAGGAAAATGGCGTAAGTCTTCCCATCGGGCCCTTCCACAAACTGGGCGTGCCCGGCCGAGGTGATGGGGTCTTTGCGGTCTTTGGGCAGCTCGCGCTGCGAGAGGATGGGGTTCTTGTCGTAGGGCACAAACGGGCCCAGGGCCGCTTTGCTGCGGAACACCACCTCCGTGTGGTTCACCGAGGTGCCGCCTTCGGCCGCGTAGAGGTAGTACCAGTCGCCCCGCTTCATCAGGTGCGGGCCTTCTATCCAGACGGGCTTTTTGCTAATGTCCACTCCCCCATTCACCACGATTTTGGCCTCGCCCACGGTTTGCAGCGTGCGCGGGTTCAGCTCCATCATCTTAATGGAGCGGTGCCCCTCGTAGAGCGGCTTGTTGTCGGGTGGGTCGCTGTTGTAGATGACGTAGGCCTTGTCGCCCTCGAAATACAACGACGGGTCGATGCCCTTTACTTCGGGCAGGAAAGTGGGGTCGCTCCACGGCCCGGCGGGGTTTTTGGCCGTCACCACGAAGTTGCCCTTGTGGTCAATCAGCGTGCAGGTGACGTAGTACGTGCCGTTGTGGTACTCGATGGCGGGCGCAAACAGGCCCCGCGTCATGCGGTCGCCCAGGAAGTTCATCTGCGAGGGCCGGCTGATGACGTTGCCCACTTGCTTCCAGTTTTTCAGGTCGCGGCTGTGCATCACCGGAATGCCCGGGAAGTAGGAAAACGTGGAATTGACCAGGTAATAGTCCGCCCCCACCTTCACGATGCTGGGGTCGGGATAAAACCCGTTTAGGATGGGATTTACCAACTCAATCGATTGTGCAACTGCCCCCAAAGCAGGCAGCAGCAGGGCCGCCGCCACGCTCAGCGAGGCCGCCCAGCGTTTCAGCTTCGGGACGACAAAACGGACAGTGAGACAATGGGCCGGGCAGCCAGCATGCGGGTCGGAGGTCATTTGCGCGGAGGGAGGTTGACGGTTGGGGCAAATCGGGGAATTCGCCTGCTCAGGATTCTTTTTTAGGGTCGATGCAAGTGCCGTGGTGCTAGCGCTGCCCAAGGCTGCCCTTGTTGCTTTTGGGCGCTGGCGTGGCGGCCGGTGCATTTTCGGGCGGGCCCAGGTAGCTGGCCGGCACCGCGCCCTGGCTCAGCACCAGTTTTTCGAGCACCACGCCGGGGTCGACGCGCCAGAACTTGAGCACGTGCGGGCCGGCCGCGGCCACGTTGTGCTGCGAGGTCTTCAGGATAATGTTTTCCGCCACGGCCTTCTCCCATGGTCTGTTGCCATTATCGGGATTTAGTCCGGTGTGCAGGTTGATGAGTTGCGGGGCTTCGTCGTCGAGCGACACGGCGTAGCGCAGGCCGGTGGTGTTGGTGAAGTCCAGCGTGGGCGCCAGGTAAGCCTGCACGGTCACGGGGCCCGGCTGCGCGAGCGTGATGTGGTACTCCAGGTGCGGGCTGGCGCCGCCCGGCGCGGCCGTGGGCGCCGCCGTTACCGGAAACGTGGTGACGGCGCCCAGCGTGCGGCCCAAATCGGGCAGGCGCTGCCAGGTGATGGGGTCGGCATTCACGGCCTGAGTGTAGTGCTCGGCTTCGAGGGCCACATAGCTGCCCGAGGCGGCTGGGCCGGGCGCCGGAGCAGGCGCCGCCACCGCGCCCGCGGGCAAGGTCATCACCTCGGGCATCACGTCCCTGGGCTCGTCGTGCCAGGTTTTGTAGCCGATGTGCATCTGGTCCATCATGTGGTTCCATTTGCCGCCGGCGATGCCGTTGTAACGCTTCGAAATCTCGGCGTCTTTGGCAAACAGGGCCTGGGCGGTTGAGGCCAGCTCGTTGGTGGTGGGCTGGTTGGTTTTGGCGGCCTCGCGGTTCCGGGCCACGGTGTAGTACAGCTCGTTGAGGTTGGCGCAGGCCTGCACGGGGTGCAGCACCAGCTCGTAATAGGCGTCGCGGTCGGCGGCGGGCAGCTGCTGGTTGATGGCTTCGGCGCGGGTTAGCAGCTGCTGGTAGTCGGCCACGACGTTGGCCCACTCGCCGGTGGCCAGGCCGTAAGTATCGGGCGAAAGCAGCTCGGGCTTGCGGCGGGCGTTGTACTTGGCATACTTGGCCAGGATGTCGCCTATCTCGGCGGCGTGCTTCGTCCCAAACTGCTGGGCCGCCCAGCGTTGCGCATAGGCCGCCACGCCGGTGGCCGGAATGCGGTCGGGGTTCCAGGCATAGTCCAGGAAGAAGCTGATGGGCAGCTCCATGGGCTTGAGGTCGCCCACGTTCACCACCCAAATCTGGTTTGCGCCGTACTCGTGGGCCAGGTGCATTTGCTCCCAGATGCGCGGCAGCGGGTTCGTGTTCAGCCACTTGTAGTTGCGCGGGCCGCCCACGTAGTCGAAGTGGTAGTAGATGCCGTAGCCGCCCTTGCGGGGTTTCTCGCCCAGCTTGGGCAGCTTGCGGATATTGCCCCAGTTGTCGTCGCAGAGCAGCAGGGTCACGTCGTCGGGCACGCGCATGCCCTTGTCGTAGTACTCCTGCACTTCTTTGTAGAGGGCCCACATTTGGGGTGTTTGCTCGGCGGGCTTGCCGGTGACGTCGGCAATGATGTTGCGCTGGTCGGCCACGATGCGTTCGAGCAGGGCGGTATTGCTTTCGCGGCTCATGGGCTCGTCGCCGTCGCCGCGCATGCCCACGGTCACGATGTTTTCGCGGGTGCCCATGCGTTGCATGCCGCCGCGCCAGAAGCGCCGCAGCGTGGTGTCGTTGGTTTGGTAGTTCCAGGGCGTGCCGTGGCCGAAGGCTTTCCATTCCTCGTGGGCGCGGGTCAGGGGCTCGTGGTGCGAAGTGCCCATCACGATGCCGTACATATCGGCCAGCTCGGGGCTTTTAGGGTCGTCCACGTTGAACATGTTGCCCCACATGGCCGGCCACAGGTAATTGCCCTTGAGCCGCAGTATCAGCTCAAACATGTGGGTGTACATCTTCGAGTTCACGCCCCCGAACTTCTCCCGGCTCCAGCCCGACAGCGCCGGCGCCTCGTCGTTGATGAAGATGCCGCGGTACTTCACCTTGGGCTCGCCCAGGGTGTAGCGAGCGGGCGCCACGTACAGGGCCGTTTGGGGCTTCACCGGCACGTCGGCCCACCAGTACCAGGGCGAGACGCCCATTTGCTGCGAGAGGTCGTAGATGCCGTAAATGGTGCCGCGCTTGTCGCTGCCGGCTATCACCAGGGCGCGGGCCACGCCGGGCAGGGGCTGCTCCACCACCTGCCGCACAAAGGTTTCCCACTTGCCGGCCACGGCCTTCACGTCCAGCTTTTTGGCTTTAATCAACTGGTCAATGAGCGGGCTCTTGCCGATGGTGCCAATGAGCACGACCTCCTGCCCGGCCGGCTTGCTGGTGCCGAACGCGGGCAACACCTTGGTCACGCGCTGCACGTCGGCCTGGAGGTCTTTGGCGGCGCGCAGCACGCCCGGCCAGTCGCCGGCGCTGGCGAAGATGGGCGCGGTTTTGCCGGCCGCGGCCAGGGTGAAAGCGCCCTTGCCTTTGGTGGCCGACACGGTGGTTGCGCCCACGGGGAGCGTGGCCTGCGCCTGCGCCCCGACGGCCGCGAACAGCAGCGCCAGTGGCAGCAGTGTCTGGCGGAAGGATATGATTTTCATAGCGTAGAGGAATGATTAGCGTGGACTCTGCGAGTCCGCGCTTTGCAGAACTTCGCCCTGGCGCGGACTCGCAGAGTCCACGCTACAATTTTGCGAAAAGGCTTAGTTGGCGGCCCGCAGCACCGCTTGCACCGCCGGTTTGGGTTGGTGGTTGCGGTCAAACAGCAACGGGTAGCTCGTGCGGCCCCGGATGGGCCAGTCGTTCAGCCAGGAGTCGGCGTCGGTCACGCCCCAGAGCGTGATGCGGTCGATGACGTCGCGGTGCTTGTGAAACAGGGCAAACAGGTCGGCGTAGCGCTTGGTCAGCTTTTGCTGCACCGAATCGGGCAGGCCCGTGGTGTACACGTTGTATTTGGCATCGACCGCGAAAGTCTCGGCAATGTCGGCCCCCTGGCGGCGGCTCGGGTTGGGCAGCACGTCAATGTCGAGCTCCGTAAAATTGACGTGCACGCCCAGCTTCGAGAAGGCTACAATGCTGGCTTCTACCTGCTCGATGGTCGGTTTGGTGAGGCCGTAGTGGCCCTGCATGCCAATGGCAGTCACCTTGATGCCCTTGGCTTGCAAGCTCTTCACCAGCTTAATCACACCCTCGCGCTTTTCGGGGCGGTAGAGGCTGTAGTCGTTGTAGTACAGCTCCGCTTTCGGGTCGGCTTTATGGGCGTATTCAAAAGCTTTAGCCGCGAAATCTTCGCCCAAGATTTCCAGCCACTTCGTTTTGCGCAGGTCGCCCTGCTGGTCGTCGATGGCTTCGTTCACCACGTCCCAGCCCGCGATTTTGCCTTTGTAGCGGCCCACTACGGTGTTGATGTGTTCCTCCAGGCGCTTGAGCAGCAGCTCGCGGCTGGCGGGTTTGCCGGCGCCGTCCTCAAACACCCACTTGGGCGTTTGCTGGTGCCACATCAGCGTGTGGCCGATGGTGAACATCTTGTTGGCTTGCCCGAAGGCCACGTAGTCGTCGGCGGGCTTGAAATTGTACTGGTCGGGCTGCGGGTGCACGGCCTCCCACTTCAGCAGGTTCTCGGGGCTGATGGTGTTGAACTGCTGCTGGACCAGCGCCGCGGTTTTGGCATCGCGGCCGCTCGTCACGCGGTAGTTGAGGGCAGCCCCCACGTAAAAATCCTTCTTAAACGCCTCTTTCAACGGCACGTCCGCTTTCGGCCCGAAGCCGAGGCTGGCCAGCGCGAGGTACACAAATCCTTTCTGGGGGGTCATAAAACGGTCTGACTGTAGGGAGCGGCCGGGTACAAACCCGGCTACCTCGAAGAATATTTATTTCAACTCCAGCACCACCACCGACTTGGCCGGCAGTTCCACGGCCAGCTTGTCGCCGCGCTTTTTGGCGCCGTTAAAAGCCACTAGCTTCACCGTGTTGGGCTGGTCGAAGGTGTTGTAGTCGTTGATTTTGGCCGAAGTGAGCAGCCGACCCGTCACCGTTTTCCAGGTCACGCCGGCCAGCGCCGTTTCCAGCTTGATGGCTTTGTTGGGGTCCAGGTTCACGAGGGAGATGTGCACCGCGCCTTTGGCGTCTTTCGAGGCCGAGGCGTTAAGGGCCGGGATTTTCTCGTTGCCAAACGCGTAGTCCGGGCTGCTGAACTGCAGCGGCAGGTACTGCGCGTCCTGATGCACCTGGTAGAGGTCAAACACGTGGTAGGTGGGCGTGAGCAGCATCTTGTCCTTCTCGGTGAGGATGACGGCTTGCAGCACGTTCACGGCCTGGGCGAGGTTGGCGCCGCGCACCCGGTCGCAGTGGTTGTTGAAGATGTTGAGCGTGGTGCCGGCCACCAGCGCGTCGCGCAGGGAGTTTTGCTGGTACAGGAACCCGGGGTTGGTGCCGGGCTCCACGTCGGTCCACACGCCCCACTCGTCCACGAGTAGCGCTATCTTCTTGTCCTTGTCGTACTTGTCCATGATGGCGGCGTGCTTGCTTACCACGGCGTCCATTTTCAGGCAGTTGCGCAGGGTGCTGAAGTACTGGTCCTCGCCAAAGCCGGTGGCTTTGCCCTTGCTGCCGCTCCAGCTGCCGGTGGGCAGCGTGTATTGGTGCAGCGTGAGGCCCCACATCTGGTTGAGCGGAATGCGCTGCATGCACGTCTCGGTCCAGTGGGCGTCGTCGCCGTTGGCGCCGCTCACAATCTTTTTCAGGTTGGTGCCGGGGTAGTTGTGGGCGAAGGTGGCGTAGCGCTTGTACACGTCGGTGTAGTACTCGGCGGTCATGTTGCCGCCGCAGCCCCAGCTCTCGTTGCCGATGCCCCACCAGCTCACTTTGTAGGGCTCGGGGTGGCCGTTTTGGCGGCGTTCGAGCACCATGGGCGTGTCCTCGTTGGAGTTGAGGTACTCCATCCAGTTGCTCATTTCTTGCACCGTACCGCTGCCCACGTTGGCCGCCAGGTAGGGCTCGGTGCCGAGCAGGCTGCACAGCTCCAGAAATTCGTGGGTGCCGAAGCTGTTATCCTCCAGCGTGTTCCCCCACCACAGGTTCAGCATTTTGGGGCGCTGGGCCGTGGGGCCCACCCCGTCGTGCCAGTGGTAGGTGTCGGCAAAGCAGCCGCCGGGCCAGCGCAAGTTGGGCACCTTGATTTTTTTGAGCGCCTCCACAATGTCCATGCGGATGCGGCCTTGCTGCGGGGCTTTCGAATCCTTGTCGGCCCAGAAGCCGCCGTAAATGCAGCGGCCCAGGTGCTCGGCAAAGTGCCCGTAGATGTGCTTGCTGATTTGCAGCTTGGGGTCGCCGGCCTGCACGGTCATTTGCACGGTTTGGGCAGTGGCCCCCGTAGAAAGGGCAAGACTAGCGGCCGCAAAAGCGGCGAGATGCGTTGGGAATTTCATGTCGAATAATGGGGTCAAGTGGCGGGACAAATACCGGTTAACATCTACTTGTCGCGCCGGACGGCAAAACGGCGTTCCGGCCGGCGGGCACAATGGCCCACCTGAAGTTTGGCCCGCTCACCAACGAGCCTATCTTCGTGCCGGAACGCCGGAGCCGCCTCGGACCGCGGGCTCGTCTAGAGCCCGCAGCCGTCGGCAAAACTTCCCCAGCCAGCCGCCTTGCTATTCCCACCACTCGGCGGCCGGCCGGTTCCGTTTTTTCGAAGTGCGCCGGGCCCAGCCCGACGCGCTTTTTTGCTTCTACACTTATTGGCTTGTCATGCTGAGCGCAGTCGAAGCATCTCTCCGTTGCAGCGAAGGGGTTTACTGTCGTGGTAGAGATGCTTCGACTGCGCTCAGCATGACGTTCTTTTTTCCTAGATGTACTGGTTGATGATGGCTTCGAGCCACTCCTGCTTGCCGCTCTTGGGGGTCGGCTCGCCCGACTTGTGGGCGATGGTGCGCAGGTCTTCCAGGGTCAGGCCACCGCGCTCGAACTCGGCGCCCTGGCCGGAGTCAAACGAGGAGTAACGCTCCTGGCGGAACTTGCGGTAGGGCGACTTCTCGAGGATGTCGTTGGCCACCACCAGGGCGCGGGCGAAAGTGTCCATGCCGGCGATGTGGGCGATGAAGATGTCCTCCAAATCCGTCGAGTTGCGGCGGGTTTTGGCGTCGAAGTTGATGCCGCCGGGCGAGATGCCGCCGTGCTCCAGGATGATGAGCATGGACTCGGTCAGCTCGTTCAGGTTGTTGGGGAACTGGTCGGTGTCCCAGCCGTTCTGGTAGTCGCCGCGGTTGGCGTCGATGCTGCCCAGCAGGTTGGCGTCGGCGGCCACTTGCAGCTCGTGCTGGAAGGTGTGGCCGGCCAGGGTGGCGTGGTTCACTTCCAGGTTTAGCATGAAGTCGTCCTGCAAGCCGTGCTCGCGCAGGAAGCCGAGGACGGTGGCCGCGTCGAAGTCGTACTGGTGCTTGGTGGGCTCGGCCGGCTTGGGCTCGATGAAGAACTTGCCGGTGAAGCCCTGCTTGCGGGCGTAGTCGCGGGAAATGGTCAGGAACTTAGCCAAGTGCGCCTGCTCGCGCTTCATGTCGGTGTTGAGCAGGGTCATGTAGCCTTCGCGGCCGCCCCAGAAGGTGTAGCCTTCGCCGCCCAGCGCGATGGTCGCGTCGATGGCATTCTTCACCTGGGTGGCGGCGTGGGCCACCACCTGGAAGTCGGGGTTGGTGCTGGCGCCGTTCATGTAGCGCGGGTGCGAAAACACGTTGGCCGTGCCCCAGAGCAGCTTCACGCCGGAGTCGGCTTGGTGCTGCTTGGCGTAGTCAACGATGGTGGCCAGGTTGCGCTCGTACTCGGCCAGCGAGTCGCCTTCGTCCACCAGGTCAATGTCGTGGAAGCAGTAGTACGGCGTGCCGAGCTTGGTAAAAAACTCAAACGCGGCGTCCATCTTGTCCTTGGCGCGGCCGATGATTTCGTGGTGCGAATCCCAGGCAAACTGCTTGGTGCCGGGACCGAATGGGTCGCCGCCGGTGCCGGTGAAGGTATGCCAATACGACACGGCGAAGCGCAAATGCTCCTTCATGGTCTTGCCGGCCACCACGCGGTTTTCGTCGTACCATTTAAAGGAAAGCGGGTTGTCCGACTCGCGACCTTCGAAGCGAATGGTGTCGATGCCCGTAAAAAATTCTGTCTTGGAGAGCGTGTTGCTAGACATAGGAAGGGGTGGTGATTGAATTGGGAATACGGTGAGATAAAGCGTCTTGCCAGCGGCCATAAGCAGCCTGGTATTGTTCGCGGAGCTGGTGAGTGGGCTCCACGGTGAGAATGCGTTCGAGGCCACCGAAGGCTTCGGCCGGGCTGGCGTACACGCCGGCGCCAATGCCCGCGCCGCGCGCCGCGCCCTGGGCCGCGTCGGTGTTGTAGAGTTCCAGCTCCACGTTGCCGCTGTTCACGAAAGCCTCGCGGAACACCGGGCTCAGGAACATGTTGGCGTTGCCGGCGCGCACCTTGCGCACCTGCACGCCGCTGGCCCGCATGATGTCCATGCCGTAGTTCAGGGCGAACACAATGCCTTCCTGCGCCGCCCGCAGCACGTGGGGCTGGTGGTGGATGTTGAAGTTCAGCCCGCGCAGTTCAGCGTCGGCCGGGCGATTTTCGAGGATGCGCTCCACGCCGTTGCCGAAGGGCAAAAACACGAGCCCCTCCGCCCCTACCGGCGCTTGGGCGGCCAGTTGGTTCATTTGGTCGTAGGGCAGCTCGCCCACGATTTTGCGCAGCCAGCTGTTCAGGATGCCCGTGCCGTTCAGGCACATCAGCACGCCGTTGCGGGGCTGGGCGGGCGTGCTGTTCACGTGCACGAAGGAGTTGACGCGGGAGCGAGGGTCAGGCGTATTGGTCTCGTTGATGCCGTAGACCACGCCGCTGGTGCCCCCGGTGGCCGCCACTTCGCCGGGGTTCAGCACGTTGAGCGAGAAGGCGTTGTTGGGCTGGTCGCCGGCCCGGTAGCTGATGGGCGTGCCGGCCGTGAGGCCCAGCTCCTGCGCGGCCTCGGCGCTCAGGTGGCCCTGCACCGAGAAGGTATCTACCACCTCCGGCAGCAAGTCGGCGCTGATGCCGTAGTAGTCCAGCAGCTCCTGGGCAACGGCCTGCCGCTTGAAGTTCCAGAACACGCCTTCCGACAAGCCGGAAATGGTGGTTTGCAACTGGCCGCTCAGCTTGAAGGCGATGTAGTCGCCGGGCAGCTGAATTTTGTGAATCTGGGCGTACACGTCGGGCTCGTTTTCGCGCACCCACTTCAGCTTGGAAGCCGTGAAGTTGCCCGGCGAGTTCAGAAAATTGCTCAGGCAAAACTCTTCGCCCAGCTCTTCAAATGCTTGGTTGCCAAAATCTACGGCGCGGCTATCGCACCAGATAATGGCGGGGCGCAGCACCTTGCCGGCCCGGTCTATCAGCACCAAGCCGTGCATCTGATAGGTGATGCCGATGCCGGCCACCAGCGAGGTATCGAAGCCGTAGGTGGCCTTCAGTTCGGCGGTGGCGTTCACCACTTCTTGCCACCAGCGCTCGGGGCGCTGCTCGGCCCAGTTGGCCTGGGCCACGGTGATTTCCATCTCCTGTTTGGGAGACGTAGCGGCGGCCACGCACTTGCCGGTGTCAATGTCCAGCAGGGAGGCTTTTATGGAAGAGCTACCGATGTCGTAGCCAAGGAGGTATTTCATGGAAATAGAATAATCAACGGACTTGCTATAGTCGAACGGGCATCAGAGGCGGCTGGTGGCGCCGGGCACCTCCGGCTCGGTGGTGAAGGTGGAGGCCGGCAGGCCTTCTTTGTTGTACAGGTTTACGCCTTCGGGGTTGTCGGCCCAAGCGTAGCGCACCACGGCGGGGTTGGGCACCTGGTCGTTCCAGACCACCACCTTGTTGCCCTCAATTCGGGCCTGGGCCCACACAAACTTCTTGTCGGCCCCCGCGATGGCGAAGCCCTTCAGCGGCTCGCCGCCCTTGGCCACCAGGCCACTGCCAATGCCCGTGAAGCTCAGCGTGACTTTGTTACCATTGGTTTGCATGCTCTGGTAGAGCGGGCCGGAGGAAACCACTTTGGCATCGCCGTAGGCCACTTTTTGGGCCGCCAGGGCCAGGCGGTGGCCAGGGGTCTGCTTGTCCAGCGGGTGAATGTCGTTCCACTCGCCGGCGTCCAGAATCACGGCCATGCCGGTGTGGGGCAGCGCCAGCCCGCGGCGCTGCACGTCGCGCACCACGGCCCAGCCGCTTTCCGAGGGCTCTTTTTTCGCGGCCATGAAATTGGGCAGCTGCGCGTACAGGAACGGCAGGTTGGGCTGCTTGAACTGCTGGCGCCAGTCGGCAATCATGCCGTTGAACAGGGCCTGGTAGTCGCCGGTGCGGCCGGCGTTGCTCTCGCCCTGGTACCACAGCACGCCCTTGATGGCGTAGGGCAGCACCGGGGCAATCATGCCGTTAAACAAGCCGCCCGGCGTGTACTGAAAGGTAGTGGTACCGGGTGTGGGCGGCATGGTGGCGCCCAGTTTGTACTGCCAGGGCCCGCGCAGGTCGAGCGTCTGGCCGCCGGCCGTCAGCTCGTATTTCTTGTCCATCGTGAAGCCGCCGCGCCCGCCGTTGCTGATGAGGCGCACCACCACCACGTTTTTGCCGGGCCGCAGCACGCCGGCCTTCACGTCGTACTTGCGGGGCGGGTACTGGTAGCCGGTGCTGCCTACTAATTGCCCATTGATATAGGTCGAGTCGGCATCGACCAGCGTGCCCAGCTCCAGACGGGCGGGCTGGCCCACCATGGCGGCCGGCACGTCTACTTCCTTGCGGAACCACACCACGCCGTTCACGGGGCCCAGCGGGGTTTGGTTGGCCCAGAAGCCGGGCACCGGCATGGTGGGCCAGCTGCTGGCGTCGTAGTCAGGCGCCGACCATTTCAGCTGGCCCCTGGCCTCGCCTTGGTCGGTTTTGTAGAGGGTTTGGTACCAGTTGGCCACCGCGGCGCCCTCGCGCTGCCGGATGCCCAACACCACCGTGCTGTCTTTGTACTTGGCCAGCTGCTGCTCGTAGGTCGGGAACTGCTTCAGTCCCTCGGCGCTCAGCCAGGCTTCGGCCGGCGAACCGCCCACGGCGTCTTTGATGATGCCCACGGGCACCTTGTATTTGGCGTTGATTTCCTTGGCGAAGAAGTACGCCACCGCCGAAAACTTCAGCACCGTTTGCGGGTCGGCCGCAATCCATTTGCCGCCCGTTAGGTCTTGCTGGGGGCGCTGGAAGTTGTAGGTCAGGGGTACTTCGTATTGGCGGATGTTGGGGTTGGCGGCCTGGGCCACCACGTCGGGGTACTTGTCGCGCAGGCGGCTCATGGGCGTTTCCATGTTCGACTGGCCCGAGCACAGCCACACGTCGCCCACCATGATGTCTTTCACGGCCACCTGGTTGCTGGCCTTGATGTTCATCTCAAACGGGCCGCCCGCTTTCAGGCGGGGCAGTTGCACGCGCCAGCGGCCGTCGGGGCCGGTGGTGGCCTTGTAGGTTTTGCCCAGGAAAGCCACCGATACCGCTTCGCCGGGCTTGGCCCAGCCCCACACGGCCACGTCGGCGTCGCGCTGCAGCACCATGCCGTCGCTCACCAAGCGGGGCAGGCGCACCTGGGCGGCCGCCTGGCGCGCAACCGGCAAGCTTAGCAGCAGTGCAAGGGCAAACGTATTAGCTTTCATAGACATAGCAACTGAGTAAGGGCGAAGAAGGCCAAAACCGGTACCCTCTCATAAATAAGCCCCGATTTCGGAGCGAAATCGGGGCTTGTTCAGGTGGCAAAATCGCAGGCTGTTAGTAGCCGGGGTTCTGGGTGATTTTGCCGCTGGTGCGGTCAATCTCCGTCTGCGGAATGGGCCGCAGCACGTGGAAATCCTTGATGTTGATGGCCGCGTTGGAGCCGTACACTCCGCCGCCCTGGCTCCGCAGCGCGGGGGCGTAGTTGGTGTTCCGCACGCGCGTCAGCAGCTCGCTGGCGCCGGTGGCCGTCCGGGTACGCTTCAGGTCGTGCCAGCGGTGCATTTCGCCCGCCAGCTCGCGGGCCCGCTCGTCGAGGATGAAGTCGATGGTGACTTGAGCCGACGTGATTTCCATTTGCGTGGTCCGGCCGGGCGCGGCGGCGCGGCGGCGTACTACGTTGATGTAGTCGCGGGCCTGGGCGGAGTTGCCTAGGTAGAAATACGCCTCGGCCGCAATCAGATAGGTTTCGGCCAAGCGGTAGACGATGTTGGGCCGAATGGAAAAGCCGTTCACCGAGGTGCGGGTGGGCGAGTCGTATTTGTTGAGCGTGGGGAAGAACTCGGTGGTAATCTGGTTGGGCTGGAACACCCGGTAAGGAGCGGGCGTGCGGTTGGCAATCTGCGCCAGGCGCGCGGCCGACAACTGCCGACCCGAGTACCAAATGGAGGTGTCGCCCACCACGGCCCGGGTCGTGCCGCCGTTGCCGCCGGGGTTGTTTACCCGGTACACCGAGGTGAACCAGCTGTTGTAGCGCGTGTCGGTGGTGCGGAGCGCTGCGTCGGCTTCCAGCGGGGCGCCGCTGGCATCGCGCAGAATGTAGGAATCCAGCAGGAAGTACGTGGGCGAGTGGCGGGCAAACGGACGGCCGTTGGCAATGTCGCGGGCCATGTTGGGCAGTAGGTCGTAGCGGCTGCGGAACTGGAAGGCGCCCACGTTTTCGCCGCCGAAGGTAAAGCCATCGATGCGCGAGAACGTGGCATCGCCGTTGAACTGGGCGTTCATAATCACCTCTTTGCCGTTTTCGTTGCCGTTGGCAAACACGGCGCCAGGGGTGGCTTCCAGGCCCAGGCCGTAGCGGGTCTGGTTGTCGATGAGTTCTTTGGCGTACTGCGCGGCCAGCGTGTAGTCGGCGGTGGCCCCGGCCGGAATGGCGGTGGCGCGGGTCAGGTACACTTTGGCCAGCAGGTGCAGGGCCGTGGCACGCGTCACGCGGCCGGGCTGGGCGGGCTTGTCGGCAATGGCCGCCAGGGACTCGGTCAGGTCCTTGATAATCTGCTCATACACGCTGGCCATGGGCGCGCGCACAATGTCCTTGGTGGGCGAATCGACGAAGGTGAGCATGAGCGGCACGTCGCCGAAGTCCTGCACCAGCCGGAAGTAATAGTTGGCACGCAGCAGCTTGGCTTCGGCCAGGAGTTGGGTTTGGCGGGCCGGGGCAATGCCCTGGGCCTGCGGGCCGTACTGCAGCACCCCGTTGGCGTTGTTAATCTGGGTGTAGCACACCGTCCAGATAAACGAATGCGAGCCGTCGTTGAGCGGGGTCAGGTCGTTGGGGCCGTAGTCGCTCAGGCCGCTGCTGTTGGCAATGCCGTTGGTGAACAGGTCGGTGCCGGCCTCGGTGGTGAAGAAGCCCGAGTCGTTGCCATAGAGCTGGCGCAGGCCCGAGTACACGCCCGTCACGCCGGCCTCTACGCCTTGGGCGGTTTTGAGGAAGCTGGGGGTGAGCACCGATTGCGGGTTTTCTTCCAGAATGTCTTTCTGGCAGCCGGTGGTTGCCAGAAACAGCGCGGCACCCAGCGTTAGAACTATCTTTTTCATGTTGATTGCTGATTTGAAGGGAATGGGAAGGGGCGCTTGTTCATCGGTTGGGGGCACTGCCCTCGAGCTTGCCGCCCGGTCAACCGATAAGGAGCTTGCTCCTAGAAGCCCAGGTTAACACCCGCGATGAAGGCGCGCGTAACGGGGTAGTTGCTGCCGCCCTGGAAATCGAGGTTGGCCGACGCCGTGCCCGTGTTGCTGAAGCGCGTCGAGTACGAGAGGGCATCGGGGTCGATGGCCTTGTTGCGCTGGTAGAACTTGTCGGCCGCCCAGATGTAGGGGTTCTGCACCTGCAGGTAGATGCGGGCCGAGCTCAGGAAGGCCGACTTGGCCCAGGCGGCCGGAATGGTGTAGCCCAGGTCGATGCTGCGGATTTTGATGAACGTGCCGCTGTGGTAGCCCAGGGTCGAGCCGTAGGTGGGCCACTCGTTGGCGCGGGCCGTCTGGTCGGGCTGGGGGTATTCGTTGGTGGGGTTGGTGGGCGTCCAGTAGTCGAAGTTCAGCTGGTTGCGGCGGCCGGTGTTGGTGGCGTAGTAGCTGGGGCCGAAGGAATACGGGTCGACCACCGTGGCGCCCACGCGGGTGAGGGCCACAATGTTCAGGTCGAAGCCCTTGAAGCGGAAGCGGTTGGTGAGGCCGGCCTCAAACCGGGGCTGGCGCGAGCCAATCACCTGGCGGTCGGCGGCGTCAATCTTGCCGTCACTGTTCACGTCCTCTACCTTAATCTGGCCCGGCTTGGTGCCGTATTTCCGCGCCTCGTCGGCCTCAGAGGTTTGCCAGATGCCCACTTTCTTGAAGTCGTAGAACACATACAGCGGCTGGCCAATGAAGCGCTGGTTGCCAATGTCATCGCGGGGGTTGCCGTTGGCGTCGTAGAGGTTCAGGTCGAGCAGCTTCTCGCGGTTCACGGTGAAGTTCCAGTCGGTGCTCCACTCAAAGTCGTTGACATTGGCCGAGCGCACGTTGGCCGTGGTCAGCGAAATCTCGATGCCGCGGTTCTGGGTCTGGCCGGCGTTGCGGATGAACGAGCCGTAGCCGCTGGCCTGGGGCAGGGCATCGGGCAGCAGCAGGTCGCTGGTGCGCTGCTGGTACACTTCCACGCTACCCGTCAGGCGGTTATTAAAGAAGCCGAAATCCAGGCCCACGTTGGTGGTGGTGGTGTATTCCCAGCCCAGAGCCGGGTTCGGAATGTTGTTGGGCACCACGCCCACGGCCCCGGTGGCGCCCCAGTTGTAGTAGCCGTTGCCCAGGCCGGCGCCCAGCGAGCCCTGCGTCTGGTAGGGGTTGATGGCGGTGCTGCCCACGCGGCCCAAGCTGGCGCGCAGCTTCAGCACGCTCAGCCAGTCCTGGCCTTTCAGGAACGACTCGTTGGCAATGTTCCAGGCCACGGCGGCTGAGGGGAACCACTTGTACTTGTTGCCGGGCGCCAGGCGCGACGACCCGTCGTTGCGCGCGGTCAGCGTCACCGAGTAGCGGTTATCGAACGAATAGTTGATGCGGGCCATGTACGACTCCAGAGCCCAATCGATGGGCTGGGTGGTGTTGCGCACCGAGTTGGGGGTGCCGGCGCCCAGGTTGGTGTTGAGCTGGTAGTCGGCCAGGGTGCCCTGCACCGAACCGCCAAAGCCATCGGCATGATACGTCTGACGGCTGTAGAGCGCCGTCACGTTTAAGTCGTGCTTGTCGGCGAAGGTGCGGTTGTATGTCAGGATGTTCTCGGCCAGCAGGTTGTAGGCAATGCTCGACGAACTGCTGGCCGTGTTGAGGCCGGCGTTGTTGTTCGGCGTTACCGAGGCGTAGAAGCTGTCGTCGGCCTGCGTGCGGCCGTCAAGGCCCACGTTGAGGCGGTAGTCCAGGCCTTTTGCGATGTTCACCTGGCCGTAGAGGCTGTTGAAGCTGCGCAAGCGACGGCGACGGTCCAGGTGGGCGTTCGGCGCGTACAGCGTCAGGGGGTTGGAAAGTTGGTCGCCGTTGGGGTACAGCACAAGTTGGCCGTCGGGGCCGGTGGTCGACGCCAGGGGGCTGGTTGTCAGAATCTGGTACAGCACGTTCACGTTCGGGTCATTTTCGTCGGTGAAGGTGTTCAGGCTATTCACCCCCACCCTCACGCGGCCCCCGATTTTCTGGTCGAGCGTGCCACGCACCGAGTAGCGCCGGAAGCGCTGCACCGGCACAATGCCGGTTTCGTCGTAGTAGCCCAGCGAGGCCGAGTACTGCGTTTGCTCGGTGCCCCCGGTCAGGCCCAGCGTGTGGTTCTGGATGTGGCCGTTCTGGAACAGCAGGCTCTGGTAGTCGGTGGTTTTGCCGGCGGCGTAGTTGGCCCGCTCGTCGTTGGTCAGGAACGTGGTTGCGGTGGCTGGGTTGAAGGTGGGGGTTTGCGCCCGGAACGCCTCCAGGCGGTAGTTGTAGTACTGCTCGCCGTTTTGCAGGTCAAACCGGTCGTAAATCCGCTTCTGGCCGTAGTAGCCGCTGTAGGTGGCTTTGGCGGCGCCGTTCTTGCCGCGCTTGGTCGTAATCAAAATCACGCCGTTGGCGCCGCGGGCGCCGTAAATGGCCGTCGAGGAGGCGTCTTTCAGCACTTCCACGCCGGTCAGGTCGTCGGGGTTCAAGTCGTTCAGGCTGCCGTCGTAGGGCACGCCGTCCACCACCAGCAGGGGGTCGTTGCTGCCCGAAAGCGAACGGTTGCCCCGGATGCGGATGGTGGGCGCCTGGCCCGGCGCCGTGCCGTTGCTCGAAATGTTGACGCCGGCCGCGCGGCCCTGCAGGGCCTGGCCCACGTTGGCCACGGGCACGTCGCGCAGGGCCTGCTCGTCAACCGACGAGATGGCGCCCGTCACCTGGCTTTTCTTCTGCACGCCGTAGCCCACCACCTGCACCTCGTTCAGGGCCTGGGCCTCGGTGGCCAAGCGGGCATTCACGGCCCCGGAAGCACCCACCGGCACCTCCTTCTTCTCGTAGCCAATGGAGCTAATGACCAGCGTGTTGCCCCCTTCGGGCACGGTCAGCGTGTATTCGCCGGCCGCGTTGGTGGTGGCACCCACGGTAGTGCCTTTCACAATAACCGTCACGCCCGGCAGCGGCTCGCCGTTGTCCGACGTGACCGTGCCCGTCACCGTGCGGCCGGCCTGGGCCCAGGCCTCGGCCGGCATCATGCCGCCCAGCAGCAGCGCCGCGGCTCCGAAGAGTTGCGCCCAGCGCCGGACTGGGCGCGGCGCAGCGTTTGATAAAAGTAGTTGCATGGATTTGAGTGGGTTTTTGGTGGGTAAGTGGTTGCGTTAAGTGAAAAGCGGGAGGCGGGCCCTGGCGCCGCCTAAAAGCCGATGGAGTTGCCGCCGTCGACGGGCAGCGAGGCGCCGGTGATGTAGCGGGCGGCGTCAGACGCCAGGAACACGGCCGCGTGCCCGATGTCCTCGGGCTTGCCGAAGCTGCCCATGGGCGTGCGGCGCATGGCGCGGTCGCGGCGGTCGGGGTCGGAGTTCATGGCCGTGCGGCTCATCTCGGTTTCGATGAAGCCCGGCGCAATGGCGTTCACGCGCACGTTACGGCCCGAAAACTCCGAGGCCAGCACCTTCACCATGCCCTCCACCGCCGACTTGGAGGCCGCGTAGGCCACCACGCGGTCGATGCCGTAGTAGGCCGCCATCGACGAAATCATGAGGATGACGCCCTTGCGGCGGGCCACCATGCGGGCGGCACAGGCCCGCGTGAGGGCAAACACCGAGTGCAGGTTGGTGTGCAGGATGCGGCTGAATTCCTCGTCCGTGACTTCCAGGGCCGGCTTTTTGAGATTGATACCGGCGTTGTTCACCAAGATGTCGAGGGGTCCGTAGGTGGCTTCCACGTGCGCCACCATCCCGTCGATGGAACCCAGGTCGGTGATGTCGTTGACGAGGTACTCCACCGAGTCGCCGAGGTCGGCCACGGCGTCCTGCAGCACCGCTTCGCGCCGGCCGGTGATGACCACCGTGGCGCCCGCTTCGGCCATGCAGCGGGCTATTTCGAGCCCGATGCCGGTGCCGCCGCCGGTAATCAGCGCCAGCTTGCCGTCGAGCGAAAACACGTCGGCGTGGCGCTGCTGCGCGGCCGTGACGACGCCGTTGGAAGAAGTGGAATGACCGGGGGAGTGCGACAGCTTGTTCATGTCGAGGGCATTAGCGGGGAAGAATTACTTGAGCTGGTAGAGGTCCACCAGGGTCTTGACATCGGCCAGCGTGCGCGTGGGAGTTGAAAAGGGGGCCGGAATGGGTTGCTTGGAGAAGGTCTGGAAGTAGAGCACGCAGGCGTCGCGCCACCACAGGGCCTCCCGCCGCTGAATGGCGAGACGGGCGGCCACGTCGGCGTGCAGGGCGGGGTCCACGGCGGGCTGCACGCTGGCCCAGCGCTGCTGCATCCAGGTCACCGAGTCGGCGCCGGTGTAGTAGCGCGTCACCAGCTCGTTCCAGAGCGTGCGGCCGGTGCGCAGCGGCTGTTTCCAGCCCACGTGGTGAAACCAGAGCAGGTAGTTGAGCGGGCAGGTAGCTGGGGTACCCCACTGCTGCTGCACGCCGGCCGAGTACAGGGCCAGGGCGTTCGAGCCGGTGGCCGTGCGGTTGAAGCCCAGGCCCAGCGAGTCGGCCTTGTGGTAGTACACGGCCGTCCAGTCGGCGCGGCCGGCCTGGGCCAGCCAGGGCTCGGGGCCGTAGTGAATGTTCTGGCCCATGATGTGGTGCAGGCCCAGCGGCGTGGTGTAGCGCACGTACACGTCGCGCGACCGGTCCATCAGTTCCACAATGGTGGCCACGGCCTTGGGCTCGCGGGTCAGGGTCATCTGAGTCCATTCTTTGGCAATGGCGGCCGAGGGCAAGGTATAGTCCCAGGCCAGGCGGCCGAAGGCGTACCAGTTGGCCTGGCCCATGGGGTGGCCGGTCCAGTTGCGGTCGGTGCCGATGTTGGCCACGCCGGCAATGCCGCTGAGGCGGTGTTGGTCGAGGCTGCCGTCGACCACCCGGGCCACCGTCGAGCCGGGGCCCTTGGTCTGGGTATCAGCGTCGAGGCACTCTTTGAACATGGGCGCCAGGTACACCAGGTGCGTGGCCATGCCCAGGTATTCCTGCGTAATCTGCACTTCCAGTACCAGCGGGGTGCGCGGCATGGCCCCAAACAGCGGGTGGAAGGGCTCGCGGGCCTGAAAGTCGATGGGCCCGTTTTTCACCTGCACCAGCACCTTGGGCGAGAACTTCCCATCGAGCGGCTTGAACTCCTCGTAGGCCTGCTTGAACCGGTCGTCGCTGCCGGCTTTGTACACGAAAGCGCGCCACATCACAATGCCGTCGTGGGTGCCCAGGGCCGTGGCCAGCATGTTGGCGCCGTCGGCGTGGTTGCGGCCGTAGTCCTGCGGGCCGGGCTCCCCCTCCGAGTTAGCCTTCACCAGAAAGCCGCCAAAGTCCGGAATGGCCTGGTAAATCTCATCGGTTTTGGCCTTCCACCACTGCTGCACCTGGGGGTCGAGCGGGTCGGCCGTTTTCAGGCCGCCAATGACTTTGGGCGCGGCCCAAAACACCGACAAGTACACCCGGATGCCGTAGGGCCGCATCACGCCCGCCAGCGCCTTCACCTTGTCGAGGTATTCGGCCGTGAGGTAGCGCGCGCTGGCGTTCACGTTGTTAATGGCCACGCCGTTGATGCCGATGGAGGCGTTGGCGCGGGCGTAGTCGGTGTAGCGCGGGTCGAGGCGCTGGGGCAGCTCGTTCCACTTCCAGATGCTGCTGCCCGCGTAGCCCCGCTCCACGGTGCCGTTGGGGTTGTCCCAATGGTTGAGCAGGCGGTACTGAATGCGGGGGCTGCTGGTCAGCGACAGGTTGGCCACGGACTGCCCCGTTTGCAACTGCCGCAGCAAGGCAAACACCCCATAGAGCACACCGGCCCCGCTCCTGCCCTTCACTACCAGGTTCTTGCCCTGCGTCGAAATCTGGTAGCCGTCGCGGCTGGTCGGGCTACCGGGAACGTTTGCAGATGGGTCAATCGCAAGCAGGATGCCGCGCTTAGTGCTGGCCGGCGCCGCCAGCCGCGGCACGGCCTGACCCAGCAGGCCCTGTAGGCCGCGCTGCAGCTCGGCCGCGGCGGTTGTCAGCACCGCGTCTCCCCCACCGGCGGCCACAAACTGGGCCGCGGCGCGGTACTGCGCCAGCCGCGCGGCATCGGCCACCCGGTCGTACTTCAGCCACAGCCGGTAGCCGTCGTCGGCCACGCACTGGGGCGCGGCGGCAACCACGGCTAGCAACAACAAAAGCGACCGGAGCAACATGGGTGGGATTGGGGAGGGAGGGTGAGGACTTAGGCGAGTTGCGGGGCTTCGGCGTGCCGCGCCCGGGGCGGCGACTCGGCCGCCAGGCCGCGTCGGATGCCGTATTCCAGGCCCCGCAGCTCGGCCAGCCCCCGCAGGCGGCCAATGGCCGAGTAGCCGGGGTAGGTTTTCTTCTTGAGGTCGTCGAGCATCTGGTGGCCGTGGTCGGGGCGCATGGGAATGGCGCCGACGCCTTCGCCGCTGGCGGCGCGGCGCTGTTCTTCCAGCACCAGTTCGCGCACCACGGCGTACATGTCCACGTCGCCGGTCAGGTGGTCGGCCTCGTGGAAGTTGCGCGGGTTTTCTTCGCGCTTGGTGGCCCGCAGGTGGATGAAGTGGATGCGCGCGGCAAAGCGCCGGGCAATGGCCGGCAGGTCGTTGTCGGCCCGCACGCCCAAGGAGCCCGTGCAGAACGTGAGGCCGTTGGCCGGCACGTCGCAGGCCCCAAACAGCAGGGCGAGGTCGTCGGCGGTGCTCACCACGCGGGGCAGGCCCAGCAGCGGATAGGGCGGGTCGTCGGGGTGAATGCAGAGGCCCATGCCCAGCTCCTGAGCCACCGGCGCTACCTGCTGAATGAAGTAGTGCAGGTTTTCGCGCAGCGCAGCCGCATCGATGGCCGCGTACTCGTCGAGCAGGCGTTGGAAGCTGGTTAGCTCAAACGCCTCTTCAGAGCCGGGCAGGCCCAGCAGCACGGTATTGGTGAGGGCGGCCACTTCGGCGGCGCTCATGGCCGCAAACTGCTGGCGGGCGGCTTCGGCCACGGCGGGCTCGTAGTCGGCCGCGGCGCCGGGCCGCTTCAGAATGCAGAGGTCGAACAGGGCGAAGTCCTGCCACACAAAGCGCAGGGCCCGCGAGCCATCGGGCATTTCGTAGCGGAGGTTGGTGCGCGACCAGTCCAGCACGGGCATGAAGTTGTAGCACACCGTGCGAATGCCGCAGGCGGCCAGGTTGCGCAACGAGGCCTTGTAGTGGTCTATATACAGCTCGCGCGAGGGGCGGCCCTTCTTGATGTCTTCGTGCACCGGCAGGCTTTCCACCACGGCCCAGTGCAGGGGCGCGTGGGTGGCGTTGTCGGCCTCGATGAGCTGCTGGCGCGCCCGGATTTCGCTCACCGGCCACACGGCGCCCACCGGCAGCTGGTGCAGCGCCGTCACCACGCCGGCGCACCCGGCCTGCCGGATGTCGAAGAGCGAAACGGGGTCGTGCGGACCGAACCAGCGCATGGTGTGCAGCATGGCAACTGTTAGGTAAAATACAATTTGTGTTATACCCAGACTAATCTACCTCCGCGATTACCGTAAATGCGGCAGATAGGTCGTTTGGCTGACTTACCCCCGAATGTAGAACGAGAAACCTCAAATTGATTCTGCCAAAATCGGCCAAATTTTCGTGCATTGGCAACAAAACTATCGGCATCGTTTCCGGAAACGATGCCGATAGATAACTTTGCATTTCTTTCGCCGAAAATTTTTTTTGTGCGTTATATTTGAGTGAGTACTCACAGCGGCGCGTCTCCCTCACGCATCCAAAGCCGTTTTTCTCCACTAAATACAATTCTCAATGGCTACCTGCATCAAATGCAAGCTTTCTGATACGGTGTTGAAGGCCGGATTTGTGCGAGGAAAGCAGCGCTACCTCTGTAAAACCTGCGACTACCACTTCACGGAGGAGAAAACCGGCCCCAGCCCGGACCGCCGCCGCACCCAAACCACCATCGGCGACGTGGCCAAGGCCGTGGGCGTGGCTTCGTCGACGGTGTCGCGGGCCCTGAACGGGCACACCGACATCAGCCCCGTCACGCGGCAAGCCATTCTCGACGCGGCCCGGCAGCTCGACTACCAGCCCAACCTGTTGGCCCAGAGCCTCAAAAGCCGTGAAACCCACACCTTAGGCGTGCTCATCCCAGACCTGGAACGGCCGTTTTTTGCCACGGCCGTGAGCGGCATTCAGGCGGTGGCCACCGAGGCCGGCTACCGCGTGATGATTTGCCAGTCGAAGGAGTCGTACCGCACCGAAGTCAGCAACGTGCAGGCGCTGGTGGCCAGCCAGGTCGACGGCCTGCTCATCTGCCACTCGCGCGAAACCGAGAACTTCGACCACGTGAAGCCCGCGGCCTGCCGCGGCATTCCGGTGGTGCACTTCGACCGCGTGAGCAACGAAGTGGACAGCGCCAAGGTCATCCTCGACGACTGGAACGGCGCCTACAACGTGACCGAGCACCTCATTCAGCAGGGCGCCCGCCGCATTGCCATCCTGGCCGGGCCCGAGTCGCTGCTCATCAGCCGCAACCGCCTGGCCGGCTACCAGCATGCCCTCCGGCGCTACCAGCTGCCGCTGCGGCCGGAGTACGAGGTGCACATCGACTTCCGCACCGAGGAAGCCGAGGCCACCCTCGACGCCTGGCTGGCCTTGCCCGAGCCGCCCGACGCCATTTTCGCCATCAACTACACCAACGCCTTCGACCTGCTGGTGGCCTTGAAGAAACGCGGCGTGCGCGTGCCCCAGCAAATGGCCGTGGTAGGCTACGGCGACGAGTTCATGGCCGCCATGATTGAGCCCGGCCTCACCACCGTCGACCTCCACCCCTACCGCATCGGCCAGCAGGCGGCCCGCCTGTTTCTGGAGCAGGTGCAGCAGAAAGAGAATTTTCAGCCCCGCACCTTCGTCATTGCCGGCGATTTGATTATTCGGCAGTCGTCGCTGAAAGGCGAAGGCGACTTGTTCCGGCTGAGCATCTAGGCAGGTGGCGCCCCAAGCTGTGCGGCGCCTTTTGCATTGTTGAATTGAAAAAATAGGCTTTCCATTTTGAAAAAATATAGCCCTGCTGCGCTTCGTGCGCGGCAGGGCATTTTTATTTAACTTTCTATCAATCAACAATAAGAGCACTTTTCTCAAAAAAGCCCGGCGAGTCGGCACTGGTATTGGCAGTAGGTGCGAGTCACCAAACGCACGCCACCATGGCCATTCTTGATAACCTCACCAAAGCCGCGAAGGATTTCTTCATCGAAGACGATGGCGCGGCCCGCCAAGCGCCCGCTCCGGCCCCGCTTGCCGCGGCGCAACCCGCCCAGGCTGGGCCGCCGGCCGCCAATCCGGCGCCCGCCGTCACCCAGGCCGAGCAGCGCCACCTCGACCACATTGCCAGCCTGCTGGCCGGCGACGGCAAGGACTTCGGGGCCTACACCAAGATGGTGAACAGCATGGCCGGCAGCGGCCTCACCGGCCCGCTGCTCTACCAAACGGCTTTCAACGCCTTCGCCGCCCTCACCGGCACCAACCAGGCGGCGCTGCTGGCCTCGGCCGAGCAGCTGGCCCACAAGCTGGCCGAGGACCGGGCCCGGGTGCTGCAGCGCCACCGCGAGAAGATGGGCGAAAGCCCGGACACCAAAGCCCCGCCCGGCCCCTTGGCCCTGCTGCACCAGCGCGAAACGCAGCTGCAAGCGGAGGTGGCCTCCCTCACGGAGCAGCTGACGCAGAAAAGCCAACAGTTGCGCGAAATCCAGCAGCAGGCCCAGGCCGAAAAGCAGAAAACGCAGGCCGCGCTGGCCTCCTACGAGCTGGCCAACGCCGCCGCCGCGGCCGAGCTGCAGGCCCACCGCCAGGCCGCCCAAAACTTCCTTAATCCCTCTCCTTCCACCCCTTCTTCAAACGCCTAACCCCATGAACACGTTGCTCACAACTACTTCTGATACCGACACCGGCCTGCCCAAGTGGCAGAAGCCGGAGAAAATAGCCGGCCGCGTGGTGCTGCTGGGCCTGGCCGGCGCGGCCGTGTACTACTGGGGCGTGATTCTGCCCTTCCTGGTCGACATGGTGTTCAACAGCGTGAAGCTGGGCATCGGGCTGGGGGCACTGTTCGTGCTGTTTTTGCTGGTCACGAACAAGCGCATTCAGGCCGGGCTGTGGTACGCCGGGCAGCGGGTGCTGCGCTCCGTGGCCGGGATTTTCGTGAACACCGACCCCATCGGCATCATGCAGGACTACATCAAGAACACCGAGCAGGAAGCCCGCAAGATGGACGCCGAAGTGACCAACATCGAAGGCGCGCACGAGCTGGTGAAGCGCAAGCTGGCCGCCAACACCGCCCAGATGAAAGAGTACCTGGCCCTGGCCAGCTCCGCCACCCGCCAAAACGAAAAGGACATGGCCGAGAGCTACGCCAGCCGCGCTGCCCAGCTCGAAGACTACAATAAGCGCCTGCAGCCCATGGCCACCACCACCGCCAACGTGAGCGTGGTAATGCGCCAGATTCTGAAAGCCGCCTTGCGCCAGATTGACGGCAGCAAGTTCAAGGTCAACCTGCTGAAAGACGAATACGAGCTAGTGAAACGCACCAGCTCCGGCATGCGCGCCGCCATGAACATCCTGCGCGGCGACCCGGACAAGAAGTACTTCTTCGACCTGGCCACCGACCGCGTGGCCCAGGACATGGCCCAGCAGCTTGGCCAAATCAAGCAGGCCATGCGCTACTCGCAGGAGTTCGTGAAAGAGATGGACATCCAGAACGGCGTGATGAGCGAGAAGGGACAGGCCCTACTCACCAAGTACCAGAACGGCGATTTCAACGCCGTGCTCAACGAAAAACCGCAAGCTCAACAATCCTTCGCCGCCACCAAAAAAGCCTCCGACGATGCCTATTCTAGCCTGCTTGATTAGCTTTTTGCTGGCCTGCGGCCTGGTGGGCCTGCTGGGCCAGCCGGCGCCGGTGACGGTGGTGCCTCATGCCGCTTCGGTCGAACGTCATGCCGAGCACAGCCAAGGCATCTCGCTCGCCCGGCACCTCCCCCCCCGGCCCCCTCTCCCAAAAAGAGGGGGAGCCTAACGCCAGCGCATAGCCGGTGCCCCCTCTCTTTTGGAGAGGGGGTCAGGGGGTGAGGTAGACGCCTGCCCCCACAACAACCCCAAAATCAACGCGCCTCAACAGGCGCCTCACCCCTCCTTTGCCTTTACTCAAATGACAACACGTGGTAAAATCGTAATCGGCCTGCTCATTGTGGCGGCTCTTTACTTCGGCATCAACAAGCTGATTGCCAGCGGTGCCATCTTCAAGAAAGCCGAAACCGAATCGGTACTTCTCAACTCCATCGAGCTGCCGGCCGTCACCGGCGGCAACCGCGCCACCGTGGTGGTGCCCCTGGCGCCGCTGCCCGGCACCGCTCCCGCCGACAAGGGCACGCCCGTGGTGTGGGAGGTGATGGCCTGGAACAGCCAGATGGCTGGCATGCTGGCCAACGGCGGCCCGCGCACCACCATGGGCTCGGCCCTGGCCGCCAACGGCCTCGACCTGCAGATTGTGCGCCAGGACGACGTGAGCAAGATGCAGGCCGACCTGGTGAAAAACGCCGTGGACCTGCAAAGCAACCCCGCCACGCCCGGCCTGATTGTGAGCATCATGGGCGACGGCCTGCCGGCCTTCTCGGCCGTGCAAGCCGAGCTGCAGAAGACCGGCACGCAGCTGCAACTCATCCCGTATTCGGTGGGCAAATCCTTTGGCGAAGACAAGCTGATGGGCCCGAAGGAGTGGCTGGATAACCCCAAAACCGCGCTGGGCAAAACCATTGCCTGCTACCTGCGCGACGGCGACCAGAACATCGCCCTGAAATGGTGCGCCGACAACGGCCTGAAAGTGAACCCCGACGAAACCACCTACGACCCCGAAGCCGTGAACTTCATGGCCGCCAGCGACTTCCTGGTAGCCGCCGAGAAGTACATCCTCGGCAAGCCCGAGGCCCGCACCAAAGTGGTGAACGGCAAAAACACCGGCGTGAAAGTGGACGTGGTGGCCGACGCCGTGGCCACCTGGACGCCCGGCGACGTGAACATCGCCAAGCAGCGCGGTGGCCTCGTCAACATTGTGAGCACGAAGGACTACTCCAACCAGATGCCCAACATCATGGTGACGACCAAGCGCTGGTACGATGCCCACCCGAAAGAAGTGCTGGGTTTGATGACGGCCTTTGCCGTGGCCGGCGACCAGGTGAAAGCCCACCCCGAAGCCCTGACCCGCGCCGCCGATATTTCGGCCACCGTGTACGGCGACCAGGACAAGCCCGGCGCCTACTGGCTGAAGTACTACAAGGGCGTGAGCGAAGCCGACCGCAACGGCGAAGTGGTGGAACTGGGCGGGAGCAAAGCCTTCAACTTCAGCGACAACCTGAGCTTGTTTGGCCTCGACGAAGGCGGCACCAACGTGTACGCCGCCGTGTACAAAACTTTCGGCGACGTGCAGAAGAAGCTGTACCCCAAGGAGCTGCCCAACTACGTGCCCCTCGACCAGATGCTGGACCTGACGCCCCTCAAAAAGCTGCAGGCCCAATACAAAGGCAAAACCGTGGCCCCGGCCGAAAACCAGCAGTTTGCCGCCGACGATGAAATCCGCCAGAGCGTGAGCAAGCGGGCCTGGAACATCGCCTTCAACAGCGGCCAGAGCACCTTCACCCCCGCCGCCGAGCGCGACCTCAACCAGCTCTTCAACGACCTAGTGGTGGCCGGCCGCCTGAAAGTGGCCGTGCACGGCCACACCGACAACACCGGCGACCCCGCCAAAAACCAGCAGCTCTCCGAAGACCGCGCCATGGCTGTGCAGCACTGGCTCGAAACCAAAAGCCGTAGCGCCTTCCCCGATGGCCGCGTGCAGGTGTACGCCCACGGCGCCACCGAGCCGGTAGCCAGCAACGCCACGCCGGACGGTAAAGCCAAAAACCGCCGCGTGGAGGTAGTGCTGGGCAATTAAATCCCGCCTGTCATTGCGAGTGAAGCGCAGCGAAACGCGGCAATCCGTCCTGTCAAAACCAGACACTTTCTTTCGCGACAAGCCCCAGCTGTATAATAAAAAGGCTTCATCACATTAGAAGGCTTAGCGCTGAGAACAGGACGGATTGCTTCGTTGCGCTCGCAATGACAAAAACCTACTTCCCCATGAAATCACTTTTCGCCCCCAACGCCCAGCCCGCCCGCCTCGTGTTCACCACGATGGTCATCGGCCAGGCCGCCGTTTTGCTGCTGCTATGGCTGTTTTACCCCCTGCAGCTGTTCCCCAGCCTGGGAGAGGTCTTCCGCGCGCTCGGTGACCTTATTACCACGCAGGGCCTCATTCAGGAGCTGTGGGCCAGCATGACCACGGCCCTCGAAGCCCTGGCCGTGGCCACGGTGCTGGCGTTGGGCATTTCCTACCTCACGGCGCTGCCTTTCTTCCGGCCCATTGCCTACGCGGCCAGCAAGATGCGCTACCTCACCCTCACCGGCCTCACCTTCTTCATGGCCCTGATGGTGAGCTCCGGCCACCAGGTGAAGCTGTCGGTGCTCATTTTTGGCGCCACGGTGTACTTGGTCACGGGCATGACGAGCGTGATTCTGACCACCACGCAGGAGGAAATGGACCACGCCCGTACCCTGGGCATGGGCGAGTGGCGCAGCTTCTACGAAGTGGTGGTGCTGGGCAAACTCGACGACATGCTCGAAGTGGTGCGCCAGAACTTCGCCATCATCTGGACCATGATTACGCTGGTGGAAACGCTCTACCAGTCCGAAGGCGGCATCGGCCTGCTGCTTTACAAGCAGAACCGCTACCTGCATTTGGATGGCGTGCTGGCCATTCAGCTGGTGATTTTGGCGACCGGGGCGGCGCAGGACTATGTATTTGTGCTGCTGCGGAAAGTGTTTTTTCCATATTCTTCTTTAGGAACATCCGCCTAGCGGGCGCCTCACCCCCCGGCCCCCTCTCCCAAAGGCGAGGGGGTGCCTGCCGACTTCTCGTCATCCCTCCAACCCGAATTAGCTCGCCCGCGCCGCCGTGGCACCCCCTCTCCTTTGGGAGAGGGGGCCGGGGGGTGAGGCGCCCACCAGAACGACCATGACTGCTCTCCCCTTCAACTACCGCGACCCCATCCTCACCCTGGAAAACATCTCTATGTCCTTCCACGGCGAGCCCGTGCTGCGCGACATCAACGCCCAAATCCTCGACGTGACCCGGCCCAACATGCGCCAGGGCCAAGTCGTGGGCTTCTACGGCCGCTCGGGCATCGGCAAGTCGGTCCTTTGTCGCATCATGGCGGGCCTCATCGCCCCCAGCGCCGGCACCGTGGAAGTGGGCCTCGCCCAGCAGCCCGTGGCGCCCGGCATGGTGGGCTTCGTGCAGCAGCGCTACCCGCTGTTCGACCACCGCACCCTGCACGACAACCTGCTGGTGGCCGCCCAGCGCAAGCACGCCCCCACGGAAGCACGCCAGCACGTCGACGCCTACCTCGAACGCTTCGGCCTGGCCCCGCACCGGCGCAAATATCCGGCCCTGCTCTCGGGCGGGCAGCGCCAGCGGGCGGCCATCGCCCAGCAACTGCTCTGCTCCGACCACCTCATCCTGCTCGATGAGCCCTTCTCCGGCCTCGACGTGGCCATGATTGACGAGTTGAAACGAATAATAGTGGAAGTGACCACCATGGACGAGCTGAACACCGTCATCATCGTCTCGCACGACATCGTGGCCACCACCGCCCTGGCCGACCGCCTCTGGCTGCTTGGCTACGAGCACGACGCGGCCGGGGCCCTCGTGCCGGGCGCCACCATCAGCCCCCAGCACCAATACAACCTGGCCGAAATGGGCCTCGCCTGGCACGAAAACGTCGAAGCCGAACCCGAATTCGCCCAGTTCGTCGAGCACATCAAGAATGAGATTCGGGGGAGTTAGGCGAGACTATTTACCTAAAGTGTGACTTACTCCTTGACTATCCGTCAATACGATTTTGTTATAGCGTAACTCTTCAGGATGCGCTGTCACTTTATAAATTCCATCTTTTAAAATACTGACAACTCCATCGCCATTATTTTGGAAACCGCTATTTAAAATTGCCAGCTTATTGGTTTCTAATTGCCATTTAAACTGTTTCAAGCTTCCATCGGCAAATTTGAAATAACCTGTATAATCAGCATTAAAGGTGATTCTTGGGCATTCATTAGCTGTCACTCTGTGTTCTGTATCAACAAACTTAAATTTGGAAATACGTTTGTGCTCTGTCCATGTAAAGGAGCATCTTGTCCATTCTCCAAACATTGAATCTGTCTTTATCAATTTGACACTTGTAGTTGCGACAGTTTCTTTTGGCACAGAAGTCTGAGCAGTCACTTTAGAAAAAGCTACAAGCAGAATAATCACTACAACAGCCAGATTTTTCATCATAAAAATACAGTAATTGAATGGATAGGCACAGCAGATTTATCCGTTTCTACTGCCAGTATTTAATTGCTTCATATCGAAGAAACACACGTCACAAACGAGTTTGATTCTCGCGAAGCTTTCCGATTCTTCGTTCCATTCGCCAACTCGCGTCAGCACTTCATCGCAGGCATCACACCAAGCGTTGAGTTCATCGTCCGAATAAACCACACTTGGGTCAGAAGCGAAGGGCTCGTAAAAACCCACGGGCTTTTTCAGGTTCAGGTGCTGGCAAACGTAGGCCGGGTATCGGTCGCCATGCGTGCTGCATTCTACGCGTTTGCTTTCTTCGCTCATCTAATTAGTGTTTGGGTAAACCGCTTCAAAAGTAGCTGCCGAAGCTGACCGTTCTTTGTCGCCGCAACCTTCTAACGAAACAAATGCCCACCGGAACCCTCCTCATCATCGACGACGAAGCGCGCTTGCGCCAGCTGCTGGCCCAGGTGCTGGAGCTGGAAGGCTACACCGTGCTGCAAGCCCCCGACGCCCGCCGCGGCCTGGAGCTGCTTCAGCAACACGCCGCCGACGTGCTCCTGGTGCTGAGCGACGTGAAGCTGCCCGACGGCCACGGCGTGGACCTGCTGCCCCGCTACAAAGCCGCCGCCCCCGACGCCGAAGTGGTGCTGCTTACCGCCTTCGGCACCATCCCCGACGGCGTGAAGGCCATGAAGCTCGGCGCCTTCGACTACCTCACCAAGGGCGATTTTGAGCAGCAGCTGGTGGTGGTGGTGGAGCGCGCCGCCGAAAAAGCCCGCCTGCGCCAGCGCGTGGCCGAGCTGGAGCGCCGCGTGGGCGAGCAGTACCGCTTCGAGTCCATGATAGGCGCCTCGGCCGAGCTGCAGCGGGTGCAGCAACTGGCCCGGCAAGTGGCGCCCACCGACAGCACCGTGCTGCTCGAAGGGCCCACCGGCAGCGGCAAGGAGCTCTTTGCCCAGGCCATTCACCAGGCCAGCGGGCGGCGGGGCAAGGCCTTCGTGGCCGTCAACTGCAGCGCCTTCCCGAAGGATTTGCTCGAATCCGAGCTGTTTGGCTATAAGAAAGGCGCCTTCACCGGCGCGCTGGCCGACAAGAAAGGCCTGCTGGAAGAAGCCAACGGCGGCACCCTGTTTCTGGACGAAATCGGCGAGCTGGAGCTCAACGTGCAGGCCAAGTTCCTGCGCGTGCTCGAAAGCCAGACCTTCACCAAGCTCGGCGACACCAAGCCCACCAAGGTCAACCTCCGCCTGGTGGCCGCCACCAACCGCAACCTCAAGCTCGAAGCCGACGAAGGCCGCTTCCGCCCCGACCTCTACTACCGCCTCTCGGTGTTCACCATCCGCATTCCGGCCCTCAAAGACCGGCCCGCCGACGTGCCCCCGTTGGCCCAGCACTTCCTGCACTACTTCGCCGCCCGCCTCAGCAAGCGCCTGCCCGGCCTGGAGCCCGAGTGCCTGGCCCTGCTGCAGCGCTACCCCTGGCCCGGCAATGTGCGCGAGCTGAAAAACGTGCTCGAACGCGCCGCCATTCTGGCCCCGAACGGCGAACCCTTGACGGGCGATTTTCTGCCCGATGAGTTTCACGCCCTGGGCCAGGCCGCCCGCCCCGGCGCCGACGCGGCCGACGACAGCCTGCGGGCGCTGGAAGCCCGCCACATCGAGAAACTGATGCGCGAGCTGGACGGCAACAAGCCCGACGTAGCCAAGCGCCTGGGCATCGGCCTCACCACGCTCTACCGCAAGCTGCAGGAGTACGGGCTGGACGGGTGACGGCAGGCCGGATGTCGTAGGTGCTCTCGCGGTGCTTGCTTCAAGCGGGCAGAGCGCCCGGCGCGGTCAACCCGGGGGGTGCTTTCGTCAATTCGAGCAGCAGCTGGCAGAGGGCGGCTTCCTCGTAGGGCTTGGTGAGGCAGGCGTTCATGCCGGCGGCCAGGTAGGCGGCGCGGTCGGCTTCGAAGGCATTGGCGGTGAGGGCGATGATGGGCACGTTGGCGCGGGCCGGGTCGGGGTGCCGACGAAAGGCGGTCGTGACCTGCAGCCCGCTCAACCCCGGCATGCGGATGTCGAGCAGCACGGCATCGAAGGGCTGCTGCAGCAGCTGGGCCAGCGCGTCGAGGCCGTTGCCCACGGCCTGCACCTGCACGCCCCAGTGCTCCAGCACGGCCACGGCTATGCGCTGGCTCACGGCGTTGTCTTCGGCCAGCAGCACGCGCAGGCCGCGCAGGCCCTCGTACGACACCTCGGCGGGCGTGGGCGGCTGAATGGCCGGGGCTTCGGCGACGCGGGGCAGCACCACCTGGAAAGAAAACGTGGTGCCCAGGCCGGGCTCGCTGTAGAGCTGCAGGCGGCCGCCCATTTGCTCCACCAGCTGCCGGCTGATGGCCAGGCCCAGCCCGGTGCCGCCAAAGCGCAGGCTGGTTTCGGCGCTGGCCTGGGCAAAGGCCTCAAAAATGTGGGCCTGCTGGTTGGGGGCGATGCCGATGCCCGTGTCCTGCACCCAAAACTTGAGCAGCAGTTCTTGTTCCGTTTCGTGCAGCACGGCCGCGCCCAGTTGCACGCTGCCGCGCTCCGTGAACTTGATGGCGTTCGAGAGCAGGTTGAGCAGCACCTGGTGCAGGCGGTAGGCGTCGCCCAGCACGCGGGGCCCGGTGGGGGCCGGCAGCTCAATTTCGAGGTGCAGGCCTTTTTCGGCCGCCAGGGCGGCCACGGTTTGCCCGGCGCCCTGCAGGGCCACGGCCAGGTCGAAGGGGGCGTGGTTGAGCTCCAGGTTGCGCGTGGTGATTTTGGCCATGTCGAGCACATCGTTCAGCAGGGCCAGCAGGTGCCGGCCGGCGTGCTGCATGGTGGTGAGGTACTCACGCTGCGGGTCGGTGAGCGACGTTTTCTGCAACAGGGCGGCCATGCCCAGCACCCCGTTGAGGGGCGTCCTGATTTCGTGGCTCATGCGGGCCAGGAAGGCTTCTTTGGCCTGGGCATTTTCCTCGGCTTCGCGCTTGGCCTGCTGCAGGGCGCGCTGCGCGAGAACCTCCTGCGTCACGTCGTAGCCCGAGGCCACCACGTAGGGCGGGTAGCCCTCCTCGGTCACGCGGTAGGTGTAGTAGCGCAGGTAGCGGCGCTCGCCGGCCTTGGTTTGCACGGTAATCACGCGGTCGGTCCCTTCCTGGAGCGTTTCGCCGGCGAAGTAGGCCGCCAGCTCGGCGTGGTAGCCGGGGGGCACGGCCTCGCGCAGGTTGCTGCCCACCAACTGCTCGGCGGGCCGGCCCATCAGGCGTTCAATGGCCGGATTCACCGACAAAATGCGGCCCTGCAGGTCGTGGGTGCAAATCAGGGCCTGCGAGTAGTACACCAGGTCGTGGTACTGTTTCTGGCGGCGCTCCAGCTCTTGGCGGGCCTGGTTGACGGCCGTGACGTCGGTGCCGATGGTAAGCACGCCCAGCTGGCCGTCGGGGCGCTGCATTGGCCGTTTCTCCACCTGAAAGAAGCGGGTTTCCCCGCTGTTGAGGGTGCAGGGCAGCTCCCGGGACTGGGGCCGGCGGGTGGTGCGTACCAGCGTGGTCAGCTCCTGGAGCTGTCGCGCCTCTTCGGCCACCACGGGGTTGCGGGCCAGCGCTTGCTGGTGTTTGGTTTGGGCCGATAGGGTCCGGAAAGCCTCGTTGCCGAAAGACACACTGCCGTCGGGGTCGCTCATGTAGATGACGTTGGGCAGGGCATCAATAATCTGACGCACAAAGTTTTCCTGGGCCCGCAGCATTACCTGCACTTCCTGTTGCAGCTTTTCGGCGTTGTAGCGGGCCGTAATGTCGATGCCCGCTCCTACCACCACGCGCAGGGTGCCGTCGGCCTCGAACACAGGCCGCAGGTGGCGCAGCATGAGCTGCGGGCGCTGCTTTTTGTCGAGGCGCATTTCTTCCCAGGTCACGTCGGTGCGGGTGCGCACGGCCAGGTCAAAGTACTGTTCCCGCTGCTGGCGGATGCCCGCGGGCTGCTGCGTTTTGCGCAGGGCGAAGTATTCGTCGTTGGTGAGGCCGATGACTTGCCGGCGCACGGCGGGGTCCGAAATCGAAGCCGGATTTACAAACAAGAACCTATGCTCGGCGTCGAACACGGCCACGTCGACGGGCAGCAGGTTCAGAATGGACTCGTAGAAGGCCTGCTGCCGCGAGAGCATTTCTTCGGCTCGCGTGCGCGCCGTGATGTCGACGCCGGAGCTGATGACCCGGACCGAGCCGTCGGCGAGGCGCACCGGCCGGTAGCGCAGCAGCAGGTGCACCGGCCCGTCGGGACCGGGCCGGGTTTCCTCCCAGGCTTGCTCCTGCTGGGTGCGCAAGGCAGTGGCAAAGGCCGCGTCGCGGCGCAGGCTGACGGCCGCCGGCCGCTGCCGGTGGGCGCAGGCCTCGGCGCTGGTACGGCCCAGCATCCAGGCGCGCGTGGCGGGGTCAGGCTCCACGGCGGGGTTCACAAACAAATAGCGGTGCTCCGCGTCGAATACGGCCACGGCCGAGGGCACCTGCTCCAGCACGCCTTCGTAAAAAGCCCGCTGCGCGAAGAGCTGCTGCTCGGCCAGGTAGCGCTCGGTCACGTCGGTGAGGTAGAGCGACACAAAAGGCTGCCCCGGCACGGCCACCGCCGTGGACAGGTAATGCTGGCCGCCCAGGGCCAAGGCCTGCTGCCGCTGCTCGGCCGTGCGCAGGGCCTCTTGCACCAGAGCCAGCAGCTCCGCGGGCACGGCGCGCGGGGCGTCGGCCCGCAGGGCCCGCAACAGTGGAGCGGCGGCGGGGTTGGCGTACACAACTTCGCCAGCAGGCGTGACGCGCAGGATGGGGTTGGGGTTCTGGGCCGGGATGTAGGACAGGGTGCGGATTTCCTCGTCGCGGCGGTGGCGCTCGGTCACGTCGCGGTAGCAAATCAGGCGCCCGGCGCCCACCGTGTCCAGCACCAGGTAGTCCAGCTCCACCACCCGGCCGTCGACGAGCACAAATTCCTCCTGTAGCACGGTGCGGCCGGCGCGGTGCAGCGCAACGGCCCGCGCCCGAAAGGCCGCCGGGTCGGCAAACGCCTCGTCGATGTGCACGGCTTGGTAGGAAATGGGCGGCCCTCCCGCCGCGGGGCCGGACACGGGTGGCAGGCCAAACAGCTCCCAGAAGTGCTGGCTCACGAACTGAATCTGGCCGTCGGGGCCTACCAGCACCAGGCCCAGGCGCAGGTTTTGCACCAGGGCCTGGTGCTGGGCGTGCTCGCGGCGCGCGCGCTCTGCCGAGGCGGCGAGCTGCTGCTCCAGGGCGGCCACGCGGGCCTGCGCTTCGACCAGCGCGGCCTGGGCCTGCTCGCGGCCGGCGCGTTCTTGCTCCACGCGGGCGGCCCACTCGGCAGCAACGGCAGAAGGGGTTGTTTTCATGGCCAGAACGTGGAATACGCCGCGTGTGGTGCCGGCAGCCTGCGGCGCGGGCAACTCCCAGCTAGCGCCCACGTCGGAGCAGGCCCGGCAGTTCGACAAAGGTCAAACCCCAAGCAGAGATAACCAACTGTAATATTTTTAGCCGTGGTGCTATTTATCATTTGCGGGCACTCTTCCTGCCCGGCGGCCGTGGCCGGCGCGAAGCCATTGCTGGTGCGGGCCCGCGCCGGCGCTAGCTTCGCGGCCGGGCTGGCCGCCGCGCTTTTGCGCGGGCTTTCTGATTCCAGCTGCTTGCTCATGTCCCTCAAACTCAAAATCCGCCTTAGCGTCTTCGTGCTCCTGCTGCTGCTGCTGGGGCTGGGCGGCTACGCCTTTCTCACCATCAGCTACCTCGAGCACGGCGCCCACGGCATCGAGCAGGCCGATTTCAACCTGGCCCGCTCCACGGTGTTGGCGTTTCTGGCGGCCGGCACGGCCGTGGGCGTGGTGATGATGGTGCGGCTGCCGCGCATTGTGGTGCGCCCGCTGCGCCGCCTTACCTCCGACGTGGAGCGCGTGGCCGGCCCCGGCCCCGCCACCCGCGTGGGCGTGGGCCGGCGCGACGAGGTGGGCTCCGTGGCCACCGCCGTGAACCGGGTACTCAGCCAGGCCCAGAACGAGCGCCGCGCCACGCTGGCCGCCCTCTTCGCCGAGCGCAACCGCATGGACAGCCTGGTGCGCAGCCTCGACGAAGGCCTGCTGCTGCTTGATGAGCACCGCACCATCATTCTGGCCAACCCCGTGGCCTGCGACCTGCTGGGCCTGCGCGCGGCCGAGCTGGAAGGCCAATCGGCCGACCGGCTGGCCGAAACCAACGAGCTGCTGCGCGAGCTGCTCGCCCCGCTGGCCGCCCACAACCTGGCCGGCGACGCCGAACCCGACCCCGTGTTCACCTTTCCGCACAAGGGCGATTCGCCGCACTACCAGCTCAGCATCAGCCCCATCGGCATGACCGACGGCGCCACCGGCAAACAGGTGCCCGGCGGCCACATTTTCTGCCTGCGCAACGTGTCGGACTTTAAGAAGCTGGACGAAGTGAAATCGCGCTTTCTGGCCACCATTTCGCACGAGCTCAAGACCCCCCTGGCCAGCATCAAGCTCAGCCTGATGCTGCTGCAAAACGAGCGCACCGACGCCGCCGAGCGCCAGCGCCTGGCCACCGGCATTGGCGAGGAAACCCAGCGCCTGCTCAACATGGTGGGCCAGCTCATCGACGTGGCCCGGCTCGACGCCGGGGCCGGCATCAAGCTCGACGTACAGCGCATGCGCCTGGCCGACGTCATCGGCTACGCCACCCAAACCGTGCACCCGCAGCTCACCGACAAGCAGTTACGGCTCGACGTGCAGGTGGCCGACGCCCTGCCCGAGGTGCAGGGCGACATGGAAAAAACAACCTGGGTGCTCATCAACCTGCTCTCAAACGCCATCCGGTATTCGCCCACGGCGGCCCCGCTGGTGGTGCGGGTGATGCCCTGGGGCGAAATGGTGCGCGTGAGCGTGGAAGACTGCGGCCCCGGCATTCCGGTCGAGTACCACAAGCGCATTTTTCAGCGGTTTGCGGGGGTGCCGGGGCGCACGGCCACGGGCAGCAGCTCCGGGCTGGGGCTGAGCATATCCCGCGAATTCATTACTGCGCAGGGCGGCACCTTATGGGTTGAAAGCCAGCCGAATAAGGGCAGCCGCTTCTTATTCACCTTGCCGGTGGCGGCTTAAAGACGCACAAAAAAAGTCTAAGAAGCCGGTGCGGTGGTACAAGAACGTCCTGTTTTTTTGCGTCCGCTGCGGCTCCCGCGCCCGGTCATGCGGGTACGGCCATAGGAAGCGGCGCAACGAGGCCGGTAAGCTAGGCAATTTTTAGGAAGCGGCCAAGTGCTTCGCGTAAGCCGCAAGTAGGCGGCGGGTACAAAATTTCTGGCCTCTTCGCCGGTTGAAACGCCTTCACGGCGCCGCTTTTCTCGTATTTGGGCTACTTTGGCCGAACGGTGTGCGGCCAGTTCGGCGGCAGCAACGGCAAATACGGCTCTTATGAAATCATTTTCCTTCCGGCGCGTGGTAGCGGCAGTGCTTCTGCTGTGCGTGCTGGGGGGAGTGGCGGCCGTGTGGCTGCTGGGCAGCGACTACGGCCGCCGGCTGGTGGCCCAAAAAGTGCGCCGGGCCCTCACCCGCAATTCGGAGCTGGTGCTGGAGCCCTTCACGGTGGAACTGTCGCCGTGGCGCGACTTTCCGCACCTCACGGCGTCCATTCAGCACATTGCCCTCACCGATACGTCCTACGGCCGGCGCATGCCCGTGCTGCGCATCGCCCGCGCCGACCTGCGCGTGGAGCTACTGCGGCTGCTGCGCGGGCAGCTGCAGGTGAAGCGCCTGGCCGTGACCGACGTGGACTTCCGGGAGCGGGTCGACTCGCTGGGCCGGTCCTGGGGGCTGCGCGGCAAGCGGCGCCGCGGCACCGGCAAGCCGCCGCTGGTGAACCTGGAGCTGGACGAGCTGCGGGTGTCGAATTTCCGCTTCAGCGCCCAGAATGGCTACCTGCGCACGGCCTTTGGCGCCCAGGTCGACGCGGCCCACCTGTCGGCCCGGCTGCAGGGCGGCGTGCTGCGGGTGGCCGGCACCTTGGATGGCCAGCTGAGCTACCTGCGCACGCGGGCCGGCACCTTGTTTGAGCGCGAGCCGGTGCACGCGGCCGTGCACTACCGCTACACGTTTGCCAACCGCCAGGGCCTGCTCTACCGCACCCGCGCCACCCTCAACGGCGACACCATTCGGGTGAGCGGCACCCACACCGTGGCCCCCGACCATCCCGAGGGCGCCCTCATGAACCTGCGCTTTGTGGGCAACCAGCCCCTCACCGACGTGCTGCACGCGGCCCTGCCGCCCCGCCTCGAGCCCTATCTGGCCGGCGCCAGCAGCCCCAGCAAAGCGCACATTCACTACACCATCACGGGGCTGAGCGGGCCCAAAGTGACGCCGCACAACGTGCTGGAGTTTGGCCTGCAGGCCGCCAGCCTGAAGTGGCCCGGCGAGGCGCGCCACATCACGCGCTGGGACCTGGCCGGCACCCTCGACAACGGCCCCCGCCACAACGTGCGCTCCCAGGTGCTCACCCTGAAGCGTTGCCGGATTTACTCCCGCGCCGGCCGCCTCGACGTGGCCATGACCTTGCGCGACTTCAAGCGGCCGTACGTGAACGGGCGCTTCCGGGGGCGCACCGAGCTGCCGGAGCTGGCCGCGGTGGTGTCGCCGGGCCGCTGGCGCGCCCGCGCCGGCCTGGCCGACCTCGACGTGCAGGTGCGCGGCCTGCTGCCCCCGCCGCCGGGCCGCCCGGACCTGGAGCCGCGCAAGAACATGTCGCTGCGGGGCACGGTGAACCTGCGCGGGGCCTCGTTTCGGCTGCCCGCCCGCGGCGCCGACCTTACCCAACTCGACGTGAACGTGGGGCTGCAGGACAGCCTGTGGCAGCTTTCCAACGCCGCCGGCGTGCTCAACGGGATGCGGTTTCAGGCCTCGGCCACCACCGTGTACCTGCTCGACTACCTAACCGGGCAGCACGCCACGGCCAGCATCAAAGGCTCGTTTGCGGTGGATGAGCTGCGCGTGGCCAGCCTGCGCACGCTGCTGCGGCCGGTGCCGCGCACGGCGGGGCCGAATTTCGCGCCCACCAGCCTGCCCAAGCCGCGCCGCGCCCCGCGCAACCGCGCCCAGCTGGCCGCCACGCTGGGCAGCGAGCTGATTCCGCCGGGCCTGCTGCTCGACGCCAGCCTGCGCTGCCAGCGCCTGCTGCTGGCTTCCGACACCCTCTACGACCTGGCCGTGACCGTGCGCCACGACGGCCGGCAGGTGCAGCTGCAGCAGCTGGCGGGCCGGGTGTGGGGCGGCGAAGTGCGCGGCAACGTGCACTGGCCCACCGACCCCGACAACCGCGTGGCGCCCGTGGAATACGAGCTGGGCGTGCACTTTGCCCACCTGAACTACCGGCAATTTGTGGAGCGCTTCACCCGGCCCGAGCCGCGCGCCGCCGCCCGCGCCCGCCGCCCGGGCAAGGCGCCGGGCGTGGCCGTGCCGGCCCTGCGCGACCTGTTGCTGGCCGCCAACGGCCGCCTCACCCTCGACATCGACCACGTGCAGTTGCCCGAAGAAGAAAGCCTGGGCAGCGTGAACCTGAAGCTGATAAAAACGGGTTCGCTGCTGCGCCTGCCCTACCTGCGGTTTCGGACGCCGGAGGGCGGCCGGGGCGAGGCCACCGCCACGGCGCAGGTAGAAAACCTACGCCTGCTGGCCGCCGACGCCGACCTGACCCTGCGCTACGCCACCCTCGACGTGACGCGCCTGCTGGGCCTCATCGCCAACCTCACCACCTCGGCCGACACCGTGTTTACTGCCCAGACCCTGGCGCGGGCCGAGCGCCGGGCCGAGCGCCGCGCCTTGCGGGCCGAATCGAAGGAGAACCGCTCGCTGCTCTCGAACGGGGTGCTGAGCGCGGTGCTGCACGTGGAAGCCGACCGCGTGAACTATGCCGCCCTCAGCGGGGGGAAGTTTCGGCTGCTGGCCCATCTGCTCGAAGGCCAGGCCCGGCTGGACGAGTGCTCGGTGGAAGCGCTGGACGGCCGCATCAGCCTGAGCGGCTCGATGCGCAGCACCGCCAACCGCGCCCACCACCCCACGCAGCTGCAAATGCGCCTGCAGGACGTGGCCCTGCCGGCCCTGTTCGGCACCATCACGGCCATGGGCCTCAACGTGCTGGGCGGCGACAACGTGCGGGGCAGCGTGCGGGGCGTGGCCGACATCCGCACCGACTTGAATGCGCGGTTTTTGCCCAGCTTGTCGGCCACCGACGGCTACCTCAAAACGGACATCAAGGGCCTGGAGCTGCTGAACGTGGAAGTGCTGATGGAAGCGCTGAAGTTTATGAAAGCCGAACGCACCAGCCACTTGTATTTCGAACCCGTGAGCGGCGAGTTTTTGCTGACGCAGAGCCAGCTCATCATCCCCGGCCTGCGCCTGAACAGCAACCTGAGCAACCTCGAAATCGGCGGGCACTACGGGCTCGACGGCGCCACCAACCTCTTCGTTGGCCTGAAACCGCTGCAGGCCTTGTTCGGCAACAACGACAAGCGCGTGGAGCGCATTCAGAACGGGGAGCCGGTCAGCCAATCCGACAACGGCAAGCTGACCTACGTGAACCTGCGCCGCACCGCCCCGAAAGAAAAATACAAAGTGCGCCTGTTTCAGCGCGACGAGCAGCGCGAGGCCATGGCCCGCCTGCGCCAGCAGTACCGCGACTACCTCATCAGCCAGCGCCTCGACACCACGGTGCGGTTGCTGCGCTGAGCTCAATGCAGAACGTCAAGGCCTGACGGTGCACGCGGGATGCCGCGGCGCTCGGCATGACGTTCTTTGGCTACTCAATTCACATTTCCTCTTCGCACTTTCTCTTTCCCCATGCTTCGCCCCTGCCTCACGCTTGCCCTTCTGGCTGCCATCTGTGCCAATGCCCCGGCCGCCCGGGCCCAATCGGGGCCGCAGGATTCGGTGTACGTGCGGCAGCACTACACCAAGCTCGACCGCCGGATTACGATGCGCGACGGGGTGCGGCTCTACACCACCATCTACGTGCCCAAAGACGCCTCGGCGACCACGCCTTACCCGTTTTTGCTCACGCGCACGCCCTACTCGGCCGGGCCCTACGGCGAGCAGAAATACCCCGGCCGCGGGCCTGGTCCCAGCCGCGAGCTGACGGAAGAAAAGTACATTTTTGTGCGGCAGGACGTGCGCGGGCGCTACATGAGCGAGGGCCGGTTTGAGGAGATGACGCCGGCTTTGCCGGCCACGTCCACCGCCGCCGGCAAAGCCCACGACGAAAGCACCGACACCTACGACACCATTGAATGGCTGCTGAAGAACGTGCCCGGCCACAACGGCCGCGTGGGCATGTCGGGCATCAGCTACCCCGGTTTCTACGCCACGGCGGCGCTGCCGAATGCCCACCCGGCGCTGAAAGCCGTGTCGCCGCAAGCCCCGGTCACGGACGAGTTTATGGGCGACGACGCGCGGCACAAGGGCGCGTTTTTCCTGCTCGACAACTTTGACTTCACCAATTATTTTGACGTGCCGCGGCCGCAGCCGGTGGCGCAATACAAGCAGCTGTTCGAGTTTGAGCCCAAGGACGCCTACAAGTTCTTCCTCGACCTCGGCCCCGTCAAAAACGCCAACGGCCCGCAGTATTTCAACAACCGGGCCCGCATCTGGAACGAGTACCAGCAGCACGAAACCTACGACGCCTACTGGCAGGCGCGCAACATCCGCACGGCCCTCACGGGCGTGAAACCGGCCGTGCTGGTGGTGGGCGGCTGGTTCGACGCCGAAGACCTGTTCGGGGCCCTGAACACCTACAAGGCCATTGAGCAGCAAAACCCCGGCGCCACCAATCGCCTCGTGATGGGCCCCTGGACCCACGGCGCCTGGGCCCGCCCCGACTGGAGCAAGTTCGGCCCCCTCAGCTTCGGCTCCAACACCGCCGAAACCTACCGCCGAACGCTGGAAACGCCGTTTTTCAACTTCTACCTGAAGGACAAAGGCAGCTTCAACCCAGCCGAGGCCACGGTGTTCAACACCGGCACGAACGAGTGGAAGACATACGCGGCCTGGCCGCCGGCTGCGGAGACACGCATGTTACGTTTCGAAACAGGAAACAGCCTTGTTGTAGTTGACCCACAACACACAAACAAAGGACTGATTACACCTCCATACGTTCAAAGAACTGGCGCTGATAAAAGCGTCAAAATTCCCTATCAATACCTCAGCGACCCGGCCAACCCCGTGCCCTACACTGCCGTCGTCCACGGCGACCGCAACAACGAGTACATGATTGAGGACCAACGCTTTGCCGCCAATCGGCCCGATGTCCTCTCCTTTCGCACCGAAACGCTGCCCAGCGACCTCACGCTGGCCGGCCCCATCACCGCCGACCTGTGGGTGAGCACCTCCGGCACCGACGCCGACTTCATCGTGAAAGTCATCGACGAGCTGCCCGACGGCACCCAGCGCCTGGTGCGCGCCGAGGTGATGCGCGGCCGCTTCCGCAACAGCTTCAGCAAGCCCGAAGCCTTCAAGCCCAACCAGCCCGCCGAGGTGAAATACGAGCTGCCCGACGTGCTCCACACCTTCCAGAAAGGCCACCGGCTGCTGGTGCAGGTGCAAAGCACCTGGTTTCCGCTGGTCGACCGCAACCCGCAAACTTTCGTGCCCATCGCCACGGCCGAAGCCAAGGATTTTCAGAAAGCCACCATCCGGCTGTACCACGACGCCGCGCACCCGTCGGCGCTGCGGGTACCGGTGCTGCCGTAGCCAGGTTCGGGAGGCACGCAACCCCGACCCGGCCGTGGCGCGTAGGCAGGGAATTCTTTTTCACTTCCTTTCCTACTTTCTCTCATGAAAATTCTTCCCCTCGCGCTGGCCTTGGGCCTGAGCACGGCGGCTTTCGCCCAAACCACGCCGGCCAGCAACGTTCCCGCCAGCAACGACTCCAACCCCTTGGCGCCTTCCAACAACCAGTCCCGCGTGAACACGGCCGTGGACGGCTCCAACATTGCCAACAACCGCGACAAGCTGTCGCCCGGCACGGGCACGCCCGTAGCCCCGCGCTCCGACGCCGAGAAAAAGGCCCACCGCGACGCCAAGCGCGCCGCCAAAGGCAAGTCGAAATCGAAGATGTAGGCCTCAGGTAAAGGCCATGAGAACGGTCCTGCTGAGCGCAGCCGAAGCATCTCTCCCGCGAAGAGTAATCATTTACTTCCTCGGTAGAGATGCTTCGGCTGCGCTCAGCAGGACCGTTCTTTTTATCGTTCTCTCGCCCCGTTGTCACCCACCAGCCCGCGCACGAACTCATCGGTAAAATCGGGGGCGAAGTGCAGCACGTTGGGCAGGGCGGCAAACTCTTCGACTTCGTGGGTAGTGGTGAGCACCACGGCTTGCATGCCGGCATTGTGGGCCGCCTCGGCGCCCTTGGGCACGTCCTCAAACACGAGGCAGTCGGCGGGCGCCACGCCGAGCTGGGCGGCGGCTTTGAGGAAAGTTTCGGGGTGGGGCTTGCTCAGCACCACGTCGTCGGCGCTCACGATGGCGCGGAAGTAATGCCGAATGTGCAGGTTATCGAGCACGAAGTCGATGTTGAACGGGATGGCGGCCGAACCGATGGCCATGGGAATGCCCCGTTGGTGCGCCGCCTCCAGAAACTCGGCCAGGCCGGGCAGCAGCGCCAGGCTGGGCAGGTACTCCTGCTGGTAGCGGCGCTCTTTTTCCAGCGACAGGCGGTCCATTTCTTCGGCCGTGAAGCGGTCGGGGCCGAACACGCGCACCAGCACTTCCTGGTTTTTGCCGTACATCTGGGGCTTCACTTCTGCGTGGGTGAAATGGCCGCCCAGGTCGTGGTTGAAGAGGTGGCGCCAGGCGCGGGTGTGGAAGTCCATGTCGTGAATCATGGTCCCGTTGAGGTCGAAAATGAAGGCTTTCATGCGAGGCAATAAGGGCTGAATACGCCGCAAAGGTCGGAGCTATGGCCCGGCCGGCGCTGTCACGCTGGTATTGCTCGACTGCGGCGGAATTCCTCAACACGGGTGGCGGGTTGGAAATGGCACCGGTCTGCTCAGCCAAGGCAGGTCCGGCCCATCCCCAGCTGACGAAAAGAGGGGTGTCCGGCCAGTGCAATCAGCCTCACAAATGCAGCCGAAACGTGGTGCCCACGCCCACTTCGCTTTCCACCTCCACGCGGCCGCCGTTGCTCTGCACAATGCGGTTGACGAGGTAGAGGCCCACGCCCGTGCCCTCGGTGTGGTCGTGGAAGCGCCGAAACAAGTGAAACAGCTCGTCGCGGTGGCGCTGCACATCAAAGCCCAGGCCGTTGTCTTCCACCAGCAGCACCGGGCGCGCGTTTTCGACCCACAGCGAGAGGTGCACGCGGCAGGTTCGGGCGGGGTCGTTGTATTTGAGGGAGTTGCTGAGCAGGTTGGCCAGAATGGTGCGCAGGTTGGCGCGGGCGTAGGAAATGGTGGGGCGGGCGGCAAAGTCGGTGGTGATGCGGGCGCGGGCGGCCAGCACCTGCGGCTGCAGGGTCTGGAGCACTTCCTGGGTCAGCTCTTCCAGGTCCACGGTTTCGGCGGGCAGCTCGGGCAGGCGCTGGGCCTGGCCCACGGCGGCCAGGTCGTCGATGGTGGTGGCCAGCTGGTGCAGGGCCTCGTCCACCATGGGCAGGAGCAGGTCGGCCTCGTCGGCGTCGGCGAAAGTGGCGGCGTGGCGCAGCTCCTCAAACAGTCCTGAAAGGTTGTTGACGGGCTGCTTGAGGTCGTGCGAGGCGGCGTACACGAAGTTGTCGAGGTCCTGGTTGGTGCGAATGAGTTGGGCGTTGGCGGCGGCCAGCTCGTCGTTGCGGGCACTCACGGCCTGGTTGGCGGTGCTCAGCTCGGCGTTGATGCGGGCCATGAGCTGGCGGGCGGCCACCTGCTCGCTCACGTCGGTGGCCACGGCGGCCACGCCCGTGATGCGGCCGTCGGCGGCGCGCAGGGGCTGGTACACGTAGTTGAGCAACACCGTGGTGGGCTGCCCGCCGCGCATGAGCTGGGCGGGCTGCTCCTGGGCTATGTAGCTGAGGCCCGTGCTCATCACGCCTTGCAGCACCTCCTGAAAGCCCTGGCCCTGCAGTTCGGGCAGGGCCAGCAGCAGGGGCTGGCCCTGCACCTGCTCGCGGGTGCGGCCCCAGATTTCGCACACGCCGGGGTTGGCCAGCTCAATCACAAACTCAGGGCCCCGAAACACGGCAATGGCCACCGGCGACTGCTCAAACAGCTCCTGGAGCTGCGCTTCGCGCCGCAGCACCTCCTCCTGCAGGGCCTCGGTGCGGCGCCGGGCCAGCACTTGTTGCGTCACGTCAAAGGCAAAAATTGACACGCCCACCGTGGCGCCCGCCTCGCGGTAGGCCTGGTAGGTGAAGGTGTAGTACGTTTCGGGCAGCAGCTGGCCGGCCGCGTCGTATACCTGCAGCGGCAGCTCCACCCCAAAAAAGGGCTCGCCCGTGGTGTATACCTGGTCGAGCAGGGCCACGAAGCCGAAGGCAACGGCCTCGGGCAGGGCCTCGGCCAGGTCCTGCCCCAGCAGCGGGCGCCCGGGAAACAGCGCCTGATAGCCGGGGTTGAGGTACTCGAAGCGGTGCCGGGGCCCGCGCAGAATGGCCACGCTGGCCGGCGTTTGCTCAAACACTTGGTACAGGGTTTCGCGCTGGCGCACCAGCTGCTCGGCGTTGCGCAGGGCTTCGGCCTGCAGGGCCTCGGTGCGGCGGCGGGCCAGCACCTGTTCGGTCACTTCAAAAGCAAAAACGAGGATGCCGTCGATGCGGCCGGCTTCGTCGTAGCGCGCCTGCTGGATGTAGTTGAAAAACCGTTCTTCCAGCTCGCCGCCTTCGGCCCGGGCAAAGGGAATGAGCATGGCGTACTCCTCGTGGGTGATGCCGGTTTCGTATACCCGCCGAAAGGTGTGGTACACCTCGTGGTTGGCAATTTCGGGCAAAGCCTCCAAAATGGGCCGCCCCCGCAGGGCGCGCCCTGGAAACAGGGCCTGATAGCCGGGGTTCACCAGTTCGTACACCAGGTCGGGCCCGTCGAGGATGCAGATGGCCGCCGGGGCTTGCATAAACAGGCGCTCGAGGCGCGCGCGCTGGCGCTCGGCCTCGGCCTGGGCGTCCTGCAGGCGGGCGGTGCGCTCGGCCACGCGGGCCTCCAGCTCCTGGTTCAGCTCGTGCAGCGTGAGCTGGGCGCTGAACAGCTCGGCGTTGCTGGCCCGGATTTCTTCGTTGGCGGCCTGCAGCTCTTCGTTAATGACGGCCAGCTCTTCGTTGGCGGCGTTGGCCCGCTGGGCGTTTTCCGCCGACTGCTGCCGGGCCGTCACGTGGGCCGTCACGTCGTAGGCAAAAATGAGCAGGCCCGATACCTGGCCCGCCACGTCGCGCGTGGCCTGGTAAATGAAATTAAAGTACACGGGGCTCAGCCGGCCCGTGTTGGCTTGGTCGAGGTAGGCCATTTCCTCGCGGCCGTGGTATGTGCGCCCGGTGCGGTACACCTGGTCGAGCAGGTCTAGAAATGGCTGGTCGTGCAGCTCTGGCAAGGCCTCGCGCAGTGGCAGATTTAGCAGAACACGGTTGCCGAATAGCTCGCAGAACGGCGCATTGGCCATGGTGAACACGTGCGTTGGCCCCGCCGTGCGGGCAATGCAGGCGGGGGCCTGCATAAACAAGTCGAACAACTGCTGGCGCTGCTGCTCGGCCTCGGCCAGGGCGGCGCGCTCGCGGGCCTGGCTTTCGCGCAGGGCCTGCTCCACGGCCGTGCGGCTGTGCAGCCCCGTGTCGTCGAAGCTCACCAGCAGCCCCTGGCCTACCCGCTGGGCCGAAAGCCGGAAGTAGTTGTCCAGCCCGTCGCCCTGGTAGTTCACCTCCATTTGCATGGGCTTCCCGGTTTCGAGAGCCTCGCAGTGAAACGCAAACACGCCCGTGGCCAGGGTGTGCGGGTAGTACTGCAGGTAGGTGCCCGCCGGGCGCGCGGGCTGCTGCAGTATGCGCTGGGCCGCCGGATTCAGCAACTCGATGGTGAGGTCGGTAATCTGCCCATCGGCCCCCCGAACGGGCCGGTACAGCGCCACGCCCACCAGCGACCCTTCCAGCAGGCCCGCTACCAGTTCCTCGGCCGGAAAGATGGCCTGCAGCTCAAGCGGCAGAGTGGGTAGGGAAGCGAAGGGCATACCGCGAAAGTACACAGCGTGGGCAGGAAGGTTCAGCGTATACGCAGAAATCAGCTTGCCCACCCCGCGGCTAACCAAAACGCCCCCGCTGCGCAACGGCAGCGGGGGCGTTTTGGTTAGCCAGCCTCCAACTGGTTATTTCAGCTCGTCGCCAATCACGGCCACGGCCTCGGCAATGGCGGCGTCTTTGCGCAGCGGCTTCAGGAAGCGGGCCGTGCGCTTGGCCACCACCGAGTCGGTTTTGGCCAGGGTGGCGTCGGGCGCGGGCAGGGCGATGTCGAGGGCGGGCAGCGCGTTCTGGGCCGTGGTTTGCAGCTTGTTGGCGTCGCGGGCTTGCTGCTGGGCGGTGCGGTAGGCCGCCAGGTTCAGCGAGAGGGTGGTTTGCTTGCGGCGCTCGGTGGCCCGCTGAGCCGCCTCGGTGATGAGGCGGAAGCCGGGGCTGGCGGCCACGCGGGCGGCGCTGGCGGCCTTCAGCTTATCCAAGGCCGGGAGCGAGTTGGTGGGCTGATACGTAGCGGGCGCAATCTCGTCCCACTGCAGCGGGTAGTCGGCCTCCTTTTCGCCCTTGGCGTAGGAACTCAAAGCATCAGGCACGGTGATATCGGGCGTCACGCCCTTGAACTGGGTCGAGCCGCCGTTCACGCGGTAAAACTTCTGAATGGTGAGCTTCACCGAGCCCAGCGGCTTGAGGGCCGCCACTTCCGGCGACACGGCGTTGTCCAGGTCGAACACCTGCTGCACCGTGCCTTTGCCGTAGGTGGGGTTGCCCAGCACCACGGCGCGCTTGTAGTCCTGCATGGCGGCGGCCAAGATTTCTGAGGCCGAGGCGCTGTACTTGTTCACCAGCACCACCAGCGGCCCGGCGTACTGCACCTGCGGGTCTTCGTCGGCCACGGGCTGGGGCTTGCCGCGGTTGGTTTTCACCTGCACCATGGGGCCGCTGGGCACAAACAGGCCGCCCATGTCCACGGCGTCGCGCAAGGAGCCGCCGCCGTTGTAGCGCAGGTCGAGCACCACGCCGGCCACGTTTTCCTTGCTCAGCTTGGCCAGCTCGTTTTTCACGTCGGCGGCGCTGCTGCGGCCGCCCTTGCCGCTGAAGTCGGCATAGAACGTGGGCAGGTGGATGTAGCCGTAGTTCTTGCCGTTTTGCTTGATGACGGCCGACTGGGCGTAGGTTTCCTCAATCACCACCACGTCGCGGATGATGGGGATGACCACCGTGGCGCCATCGGGCTTGCGCACCGTGAGGCGCACTTCGGTGCCCTTGGGCCCGCGAATGAGTTTCACCGCCTTTTCGAACTTCATGCCTTCCACGCTCACCGGCTCGGCGGCGCCCTGGGCCACGCGCAGAATGATGTCGCCCACCTTCAGCTCGCCCTGCCGGGCCGAAGCGGAGCCCGCCACAATGTCGGTCACCTTCAGGTGGCCGTCTTCGGCTTGTAGCAGCGCGCCCGTGCCCTCCAGCCGCCCCGACATGGTGATGTCGAAGTTTTCGCGCACGATGGGGGCAAAATAGTCGGTGTGCGGGTCGTAGGTGTTGGCAATGACGTTGGCAAACTCGGCCAGGCGGTCGTTGGCGTCGGTTTTCAGCTGGTCGTCGAAATACTCGTCGTAGTATTTCAGCACGCGTTTGCGGGCCTCGGCCTCCAGCTCCGTGGCCGTACGGGGCCGGTCGGAAGTGGTAGAGGCCGCGGCGCCGGCTTTGGTAGCGGCCAGGGGCTTGTCCTTTTTGCGGGCTTCCTCGTCCATCAGCTCCGAAAGCTGGGCCAGGGTCTGGTACTTCAGCAGCTTGCGCCACTGCTCGCGCTGGGCGGCCGGGGTCGCGGCGTAGGTGGCCTTGGCGGGGTCGGTTTCCCAGGTTTCCTGCACCGAAAAGTCGAAGGGCTTGGCCAGCAGCTGGCGGTACAGGCTTTGAATTTCGAGGGTGCGCTTGCTCAGCAGCTGGCTGGTGGCGTCCAGAAACTCGTGGGTGCCGCCGCGCAGCTCGTCGTCAATCTTGGTTTGGTACTGGCGCAGGGCGGCCACTTCCGGCGCCAGCAGAAACTGCTTGTTCACGTCTACGCGCTTGAGGTAAAGGTCGAACACGCGCTGCGAAAACTGGTCGTCAATCTTTTCGGGCTGGAAGTGCAGCTGCGACAGGCCCTGCAGCATCACGCCCAGCACCACCTGGTCGCGCGGGGGCGTGCCCTGGTACACCGAGAAAGAAGCCAGCCCCAGCAGGGCCAGCACCGAAGTGGAATACACTCCAAGCTTAAAGCGGGAAAAATTCATGCGAGGGAGATGGTTAGAAGTCAGGTAGGGTTGCCCGGACCAGCCAAAAAGCGGCCCGGTGCGCGAAAGAAGGCCAGAACCTTGCCAGAATCAAGCTGGCCAAGCGGCTAAGGTCGGCAAGGTAATCGGTTGGGTTGCGGAAATGAATACCGCCACGGGTAGAAAGCGCGACTATATTTTCTACTACAATTTTTTTGGCCTTTTGAGTCACTTTTCCAGCACTTGCCGCACAAAAACCCCATGCACAACCCCGCACGTGGCGTGCTCCAGCCCTCTCAAAAGCTCAGCGTGAGCTGGCGCCCGGCGGCGGGCTGGCCCGTGTCCAGGTTCGAGAGCGTGACGCCCAGCAGCCGCACGCCCTTGGGCAGCGGGAAAAGCCCCTCCACCAACTCACGGCAAATGCGCTCCAGCACGCCCTGGTTGGGGATGGGCCCCACGGCGCTGCGGCTGCGCGTGATTTGCTGGAAGTCGGCAAACTTCACTTTCACCGTCACGGTGCGGCCCAGGATGCCCGAGCGCTGGCAGTACTCCCACACTTCCTCAATGGAGGGGCGCAGGCCGTCGAGCAGGTCGGCGAAGGCGGTGAGGTCGGTGGCAAAAGTGGTTTCGGAACCCACCGACTTGCGCAGGCGGTCGGCCTCCACCGGCCGGTGGTCTTCGGCGCGGGCAATGGCGTGGTAGTAGCGCCCGGCTTTGCCAAAGTGCTGCTGCAAAAACTCAACGGACTGGGCCCGCAAATCGGCCCCGGTGAAAATGCCCAGCTGGTTCATCTTGGCCGCCGTGACCGGCCCCACGCCGTGAAACTGCCCCACCGCCAGCCCCTCCACAAAGGCCAGCCCCTGCTCGGGCCGCACCACAAACTGGCCGTTGGGCTTGCGGTAGTCGGAGGCCAGCTTGGCCAGGAACTTATTGTAGGAAATGCCCGCCGAGGCCGTGAGCTGGGTTTCGGCCAGAATTTTGGTCCGGATTTCGCGCGCAATCTGGGTGGCCGAATCCAGCTGCTTGAGGTTGTGCGTCACGTCGAGGTAGGCCTCGTCCAACGACACGGGCTCGATGAGCGGCGTGTACTCGGCAAAAATGGCCCGAATCTGGCGCGACACCTCCTTGTACACGGCAAAGCGGGGCGGCACAAACAGCAGCTCCGGGCACTTGCGCAGGGCCGTGACCGACGGCATGGCCGAGCGCACCCCAAACGCGCGGGCTTCGTAGCTGGCCGCCGCTACCACGCCCCGCTCCCGGGCCCCGCCCACGGCCACGGGCCGGCCGCGCAGCTCGGGGTTATCGCGCTGCTCCACCGAGGCATAAAACGCATCCATGTCCAGGTGGATGATTTTGCGAAGGGGAAAGGTGCTCATCAACAGGCGGCTTTTGGGGCCCGCGAAGATACCAACCGCTCCCGCCAGCCGCCCACACGCATTTTCGCCAAACCCAGCAAAACTATTTATAGGATGTATTACACAAAAAATTTTGTCTTTTTAAGACAAATGGTATTGCGCACGATTTTTAGAGTCGCTACTTTTGCCCTGAACCCGAATGAAAACACCAATGCCTCTACGACTGGCTGAATGTTGGACTCGGAATAAATAATGGGGGTTTCACCGCTGATAAAAGGAGCTGTTTCACTCATTTTATTAAAAGATGCGTGAGTACTCACAAAAATTTATTTCAGCCAACTATTTGCCTTTCAATTAATTATTGCCTTAAATTTGCATCACAAACACTGTGGGGTGGCGGAATTGGCAGACGCGCTAGCCTATCTCGCTAGTACAATTAGAGGTTCGAGTCCTCTCTTCACAGCCTGAGTCCCGGTCGATTACGACCGGGACTTTTTTTTGACCCGGCGGACCGGCGGCCGTTTTGACGGGCATTGCGGCATGTGCTTGGCCGTAGCGACGATTAGGCCCCGAATGCTAGTTTCGGGCAGTTCAAATGCACGTGCCCATGTCTTCCTTCATTGCGCCCCTGCCGGCCTGGCTGCTGGCCGCTGCTGCGCTGCTGCCCCTGGCCGCCCGCGCCCAGCAGCCCGCCGCCCCCGACGCGGCCAAAAAAGCGGCCGACGAGGCCTACGCCCGCCAGCAGGACTACCTGCTGCGCAACGATTGGGCCTACCTGCAGCGCTACGCCGCGGCCAACCAGCGCATGCCCGCGCCCACGCCCGGCGTGTCCCGCGTGGTCATCATCGGCAATTCCATCACCGAAGGCTGGGTGAAGGCCGACTCGGCCTTTTTTGGCGGCAAGCCCTATGAGTACGTGGGGCGCGGCATCAGCGGGCAAACCTCGGGCAAGCTGCTGGTGCGTTTCCGGGCCGACGTGCTGAACCTGCGCCCGGCCGTGGTGGTCATCCTGGGCGGCATCAACGACGTGGCCGAAAACAGCGGCCCCTACTCCCCGCAAACCACCCTCAACAACCTCATGACCATGGCCGAACTGGCCCGGGCCCACGGCGTTCGGGTGGTGCTGGCCTCGGTGACGCCGGCCGCCGACTTCTGGTGGCGCAAAGGCCTGCAGCCGGCCCCAAAAATTGTGGCCCTCAACCGGCAAATCAAAGCCTACGCCGACCAGCAGCGGTTTGTGTACCTGGACTTTCACGCCGCCCTTGCCGATGAGGCCCAGGGCCTAAAAAAAGCCTACGGCCCCGACGGCGTGCACCCCAACCTAACCGGCTACCGCGTGATGGAGCCCTTGCTAAACCAAGCCGTGGCCGCCGCCCTGAACAAGAAGTAGGCAGGGCCACCGCTGCGGCGGTTCGCCGGGTTCTGTCTGCCAGCAGCTTGCGGGGCTACACGGCGCGGGCTTTTTTCTTGGCGGCCGACTTTTTGCGCCGGGCTTTGGGCTTGCGGCGCGGGGGCAGGCGCTCGCGCTCGGCCTTGCGCTCGGCGCGCATAAGCAGGCGCTCGGGCAGGCGGGCCATGAGGCGCTGGCGCACGTACTGCGCCAGCGCCGAGAGCGGCACCAAGTTGGTGGTGCGCAAAAACCGACCGATTTCGGCCCCGCGCAGGGTGCTGGCCCCGGCCAGGCCCCGCGCCAGCAGAAACTGCTTCACTTCCTCCAGCAAAATCAGCTTCGCGAGCGGGGCCGGGGCCACCGTGGCGTTGTAGCAGGCGGCCCGGTGCACGCGCAGGCCCCCGGGCGCGGCCACGTGCACGCCCACCCACTCGGGCAGCAGCGGCAGCAGCTTGGCCAGGTGCTTTTCGGTGACGATGAAGGTGACAAAATCGTAGACCTCGCCGTAGCAGCGCAGCTGGTTGGCCACGCGCTGCAGGGTGTCGCCGTCGCCCTTCACCTCGTAGCCGTGCATGAAATGCTCGGTGATGTGCACCACGTCGGCCCGGGTGGTGCCGGTGGGCAGCTCGTTGATGTGCACGCCCCCCGTGAGGAGCGGGTAGAGCAGGGCGCGGATTTCCGGGTCGTTCATGGCAACTTCAAAGATAAACCCGCCCCCGAGCCCGCCAAAGCAAGGACGACTTGCCGCTGCAATTGCGTCGGCAAAACCGCTTCTGGTCGTCTCGGGCGCGCACTTATTTTGCCTCCGGCGCTGTACCTTGCCTCGTCCCTGTTTCGGCCGCTGCGCGGCAAATTGCCCTTCGGAACCGGCTGCCCCGGGCCCGGCCGCCGGGCGTGGGCGGGGGCATGGTACCGGTCTGGCCGCTTCATCTGTTTCCTGCATGTCCCGAAAAAAAGCGTTGTTCCTCATCGGCTCGCCCAACCAAACCACGCAGATGCATCAAATTGCGCAGCTGCTGGACGACGAGTTCGACCCCTACTTCAGCCAGCTGTACTACGACGGCTGGCAGCGCCCCTTCTACAAGTTTCTGCTCTGGACAGGCGGGCTCGACAAAACCATCGTCACGGGCAAAATCAAGGACAAGGCCGATAAGTACCTGGCCGAGCACGGCCTGAAAAACGATTTTGAGGCCCGCGTCTTCCACAACCAGTACGACCTCATCGTGTGCTGCTCCGACGTGATTGTGCCCTGGCCCCTGATTCGGCGCACCAAAACCGTGTTTGTGCAAGAGGGCATGACCGACCCGCTCAACGTGTGGGCCCGGCTGGTGAAGCGCTTCACGCGCTACCCCATTCTGGCCATCGGCACGGCCCTGAACGGCATGAACAACTGCTGCGACATTTACTGCGTGGCGTCGGAAGGCTATGCCAAACACTTCGAGCGCGTGGGCGTGGACCATGACAAGCTCGTGGTGACGGGCATTCCCAATTTCGACAACATCGAGCAGGTGCGCCACAACGACTTTCCGCACCGCGGCTACGTGCTGGTGGCCACCTCCGACCTACGCGAAACCTTCACGCCCGAAAACCGGCCCAAGTTCATTCGGGAGTGCGCCCGCATCGCCAACGGCCGCCCGCTGGCCTTCAAGCTGCACCCCAACGAGGAACTGCCCCGCGCCGTGGATGAAATCAAGGAGCACGCCCCGCCCGGTACGCTCATCTTCACCGAAGGCAACACCGACCACATGATTGCCAACTGCGTGGAGCTCATCACCCAATACTCGACCGTGGTGTACGTGGGCCTGGCGTTGGGTAAGCCCGTGCACTCTTACTTTGACGTGGACGACCTGCGCCGCAAGCTGCCCTGGCAGAACGGCGGCACCTCGGCCCGGCGCATTGCGGCCATTTGCCGGGGCTTTAGCCGGTTTGAAGGCAGCGGGCCGGCCTTTCTGCGGCAGCACGATGCCGAGGCCTTTGCCGCCATCGCGCCGGCGGCGGCTTCCCCGGTAGCGGGCTAGGCACGGGCGGCACTATTTTAATATTTTATTAGCCAAGCACTTGCCCGGACGGGCGCACTTTGTCCGGCTAATTTTAGCGTATTTCCGTTTGCTGACCGCCTACGCGGTAGCGTAACTGCTGTTCTATGCCCCTTCCCAAGATTCTGACCGTCGTACAGGCCCGCATGGGCTCGTCGCGCCTGCCGGGCAAGGTGCTGCTGCCGCTGGCCGGCGAGCCGCTGCTTCTGCGCATGGTGCAGCGGGTGCAGCGGGCCCGCCTGGCCGGCACCGTGGCAGTGGCCACCACCGCCGATGCCGCCGACGATGCCATTGCCGAGCTGTGCGCCGCCCACGGCCTGGAGTGCTTCCGCGGCGACGCGCTGGATTTGCTCGACCGCCACTACCAGGCCGCCCGCCACTACGGCGCCGACGTGGTGCTGAAAATCCCGTCGGACTGCCCCCTCATCGACCCGGCCGTGATTGACGAAGTGGTGGGCTTTTACCTTGATTTCACTGAGCGCTACGACTTTGTGAGCAACCTGCACCCCGCTACTTTCCCTGATGGCAACGACGTGGAAGTGATGCCCATGACCGTGCTCGAAACCGCCTGGCGCGAGGCCCAGCGGCCGCTGGAGCGCGAGCACACCACTCCGTTTATATGGGAAAACCCCGGGCGGTTTAGCGTCGGCAACGTGGAATGGGACGCCGGCCTCGACTACTCGATGAGCCACCGCTGGACCATTGACTACCCGGAAGATTACGATTTCATAAAGGCCGTGTACGAAGCGCTGTACCCCACAAACCCGACCTTTGGCCTGTCGGATATTCTGGCCCTGCTGGAAAAACGGCCCGACATCGCCCAGCTCAATGCCCGCTACGCCGGCGTGAACTGGTACCGCAACCATTTAGATGAGCTGAAAACCGTGGACTCCTCACAAACCCGAACCCTGTAGCACTTGCTTCGGCTTGAGCTGCTCCCAATGCCCCTTATGACTCCCGAGACCCAACAAAAACTAGAGAAAACGGCCCTCAAGGTGCGCGAGCACATCGTGCGCCTGAGCACCGACGGCGGCTGCTTCACCGGCGCTTCGCTGAGCTGCGCCGATTTGCTGGTCTACCTCTACAGCGAGTTTTTGAACGTGCGGCCCGACAACCTGCAGGACCCCACGCGCGACTACCTGTTCCTGAGCAAGGGCCACGACGTGCCGGCCCTCTACGGCACCTTCGTGGAGCTCGGCTTCCTCGACAAGGCCCGCCTCGACCAGCACCTGAGCACCGACGACCACATTTACTGGCACCCCAACCGCCACGTGCCGGGCGTGGAATTCCATTCGGGCTCGCTGGGCCACTTGCCCAGCGTGGCCCTGGGCGTGGCCCTGGACTGCCGGATGCGCGGCCAGGACAACAAGGTCATCGTCATCACCGGCGACGGCGAGCTGAACGAGGGGACGGTGTGGGAAAGCCTGCTGGTGGCCAGCGCGCACAAAATCAATAACCTCACGCTGGTCGTCGACCGCAACCACTTCCAGGCCAACGTGGCCACCGAAGACCTCATTCCGCTGGAGCCCATGGCGCCCAAGTTTGAGGCCTTCGGCTGCGAAGTGCGCCGGATTGATGGCCACGATTTCGCGCAGCTGCAAGAAGCTTTCTCGGCCCTGCCCTTCTCCGACACCAAGCCCTCGGTTATCATCTGCGACACGGTGCGCGGCCGTGGCCTGCCCAGCATCGAGGCCCGGGCCGACCGGTGGTTCTGCAATTTCTCTTCGGAGGAAGTGGAGGAGCTGCTGCGCGAGCTGCACAGCCAGGTGGCCACGACTTTGACGAGCGAAACGCTGACTGTCCGTTAATTCAATCCTATCTGTCATCCTGAGCAGAGCGAAGGACTTTATCACACAAGAACGGTTTGCAGTAACACATGCTGCGCAAACGTGAGAAGGTCCTTCGCTCTGCTCAGGATGACAGGCGATTTTGACGCTACAACGCAATGAACTACGAAGAACTAATCAAGCAAACCGCCCTGGCCGATGAGCGCATTGTGGTGATGACGGCCGAAAACCGCGCCCTCATTCGCAACCTGCCCGATGTGCTGGGCCCGCGCTTCATCGACACTGGCATCACGGAGCAAACGCTGATTGGCGCCGCAGCAGGGCTGGCCCTGCGCGGCCGCGTGCCGGTGGTGCACGCCCTGGCCACCTTCCTCACGCTGCGGGCGTTCGAATTTATCCGCACCGACGTGGGCATCGGCCAGCTGCCGGTGAAGCTGAGCGGTTTCGTGCCCGGCTTCCTGTCCGATGGCAACGGGCCCACGCACCAGGCCATTGAGGACGTGAGCCTGATGCGCGGCATTCCGGGCATGACGGTTTTCGCGCCGGCCGACGAGCAGGACATGCTGGCCATGCTGCCGGCCATCTGGGCCTCGCCCCAGCCGGCTTACGTGCGCGTCAACACCCGCCCCGCCACCTACGAGCACGCTCCTTTTGAAATGGGCAAAGCCGAAATCGTGGCCGAAGGCACCGACGTGACCATTCTCACCTACGGCATGCTCTTCGAGCAAACGCTGGTGGCCCGCGAACTGCTGCAGGCCCAAGGCAAATCGGTGGGCCTCGTCAACCTGCGCAGCCTCAAGCCGATAGACGAAGCCGCTCTCCTGGAGGTGGTACGGCGCGGCTCCCTTATTGTGACGGTGGAAGACCATTTCGTCACCGGCGGCCTTTATTCCATTCTGGCCGAGGTGCTGCTGCGTAACCAGCTCACGGCCCGGGTGCTGCCGCTGGCGCTGGAGGAGCGCTGGTACCGCCCCGGCCGCCTCAGCGCGGTGCTGGAGCACGAGGGCTTCACCGGCCACCACATCGCCCGCCGCATCACCGAGTATCTGGGCGAGTCGGGCGCGGCCATTGCCGACGGCCCGGCGGTGCTCGAAAACGAGTTTGCGGAGTAGAGACGCACTATGTTGCGTCTCGTCGTTGAACGACCGGGACCGCACCGTAACGCACAGACTAAACAACATCAGCAACGACGAGACGCAACATCTTGCGTCTCTACATCCTTCTAAACCATGCCCAACACCGTTTCTTTCAACGAAAACTACCCCGACATCACCAAGTCGGACGAGCTGTACGCCCGCGCCCAGCGCATCATGACGCCCGTGACCCAGACCTTGGCCAAAGGCCCCGGTCAGTACACCAAAGGCGTGAGCCCCAAGTACGTGAAGCGCGCCAAAGGCTCCCACATCTGGGACGTGGACGGCAACGAGTACATTGACTTTCAGATGGGTATCGGTCCCATCTCGCTGGGCTACGCCTATGAGCGGGTCGACAACGCCATCAAAGCCCAGCTCGAAGACGGCATTACGTTCTCGATGATGCACGAACTGGAGGTAGAGCTGTCGGAGCTGATTCACGAAATCATCCCCAACGCCGAGAGCATCCGCATCAGCAAAACCGGCGCCGATGTTTGCTCGGCGGCGGTGCGCGTGTCGCGGGCGTTTACCGGGCGCAACAAGGTGCTGTGCTGCGGGTACCACGGCTGGCACGACTGGTACATCGGCACCACCAGCCGCGACAAGGGCATTCCGCAGGAAAGCAAGGACTTGGTGGCCGCTTTCGAGTACAACAACCTTGACTCGCTGAAGGCGCTGCTCGACGACGACGTGGCCTGCGTCATTCTGGAGCCCTTCATCTTCGATGCGCCTAAGGACAACTTCCTGCAAGAAGTGGCCCGGCTGTGCAAAGAGAACGGCACGCTCCTGATTTTCGATGAGATGTGGACCGGCTTCCGCATTGCCGTGGGCGGCGCTCAGGAGTATTTCGGCATCACGCCCGATTTGGCGGTGTATTCCAAGGCCTTTGCCAACGGCATGCCCATTGCCCTGCTCACCGGCCGGCGCGACGTGATGCAGCTGTTCGAGCAGGATGTGTTCTTCTTCACCACCTTCGGCGGCGAGGCGCTGAGTCTGGCCGCCGCCGTGGCCACCATCACGGAAATGCGCGAGAAGAACGTGCCCGCCCGCCTCGCCGAGCAGGGCAAAAAACTGAAGGACGGCTACAACGAAATTGCCGCCGAACTGGGCATCAGCCAATACACCAAGTGCTACGGCTACGACTGCCGCACCATCGTCACCTTTGACCCTTCGGCCGGCAACGGCATGGAGATTAAGGCCTTCGTGCAGCAGGAGCTGTTCAAGCGGGGCATTATGTGGGGCGGCTTCCACAACATGTGCTTTTCGCACTCGGATGAGGACGTGGCCTACACGCTCTCGGCCTACCGCGAGGTGCTGCAGCTGCTCAAGGAAGCCATTGAAGCCAACGACGTAGCCACGCGCCTCCTAGGCGAACCAGTGGAAGCCGTGTTCCGCAAGGTGACCAACGCCGCGCCAGTTAAAGCGAAGTAGTACATGAGCTTATTTGATTTGACCGGCAAGACGGCCATCGTGACCGGCGCCTGCGGGCTCATCGGCCGCAAGCACTGCGAAGCCCTAGCCAACGCCGGCGCCAATGTGGTGGTGGCCGACCTCAACATCGAAGCCTGCGCCGCGGTGGCGGCAGAACTGCCCGGCGGCATTCACCTGCCACTGTCGGTGAACGTGACCGACCCCGCCTCACTGGCCGCGGCGCGCGACCAGATTCTGTCCCAGTTTGGCCACATCGATGTGCTGGTGAACAACGCAGCCATCAACGACATGTTCGAGAACCCGGCCCTGGCGGCCGACCTGAGCAAGTTCGAGAACTTCCCGCTGGCCACGTTTCAGCAGGTGCTGGAGGTGAACGTGACGGGGGTATTTCTGGCGGCGCAGGTATTCGGTACGCCCATGGCGCAGCAAGGCCACGGCTCCATCATCAACGTGGCCAGCACCTACGGCCTCGTGGGGCCCGACCAGAGCATCTACCGCAACGAGGCCGGCGAACAAACCTTTTACAAATCACCCTCCTACCCCATGACCAAGGGCGCGGTGGTGAATTTCACGCGCTACCTGGCGGCCTATTGGGGGGCGGCCGGCGTGCGCGTGAATACGCTCTCGCCCGGCGGCGTGGAGAACAGCCAGGACGCCTTTTTCATCAAGCAATACAGCGCCAAAACGCCGCTGGGCCGCATGGCTACCCCCACCGACTACCAAGGCGCGGTCGTGTTCCTGGCGTCTGACGCTTCGGCTTACATGACCGGGGCCAACCTCGTTGTTGATGGCGGCTGGACGGCAATATGATTTAGTTGTCAGTTGCTCGTTGTCAGTTGTTAGTCTCAGACATTCAACTCAACGACCTAATAACTGACAACGAGCAACTGACAACTAAAACCAAACATCTTATGCAAGCTGTTGAAATTCGCAAAAACCGGTTTATTGGCGCGGGCCATCCGGCCTATATCATTGCCGAAATCGGCATCAACCACAACGGTTCGCTCGACCTGGCCAAGCAGCTCATCTCGGAAGCCGCCAAGGCCGGCTGCGACGCCGTGAAGTTCCAGAAGCGCACGCCCGAGCTGTGCGTGCCCAAAGACCAGTGGGAAAAGCAGCGCGACACCCCCTGGGGCCGCATGAGCTACATCGATTACAAGCGCAAAACCGAGTTCGGCCAAGTAGAATACACGGCCATCGACGACTACTGCCGCGCGCTGGGCATCGACTGGTTTGCCTCGTGCTGGGACGAGCCGTCGGTGGATTTCATGGAGCAGTTCGAGCCCGTGTTGTACAAAATGGCTTCGGCCTCGCTCACCGACAAGCCCCTGCTCGACCGCGTGCGCGCCACTGGCCGCCCGCTCATGCTGAGCACCGGCATGAGCACCCTCGACGAAATTCACCAGGCCGTGAAATGGGTGGGTCTGGATAAGCTCATGATTGCGCACTCCACCTCGTCCTACCCCTGCCCGCCCGCCGAGCTGAACCTGCGCATGGTGCCGGTGCTGCAAGGCATGTTCCCGAACACACCCATCGGCTACTCGGGCCACGAAACCGGCTTGGCCACCACCGTGGCCGCCGTGACGCTGGGCGCCAGCTTCGTGGAGCGCCACTTTACGCTGGACCGCGCCATGTGGGGTTCCGACCACGCCGCCTCGGTGGAGCCCGGCGGCATGGCCAAGCTCGTGCGCGACATCCGCGACGTGGAGGAAGGCCTCGGCGACGGCGTGAAGCGCGTGTACGACTCCGAACTGGAGCCCCGCGCCCGCCTGCGCCGCGAACTGACGCCGAACAACGAATAGCCGATTTGGTTGTTTTTTGCGTCTGTCATCCTGAGCGCAGCGAAGGACCTTCTCACGTCTGAGTGTTGTCGTATCCAAACGGCGCGGACGTGAGAAGGTCCTTCGCTGCGCTCAGGATGACAAGATTTTCCTAATTCCACGCCAACCATGCATCACGTCGAACTCATCACCACGGCTATCCTGCTGATTTGGGTGGCCATCGTGATTACGCTGGAGCGCATCATCCCCTACCGCAAGGGGCTGCCGTTTTTCCGCGAGGGTTTCTGGACCGACCTTGTGCTCTACACCTTCGTGCAGAGCTATGCGCTGAAAATCGTCATTTTCGATTACATCATTCAGCCGCTCGACCAACATTTTGGGTTCTCGAAGCTGCATTTTGTGACGGGCTGGCCCATTTGGGTGCAGGTGCTGTTTTTCGTGGTGACGCACGATTTCTACATCTACTGGTTTCACCGGTTTCAGCACAGCAGCCCGCTGTTTTGGCGCACGCACGAGGCGCACCACTCGGGCAAGCAGGTGGACTGGCTGGCCGGCTCCCGCTCGCACGCCCTGGAAATCATCATCAACCAGACCATTGAGTTCGCGCCCATCGTCCTGCTCGGCGCCGACCCCATGGTGGTGCCCATCAAGGCCTGCATCGACGCCGTGTGGGGCATCTGGATTCACTGCAACGTGGACGTGCGCTCCGGCTGGCTGCAATACTTCATCAACGGCCCCGAAATGCACCTCTGGCACCACGCCGACCACGAGGAGGTGTTCTACGCCAACTTTTCGACCAAATTCGCCTTCTGGGACTGGATGTTCGGCACCGCCTACCGCCCCGACCACAAGCCGCTGAAATGGGGCCTGCCCTACGCTTTCCCGAAGGATTACTTCAGCCAGCACGTCTTCTCGGTGGCCCGGTTCGATGAGGAGGAATTGGCGAGGCGCTCGCGGCTGTTTCGCGCATACCACGGCATCCGGGTGCGCTTGCTGACCAAGCTCACCGAGCGCCTGCCGGCCCTGAAACCCCTGCACGGCTGGCCCGTGCCCGAGCCCTACACCGAAACCATTCGGGCGCAGCGCCCGGGCGGTAATTTTGGCCAGCCGTCGGCTCCGGCCACCTCTCCCCTTCCTCCCACTGCCGCCACTTCGTCCCGTTGATTAATCCCTGGTTTTCGCTGTTTCTGGCCTCTTTCATGGAGGTCTGCTGGACGTATAGCCTCAAGGCGCTGAGCATGCAGCGCATCAAAGAAATTGCCTGGGTGCACAGCCTGGGGCAGCCGACGCTGCTGCTGCCGGTGCTGCCGCTGCTCGCCTATGTGGGCTTTGGGCTGGCCAACGTCTGGTTTCTGTCGCTGGCCATGCGCGACATCCCCACCGCCACCGCCTATTCGGCGTGGATGGCCCTGGCCGTGGTGGGCATTAAGCTCGTCGATACCCTCTACCTGAAACAGCCGTTTTCGTGGCTGAGCGTGCTGTACACCAGCCTGATTATCATTGGCGTGCTGGGTTTGCGGCGGCTGGATTGATGCTTATTTGCACCGGCGGGCAAGGGCTGACTGCCCGGCGCGGGCGCGCCAGGCAGAACCCTGCCGGAAGGGGGCCGTTGTAGGGTAAACCCTCGTTATGAAATTAATATCCTTCGCCCTGCTGCTCGCGGCTGCAGGCGCGCTTGTGGCTTGCAATGGCTCGCCCGTGAACAACCAGCCGGCCACCGGCGCGCTACCTGCGCCCGCGCCCGCCACCCCCGATACCACTCGCCCGGCCCGCGCAGGCCGCGCGGTGCCGTTCGTGCCGCCCACCAAAGTAGGCCGCGTGCTGGGCAATGGCACGCCTTCGCCGCCCAATAGCCGCACCCGCTGAAGTAACAAATGACACGGCTTCTGAATGAGCACCCTTGAGCCAGGCGTATAAACGGCTCATGGACACAAAGGGGGCTCAAAACCAACCTGATTACTAATAAGAGCCTGCCCTCAGCGCACCGTTTTGCCCTTCTGCAGCGTGGCGGCTCATGGCTGGCCACAGGGCTATTTTTTCTCCCAGGCGGCGAGAAACTGCTCTTTGCTATAGTAGCTGTAAAGCCGGGACACCGGGTTGATGACCACAATTTCGGCGTTGGGCTGCTCGTCGGTCGGCGCCGTGGGGGCCAGTTCCAGCTCGTACTCTTTCCCGTTGCGGAAGCCCGCGTAGCCGTCCATGCCGCGGAACGTGTATTTCTTTTTGGTAAATTCCATGCCGCGAAAGTAGCACGCTGCCCGCTGCTGCTTTCGCGGCGCGCCGGCCCCCACTGCCCCGGACCGGGTCTGGACCGGCGACATTATGTATTTGCCCCAGCAGGGCGGCTAGCCGTACCTGGCCATCTGGTTCGACTGCTGCTCGCACAAGATTGTGGGCTGGGACATGCGCGACACCATGCCCGAAGGCTGGGTGAAACAACACCCCGTCGTCGAGCCGGTGCACGACTTCCCGCCGCACCGCGCGGCCCGCGGCGGCAATCCACAGCCCGAACCTCTACTTCACCACCACAACCGCAGCCCCAACCGGCTCAACCCCAAATACGCATGGAACGGCCGTGATTTAGTAAGATTCCCCGGGTTATTGAAGCGGTGCCGGCTGCCTGAACCGAGTTTGTACCAAGGCCCAAAGCGAGTCACGAGCCAGCGGTTTGTTAACGCAGCAACTCAACGGCGCGCCGACGCGCCGGACGGAGCTGGACGGGCGACGACTGCGGGGGCAAACTCCACGCGCGTTCGCGGGCAGCAGCGACCGCGCGTGCCGGGTCGTTGCCTATGGCAGCCACCTCGGCCAGGCACGCCGCCAGCCAGGCAGCAAAGGCCTCGGCCGACGCCACCGGCCGGTAGCGCGTGGAAAAGACTTGGCGGGCAAAGCCGGGGCGCTCAGCGTACAGTTCTACGCCAAAAGCTCCAGTAACGTATTCGAGCCGCACGGCCCAGCCCAGAACTGGCTCGGCCAATAAGGCCCGTCGCAACCCGTTTTTAAGTTCTGCAACGGTGCTCATTCGCTAACGGTGGCTAAAAGTGGCATGGCCCGATTAGCAAGGCAGTTTTTCGCCCTGTTAGTGGTGTTCAGTACTGTTCTCCTCATCGCGCCGACAAAGGTCGGGGCTCGTCCCGCGGGCCGCGGCCGCGTTTAGCACCAACGGTAAGAAATTGTCGGCCAATGGCGGCGCTCGCTCGGCCGTGCGTTTTACCCAGGTTCCGGACTTGAAAAAGGCGTTGGCGGTGCTTTCACCCAAGTCGTACGCTCACCCCGACAAAGAAGCCGCTGGCACTTGGCAAAGGGTCACCGCTTGGGGGTAGTCGTCCCAGTGCCTGGCAATGGGCACGTCGATTACACGTGTTGTCAAGCCAGGCTTTTTCGGAGGGTTGGGCATGCCGGCAACGTTGCAGCACCGTGCAAGTAGAACGCCAGCAAAGAATGTATTCCACCAGGAAAACTTTATGAACTGTTGTTCAAATCGTAATCCATTCACAAAAAAGCCCCTCTACGTAGTGCAGAGGGGCTACATGTGGGCCCACTTGGAATCGAACCAAGGACCTACTGATTATGAGTCAGTTGCTCTAACCGATTGAGCTATAGGCCCGGTGCCGGAGGCAGTCATCTTTCACCTCAACCCTTGCCGTTGCCGGCCCTCCAACGCTGCAAAAGTACGACCTTCGCCCATGGAAAACCAAGCTTGATTATGTTACCTCATTTGCTCTTCGATTTTGGCGGCGTCATCATCGACATCGACTACGACGCCACCCCGGCCGCCATGCGCCGCCTGAGCCGGGCCGGCAGCACCATTGCTTTCTCGCAGGCCCAGCAGGCCGAGCTGTTCGATAAGTTCGAAACCGGCCACCTCTCCCCTGCCGAGTTTCGGGCCGGACTGCGCGAGGCCTACGAGCTCGACGCGACCGATGCGGAACTCGACGCCGCCTGGCACGCCATGCTGCTCGACGTGCCCGCCGAGCGCTTGGCCCTCATCGGCGAGCTGCGCCGGCAGGGCCACCAAACGGCCCTGCTCAGCAACACCAACACGCTGCACATTGCCGAAATCAACCAGCGCCTGGCCACCAAATACGGCTTCACCCATGGCATTGCCGACGTGCTCGACCGCGTGTTTTACTCCCAGGAAGTGGGCCTGCGTAAGCCGGGCGAGGAAATATTCCGGCACGCGCTGCGCGAAATGAACTGGCAGCCCGAAGACGTGTTGTTCATCGAGGACAGCCCGCAGCACGTGGCCACCGCCCGGCGGCTGGGGCTGCGGGTGCTGCACCTGGCCCCGCCCCTCACCCTCACCACCGCCCTGCCCGAAGCCCTCCGTGTCTTTCCCCGAGAATACGCCCCCGCCCACTCCTGAGCCCGAGCCATTCGGCTTTCCGGCCGATGTGGCCTCCCCGCCGGCCCCCGCCTTCGACCCTGCCGAGCCCCGGGCCCGGCTGCTGGCGGCGCGGGCGCTGTTTCGGCGCTTCGAGCGGCCCGAGCCGTCGCCGGCGCGCACGGCGGCGCTGCACATTGGGTTGTTTCTTCTCACGCTCGTTACCACCACGCTGGCCGGCATTCAGCTCACGCGCGGCGCCTTAGCGATGCTGCCGCTGGAGGTGTTCGGGCTGCGCGGGGCCGCGCTGTGGGCGGAGTTGAAGCGGGGGCTGTGGTTTGCGCTGCCTTTTCTGGGCGTGCTCACGGTGCACGAGTTCGGGCACTACTTCACGGCGCGATACAACCGAGTGCGGGCTTCGCTGCCTTATTACATCCCGTTTCCGATGGGGTTGGGCACGTTTGGGGCCGTCATTCGCATTCGGGAGCGGATTTTTTCGCGGCGCGAATTCTTTGATATCGGGCTGGCCGGGCCACTGGCGGGTTTTCTGGTGGCGGTGCCGCTGCTGGTTTACGGGTTCACGCACCTGCCGCCGCTGGCGTATCTCTGGACCATTCACCCGGAATACGCTCGGTTTGGAGCCGACTATGCCCGGCACGTGTATCCGCCGGGTGCCGAGGGTCTCACCATTGCCAAGCCGCTGCTGTACCGGGCCCTGGAATGGGCTTTTGCTGACCCCGTGCTCCTGCCCCATCCCAACGAATTGATGCACTACCCCGTGCTGCTGGCCGGCTCGCTCAGCTTGTTTTTCACGGCCCTCAACCTGCTGCCCATAGGCCAGCTCGACGGCGGCCACATCCTCTACGGCCTGTTGGGGCCCGGGCGGTTCAATCGGCTGGCGCTGTACCTGTTCATCGGGTTCATTTTTTATGCGGGGCTGGGGCTGTTTACGTTGCGCGACGACTGGCAAACCTGGCTCTACGGCGGGCCGGTGTATGCGGGCTACTTGGCGCTGATATTCTGGCGGGTGCTGCCGGCGCCGCGCCAGGGGCTGCTGCTGGCGGCGGGCATCTGGGTGGCGCAGCTGGGGTGCGCGGCGGCCTTTCCGGGCCTGGTGGGCAATCCCGGCTGGCTGGTGTTTGGGCTGCTGCTGGGCCGTTTCACCGGCATCTACCACCCGCCGGCGCCCGACGAGCGGCCCCTGAGTTCCGGCCGCAAGGTGCTGGGCTGGGTGATGGTGGCTATTTTTGTGCTGTGCTTCACGCCGAGCCCGTTTCAGTAGGCCCGCGTTTTCTGTTTCCGATTTTTCGCCGCTTCGTCGGCCGTCTACCGCATTTCTGGAATGATTTTCACCCAAAAACAACTTTTTCTGGGCACCACCCACATTGCCCTGCGGGCCGAAAGCCTGTACGTGTGCAAGCGCAACCCGCAGGGCGTGGCCACGCTCGAAACCGAGATTCCTTACGAAGAAATTCTGCCCGTGAAAGCGGCCGAGCAGCGCCACGTACCCGTCAACCAACTGCTGCTCACGGGCCTGCTGCTGGTATTTATCGGCTACGGCCCGTGGCGCGCGTGGCTGGCCACGGGCCAGGCCGGGCTGTCGCTGGCGGTGTGGTGGCTGGTGTTTGGCTTCAATGCGGTGTCGCTGTGGCTGCGGTTTGAGCAGCAGTGGTTCACGTTTCGGCTGCAAACGGCGCACCTGGTGCTCACGCTGGCGGGCCGGCCGTGGCAGCGCAAGCAGTTTCTGGCCTTGGTGATGGAGCTGGAGCGCCGCACCAAAACCTACCTGCGCGACGAATACGGCCAGGTGAACCCGTTGGGCTTCATCGAGCCGCAGTTGCGCCGCGTGGCCTGGCTGCACGAACTCGACGTGCTGAGCGCCCGCGAAGCCCAGGCCCTGAGCACCCGCCTCACCGGCCGCCGCAGCACCGCCCCGCTCAAGAGCATGGGCCAGGAGCTGGAGTCGCCGTATCTTAACTAGCCCTTGCCGCATCGGCCCACCTCATTTTGCGGGCCACTGCGGGCTACCTTTGGTGCAATCTTTGCTCCGCCGTTTCGCTCATGAACCGACTGCTGGCCTGTTTCTTCGCTGCCCTCATGCTGCTCCAGACCCTGGGGCCGGAGGCAGTGGTGCTGAGCTACCAGCTCAACAAGGCCCGCATCACGGCGCTGTATTGCGTGAACAAAGCCCGCCCCCAGTTGCGCTGCAACGGCAAGTGCCACCTGGCCCAGCAGCTGCGCAAAGCCGACGGGGCCGAGAAAAAAGCCCCGGCCGGCGCCGCGGCCAAAGTAAAATTTGAGGTGCTGCCCACGGCCGCGTTGGTGCTGCGGGTGCCCCGGCGCTGGCTGGCCCCGGCCGGCCGCTACCCCTCCCCGCCGGCGGCGCACTGCGCCGCCGTGCCCACCCCGGACGTGTTTCGCCCGCCCCTGTTGTTGGTTTGATTGCTAGTCGCTGGCTTTTGGCACCTGCCGAAAGCCGCGCTTTTGCTGGTCCCGCCGCGCCCTCGGCGGGCCGGTGCGCCTAGGCGCACCCCTCACCCACTTTCAGTTACCGATTCACTTTCCGATGAAATTTTCCGCTTTTTCGGCGCTGGCCAGCGCTGTTGCTTTGGTTGCCGTCAGCCTCACGGGCTGCAAGAAATCAGACGTTGAGGCTTCCTCTCCTACCGAGTTCACGCTGCACATGGACAACGGCGTGACCATGCCGGACCCCGCCAATAACAACACGCCCAAATTCAACTCGCTGGTGCTGGGCTCGGGCACGTACAAAAACGCTTACGGCGACAACTTCACCGTGAGCACCCTCAAGTATTACATCTCCAATGTGAAGCTGAACAAGGCCGACGGCAGCAGCTACGCCGTGCCCGACAGCTACTTCCTGGTCGACCAGACCGACCCCGCCTCCCAGGACCTCACCATGACCGGGGCGCCCGAGGGCGAGTACAGCAGCGTGAGCTTCATTGTGGGCGTGGACAGCGCCCGCACCAAGGCGGGCAGCTACGGCGGCGGCGTGCTCAACGCCGGCAAAGGCATGTTTTGGGACATGAACGGGCCCGAGTTCATCAACTTCAAGCTGGAAGGCAACTCGCCGCAGGCCCCCCACGCCCCGGCCGCGGCCACGGGCGCGCTGGTGTTCCACATTGCCGGCTACAAGCACTCCACCACCAATACCATCCGGACCGTGACAGTGCCGTTCACCACGTCCAAGCTCATCATTGCCCGCGACCACAAGCCCGAGGTGCACATGCTGGTGGAAGTGGCCAATATGTTCGGCAAGGCCCCGGGCCCGCTGGTGAGCTTTGCCAGCACCTACAACGTGATGGGCGGCACCACGGCCGCCCGCATCGCCGACAACATTCAGGCGAACGTGTTTTCGGTGGGGCACATCCACGCCAACTAGGGCCGGCGGCATGAGACTTTTTTTCCTGCTAGTGGCGGGCGCCACCTTGCTGGCGCCCGCTCCGGGCCGCGCGTGCGACATCTGCGGGTGCTTCATGGGCATCACGCCCTACGACAACCAGAGCGGCTTGAGCCTGATGCACCGCTACCGCGTTTTCAACGGCTACCGGCAGTACGGGCAGTCGCCGCAGTTTTTTCCGGCCGGGGCGCGGCCGTTTTTTCCTTCGCCGGCCAACGGCGACGACGGCTACGCGCACAACCACAACGGCAACCCGAACGATTTCGAAGTCTTCCGGGTGGCCGAGCTGCGCGGCAAATACTTTCTGGCGCAGCGCGTGGAACTCAATGCCTTTGTGCCTTACGTGATGAACACCTCGCAGATAAACGGCCGGCAGCTCAACGCTTCCGGGCTGGGCGACGTGACGGTGTTTGCCGGCTACCACCTCATTCGGGCCATCGAAACGGCCGGGGTGCAGAGCCGGCTCATCGTGGGCGGCGGCGCGAAGCTGCCCACCGGCGAGTTCACCCGCCAGAACGCCCAGGGCCGGCGCTACCCGTTGCTCAACCAGGTGGGCACCGGCACCACCGACGGCTTTGTGTACGCCAACTACATTGGCAGCTACCGCAGCCTGGGGCTGAGCGTGAACAGCAGCTACCGCCTCTCGACGGAAAACCGGTTCCGAAACAGCCTGGCGCCCAGCACGGCCACGTTTGCCAACCTGTTCTACCGCCTGCCGCTGGGCGAAAACTGGCAGGTGTACCCCTCGGCGCAGTTTTTCTATGAGAAAACCGACGGCGAAATGCTCGACGGCCGCCTCACCGGCGAGCACGCCATGAACAACGCCCTGCTGGGCCCCGGGCTGGATTTCTACTACAAAAACCTGTCGCTGAATACCAACTTCCAACTGCCCGTGTACACTGCCGAAACCGACCACCCGGCCAGCGCCGGGCGCATGGTGCTGTCGGTGGGCTACAGCTTCAACCAAACCAAGTACCTCATTCACGGCAAAAGCTGAGCACTGGGAACCCCACTGAGGGCGGTGCGTAGGAAAGTGCATCTTCTCACTTCCTTTCCCCGCCAGCTATGAGCACCTCCCTCAATCCCCAGGCTGTGGCCTACGCCCGCCGCCTCATTCAGGACGGCAAAATCAAGAACGACGCAGGCCACTGGCGCCAGCACAACCCCGACACGTCTAAGGAAAACGCCTTTCTCGCAAAACACGAGATGGAAGAGTACGCCAATTGGCACCTGGGCCTCGACACCAGCAAGGGCGCCGACACCAAAGGCCGCTACCACTTCCCCTACGGCGACTTCAACACCGTGCACCGCGACGGCCTGATTGCCGCCAAGGAGCGCGCCGCCCAGCAAGGCTACCGCGACATCGAAAACGCCGCCGACGAGCTGCTGCAGCTGCTGGAGAAAGAAGCCGAATAAGTAACCGAACCCACAGGGAAGCCCCGGCAGCGCGTGCAGCCGGGGCTTTTTCTATCCGATTGGCTGAGGTGCGGCGCTCGGCCTGCGGTATCAGGGGTTGACTCCGCAAACGGCCGTTCCCGACGGCACTCGCTCGTACACACCGTTGATGGCGCAGCCGCCGCCGGTGGTGAGCTCCATGTTGGTGGCCGTGAGGGAGGTGATGATTTCTTGGTGTTCGAAGGCCTGACCGTCAGGCGAATTGGTTGACTTCATGAACAGCACCTTTTCGGCGGGACCGTCGGGGCTGCGCTGCACGGTGCGCAGCTCGTAGGTATTTCGTTCCAGCAGCAGGCCGTTGTAGTACCGGACGTAGTGGCGGTCGGCCTCCAATACCAGCCGAGTATCCTGGGTGGGCGGCAAGGCCTCCATTTTGCCGGTGGTGCCCCCACCACTCACGGTCAGGCGCCATTCGCCTACCTCTGAAACGGGCGCAACGTCGTCGTTGCGCTGGCAGGCGCTGAAGCTGCTGAGGGCCAAAGCAAACAATGTGGCAAGACGTAATCCAGAGAACATATCGAGGGCTAGTTAAGGTGGATATGCGCTAGACCGGCCAGCCTCCCTGCCGGTTGCACAGCACCACAAAAAAGCCCCGGCATGGAAGGCCGGGGCTTTTTTTAAACAATTCTCAGCGGCTTATTCCACCACCAGCTTCTTCACCACCACGCCGGCTTCGGTTTGCAGGCGCAGCGAGTACACGCCGCTGGCCAGGCCGGTGAGCGGCAGCGTGTGGGTGGCGACGCCGGCGGGCAGCGCCTGCGTGAGCACCACGCGGCCCACGGCATCGAGCAGCGCGGCCGTGGTGGCGGTGCGGCGCAGGCTGGCGGGCAGCTCTACAAACACGGCTTTGCTGGCCGGGTTGGGGAACAAGGCCACCTGGGCGGCCAAGGACGCCGAGGCCGTGCCGAGCACCTGCTGGGCCCCGAAGACGAGCTCGAAGCGCGGGGGGGTGGCGGCCGCGTTCTGGGTGAAGGTGTAGGCGGGCGTCAGGCTCAGGTCGGTGAGCGTGCCCAGTTGCAGGTCGCGCAGGAAGGGCTGGGCGCCGGCCGGGAAGTTGAGCACCTGCGCCGCGCGCAGCGTGTAGGTGCCCGGGGCCGGCACGGCCACGGCGAGCGGCACGGTCACGGTGGTGGTGCTGCCGGTGGGCAGGCCGTTGATGGCGAGTTGCGTGCCGGCGGCCACCGAGGCCAGGTTCAGGCCCGTGGTGTTGGGCAGCTTCACGGCGTCGTAGTGCGCGTCCACCCCGGCCGTGGCGCCGGCCTCGAAGTACACGTACGCCTCGTCGGACGCCGCGCCCGTGGCCCCGCGCAGCGTCAGCTGCACCAGCGGCCGGGTTTCTGAGGTGCCGCGGCGCACGGGCGTCGCGTCGAAGCTGGTGAGGCGCTGGCTGTTGCGGAACGTGAGCGTGCCGCTGGTCTGGCCGGCGCTCACGCGGGCAAAGAAGCCCTGGCCCGCGGGAATGACGGGGTTGCCGCCCACGCCGTTCACGTAGCTGCGGTACTGGCCCGCGTACTGGGCCGTGCTTTCAAACACGTACACGGCCGCGTCGAGGTTGGTGCGGTCGGCCGGGGCCACCAGCGAGTAGTCGAGCGGCGCCGGGTACGGGTTGCCCAGCAGCTGCCAACCGGCATCGGCGGCCGTTGGCCCGGCGTTGCGGCTCAGGGCCAGCGGCAAGTTGCCGTTGTTGAGCGTGCCCACAAAGTCCACCAGCTGCGAGGCCCCGATGTTGACCGTGTAGCCCCGGCCCACAGCCAGCGGGTCGCTCAGGGTGGCGGGCGAGAAGAAGCCCTTGTCGAAGGCGCTGAGGTTGTTGCTCAGCGTGAGGCGGCTCTGGTCGTAGCCATACACGGTGGGGAAAGGCGTCTCGAGCGTGGGCGTGGCCGAGGAATTGTACACCGAGTTCACCACCGGCGCGAAGCCGCTGGTGGCCAGGTCGGCTACCGTCGAGTTGCTCACCGGAGCCGAGTAGTGGCGGTAGCCCAGACCGGGGTTCAGGCTCGGGTCGATGTAGCGCTGCACGGTGGCCGTGCCTGTCACCACCCCGCCGCTGTTCACCACCAGGGCCGTGCCCGCGGCGCTTGAGAGCAGCGTGAGCGGCTGGCCGCCGGTGGCCAGGCTGCCCGTCAGGGTGAGCACGCGCTGCACGGCGGCCGGGCCGCTCAGGCTGGCGCCGCTGGCGCCCACGCTCAGGTTCCAGAAGGTGCTCAGGGCGCTGCCGCCCACGGCCTGGCTGGCGGCACCGGTCAGCGCGAAGGTGCCGCCGGTAGCCGTCAAGGTACCGTTGTTTACGTAGTTGCCTTTTAGGTCGAGGGTGCCGCCGCTGTGGGCCAGGCTGGCACCAGCGGCCAGGGTCAGGGTTTTGGCGGTGGCGGTGCCGGCCGCGATGAGCGGGTAACGCGGGGCGCCGGCCGGAATCAGGGCGTCGAGGGTGGCCGTGGGCAGGCCGCCGGTCCAGTTGGCGGCCGTGTACCAGTCGGTGCTCACGCTGCCGTTCCACACCACCTGGGTGATGGGGGCGTAGGTGATGCTGAACGTCGGGGCCGCCGTATTGCCGGTGTTATTGGCGTCCTGGGCCACGTTGGCGGGCACGTTCACCGTCACCAAGCCCGCGGCGGCCGGCGTCACATTGAAGGTATAGGTAGTGCCCGAGCCGCCAAAGCCCGAGACGGTGCCGTTGCCCACCGTCACGCCGGCCGCCGTGAAGCCCGTTACGCTCTGCGAGAAAGTTACCGTGACGGGAATGGGCGAAATGGCCGTGGGGTTGGTTGCCGTGCTGCTGATGCTCGTCGTGAGCGACGGCGCCGTCACGTTGAAGCTGCTCGAGGTGAAAGTGGTATAGCCGCCGGTGTTGGTAGGCTGAATGGTGCCCACAAATACGCCGTTGATGTACACGTTCACCACCTGGTCCTGCGTCGAGCAGCACACCCGCTGGCTGGTCTGGAAGCTCACCTGGTAGGTGCCCGTGGGCACGGCCAGGGCCTGGCGGGCTTCGCTGCCGGCATTCTGCAGGAACGCCACGGCGCTGCCGTCCGGGGCAGTGGGAGCACCGAAAGCGCTGCCATTCAAGGCAATGCCCGACCCGTTCAGGAATGTCCAGACGGCCCCGGTGGGATTGTAGCCGTAGTTGCCGAAGTTGAGGCTGCTGTAAGTCTCGAAGCTGCTGTTCAGGAGGGCGTTGGTCCGGGGCGTGCCGCCCTGCAGCACCTGTACCTGGTCGACAAAGGCCGTGACGTCGGTGCCGGCCCCGCCCATGCCCTGGATGCTGAGCACCGGGCTGGTGAAATTTTTCTGGATGGTGTAGGCGGCGGCCGTGGTGAAGGGCACGTTGGTGATGGTGGGGCTGATGCCCGCCGCGCTGCTCACGTCCAGGCGCAGGGTGCCGTCGCCGGTGCCCGTGTTCACCACCACCGTGTAGGTGGTGCCCGAGCCGCTCACGCTGGCAAGCGAGGCACCGGAAACCCCGGCGGTTGTCAGCGCAAAATTCGACACGCTAACGCCCGTCACACTGCCCGAGAATGTCACCCGGTAGCTCACCTGGGCCGTGGCCGTGGGCGAGGGCGTGAGGCGCGTCACGGACACAACCGTGGCCGTCGGCAAGTTGTAGGTGATGCTGAACTGGGGCGCGGCCGTGTTGCCGTTGCCGGCTGCGTCCTGGGCCACGTTGGTGGGCACGTTCACCGTCACCAAGCCCGCGGCGGCCGGCGTCACATTGAAGGTATAGGTAGTGCCCGAGCCGCCAAAGCCCGAGACGGTGCCGTTGGCCACCGTCACGCCGGCCGCCGTGAAGCCCGTTACGCTTTCCGAGAACGTCACCGTGACTGGGATGGGCGAGGAAGTGGTCGGGTTGCTGGCCGTGCTGCTGATGGCCGCCGTGGGCGCCGCCAGGTCCACCGTGAACGTGTTGGTGTTGCTATCGACGCTGCTATTGCCAGCGGCATCGCTGGCCCGGGCTTTCACCGTGTGGCTGCCCTGGGCCAGGGCCGTGGGCTGCGTGAAGGTCCAGTTGCCCGCAGCATCGGCCGGGGTCGTGCCGATGGACGTCAAGTCCACGTACACCGTCACCGTGCTGTTGGCTGGGGCCGTGCCACTGTAAATGGGGGTGGCGTTGTTCGTGGTGCTGCCATTGGCCGGCGCCAGCACGACGGGGGCGGCCGGCGGCACGGTGTCCACCGTGAAATTGTTGGTGGCGCTGCTGGGGCTGTTGGTGCCGGCCGCGGCGGCCACGGCCCGCACCGTGTGGCTGCCTTGCGTGAGTCCCGACGGCTGCACCAGCGTCCAGCTACCGCCCGCCGAAGCCGTGGCTGTGCCAATGGCGCTGCCATCGACGAACACCGTGACCGTGGTGCCGGCCGGCGCCGTGCCGCTGTAAGTGGGCGTGGCGGTGCCGATGGTGCTGCCATTGGCCGGTGTGCTCACTACCGGGGCGGCCACCACCAGCGTGAAGGATACCGCTATGAAGGCCGTGTTGCTGCCGCTGCTGCCGTCGTTCACGGTAAACGTAACCGTGCGGTTAGCGGTGTTTGGGATGTTCGCCGTGTTGACGTAAGTGAGGGCGCGCAGCGCGCTCTGCCACTGGGCCAGCGTGGCCGTGGCCCCGGCCGAGGTCAGGGTCAGCACGCCCGTGCCGGCGTTGTAGCTGCCCACCACGTTGCCATATACTGTAGCGTTGGTATTGGTAAAGGCCAGCACGTCGCTGCCCGACTGGAAATTGCCCGAGATAGTGGCCGTCGCGGAGGCCAGCGTGGCGTTGTCGGCGTCGCTCACGGTCACGTTGGGGTCCACGGCCACGGGCGTTGAAGGACCGGGAATGTTGTGCGTATACACCGTTGTGGTGACGCCGGTGAACACAAACGGGTTGTCGTTCACGGCCTGTACGCTCACGTTTTTGGTGGCTGCCGTGCTGCTCAAAGCGCCGTCGTTGGCCACAAAACTCACCGTGCGAGTGGCCGTGTTGGGCGTATCGGAGGAATTGGTATAAGTGACAGCGCGCAGCGCGCTCTGCCACTGGGCCAGCGTGGCCGTGGCCCCGGCCGAGGTCAGGGTCAGCACGCCCGTGCCGGCGTTGTAGCTGCCCACCACGTTGCCATATACTGTAGCGTTGGTATTGGTAAAGGCCAGCACGTCGCTGCCCGACTGGAAATTGCCCGAGATAGTGGCCGTCGCGGAGGCCAGCGTGGTGTTATCGGCGTCGCTCACGGTCACCCCGGCGTCGATGACCACAGGGGTCGACGTCACGTTATTCCCCTCCACAAAGGCCGTGGTCCCCGTGCTGGTAACCACCACCGGCGCGGCGCTGGCGGGGGCCAGCGCCAGGCCGTTGTAGGTGGCACCGGCCGTGGCGGGCACTACTACGGTGCGGCTGGCGCCGGCCGTGGTGAAGCGCAGGATGCCGCCCGTGCCCACGTACTGGTCGGCCACGTAAAGCAGCCCGCCGGCCGCGTCCAGCGCCAA